>JANNMN010000033.1:0-66670 GCA_031397865.1 Chitinophagaceae bacterium
TTCTCTAGAAGACATCATGGCTACAGCCTGGAAATGGGAGCTTCGGCTAAAAGCTGATGAAACGGTTTTTTCGGGTATTCCGGGTGAGTTGAACTGATTTTCTTGGTTATTTTTCACTTTCTCTCATTCATTTCTATCCATTACATTTGCGCAACTAATTTTCAACTATGTTAAAGGATATTCAATCAACCGGAAATAAAGACACCCGTAGCGGTTTTGGTGATGGTATTGTAGAAGCAGCCAGAAAAAATTCTAATATAGTTGCTCTTACTGCTGACCTCGCAGGTTCATTAAAGTTGAACCAGTTTATGAAAGAATTTCCTGAACGTTTTATACAGGTTGGTATTGCAGAAGCAAATATGATCGGCATTGCAGCCGGTTTAACGATTGGTGGAAAAATTCCTTTCACTACTACCTTTGCAAATTTTTCTACCGGCAGGGTGTATGATCAGATTCGTCAATCGGTGGCATATAGCGGAAAGAATGTAAAGATCTGTGCATCACATGCAGGACTTACATTAGGAGAAGATGGTGCCACTCACCAGATATTAGAAGATATTGGGTTAATGAAAATGCTACCGGGCATGACGGTGATTGTGCCTTGTGATTATGCACAAACAAAAGCAGCCACGGAAGCCATTGCTGAATTTGAAGGACCAGTATATCTGCGTTTCGGCAGGCCGGTATGGCCCATTTTTACCAGTGATAAAACTTTTGAAATTGGGAAAGCACAACAATTTTCTAAAGGAACAGATGTTACCATTTTTGCCTGCGGCCATATGGTTTGGAATGCTATACAAGCCGGTGTGCAATTAGAAGAAAAAGGAATAAGTGTTGAAGTAATAAATATTCATACCATTAAACCACTGGATGAAGAGGCTGTATTAAAATCGCTGCGCAAAACAAAATGTGCTGTAACAGCAGAAGAGCATAACATCATCGGTGGCTTGGGCGATGCCATTGCACAATGTGCTGCGAAGAATTTTCCAGTACCGATTGAATATGTAGGCACCAAAGATACATTTGGCGAAAGCGGTACACCTATGCAGCTACTAAAAAAATATGGGTTAGATGTACCTGATATTGTTGCCGCAGCAGAAAAGGTGATGGCCAGAAAAAATGCCTGATTATAAAAAGATTTTATGCTTTTGATGTAGATGCATGGCAGGTCAATAGAAATTATTGATGTAAGGCAGCATTAATGGCGAACATAAAGTCATAAATAGTATGAAAACTATTTTTATAATCCCCGTTGCTATTATACTTTTTTCTTTAAGCAGCTGCTCTAGCAGTATTCAGAGAAAATTATACTCATCTAATCAGCCCAATAATCCTTCGCTGGAAAAAAAGAACGACTATTCAATTTCTGCAACCTATGGAGAGCCAAACGGCTTTGATTTGAATGCTGGATATGCAATTACCAACCGGTTTGCAATCATTGGCGGATTACATACTCAGCAAAACAGGGATATAGAACAAAGATTTTCTTGGTTTTCACCAATAAGGGATAGTTCAGCACTTTCCTACCATCACAAAGGCTATCATCTTGGCGCAGGGGCTTATTTCCCTTTACAAAAAAACAATCCTAAATTTTTCTTTTCATTTTTTGGCGGTTACACAAATGGAACGTTTAAAATGACGGAAACTTTGTACCACCTGGATCCCCCGGACCCGCCGCAAAATAATTTTTATCAAAGCAATATTACCCGTTGGTTTGCGCAGGGCTCATTCAGCTTTTACGATAAAATATTTCATCAATCTCTATTGGCACGGTTTAATTATGTGGGATATAGTGATGTAAAAACCGATTATACAGAATTTGAACAACAGAATTATTTGCTTCCACCATTTGGTTATTCTAAATGGTCTCAGTTTTTTGATTTAGCTTTTGATACCAAAATTTTTTTTACAAAAGATAAGAGGCTGGGTTGCCAGATTTATGGAGTAATCACTCCCCGGATTAATAGGAAGCATTTTAATTTTTCTCACTATCCTTTTCGTGGCGGAATTGGTCTTATATTCAAATCGCCTTTTCAAAACAGAGAGCCCAAGAAATAATTCTCTTTTCATCAGATTCTGCTCTTCCTTTTTTATATTTAATTAATGAAGACCGGATTAAACATATCCTGTTTCCGATATTCCAACCATGCCAAAGCCAGACGACATATGCCCCTGACTACAACAAATGACAGCGAACTGCTGGCAGAGTTTCGCAACCCTGCCACTAAAGAAAAAGCTTATACCAGCATCATCCGCAAATACCAGGAAAAATTATACTGGCATATCCGACGGATGGTGGTGGAGCATGATGATGCCAATGATGTATTGCAAAATGTTTTGATAAGAGTATGGAATGGCCTGCAGAATTTTCGGGAAGATAGTCAGCTATACACCTGGCTTTATCGCATCGCTACCAATGAATGCCTTACCTACCTGGAGCAGCAGAAAAAAAGATCATCCGTAAGCCTGAGTGATGTAGAAAGTGGCCTTAGCAATAAGATAAAAGCAGACAAGTATTTTGATGCCCAGAAAGTAGAATGGAAGTTGCAGCTGGCTATACAGCAATTGCCTGATAAGCAAAGGGTTGTATTCGGACTCCGATACTATGATGAAATGCCATATGAACAAATGAGCCGGGTGCTGGAGACCAGCGAAGGAGCACTGAAAGCCAGCTATCATCATGCGGTTAAAAAAATTGAGGATTATATGCTAAATCATTAAACTTTAGGGAGCATAACCCATCTTAGAACAGGTAATGACACAAAAGGAAAACATATTACAAGAATTACAAGAGCTGAACAGTAGTTTAACCACTATTGCTTCGCAGAATGTATATGCCGTGCCTGCAGGATATTTTGATGGTTTGGCTGCACAGGTGTTGAACAGAATAAAAGCGATGGAGGCAACTTCTTCATCAGAAGAGTTGAGTTATTTGTCGCCGGTTCTTAGCGGTATGTCCAAAAAAATGCCTTACCAATTACCAGTTGGTTATTTTGATGGCCTTGCAGAAAATGCATTGTCCGCTTTGCAAATAAATGAGCAAACTGTAAATGAAGAACTAGCAACTCTATCTCCTTTGCTAAGCGGTTTGAAAAAAGAAATGCCTTACAGTATACCAGCAGGATATTTTGAAAACTTAAACACTGATATTGCTGGTGATAAAACTGAAACAAAAGTTATTTCAATAAGTCACCGCAAATGGTTCCGTATGGCAGCAGCAGCGGTAATTACTGGTGTAATTTTGATGGCGGGATTTATGGTTTATAATGCCACTAAAATTACTGCCGATAAAGATTCATACGGCTGGGTAAAAAAGAATGTAAAGAAAGTAAGTACTGAAAAACTTGAAGAGTTTGTCGAATTAACCGAAGTAGAAAAATCAGTTGCTTCGATGGATAATAATAAAGCAGAAGATGTGAAAGAATTGGTGAAGGATGTTCCGCAAAGCGAAATTCGAAATCTTCTCAATGATACCCAGATTTTGGATGACTCAAACGAGGAAGCCTCTTCTGAAACTCTCATGATGAACTAGCAAGTAAAAAGAAATGAAAAAAATTTTATTTATATTAAGTCTCTTTCTTATCACTTCCAATGCTCTTAGGGCACAGGAAGATGACAAAATAAGAGATAAGATGAGAGAGTATATTCAACAAAGAATGAGGCTTTCTCCCGGACAAGCAGAAAAGTTTACTCCTATTTTCCTTCGCTATTTTAGAGAGTGGAGAACCGCTTTAAGAGATAATCAGGGTGACAGATTAATTCTTCAGCAAAAAATTGTTGAACTAAGAATTCGGTATAGAAATGAATTTAAAGATGTGGTTGGTGAAAAAAGAAGTAATGAAATCTATCAACACCAGGAAAAATTTATCCGGGAGTTGAAAGACGTTATTAAACAGGAAAGAATGCGAAACAGGCCTATCAGAAGAGATAATGATAGGTTGTTACTACCAAAGAATATTTAAACGCAGTGTTTTTCATAAGTTAGCAAGGCCGGTCTTTTATAAGGCTGGCTTTTTCTTTTATGTAAAACTCCACACCGGATTTTTTACATCATGATAAAAGAGAAAAGTCCATTTTTCTTTTTCTCCCTTCAGCCACCACTGCTGCCTTAGCTCCATCGCTTTCTTACCATCAAAATCATACTTGGCAGCAAACTTATGTTTCATCTGCTGCAGTTGCGGCGCATCATCAGCTCCATAAAAAATAATTTCCTTTTCATCCTCTATCCGGAATACCTGGTGATTGGGTGAATGTGCGCCGGTAATTTCGTAATCGATATATTCATCAATCGTTCCATTGCCGTCCAGCAAATGCACCTGTTCATTATTCTTTAAACATTCCAGTTCTTCTGTAATAAAAGAGGGAAATCCTTTTTGAAAAGCAAAAGCTAATTCTGTACGCTGCACATAGTAAGTTGCGTTTGGCAATGAAAGCCGGGCACCCAATCCTTCTCTTTCTATGCCTACTGCACCGGCATGATCTTTATGTAAATGAGAGAGTAATACTTTTGTAACCTCTGATGGATTGATACCATTATCCATCAGATTTTGGTGCAATTGCAGTGTTCCGTTTTTTTCAAAGCCAAGACCCGTATCCAGCAATAAAATATCCTTTGAAGTAACAATAACAAAGGGCTGAATTTCTACCAGCAAACTACCAGCAGGTCTTTCCTTCAGGTTATCTGTTTGCTCATCAAACGGTACAAACTTTTTTGTTTTATCAATAGTAAATGTGCCTTCGGAAAGTGGAATGATCTTCATAAAACTCAAAAATACAAATTCCAAATCCCAAAAACCTAGATGTATTGGTTGAAATTTGTCCGAAGGACTCTTTTAGAGGGATTTATTATTTGGAATTTTTACCTCAACACCATTTGACGGTCTGCATCCAATCGTATCAAAATAAAAAGCATGATAGTGAAAGTTAGTAAGGATGTGCCGCCATAACTTACAAAGGGAAGAGGAATACCGATAACCGGGGCAAGGCCAACCGTCATAGCGACATTGATAGCTATGTGAAAAAACAAGACAGACGCCACTCCATATGCATAGCAGCGGCTAAAAGTACTTCGCTGTCGTTCAGCCACTGTTACAATTCTAAAAAGTAAAAGCAGGTAAAGCCCCAGCAATACTACACAGCCTGCAAAACCAAATCCTTCTGCGACAGTATCAAAAATAAAATCCGTTCGTTGCTCAGGTACAAACCCTCCTCTTGTTTGTGTAGCACTCAATATACCTTTTCCAAAAAGTCTTCCGCTGCCGATAGCAATTTTTGATTGACGTACATTATACTGACTGCCACTTTCTTTTTTCTTTTTAGCATCTGCCGCTGTTTCGCCTTCCTTTTTTTCAGCATAGGGATTATCTATACCAAACAGATCATATATCCTTTCTACCTGGTGCCTTTGTAAAATATTTTTAAAAACATATGGAACAGCGAATCGTTGAATACCTACACACAAGATCCATATTAAAACAATTTTCAGCAACAATCCCCTTTGCCTTTTTATCTGTCGACGGAAAATATAGATCATAAATACCGCTAACCCGGTAAGAATAAGGGCAAACGTATTCGGAGAAATAACAATTGTGCCCACCATCAATGCTGCCAATGCAAATCCGATCAATAAGAAAACCGATGGCAAGCCCTCCCGATACATTACAATAAAAAAAGAAAAATATACCAATGCCAGCCCTGTTTCGCTTTGCAAAATGCTTATCACACCAGGCAACAAAGCAATACCCGCAGCTATCAACTGCGAACGAGATTTTGAAAAATCTGTTTCAGGCCGTGAAAGAAATTTTGCCAATGCCAATGCCACAAATATTTTACAAAACTCTGCCGGCTGAAAATTAAATGCTCCCAGCTTTATAATTGAATTGGTGCCTTTAATATTTGAATGCAAAGGAAAAACCAACAGCAAAGCAAAAATGCCAATAGCATAACCAAGGTTAGCTGTGGCAGAAAAGAATTTGCTATCCGTTAATAATATCAACAAGGCAAGCACTCCACCACCAAAGAAAAAATATAATTGCTTACTATAGTCAGTTCTGAATTTTAAAAAACTTTGCAATATAGGATCGCCTTCTTTGTAGGTAGCTGCAAAAATGGCGATCAGCCCGATAGTAACCAGTAGTATGTAAATCCAGACAAGGCTCCAGTCTATTCCTTTTGATATGGCAGGATTTCGTTGCGTCATGCAGGCTTTCCAAACTTTTGCTTGCGTAAATAGTTCTCATTTTCCTTGATAACAAAATCTTTATTGCCCTGCTTTTTATTAAAAGGGATTTCTTTCTTGGAAGGCTTAGTTGGTAAAGGCTTTGTTATTGCAGATGTATATTTCTCCAGGTAAGAGCTATCCTTTGTTTTCTGAAACCACTCAATAGCCCGGACAGAATCTGTTTTGTATTGAAGCCTTTTAAAATAGGCAGGCATCAGATCAGCTTTTGAAATACGTTCAAGATCTGCCACACTTTTTTTCTGCAGGGTATCATTAAGATATTTTTCAATTAAAATTCTTGATATAGGACCACCCCATGTTGCCCCAAAGCCTGCATTTTGCACACAAACAGCAATAGCAATCCGTGGATTTTCTTTTGGTGCAAAACATACAAACATAGAGTTATTAGGTAATTTAATTCTTCGGCCATCAAGTACCGTATAAGTTTCTGCGGTACCTGTTTTAGCACATACCTCAATGCCGGGTATCTGAGCTACTCTTGCAGTTCCAAATTTTACCACATCATTCATTCCTTCAATTACGGCGCTGAAAGATGAATCATCGATATGTGTGAGCACATTATGTCTTGTTCTGAATTTATTTATAACTGCTGTATCCTCTTCCGTTTCGTTTTCTATTTCTTTTACAAAATGAGGTGTGTAATAATATCCTTTGTTAGCAATCAGGCACATGGCATTGGCCAATTGCAAAGGAGTAGCCTGCATTTTGTCTTGTCCAATACCTAATGTCAGATTAGTACAAGAATTCCACCTTCCGGCATTTTCTTTATTATATACCGATGTATCTGGAATGTTTCCTTTGTTCTCACTTGGAAGATCAACCCCTAATTTAACACCAAGTCCAAACTTATTCATATACTCCCGCCATTTCAGGTAGCCCAATTTTACATTTCCGTATTTGGGATTATCAGCTTCCATTCTATATAAATGTGTAAAGTAAGAATTACAAGAATATGCAATAGCAGCTCTAAGGTTAGCTGAATGCCCGCCTCCGGAGTGAGTACAGGCAGGTTTGCCGGAACCACAACCAAAATACCTACCACCACATGGATAACCATAAGACGGAGTGATCAATCCTTCATCCAAAGCCACTAATGCCCCGATGGGTTTGAAAGTTGATCCCGGCTCGTACAAACCATTTATAGCCCTGTTCAACATCGGGCCTGTAACATCTAATGACATACGACCATAGTTCTTGCTTTTATCAGAACCGGTAAGATCGTTAGGATTAAAATTGGGTCCGGATACCATAGCAAGGATACCACCAGTCTTAGGATCAATTGCTACAAGCCCACCAACTTTATTAGCCATTAACTTTTCAGCCAATTGTTGTAGTTCAATGTCAATATATGTTTTCAACCCACGACCTGCAATTGAAACTTCATCAAATTCTCCTTTCTCATATTGCCCTACTAACCTGTTCTTATTATCCTTGATCAGATACTGTACTCCCCGCTGACCCATCAAAATATTTTCATAATAAGATTCGAGTCCGTTTTGTCCTTTATAATCTCCCATTCTATAAAAATCATTCGATTGCTCTATTTGCTTTGGACTTACTTCACTGATATATCCAAGAATATGAGCTGCAGCATTGAATGGGTATGATCTGACAGGCCTTTCTACCATTGTAAAGCCTGGAAACCTCCAACTATTTTCTTCAAATCTTGCCTGTTGTGATGGTGTTAATAAATCTTCAAAAATGGAAGGACGTACGGATGTGTTTTTGATGGCAGCTTCGGTTACTTTCTTTTTAAACTCTTCTAAACTTATGCTCATCAGCCTGCAAAACTCAAGGGTGTCAATATTTTTTATTTCGGCAGGTGTAACCAATAAATCAAAAATTAGTGTGTTTACCAGTATTGCTTTCCCCTTTCTATCGTAGATAATTCCTCTTTCGGGATATATTATTTTTTCAAAAACGGCATTGTCTTTTGCTAACTGTTTGAATTTACCTGATAGTACCTGCAGATTAAATAGCTGCGCAATAATGATAATAAAAGCCACCAAAAAAATAAGGCGGATGATACGGCTCCTCGATTGATTGAAAACAGACATGTAGCGGGGTAAAAGCGATGAATTATGAAGTCGAAGTATTACCGATTGCAATGTACGAATTACGTAATGCGGTTTCCAAATCTATTTGCAAATAAAGAGTTGATTTAAGAAAATTTTCTGTTACAACTTTTCACTTTTTACTTTTCTTACGCAGTATTTGTCCGGAACTTTAGTTTTCTTGGAAACAAAATTTCGGCAGTGAAAATAAGCAGCAAACTGATGCCGGTAGTAGCAACAACTTTTATTATAAAATCGAGGAAGCTGCCAAAGTCGAGCCACTGAAGAAAAGTCATGTAGCCATGATGCAAAAGTGTAAGCACAAAAACATACACGGCGTAGGGTGTCCATTGCATAGCCCGGGGAGATGGCTCCCGGTAGTTGAAATCCGAAGAGTCTTTTGGGGTAAGTACACCGATAAGAAAGGGACGAACATAAGCTACCAACAAACAGGCCGCAGCATGCAAACCGGGTGAATTGGTAAAATAATCTAATACCAACCCCGTAAGAAAACCAATAACCAGCAACCACTGGCGGGAAATGGAAAACGGCAACCAAAGAATGAACAGGTAATAAATATATGGAGTAATAAAGCGATGTAGATGTGGCACTTTATTAAGCACATACACCTGTAGCAGGATGAAAAAAGCAAAACGAATTATATTTCTTACTAAATCACTCACCGGGTATTCTTTTTTACTTGTTCTATTTTCTTTTTCGATTCATCAAAAAGCCTCACCTGCTCGTCCCGTTCTATATTTTCAATAACATGCACCTGCTGCAGGTTGTAAAAATTAGCACCCGTTTTTACTTTTAATAGATACATCCCAGAGGAATTATCCAGTTTTATATCAGCAATAGTACCCACCATATAGCCCGGAGGAAAGTTGAAGGAGACAGAACTGGTTAATACGGTATCACCATTTTTTACTTCAGCAGTTTTCGGTATTCGCTTCAGTATAAGAAACCGGGGGTCTTTACCATCCCATTCAGCAGTACCAATATGGCCGCTACCTTTCAATGCAGCACTGACTGTATTCTGCACATGCAGCAAACTCATCACCTGGCTAAAGTTAGGACTTACGTTTATCACCACTCCTACCACACTGCCATCAGAATTTATTACTGCCATATTATCTTTTATTCCCTGGGTAGCTCCTCTATTGATTTGTAAATAATTTTTTTGTGCATTTACAGTATTATATACCACCGTAGCCGGGCGGGAAATGTATCGGCGATAATTACCCATCGTATCATAAGGAATAGAATCCTGCATCATATTCATAGATGTATCCCGTTGAGCAAAATTGCGGGGCAGCAGGTTTAGTAATGAATCATTCAGGCGGTGTATTCTTTTGTTCTCTTCCTTCATGCTAAAATAATCTTCTACCTTATTGTATTCGGTATTGATGCGGCCCGTCATCTCATTGGCCACACCTAAAAACTTCGCCCGGTGAAAACGATTGTAGTTGAATAAAAACCATAAAGCCACCCCTTGCAGGATAAGGAAAGTTATCAAAGTTTTGAAGCGGCGAAGAAATAAGAAAATATTACGCAACTGAAGAAAGTTTGAAGTTTGAAGTCAGAAGTCAGACGCCGGAACTTTTCCTCAATAGTAAACTTTCCGACCTCATATTCCCGACCTCCGGCAATTTATCTCATCACAAATGGATACCTGTCGTAATGTTTTAATGCAATACCCGTGCCTCTTACCACACTTTTGAGTGGATCGTCTGCTATATGCACTGGCAGTTTTATTTTATTGGCCAATCTTTTATCCAGGCCACGAAGCAATGCACCACCACCCGTTATGTATAGACCACGGCGATAAATATCAGCCGCCAGTTCCGGAGGTGTTTGTTCCAATGCTTTTAAGATGGCTTCCTCTATTTTAAAAATGCTTTTATCCAATGCTTCGGCTACTTCCTGGTAGCTTACCATTACCTGCTTGGGAATACCCGTTACAAGGTCACGGCCATTTACCGGAAAATCATCTGGCGGATTATCAATCTCTTTCATAGCCGCACCTACCTGAATTTTAATTTGCTCAGCCGTTCTTTCACCAATCAATAAGCTATGGTAGCGGCGAAGTGCTTCCATAATGTCGGCCGTAAATTCATCACCGGCAATACGGATGGACTGATCACAAACTATACCAGCTAATGCAATAACAGTGATGCCGGTAGTACCACCACCAATATCAATGATCATATTACCAACGGGTTCTTCCACATCAATACCAATACCCAGCGCAGCAGCCATGGGCTCATGTATCAGGTAAACTTCTTTGGCACCAGCCTGCTCAGCACTATCTCTTACCGCTCTTTTCTCTACTTCAGTAATAGAAGAAGGAATACAGATCATCATCCGCCAACTGGGAGGAAATAAAGGTTTCTTGGGATAAACGAGTTTGATCAATTCTCTGATCATTAACTCGGCAGCGTTGAAGTCTGCTATCACACCGTCTTTCAGGGGACGAACGGTTCTGATACTTTCGTGGGTTTTTTCATGCATCATCAATGCCTTTTTACCAACCGCCAATACTTCTTTGGGGTTATTCCGGTTAAGGGCTACAATGCTTGGTTCGTTTACTACTACTTCGTCGTTGTGTATGATGAGGGTATTGGCAGTACCCAGGTCGATGGCTATTTCTTGTGTAAACCAGTTAAAAAGTCCCATTAATTTTTTTGTTGGATTTTACCATGTTGCTCGTCTTTGCAATGCTTCACCGGCAACAGGTTGGATGCAAAGGTGGTGGAAATAATTTGAATTATCAAAGTAAAACCCTTGCGGGATATGGTTTTTTTTGATTGCCAGCTTTTCAGAAATTGTAGTTAAAAGTTTTCGCAAGAAATTTATGTTGAATTACTTTTTAATAAGACATGATGTTGTTTGTAAAATCTAACAACACTACCGCTGCAATAGTTACACTTATAAAAAATAAAATCATATAATACCGATTCGCCAAATTAAGTAGCCTGATAGTAAAGTTTCAACTTTTTGGCTCCCGGTATTATACCATAGTTTGGTTTACAATTTTATATTTATTATTGATATAACTTCAAGGTATGCGGATCATTACAAGAACTGTTTTGATTTTATCCATGGTAAGCTTACTGGCAGATGTAGCCAGTGAAATGCTTTACCCGGTAATGCCCATCTATTTAAAAGAAATAGGTTTTTCTGTATTATGGATCGGTGTACTGGAAGGAGTGGTAAATTTTACTGCCGGCATCAGCAAAGGTTATTTTGGGAAAATGAGTGATGAGAAAGGTGTTCGTTTGCCCTTTGTAAAGTTGGGATATTTACTAAGTGCTGTTTCTAAGCCATTGGTTGCAACGTTTGCTTATCCCGTCTGGATTTTTTTTGTAAGAACTGTGGATCGGCTGGGCAAAGGTGTAAGAACAGCCGCTAGAGATGCATTGCTTTCACAAGAAGCTACCAAAGAAACAAAGGCAAGAGTATTTGGCTTTCATCGCAGCATGGATACTGTAGGTGCAGCCATTGGCCCTATAGTGGCGTTGGTATTTTTATTTTTTAATCCCGGTGATTATAAAACACTTTTTTATATCGCCATCATTCCGGGTTTTCTATCTATACTTTTAATTTTTTTATTGAAAGAAAAAAGACAACCCGTATCAACAATGGGTAAAGGCAACTTCTTTTCCTTTTTCAATTATTGGAAAATAGCCACACCTGAATTTAGAAAGGTAGTACCGGGTTTGTTATTATTTGCACTCTTCAATAGTTCTGATATTTTTTTATTACTCATTACTAAAGAAACGGTAGGCGAACAAACAATAACAATAGCAGGTGCCACTTTCAATGCAGATGCTATTACTATTGGTGCTTATATTTTTTACAACCTGGTGTATGCAGGTTTCTCCTATCCTATGGGTATGCTGGCAGATCGGTTTAGTTTTAGAAAAATAATTTTAGGTGGATTTATATTATTTGCAATTGTGTATGGAGGATTTGCTTTTCATCCTTCTATCGGAGTAATATTTATTCTTTTTGGTTTGTATGGAATTTATGCAGCGGCTACAGAGGGAGTTATAAAAGCATGGATTACCAACCTGGCTCACGGACAAAATACTGCTACTGCCATTGGTTTTTATACAAGTTGCGAAAGTCTTTGTGCATTATCTGCCAGCATCATTGCAGGTGCATTATGGAAATACTGGGGCAGCACTTCTACATTCCTTACTACAGCATCCATTGCCCTTATTGTTGTATTTTATTTTCTATTGAAAATCAAAGAAAAAAGGGCAGCATAATTAATACTGCCATCAAAGTTGCTTTTTGGCACAAAAATGGGGAGAAGAGAAGTGCTATTCAAAATCAACAAAAATCTTATTATGAAAAGTATTGTTCTTGCAATTTCAGTATTGCTTCTTGTTTCCGCTACTCATGCACAAAGCCGAAGTAAGAATAGTTCTTCTTACAAAACTGCATTAGGAGTAAAAGTTTGGGATGGAGCTGGCATTTCTTTAAAACATTTTTTCAACAGTAATAATGCCGGTGAATTAATTGGATATTTCTGGAGAAATGGTGTTCGTTTTACAGGCTTGTATGAAATACATGGCAACTTTAGTGATGCGTCGGGTTTAAAATGGTATATAGGTCCGGGTGTGCATGTTGGTTTTTATGATGATCGGCATTATCATAAACATGATCGTTTTTATCATACCGGGCATGCCACGGCTGGTATAGATGGAGTAATTGGTTTGGATTATAAATTTAAAGGAGCTCCAATAAATATGTCGATAGATTGGCAGCCATCATTTGAATTTGCAGATGGTCATGGCTTTGTAGGTAGCTGGGGTGGATTAGGGATTAGGTATACTTTCTAAAAATAACTATTTTGATGATTGTTTGGTGCAGTGAAAAAATCACTGCACTTTTTTTATACCAATAAGTAACGGTGAATAATATTTTCTAGAACGAACCAAAACCTAAATACTTTTCAATATCTGCAGGTAAGGCAGGTAGCTTTCTTCTTTCAATCAAAAAACTATTTAGTTGTGCTATTTCTCTGAAGATATAATGCTTATCGGCGGCGGCTTTCAGGTAATCTTTACCAGTACTGCCACCGGTGCCAATTCTTGTACCTATCATGCGGTGTACCATATTCATGTGGCGATATCGCCAGCTACTGAGTTGTTCATCTATTTCCAATAATGCATTCAGTAATTGAAAAGGCAATTGCAATAATGGATAACCACGATATAACATGATGAATAGTGCAGCACGGCTAGCAGCAGGAGACAATGACCTTTCTGCACTGTTCATTTTATCATCAAATACTTCATCAAACCCTGAGAGATTGTTTTTTTCTGCTTCGGCTAAACTATTACGATAACTGTTTTTATAATTTTCCCAGAAAGATGCATCGGCTCCATCTTTTAAAAAAGGCATTCTTTCCAGCCATGTATTTAATAATTGCAACAGCGATTTATCAGTTTCCGCTTTTTTAATAATGTCAACTTGCTCTGCTCTCAGTTGTGCCGTATAGTATTCTTTACCGTGTCGATGTTCATATTTCAATCCCAATTTTGCTTCCAGTTCTTTAAACTGCCAGCTTTGAAAACCAGATGCAGGGCGAAGCATATCCCGAAAGTCGAGAAAATCCATGGGGGTCATTGTTTCCATAATATCTATCTGATGTACCAACACTCTTAATATAGTAACACAGCGGCTGAGGCGATGAACCACAGTTTGCAATTCGGGAGAGTTATCATTAAGTGCCGGCTTGCTCATAATTTCTACAATGGAATTCACTTCATGATGTAATTGTTTAAACCAAAGCTCATAGGCCTGGTGTATAACAATAAAAAGCATTTCATCATGCGCCGCAAGGTTATGCTTATCACTTTCCGGTGATTGTGCATTCAGAATTTTTTCTAATTGAAGGTAGTCGTGATAGTGTACTTCCATAATAACATGCATCGCTGATAAATGGCGAACGACTGCAAATTAGGAAAGAATCATTTACGGGCTATTGATTTATATCACTCGAACTCATACCCAATATCCTTCCTATATTCCATCCGGTGAAAAGATACTTTTTGCATTTCATCTCTTGATATTTCTGCCGCATCAAAAACAGAGAGACCGTAAGAAGTGATGCAGAATATACGGCCTCCGTTAGTTACCACTTTCCCATTCTCCATAGAAGTACCCATATGGTAAAGGAAACTATCTTCCGTATTAATTTTATCCAGCCCTTTTATTTCATATCCTTTACTATAATCGCCGGGATAACCGCCACTAACTGCCACCACCGTACAAGTTGTTTTGTCGTCGGTTTCAATTTTTACTTTATCCAATTGCTGGTTAGAAGCTGCTACCATCAATTCAAGAAAATCATTTTTTAATCGTGGCAACACCACTTCTGTTTCAGGATCACCAAGGCGGCAGTTGTACTCTATCATAAAGGGTTCCCCATCTACAATCATTAAACCTAAAAATATAAACCCCCGGTATTCCAATCCTTCTTCTATTAATCCATTTACCGTTGGTATTATCACACGGTCTTCAATCTTCTTCATCAATACTGCATCTGCAAATGGAACGGGACTAATAGCTCCCATGCCACCAGTGTTGGGCCCGGTATCTCCCTCACCTATTCTTTTATAATCTTTTGCTTCCGGCAGTATCACATAATTTTTTCCATCCATTAGTACAAACACAGATATTTCTATCCCCTTCATAAATTCCTCAATCACTACTTTCTTACTGGCTTCACCAAATTTTGATCGGTGGATCATCAAATCAAATTCAGCCACTGCTTCGAGGTAATTTTCACAAATAACAACTCCTTTACCTGCTGCTAATCCATCCGCTTTCATTACAATCGGCAAACTATGATTGTGTAAATATTTCACTCCTTCCTGATAATTAGCCAATGTAAATTCCTGGTAAGTGGCAGTAGGAATATTATGCCGCATCATAAAAGCTTTAGCAAATGCTTTACTGCCTTCCAGTTGTGCACCAGTTCTATCGGGCCCAATCACATCCAGGTTTTTAAGCTGTGGATCATTGATTAAAAAATCTGTAATGCCAAGTACCAGCGGATCTTCGGGACCTACAATTACGAGGTCAATTTTTTCTTTTATGCAGATTTTTTTAATGGCTTCAAAATCGGTAGTGCTAACAGGAAGATTAGTACCGCAGGAGGCTGTGCCAGCATTTCCAGGTGCTATAAAAAGTTTTTCACAAAGCGGACTTTGAGAAATTTTGTGAGCTATGGCATGTTCTCTGCCGCCGGCGCCTAGTAGAAGTGTTCTCATATTTGGTTTTATTGTTGGATTCTAATGCGTTGCGAATATCGGGTGTATCCGCTAAAGATTTGCAGAAAAGTTTTTGGGTGATTAAAATTCTGTATTTTGGTTGCTCTAACGAAACAAGGACTTTGATTATTAATTAAAAAAATTTGTATGAACCAAGTTGCAAAAACCGGCAGCCATCCGAAAGCCCTCTATGTTTTGTTCTTTACAGAAATGTGGGAACGTTTTGCTTACTACCTCATGGTAGGTATTTTATTTATTTACATGACAGATAGTACAACCGGGGGAAAAGGTTTTTCCGGGAGAATTGGCGCAGACATTGTCGGTAGTTTTATTGCACTTGTTTATTTAACACCTTTTATTGGAGGGTTAATCGCTGATAGATACCTCGGCTATATCAAATCTATTTTTCTGGGCGGTATATTAATGGCAGCAGGTTATATAGGACTTTCATTGCCTGGTGATACAGCTATGTTCATTTCCCTTTCACTTATTATTGTAGGTAATGGTTTTTTCAAACCTAATATTTCTACTCTATTAGGAAACATATATAACCGGGAAGATCTGAAACCATTAAAAGATAATGCGTACAATATTTTTTATATGGGTATTAACATCGGTGCTTTTATTTGCAATTTTGTAGCCGCCTATTTAAGAAATGCCTATGGATGGGGTTATGCTTTTGCTGCAGCAGGTATTGGATTGATCATCGGATTAATAATACTAGGTATTTCTGTAAAAAACAGAGACATAAAAGAAGCTGATGTAAAAAAACCTGTGCAGGCAGAAGACATGCCATTGTCAAAAATATTCTCAACTGTTTTTTTACCTGCCATCATTGCTGCAGTAATTGGTTGGTTTCTTCCAACAAAAGTTTTAGGATCTCCTATTATGGGAACACAAGCTAATGATGCTTTCATTTTTGCTTGCCTGCCTATTATTGCTTTCTATGTATCCTTATGGGTAAAAGCAAAAGGACAAGACAAAAAAGGAATAGGTGCCTTATTATTTATTTTTGCTATTGCAATTGCTTTCTGGACTATCTATAATCAAAATGCAACGGGTCTTACGCTATGGGCAGAAAAACATACAGACCGGGTAGCCTCTCCAACAACAGCCAAGGTTACTGGTGCACTCTTTCCCATGCAACAAGTAAATGATAGTCCCCGTTTAGTGAACAAACTAGATCCATACATGCGGGAAGTAAAAGATGATAGCGGAAAAGTGGTGCAGGAAATGGGACCAGACCCTTACTTTGTAAATGTTCCAAAAAGTGAATGGCCCGGAGGTGCTAATGTAAAACTTACCAATACCGAACTCTTTCAATCGATCAATCCATTATTCATAGTATTACTTACTTTATTTTTTGTACCATTCTTTAGTTGGCTACGTAACCGAGGTAAAGAACCAACTACCATGTCAAAATTTGGAATGGCATTATTTATCTCCGGACTGTCCGCATTAGCTATGGTTTTTGCTATAATGTCTGTGCCTTCAATTTACACTCATAAGGCATCCGCTATATGGCTTTGGATTACCTATTTTATTTTTACCATCAGTGAAATTTTTCTAAGTCCGATGGGATTATCCTTGGTTTCAAAATTGTCTCCACCACGGCTTACTGCATTAATGATGGGTGGATGGTTCTTGTCAACCTCTATCGGCGGTAAGGTAGCCGGAGTAATGACGAGCTTCTGGGATGACTTTACTGATAAAAAAATATTCTTCCTGATACTGGTAGCTGCGGCGTTTATCGGTGGTATATTGATTTATTCCAGAATTAAATCGCTGAACAAAATCGTAAAAGATAAAACTGGCTTTGATTAATCCATATAAACAGCTTAGAAAAAAGGTGGCTCGCAAGGCTACCTTTTTTTATTTTCTCTACCGAAGGTTTATTATCTTACTCTCTTAAAAAAACTGTCATGTGGAAGAAACATCCTAAAGCTCTGCCCTTTCTATTCTTTTCTGAAATGTGGGAACGGTTTGGCTATTATTTAATGATCGGCATTTTTACTTTGTATTTAAAAGACAAAGCCGATGGATTTAATATGGATGAAAAAGAATCGGCCAGTTTATACGGCACTTTCATAGCCCTTGTTTTCTTTACTCCATTTCTCGGCGGCTTATTAGCCGATCGTTATCTCGGCTATCGCCGTTCTATTATAATGGGTGGCTTAATGATGGGTGCCGGTTACTGCCTGATGAGTATTCATAGCCTGCAAATGTTATATATCTCCATGGCACTTGTTATCGTCGGCAATGGATTTTTTAAACCCAATATTTCTACCCTGCTTGGCAATGTATATTCTACTCCGCAGTATATGCATCAAAAAGATGAAGGTTATAATATTTTTTATATGGGCATTAATATCGGTGCCTTCATATGTAATTTTTTTGGTGCTGCTTTATATACTACTACCGGATGGGGAGCTGCTTTTATTGCTGCAGGGGTGGGTATGTTTATTGGTGTTATCACTTTTATTGCCGGAACAAAACATTATAAAGAATATGATACCCGCAAACCCTTACAACCGGGTGATTTGCCGCTATCAAAAATTCTTTTATTGGTTATTCTTCCATCCATTGTTTTTGGTGCAATAGGGTGGCTGATAAAAGGAAATGGTTATCTGCTGGATAGCAACAGTACCGATGCATTTATTTTTGCCTGCATACCTGTATTAGTTTTCTATACTTCTTTATACCTTAGAAGTAATAAAAACGAACGACCTGCCATTGGGGCCATGCTGGCCATCTTCGCTGTTGTGATTTTATTCTGGGCCATCTTCAAACAAAATGGTTCTGCATTAAACACCTGGGCCAGCCGCTATACAGAAAGACATGTAAGTGGAGCAGGTGGCGATATACTTTCCACATTGAAATTAACGGATACTGCTTTTTATAAAAAAGATTCTGTCACAAAACTCGATCATCAATTCAGAAAAATAAAAGAGAATGGAAAAGAAGTAACTGAATGGAACTATCCATCCTATTTTAAAAACATGAACCTTGAAAAAGATCCGGTGACAGATGGAGGATATGTAAAAACATGGGTACCCAGTCTTAGTCAATCTATCAATCCATTTTGGGTAATTGTTTTAACGCCGTTGATCGTTGCATTCTTTACCTGGCTTCGCCGAAAAGGAAAAGAGCCATCCACTCCTACAAAAATTGCATTTGGTTTATTGATATCGGCATTATCAGTTTTGGTAATGATAGCAGCTGTAAAAATTGGTAACAACGGTGCAGATAAAGTAAGTGTGTGGTGGTTAGTAGCCAGCTATGGTGTAATCACTATTGGTGAATTGTTTTTAAGTCCAATGGGATTATCATTGGTTTCAAAACTCAGTCCTGTACGTATTACCTCATTGATGATGGGTGGCTGGTTTCTTTCAACTTCTATTGGCAATAAACTGAGTGGCATATTAGCCAGTAAGTGGGATGAGTATGATAACAAGGCGGATTATTTCTGGCTGAATTTTATATTGCTTGGCGCAGCAGCAGTATTTTTATTTATTATCCTTAAATGGCTCAATAGAGTAATGAAAGAAAAAGGGGTGAATTAACTTGTTGTTTTTTATACACAAGAGAAAGGTGATGAATTTTATTCGTCACCTTTTTTCTTATCTTCCATGTAACAAAACACAATTGCTATGTCAGAACAAACGAATTTCAAGCCATTTGTTTCTTCAGAAACTAACATGAAAGAATTAACAGTTAAGTCGATACTGGCTGGGGCATTGTTCGGTATCATTTTCGGCGCATCTACTGTTTATCTTGCATTAAAAGCTGGTCTAACTGTTTCTGCATCTATTCCCATTGCCGTTTTAGCAATTACCTTAGGCAGACGTTTTTTGAAAACAACCATTCTTGAAAACAATATTATACAAACAACTGGCTCTGCCGGAGAAAGTATTGCTGCCGGAGTTGTATTTACTCTACCTGGGTTTTTATTTTTGAGTGAGCCAAGCAGTGCTAATTTTTTCAATTACTTCACCATATTAATATTAGCAATCTTCGGCGGTATATTGGGAACATTGATGATGATACCCCTTCGTCGTTCATTAATTGTAAAAGAACATGGCACATTGCCTTACCCTGAAGGAACTGCTTGTGCATCGGTACTAAAAGCAGGTGAAAAGGGGGGTGACTTTGCAAAGACCGCATTTATGGGATTAGGCTTTGCATTTGGCTATGCCACTCTTCAAAAAATATTTCATGTAATTGCAGAAGCTCCTGCTTTTTTTACCCGGCAGACCAATAAAGTTTTTCCTTCAGCAAGAGTTAGTGGGGAAATAACTCCGGAATACCTTGGTGTAGGTTATATTATCGGGCCAAAGATTGCAGGTGTGCTTGTAGCAGGCGGTGTATTGAGCTGGTTTGTTTTTACTCCACTACTTGCAAGTTTATTAAATGATAATGGTGATATTATTGCTGCGCAATTAGCTAAGCTTGGTTATTTAAAAGATTTAAATACAGCCGGTGGCCCCGGTGGATGGAATCCTGCCACGCAGGGTTTTGATGATTGGTCATCTGCTATTTACCGTGCATACATTCGCCAAATTGGTGCAGGTGCAGTTGCAGCAGGTGGTTTTATCACTTTGATAAAAACTATTCCCACTATCATTTCATCTTTTAAAGGAAGTATTGGTTCATTAAAAAAAGATGGTGTTGCTACGGAAGTAAATGTGCCAAGAACAGAAAGAGATCTTTCCATGAAAGTAGTAGGTATTGGCAGCCTTGTATTATTAGCAGTTATTGCTTTAATGCCTAATACACTAATTCCTGGTGCAAATATTGGTAGCAAATTATTGTTAGGATTATTAGTTATCATTTTCGGAGCTTTCTTTGTTACTGTTTCTTCAAGAATAGTTGGCATTATCGGTTCATCCAATAACCCTATCAGTGGTATGACGATTGCTACATTGATGGGAACCTGTCTGATATTTATTGCAGTAAAATGGACAGGCCATTTTTATGAGCCAATGGCATTGGTAGTTGGTGGAATGATTTGTATTGCGGCAGCAAATGCTGGTGCTACTTCGCAAGATTTAAAAACCGGGTACCTGGTTGGCGCCACTCCAAAAAATCAACAGATCGCTTTGTTTGTTGGAGCCATTGTTTCATCATTAGCAATTGGTGCCACTATTAAAATACTGGATACTCCAACTGCGGCTATGGCAGCACAAGGTATTGAACATGCAATTGGTACTGATACTTATCCTGCACCACAAGGAACTCTAATGGCCACATTAATTAAAGGTATTTTATCTTTTAACCTAGATTGGCAATTTGTATTGGTAGGAGTATTCATCGCAATAGTGGTAGAACTTTGCGGCATTAAAGCATTGAGTTTTGCAATTGGTATTTACCTGCCGTTATCAACTACTCTTCCTATTTTCATTGGCGGTGCTATAAGAGGCATTGTAGAATGGAGACAGAAAAAGAAAAACATTGTAGTAGCACCAGAGGAAGAAGATTTAGGTAAAGGTAATTTATTTGCAACCGGACTTGTGGCTGGTGGTGCATTGGCCGGAGTATTGGTCGCCATTCTTTCATCTATCCCTAGTGTGAATTCACAACTTGGTAATGTAAATGCAGAACATGGAATTTCCAATTCATTGGGAGCAGAAGGATACAAATGGCTGGGTGTTGCCTTCTTTGCATTGATGGGATATGTGTTATATCGGATTGCAACAAAAAACAAAAAGAGTTTATAAAAGACAGTACTAAACAGCAATGCCTCCGACTTACGGAGGCATTGCTGTTTTAGAGTTGACACCTTCCAAAAAAACGTCAATTCTTTCACACTCAAAAAATTTATATAAAATTCATATACTCATACTGCTTTGCCAGTATCGACTTATCATCAGCTTTCAGCCATTTATTTAGAATAGTAGCATACACATTTTTAAAATCTACGTTGTGCTTAAGATCTCCTTCATTCAAATCGCTGAGGTCAGGCATCGCATTCAACACACCTTTTTGTTTTAATCCGCCACTTATTAAAAACATATTGTTGGCTGTACCATGGTCAGTACCATTACTGGCATTCTGTGCCACTCTTCTTCCAAATTCTGAGAAGGAGAAGAGCATTACATCATCAAAGCGATGCTGTGCTTTCAGATCTTTTACAAACGATTTTACGGCATCATTCATTTCTGTAAACAACCGCTGCTGCTGTGCTCCCTGGTTGATATGTGTATCAAAACTACCCAGCGAAACGTAATACACTTTTGTATTGATCTCGGAATAAATTAATGATGCAATTGTTTTTAAACTGGTGCCCAATTCTGTTTTTGGGTATTCTGCATTCGTCGGATGCATTTTACTTTGCTGAAAAATATAATCCGCACTGGATAAAGTTTCGGCCATAGTTTTATATAAATAATCAACCGGCTGGTCCCCCGCTTCATCTTTATGATTTTTCATCACATCTCTAAAGAATTTTTCATTGGCCGTGCCATATAATCTCCGCGGATCTTTTACTGCAATGCCTTTCATATTTTCTCCCTTCAATGCAAGACTAAGTACATCATCAATTTCTATCGCCTGTGTTGGTTTATCACAACCATGGCATTGTGCATCAAGATAGCGGCCTACCCAACCATTGGTCCAATAGTCTGTACTCTGGCTGGCGGTATGCCAAATGTCCATACTGCGGAAATGTGAACGATCAGGATTTGGATAGCCCACATTATTTAAAATAGCAAGGCTTCCATCATCATATAAATCTTTAAATCCTGTTAATGCAGGATGCAGTCCCACTTCATCAGTTATCGACAAGGCTTTGTCTTTTGCAATGCCCAATTTTGGTCTTGCTTTGTAATACAAATCATTTGTTACCGGTATCACTGTATTCAGTCCATCATTACCACCACTTAGCTGAAGTATTACTACCACCTTATTTCCCAGTGGCACCATGGCTCTTCCTTCAAATGCTTTCAAAAATTTTGGCAGCATCATAGAAGCTGTGGCCAGTGAACCAATTTGAATAAATTCTTTGCGTTTAATAACCATATAAAAAAACTTTTACTTCGGATGAATATTTAACATAACTGGTATTCCGGTGTGCTCATTATTTGCAGGGTAGCTGTTCTTACAAAATTTTCCCTGCCAGTTTCATCAGCATACTTTTTAATAATATCCATTGTTACACCAGATTTTACCTGCAATAATGTTTTTGAAATAGTTTCGCCCAGGTTTTCCCTTGGTATCATTTCAAAACACTTTATATACTGGCTCCAATCCACATTGGCATTTATCTGTTGACGCCTCATACCAGCATAACCGTCTCCGGCTTGCTTTACACCGCCTTTATTACCATCTTTCATTTGTTCATTATTGTCTTTCATTCCCATCATTGTATCATCATCATCTTTCGGCTTTACATTCATCACATCCACATCATTTATCAATTTGGGGATCCGCATTCGCATCATCAGGGAGGAACTGTCTATCCAGTTTTTACCTCCGGGCCATCCGGCCACATTAGGAGGATAAAATAATAATTGGCCCAATACTCTTTGCAAAATCATTAATGCTTCTTCATTTTCCAATTTCATTGGCAATGTTCGCTGTATGCCCACCAGCAATTCTACCGGCGATTTTATTTTTGCACCAATATTTTTTTCATCATAAAACCAATCGCTGGTAAAAATGTCTTCCATCAGTTTACCAATATCGTACTGATTGCTATAAAACCTATCCGCCAACCAGTTTATTTTAGCAGCATCTGCATTATCATTTACAAAAAATTTATAAATTTTTTGAGTGACATACTTTGCGGTTTGTTTTTCGTTCAATAAAATATCCAGTACTTCTTCGCCTCCAAAATTTCCCGTTTTTCCCAGCAATGTTTTACTTCCGGAATCATGTTGAAATTTTCGAAACTGAAATTCCCCTTTGATATTAGCACTCCAGCCTGTAAATGATCTTGCTGCTTCTTTTACATCGTTCTCGGTATAATTGCCTCTGCCCAATGTAAAAAGCTCCATCACTTCCCGGGCAAAATTTTCATTAGGATGACCTTTTTTATTTTGCTGGTTATTTAAAAAATTAAGCATGGCTGCAGATTTTGAAACTTCTTTTAGCATTGTTCCAAAATTGCCCAATGCATTTCTGCGAAGCACATCTAATAATCCCTGTTGATAAAAGACATTGAGGTTGCGGCAGGCAAAATGCCCATGCCAAAAGAAAGCCATTTTTTCCCGAAGCTGTGATGCAGTGTTAACCATTTCATGCATCCAGTACATATTGAGATTGCGAACACCCTGCCTGTTCTTTTGTTGAATTTTTTTCTTTTCTTCCACCGGCAATTCCTTTTTTTGCTGCCGTCCCACTTCTTCTATTCCCATAAAAAGACCTTTGAGATAGTCATCAGCCACATCTATATATTGCGGTTTTTTGTCGGAAGCTTTTACCAACGCCTTGTAAAATTGGGTTGGGGTATATTTTGAAAGATCAGGAATTTGCTCCACAGCGGCACCAAAGCCTGCCCGCCACATGAGGTGTTGATTTTTTAACTGATTGGTTAAAGACATGAGGCTAATGTTTTGTTTTTGTAAGTTGTTGTAAGACTGTTCTTAACAACGATGGTTTAATAAAGAAGAATGATCAAACTATATTTTTAAAACGAATAAAACAGCCAGATATTTTTATATTTATAAATTATTAATACAACGCAGTTGAAAGCACTTAAATATCTTATTCCTTTTATTTTTTTTATCGGGGCACTCCGTTCTTTTAATTCATCGGGCTGGATAGTATGGGTACCGATGATGATTGCCTGGATTATTATTCCACTGTTGGAATTAGTTATAAAACCAGATGCCGCCAACATGAATGCTACTGAAGAAGATCTGGCGAAAAAAAATAAAAGCTATGATGTGTTATTATATATGGTAGTCATTTTTCAATACGTTGGTTTATATGAATTTTTAGACGGCATAAAAAACGATAACCTTCTGTGGTATGATCTGGCAGGAAGAATTGCAGTAATGGGATTGCTATGCGGCACTTTTGGTATTAATGTTGGGCATGAACTTGGGCACCGGGTAAATAAGTTTGAGCAAGGTTTGGCTAAGGCTCTATTGCTTACATCTTTATACATGCATTTTTTTACCGAGCATAATAAGGGACATCATAAAAGAGTGGCCACACCAGAAGATCCCAGCAGTGCCAGATATGGTGAGCCTGTTTATCTATTTTATTTCCGCACTATTATCTTCAGCTATATAAGTGCCTGGCATATTGCCATTGATGAAATGAAGAAAAAGAAGAAACCCATCTTTTCTCTTGAAAATGAAATGGTACAATTCACTTTTATACAGCTTGCTTTTCTTTCCCTGATATTCTTTGTATTTGGATGGCTGGTAATGTTATACTTTATAATAGCTGCTGCCATGGGCATACTGTTGCTTGAAACCGTAAATTATATTGAACATTATGGACTGCAACGAAAAGCTACCGGCGATGGAAAATATGAAAGAGCAATGCCGGCACATAGTTGGAACAGCGATCATGTACTCGGCCGGTTATTTTTATTTGAACTAAGCAGGCATTCAGATCATCATTATATGGCCAGCCGAAAATACCCAGGTGCTTCGCCACCATCATGATGCGCCGCAAATGCCAACCGGCTATCCGGGTATGATGCTTTTGTCCTTAGTACCGCCAGCCTGGTTTTATGTAATGAATAGAAGAATTAAAAAGAATATTTCTAATCACTTAGCTGCATTCGCCAGCACATAAGCTCTTACATGCACGGCATTTTCCTGTCGTATTCCTGCACGGGGAATCATTAACTCCAAAATGCCTTCCCATTTTGCAATAGAAAATTGCATTGGCTCTGGTAAGCCATGACAATAATTACAACGATTGATAAAAACTTGTTTGCCTTGCAGAGTATCTGGCACCACTGTACCTGGTGGAGGATAGACAGATAATATTTTCGGCGGCTCTGTTTTTCTTTCACTAATAACCGGCAACGATTTTTTCTGGCATGACATTAAACCTACAATTGAAAAGAGAAGAGGAAGTGATAATCGCATAAAAATCATTTTTCGTACCGTAAAAATCCCATAATGAATGCTGGTTTGTGCCGATTTGACGAATTATAAAAATAAAAGTTTAGTCTTTGTTCTTTTAAAAAAATAAATCGAATAAATTGCTAAGTCATTTTTTACTATCACTAAAACTCAAAGTATTTATGAAAAAATCTCTTGTATTGATTGCATCAGGCTTTTTGCTGATTACAGGATGTAACAAATCCTCCTCTGATGAAAAAGGTTTGCCGGAAAATGAAGAGTCGGTTACAGCCACTCAACGCCAATGTTCATCCCATGATGTACTGGAAGCTCAGATGGATGCTGATCCATCTCTTCGCCAGCGGATGAATGACATAGAAGAATTTACACAACGGGTAATTGCCAATCCAGATGCTTATCGCTTATTAGCTAATGGCACTATTGAAATACCAGTTGTCTTTAATGTATTATACAGAACTGCTGCGCAAAATGTATCGCAGACCCAGTTACAATCACAGGTGGATGTATTAAATGAAGATTTTGCTGCTACCAATGCGGATTACAATCTTACTGGCACTTATAACTCCGTAAAATCCGGAAACATAGGAGTTACATTCGTATTAGATGCTGTAAACAGAAGAAGCACTAATACAGTAAGCTGGAGTACCAATGATGCGATGAAGAAAAGTGCAAAAGGAATTGCTCCAACAAGTCCTGCTACTAAATTAAATATCTGGGTTTGCAATATGGGTGGTGGCATACTTGGCTATGCACAATTTCCTGGTGGCAGTGCTGCTACAGATGGTGTGGTGTTGGATGACAATGCAACCGGAAGAACTGGAACTGCTGCAGCTCCTTTTCATAAAGGAAGAACTGCTACACATGAGGTGGGCCATTGGTTAAACCTTCGCCACATTTGGGGAGATGCTACTTGTGGAAACGACCAGGTTGGAGATACTCCTACGCATAATACTGCTAACTATGGTTGTCCTGCTGCTGGTCATTTAAGTACTTGTGCAGGTACTCCTGTAGAAATGACGATGAACTATATGGACTATTCAGATGATGCTTGTATGTATATGTTCAGCGCCGGACAAAAATCAAGAATGCTGGCTGTATTTGCCACTGGTGGTGCAAGAAATAGTTTTGCGCAGCCATAATAAGTACTGAAAATTATTTAAAAAAAATCCCCCCGTTTGAACCGGGGGGATTTTTTTATGCAGAAAATTTAATTGATACTCTCTTCTTTGAAATAAGAATGAATAATTTTGGGAATTTTAATTCCATCTGCTGTTTGATTATTCTCCAACAGGCAAGCAATAATTCTTGGCAATGCCAATGAACTTCCATTGAGTGTATGCACCAGTTGAGATTTACCGTTGGCATCTTTAAATCGAATTTTCATTCTATTACTCTGGTATGTTTCAAAATTAGAAACAGAACTTACTTCCAACCATTTATCCTGCGCAGCACTGTACACTTCAAAATCGTAGGTAATAGCAGAGGCAAAACTCATATCACCACCGCATAATCTTAAAATGCGGTAAGGTAGTTCAAGACTGATTAATAATTTCTCTACATGCTTCACCATTTCATCCAATGCTTCATAACTTTTATCTGCATGCACCAACTGAACAATCTCAACTTTTTCAAACTGGTGAACCCTATTCAATCCCCGAACATCTTTACCAAAACTTCCTGCCTCTCTTCTAAAGCAGGGTGAATAGGCCGTCATCTTTATGGGAAGATTTTCTTCTTTCACCATTTCATCTCTGTAAATATTAGTGATGGGCACTTCAGATGTTGGTATCATAAAATATTTGTCTTCCGGCATATGATACATCTGGCCTTCTTTGTCCGGCAATTGTCCTGTACCAAAAGCAGATGCTTCATTTACCATAAAAGGCGGATGGTACTCTGTATAACCAGCAGCAGTATTAAAATCTAAAAAATATTGAATCAATGCCCGTTGCAATTTGGCACCCTTGCCTTTGAATAATGCAAAGCCACTACCGGTAATTTTTGCACCTGTTTCAAAATCTACGATATCATATTTTTTTATCAAATCCCAATGCGGGACAGCACCGGCATACAATTGTGGTTTTCTTCCACCTTCTCTTACTACTACATTATCGGCTGGTGTTTTTCCTGGCGGCACTTCTGCTGCCGGCAGGTTAGGAAGTTTTACTAATTCATCCTGCAATTGTTTTTCAACCACAGCAAGTCTTTCAGTAATGGGTTGCAATGTTGATTTTAATGAAGCAACTTCCAGTTTACGATTATCAGCCTCCTCTTTTTGTCCTTTGCCCATCAGCATTCCAATTTCTTTGGAAGCACTATTTACTTTTGCCTGATTGGTATCAAAATCAAGTTGTAATTTTTTTCTTTCTTCGTCTAATGCAATAATGGTGTCCACCAATTGTGGTTCAGCAAAATTTTTTACCGCTAATCTATCTTTTACTTCCTGCGGATTTTGACGTAATACCTGAAGCTGCAACATTTTATTTTCTATTTGTCGCAAAGATAAAGGAGAAGGCACAAGGTGCAATTAGGAACTGGCTATCACACTTATCTTTGCAGCTATGATAGGAAATGATGATCTGCAACAACGATGGTGGAATCTGGAAGCTAAACTGGTAGAAAGGTTTGGCAAAAAGCCTGACCTGGAGACGGTACTTTTTTTAATAGGTGTTCAGGAGTTTGGTGATATAAAAGAAAAATTTACCAAAGAACAAAAACAAGACCTGATGCATATTGCAGTATGCAGTCTTCTTTCTCAAAGTGGTTTTTACGAACTGGAAAGTGTGGATACAGATGGGTGGCCACATTTTAAACAACTAAAAGCAATGCCTGATATGAATGCCATTGAACAGGAAAATTTTATCAAAGACCATGTTTTATTATATTTTGACACTCATTCTTTATAACCAACCAGATTATACGCTGTATGAAAAAAATAATTCTTCTAATTCCATTTCTTTTAGCTTCCATTTTTATAATTGCACAAAAAGATTCTACTGTTTCTAAAAAAGATAGAAAGAAAGATGTGCTTCTGCAAACCAACTACGGAGATATTGTAGTACGGTTATCTGATTCTACACCATTGCATCGGGATAATTTTTTGAAACTGGTAAAGATTGGTTTTTACGATAGTTTACTTTTTCACCGGGTGATGAATAATTTTATGATACAGGGTGGTGATCCTAATAGCAAAAATGCAGCCGCCGGTATTCCATTGGGAATGGGAAGCCCTTCCTATAAAGTGCCGGCTGAGTTTCGTAGAAGTTTATTTCATAAGAAGGGTGTAATAGCAGCAGCGAGGGAAGGCGATAATGAGAATCCTGAAAAAGCAAGCAGCGGTAGCCAATTTTATCTAACACAAGGAAAAATATTTACTGATGCCGGATTGGATTCAGTAGAAACTTACAGGCTGAAAGGAAGAAAAATACCAGTATATCAACGGGAAGTGTATAAAACAATTGGTGGGGTGCCACACCTTGATATGAACTATACAGTATTTGGAGAAGTGGTAAAAGGTATTGATGTGATTGATAAAATAGCCGGAGTACAAACCAGTAAAGCAACGGATAGGAACAGGCCAATTGAAGATGTAAGAATTTTTAAAGCCAAATTGATAAAGCGTAAAAGGAAATAATATGTAGTTTATTTTAATTTTTTAACACTGTTTTTATGGAATTATGGTTTTCTGATTTTATATTTAGTTAACCTTAAAACAATGTTATGAGAATTTTTTCCCTCCCACTCTTTGTATTATTATTATTATCACTCATCATTTTTAATTCCTGCCAACGGGAAGTTGATGGCACCTTGCCACCAGCACCGGCGGTATCATCAAAAGATCCGGCTAAACTTTCTGCTGCATTAAAAGTATGGCATGGTACCCGTACCACAGGTATTCCTCCCAGACCAACAGGTAATATGCCTGCCATCGATCCTACTATTAATCCAACAGTATTAGCAGTTGCCGGCAGATATGCAATTATAAAACCTGAAATAACTGCTGGCACAGTTGCCGGTTATTATATTGGTATACCCGGTGCCGGACAATATTTTAAAATAGATTTTTCAAAACCACGGCATATTGCAGGCCGTTCTATTAAACCAAGGAGACCAGGTCTTACCTATCGTATCAATTCCGGAACAGCGGATAGTTCTATTGTAATTGTTTTGCCGCCAAATATAAATGTGCCCGATACTTTTTGTGTTACTTATTGCCCTTATGATTCTTTGGGAAATATTGGTCAGCCTGTTACTACCTGTATCTATGTATCAAGTCTTGGTGCCGGAACAAATAATGGCTGGTTGCAAAATGATTTTAAAATAACTTCTTCGTGGGATCTTGTAAATGGAGTAAGACAAAATGTTGATACGCTGATCTATAATAAATGGACTGCACAAGGTGATGGCTACTACTGTGACCAAACACAAAATCCGCCTGCATTAGCTGACGATGCACTTTTTTTAGGCTTCACACCTATTGTGAGTGATTCAATCAGGTACACAAAAAACAATATTCGTTTTGCTATTAACGGAGCATTTGATTATAAAAATTTGGAAACAGACAAATACCTGAATTTTCTTAGCAGCACCTGTAGCCAATTTGTTTTTCAGCCACTGGATAATTATGGTGATTCTTTAACCGGGGCTTATAGTTATAATGGCACTACCAGTAAATTGATCCTGATCTTTGAATTTGATGCGCAAAACTTACCCGATCCCGAATATTGGGAATACAGTGTTTTCAAAATAAATGACAACCATTTTATTCTTAAAGATCCACTTGATGATTATTACATTCGGTTTGAGAGATAGTAAATTCTTTTAACGTATTAAATAAAAAAAAGGTGTTGCAGTTGTGCAACACCTTTTCCATTTATAAAGAAAAAATATTATTGTCCCATTCCCTGTCCGCCACCTTCTGCTCTTTTCTTTTCATCTTCAATGGCAGACTTACGTTGTCTTGCAGCTTTTACCAAATTACTACCAAAGCGATAGTTGAAATTAATTTTTACCTGTTGCATTTCAGCATTGCCGTTGAACCTGCTTTTTACTCCAGCAAAATCTGATGTACCACCCCACTGCATTGTTCTGAATACATCACTCACACCGGCCCGCAATGTTCCCTTTCCTTTAAATAATGTTTTTTGTACTCCCACATCTATAGAACCCATGCTTTCAGATTTAATAACTCCCTGCCACACGGATGGAGAAAGATATAGGGCACTCAACTCTGCGTTCCAGCCTTTACCAAGATTAAAGCTGTTTTGCATATAATAAGTAAGTGCAAAAACTTTCAGATTTACTTTACGATTGCCACCACCATAATCAGCTTCATAATGTGAGTAGTTCGTATTCATAGTAGCAAAGAAGCTATACCATTTATACTGATAAGGATAACTGATATTGAGTGATATGATATCCTGTTTGGCAAGATTTCTTTTTGTCAAAAATCCTTTTGTCTTATCTACTGTATCTGGAATCTGCGCAAAGATGTCTTTCACATGGCTATAGTTTAATACCGTAGTAAGCCTGTACTTATATACATTGGTAATGCCGATGCTATTAGTGTATTGCGGCCGCAGTTCAGTATTACCTTTCATAAAGGTGTATTCATTCAATTTGAATTCAAAGGGATTTAGATCCTGGTAAGCCGGTCTGTCAATTCTGCGACTATATGAAATAGTCCATTGCTTCATCGGGTTTTTATTGAATGTAACCGCTGCACTTGGAAAAACATCTGTGTAATCTCTTTTGAAAGTAGAGTCATAATTTTTCCAGGAAGTTGTTTCTTTTTTAAAGCCGGTAGAAGTTCCTCTTGAGTGAGTGTTCTCAGCCCGCAAACCAAACTGCACCATTATTCCTTTCTTCAATTGCTTATTATAGTTTACATACAAGGCGTTGATATTTTCTTTGTAACCAAAGCGATTGCTTTTAGCAGTATCTTTTACATTACCAGTATTGTACACATCAAAACGTTGAAAGTCATTATCTGTGCTTACAATACCAATTTTACCACCAATACCTAATCTTCCGCCTTTATAATTTTTTTCATAATCTGTTTTAAAAGAAAACAGGTCGATATCCGTTGGAGAAATCATATTGTAAATAACACGGCTGATCTCTGTTACACCATCAGGCTGATAATAATAATTGGGCTGATATTGATTAGACCTGATTTTAAAAGTTCCATAGTCGGCATCAATGTTTAATTCAGCACCGCTGGTAACTGCATAGCGATAGTTAATATTCGTATTCACATTATCCCGTTGCATATCGTTGGTATTAGTAGCCTGCAATATTCTGTTCAATTGACCGGTAGGCATGTAAGTAAAATACATAGGGCCTGCTGTGGTAAAATCATTGTTAGCAAGGTTGCCATTCACCACTATACCAATGGTACTTTTATTATTGATGAAATAATCCAGGCCAGCTTTAAAGCCATGTGTATTATTCTTAAACCTTATTGTATTGCTTTGTTCAAACAGGGTATCAAATTGTTCTTTGCGGGAATTAAACTGCATCAGGTTGATACCATTGTTGTAGTTGTAATTCCCAAACATATTGATGCTCTTGTTGCGATAGTTAAGATTTAACCCGCCATTGTATTTGGGATAAATGCCCTGCACATATCCTGCACTTACAGAACCATTAGTACCAAAACTTTTATTTTTCTTGAGTTTAATATTGATAATACCTGCATTACCTGCTGCTTCATACTTAGCCGAAGGGTTGGTAATAATTTCAATAGCTTCTATCTGTGCAGACTGAAGACTTTTTAAATAATTAGAAAGATCTGCACCGGATAATGGTGATGGCTTTCCATCAATAAATACCTGCACACCATTTTTACCGGCCAGGCTTATGTTGTCATCCTTATCAATCATCACTCCCGGGCTTTTGCGAAGCAATTCCAATGCATCGTTTCCGATAGCATTAATAGTTCCTTCCACATTTAAAATAGTTTTATCAGCCCTTACTTCTATTATCTGTTTCTTAGATGTAACAGTTACATCTTTCAAATCACCTTTGGCTTTGGCAATCATAATCTCCGGCACACTTACATCACCAGCACCTGCTACTTCAAATGGCTGGGAGTATGCAGGCATGTAGCCAACATATGATGCACTTACCAGGTAACGGCCCGGTTTATTGTTGATAATACTATAGCGACCATTATCACCTGTAGCCACCAATTTTACTACAGAAGAATCCTTTGCATTCAACAATGAAACAGTAGATTTTTCCAAACCTTTTCCCTGCTGATCTTTTACCACACCGGTTATTTGTTGTGCATTTGCGATCGTTGCCATCACTAAAAAACCGGCAAAAAATGAAACTAACTTTCTCATATTCAATACTCTTTTTGATTAGGAAAGCAAAGATATTCTATGTCATAGAATTGTAAAGCCTATATCCTTTCAATGGTGTAAAAGCTGGCATGAACGGCATAAAAAATTCGGTGAAAAATTTTTATTATTGCCATAAAAGTTTGACCAAAAAGGGATTAACAGCTACTTTTTTTATGGCGGAATTCCCTTAGGTTTGCAGCAAAAGCACTGATTATGAATATTCCAGCAAATCTTCGTTATACCAAAGACCATGAATGGGTAAGCCTAGAAGGAAATGTAGCTACTATCGGCATTACTGATTTTGCGCAGGGTGAGTTGGGTGATATTGTTTATGTAGAAGTAGAATCCATTGGCAAAGCTTTACATGCAGGAGATATATTTGGAACAGTAGAAGCAGTAAAAACTGTATCAGATCTTTTTTTACCAGTAAGTGGAACTATTACTGAGCTTAATGCTAACCTGGCTAATGAACCAGAGTTAGTAAACAGCGATCCCTATGGCGAAGGCTGGATGGTAAAAATGACCGTTGATAATGCTGAAGATGTAGCAGCTCTTTTAGATGCTACGGGTTACAATTCTGTAGTTGCTTAAATCTAATAATCATCGTATTCCGTAACTAAATCCGATGCAATTGTTTTTTAATATTCATTGTATCTTAACCAATTAATTGAATTCCAAGACAACATACAGCGAGCAGGAGCTGGTGAGTTTATTGCAGCAACGCAATGAAAGTGCATTCAGCTACTTGTATGACAACTATTCTGGATCCTTATATGGTATCGTTAACGCCATAGTAACAGATAAAGAAATAGCCAATGATGTATTACAAAATGTATTTGTAAACATCTGGAGAAAGATTGATAGTTATGATTCTACAAAAGGCAGGCTATTTACCTGGATGCTGAATATAGCTAGGAATGCTTCTATTGATGAAGTGAGATCGAAAGGATTCAGAGATTCACAAAAAAACCAGCCAATAGCAGATAGTGGAGAGATAATGGGTGCCGTAACCGGACCAACAATAGATGATGTAGGATTGAAAAAAGTATTGACAAGATTGAAAGGTGATTTAAGGATTTTAGTAGACATGTCATACTTCCAGGGTTTTACTCATGAAGAAATTTCGAAAGCACTGAATATACCATTGGGAACAGTAAAGACAAGAATACGCAGTGCTTTGACACAGTTAAGAACAATGATTCAATAATTAAGTGAACATTCAGGAATACATATCAAGTGGAATTGCAGAGAGCTATGTGCTCGGACTTGCTTCTGATGAAGAGAGAAGAGAGTTTGAGAAAATGTGTGAGCAATATCCCGAAGTACTGGAGGCAAGAAATGCTTTTGAAATAAGCCTTGAAGAACAGGCGATGGAATATGCTATTGCCCCACCGGCAGATTTGAAGAACAGAATATTCAGCAACATAAATTTTGAAGCCCCTGTTGTACCTATACAAACAGCACCGGTAAGACAAATGGCGCCAAAAGCTACTAATTGGTTTAAATATGCCGCAGCAGCTTGTTTACTTTTATTAGCTGGTAGTGTCTATTGGAATGTTACTTTGTCTGACAAGAATAAAAATCTTGAAAATAATTACAATAACACTTTTGCTGAGTTGAATGATCTGAAGAAAGATATCCAGGTGCTTCAGGCAAATCCAAATATGAAGATGGCTGCGATGGGCGGACAGCCAGCTTCGCCTAAATCATATGCTACCGTATATTGGGATACTACATCACATGATGTATACCTGATGGTGAATAATATGCCGAAGCCGGCTTCTGATCAACAATATCAACTCTGGGCCTTTTTAGATGGCCAGCCAATAGATATGGGCCTTATAGAAATAACAGAAAAGCCCCTGCAACTTTATCGCCTTAAAAAGGCACAGGCAGCACAAGCATTTGCCATTACATTAGAAAAGAAAGGTAGGCCGGATGTGTCTAAACCGGAAGGCACCCTGTATGTATTGGGCAAACTTTAATCTCACAATCCCCTTGTTTTTATCAATCTGATACTTCGGTTTTCCCGTAAGTGCATTGTATTACAATTGCTATAGTAGTTTTGGTTCTATAGTTGGTTAAAAACAAGGGGCTTCTTTTGGAGCCCCTTTCTTTTTATATAATCTGCAACTAAAAATACTTCCTATAAAATCTTGCTTAATATTGCCGAAATTATTCTCCTTGAAAAAATTAAAGCCCTCCATCATCCCGGCAATTGTCTGGCTTATCATTTCCACTATTTTACTTACCATCCCCGGCAGCGAATTTCCAAAAGATAACTGGCTCGATAAAATATGGGCAGATAAATGGGTGCATATTGTAATGTTCGTAATAATGGTGGTACTGTGGTGCTGGGCCATAAAAAATAAAGCATCTTTAAAAACAAAACTATCTCAAACCTTCATCATTATTGCCTTGATTTCTTTTGCCTATGGCATTGGTATGGAGTTCGTTCAAAGAGATCTGGTAGCTAATCGTTCGTTTGACGTGGGAGATATTATTGCCGATGGAATAGGATGTGTAATTGGAGTATTATACAGCATAAAAAAATTTGGGAGTATATAAAAAAATTGACCCCTGTAGAAACAGGGGTCGCAACCAAAACTAACTGCTTATGAGAAAATTTACTGTCTTTATAATGAGTTCAAATATTAATCTTCGAATAGTATAACGCAAATTTACTGCCAGTAGTATATGTTGTTGTGTTAATGAAAGTCTAAAAGCCCAAATCAGGTAATTTCACTAATCTTTCCTCTCGTAAAACTTCCAACTGTTTGCAACATATACGATGCAATGCCTCAAAGCATTACATACTAATTGTACAATCTTTTCTTTTGTTTTAATTCAAAAAAAGTTGACAATCAACTGACAAAGAGCTTTACTTATTCAAGCATTTCTGCTTCGTACTATACTATCAAAATTTCATGCCAAAAAAAAGGATTTGTCTTAAAAATAAAAAAAGCCGCCCTTTTTTAGAGGACGGCTGCATATAAATTTTTTCTAGCCTTACTTCATAAATCCCTTAATCAAATCCAGCAAACCACCACCGCCGCTTTCATTTTGCTGCACTTGCTTTTGTTGATTTTCTTGTGCCCCTCTCGTTACTTTACTGATGATATCCTGGATATTAAATCCTCCGCCACCACCTGAGTTTCCTCCGCCGCCACCAGTAAATTTATTTAACAGGTCCTGAAAATCAAAGCCACCGCCGTTGCCCTGGTTGGCTGCTGCCGTTTCTGCCACTGGCACATTACCACCGGTTAATGATTTGATGATGCTATTCAGATCTATCGAATTATCATTCGGGTCTTTGGTTTTTGAAATCAAATCATTCAAAACATTGGGAATTAAATTGCTGGCAACATTGCTGGCAGCACCGCTATTTATTCCAAACTTGCTCATCAGCTTTTTCATAAAATGACCAGTCATCATATTCACAATGGGGTTCTGCATCAGTCCGGAAGTGCCCGACTTGTTTCCACCAGAAAATAAATTCAAAATACTTTGCAGACCACCGCCTGCTAAAATATTCTGCAATCCGCCCACTACAGTATTAGAAGCTTCGGCCATTGCCTCTTCATTATTTTCGTTGGGAATATCCGGGTTGTTTACAATAGAATCACCGGCAAATTTTTTTACGAGGCCAATTAATTGATCGAGCATTTGTTGAGGTTTTAGTTTTTAAAATATGTAGTAAAATATCAAGTATGAAAAGGTAACAAAAAGGTTGTAACCGGTTGAAAAAAGATTGTTAGTTCTGCTTCGTTAATTTTTCTGAGTTTTCAGCAAACTGCAATGCATCAATCAATTCATTGATGTCGCCATTCAATACTGCATCCAGATTATATAATGTAAGACCGATACGATGATCGGTAACCCTTCCCTGCGGAAAATTATAAGTTCTGATCTTTGCACTTCTATCACCCGTACTCACCAGGCTTTTCCGATGCCGGGAAATTTCATCTTCCTGTTTTCTTACCTGTTCCTCAAATAATCTTGTACGCAGCATCCCCATCGCTTTTTCTCTATTCCCTAATTGAGATCGTTCTGTTTGGCAAACAACCACCGTGCCGGTAGGAATATGTGTCAGCAATACTTTTGTTTCTACTTTATTTACGTTCTGTCCGCCGGCACCACCACTTCGGGCAGTTTCCATTTTTACATCGGCTGGGTTCAATTCAAAATCCACTTCCTCTGCTTCAGGCATTACCGCCACTGTAGCAGCCGATGTATGCACTCTACCCGAGCCTTCTGTATCCGGAACTCTCTGCACCCGATGCACACCACTTTCAAATTTCAAAGTCCCGTACACATCATCACCCGTTACTTCCAGTTGCACTTCTTTATATCCACCCACACTTCCTTCGTTTTCACTAAGCAGGGCCGTTTTCCATCCCCTTCTTTCGCAGTACCGCATATACATCCGCAACAGATCACCGGCAAACAAACTTGCTTCATCGCCACCTGTGCCAGCTCTTATTTCAATGATCGCATTCTTTTCATCCTGCGGATCTTTTGGTATAAGCAACTGGCGGATGTAGGCCTCCATCTGCGTTTTCTTTTCTTCCTGTGCAGGAGCTTCCATTTTTGCCAGGTCCCTCATTTCCTCATCGCTGCCTTCCAGTGCTTCTTTATAAAAAGAAATATCCTCGAGTACTTTTTTATAGTCGTTGTAGGCCACCACTATTTTTTCAAGACTTCTGTATTCTTTACTGGTCTCTGTAAATTTTTTATTGTTGCCAACTATCTCCGGGTTGGTGAGAGCTACTCCCAACTGGTCAAATCTTGCTTTTATGGCTTCCAGCCTGTCTAACATAGTAATGCTTTATTTTTATCCTCAATAAGGGCAGCAAAGTTAAAAGAAATCACTTCATGGCTTATTTAAAATTCAAGGCGGATAAATTGTTTGATGGTTATCATTTTTTAGAAGATGATAAAGTATTGATTACGGATGAAGACGGAACGGTAGAAGCTATTGTTTCTATAACAGATGCAGGCGAAGATGTGCAGAAATCAGATGGAATATTAACTCCCGGATTAATCAATTGCCATTGCCATCTGGAATTAAGTCACCTGAAAAATGTAATACCACCCCACACAGGCCTGGTTGATTTTTTATGTTCCGTCGTTACCAAACGGGATTTCGATCCGGAGATAATTTGGGAAGAAATTATAAAAGCTGAAAAAGAAATGTATGATAATGGCACTGTGGCCGTTGGAGATATTGGAAATACCACCGATACTGCCGAAGTAAAAAGCAATAGCAAGATCCGGTGGCAAAATTTTGTGGAAGTATTAAATTTTACAGATCAAAAAGCAGAAGAAAGTTTTACCCATTATAAAAAAATTGCAACCACTCTTGAGGACAAGCTTCAAACCTCAAACCTTAAACATCAAACCTCTCTTGTACCTCATTCACCATACAGCATTTCACCAAAAACTTTTGAGTTGATAAATGAAGCCACAAAAAATAAAATTATTTCCATTCATAACCAGGAGCATCCGGCTGAAGATGAATTATATAAAACAGGTGGCGGAGAGTTTTTGAAATTTTTTAAAATATTCGGAATGGATAAGTCGCCATTTCCAATAACCGGGATTAGCAGCATCAGATCTGTGTTGCCTTACTTTAATAATGGGCAAACTATTTTTCTTGTTCATAATACTTTTATGCCGGAAGAAGATATTGTGTGGGCTAATGAATATGCAAGCAGCAACGGATTGAAATTAGTGTACTGCATTTGCATCAATGCCAACCTGTATATTGAAAACAAAGTGCCACCGATAGATCTTTTTATCAAACATTATTGCCACATCGTACTGGGCACAGATAGCTACAGCAGCAACTGGCAATTGAGTATTGCAAAAGAAATGCAAAGCATACAGCAATACTTTCCGCATATTCCGCTAGAAACTATTTTGCAATGGGCAACCAATAATGGAGCGAAAGCATTGGGATGGGAGAACGAATTAGGAAGTTTTGAAAGAAGTAAAAACCCCGGTATCAATTTGTTTGATCCTATTTTTGGGTTATCGAAAAAACTAGTTTAAGATTTAAAAAAATCCGTTGTGAAAATTATTACCTGGAATTGTAATATGGCTTTTAGAAAAAAAGCAGGCTTGATTCTTTCTCAACAACCCGATATAGTAATTATTCCTGAATGCGAGCATCCTGATAAATTAAAATTTAATGATGAAACACTTTTGCCAACAGATATTTTTTGGGAAGGAGCAAATACCAATAAGGGTCTTGGTGTATTCTCATACAGTAACTATAGATTTAAATTACTAGACACTTACAATCCCTCTTTTAAAACAATTCTCCCCTTACTGGTAACTGGAGGAAAAGTCGATTTTATACTTATAGCCGTTTGGGCAAACAATCCCCAAGACAGAAGCTATCAGTATATTGGACAAGTTTGGAAGGCGATTAATTTTTACAAAGATTTATTAAAAGATAAAAAAGTAATAATAGCTGGAGACTTTAATAGTAATACTATTTGGGATAACCTGCCAAGAAAAGTAAACCACTCTAGTGTTGTAAAACTTTTAGAAGCTAATAATATTCACAGCGTTTATCACAAATTTTTTAATGCGCAACAAGGAAAAGAAGAACACAATACTTTATTTATGTATCGTCATAAAGACAAACCATATCATATTGATTATTGTTTCACCTCTCCAGATTTTTCTAATAATATAGTTGAAGTTAAAATTGGACGCTATGAAGAGTGGGCTGAGCATAGCGACCACACACCGTTGTCAGTTACATTCGATCTTTAACCCAGCACTTCCCTCAACACCGGCAAGCTTTTCATCGTTCCAAAATCGGGTATATGCAATGCATAATACATTTCATATACATGTAATAGCTGCCTGCGAAAATCATGATTAAGTTTTATATCCGCCAGTTCTTCGGGATGCTGCACTTTTAATAATTGTGAAGTAATAGCTGCTTTTTTATCTTCTAAAAAATGGGGATGATGCGGTTGTTCTGCTACAAAACTTCCTTCTCCTAAATCTAAAAAAGAATTTTCTTCACTATGGTCGTCTGTCATTTTAAATCCAAAGAAATAAGTAAGATGCAATGCAAAGAACAAGGGCAGGTTTGCCATTACCGCACCATTACTTTTATCCAGGTGCAAAAAGCAATCTTCCGTAAAATGAAAAAGCTCGGGATTGCCTTCCGGTTGTTTAAGGCATTTGGTGAGCAGCTCTACCATAAATAATGCAACAGCATTCTTTGGCACATCCGATAAAATATGCTGGTAGATAGTAGCCCATTTAAATTCTTTGATTCTATTCAGGTGTTTTAATTCATTGTGATAAACCACTAAATCCAATATAGCTGATGGTTGGAATAAATTTCCTTTGCCCGTTCCCTTTTTAGTTGAAGTTCTTACTCCGTTCACCAAATAAGATTGCACACCAAACAATTCAGTGAAAATAGTAACGATAACACTTGTCTCTCCATACTTTACCGTACGCAGCACTATGCCTTTTGTTTTATGAAGTTTGTATAGCATTTATTTACTGATAAAGAAAATTTTTGTCGCCAGTCTTTCTTTTCTGCCATCATCACTTATCAATACCAAATACACTCCGCTGGAAATTCGTTGGCCTTTATAACTTCTTCCATCCCATACGGCTTGTCCGCCCAATGCCCTTGTTTGATATACGAGTCTGCCATCCAGCTCAGTAATTTTTACCACCGCATTATTTACCAATCCTTTTATTCCGATAGAGCCTGCATATTCCGGCGGCACCGGATTAGGAAATACCAACACATCGTCATTCACTTCTCCACCTTCAGTAGCCGTACTACGAAAAGAACAAATACCTTTTGCGGTAGCAAAATATACTTCACCGGTTTTTCCATCAATCGTTATTTTTTTTACATCACTACTTAGTAGCGGACTATTATTTTCAGTAAACTGGTAAATAACTTTTTCTCCAGATGCACTAATTAAAAAAACTCCATTCTTTGTGGCCACCCATTTTCTATCTGCACCATCCACTGCAATGCTTCTTACTTCTTGCCCTTTAAAAAGATAACCGGCAAAATTTCCATTGGGCACCACCGGCCATATAGCATCACATACCGGATTACTAAATGCTAACTCCGGACATTGAATAACACCGATACCATCGCCGGTACCAACCCAAATAAATCCGCTTTTATCTTTTGCTATACATAACACATCGTTGTTTGGTAAATTTCCATTGCCAGTGCCGGCCCCAAATTTTCTCCATCTGTCATCACCCGTATTATCAATTGATGCACCATGATCAAAACAGATCAATCCATTACCAAGTGGTGATACTATCCATTTATAGTTATTATCATCAATAATAATTTGTGACAATGCATTTTCAAATAAAGAAAAGGGCAGTGTAAAATTTTTCCAGCTTCCGTCATTTTTTCTTACCCTCAATGGCTGCAAAGAACCGAAGTTGGAAATCCATAAATTATTCTCGCCATCAAATGCAAGCCCTGCTACCCGATAGCTGGTAGGATCGCCGGGGGGAGCACCTAAATAATTTTGTTTAAAAATTTCAAACTGCGGACCAGTTTTTATATGCAGCAATCCACCGCCGTAAGAACCAGCCCATATAGTTTCATCTCTTTTATCAATGGCGATTGTAACATAATCGAGCAAGGTATCAATAGCGGCATATTTATACCGGTTGATGTTATTCCAGCTTCCTTCTTTAAAAACATAAATTCCATCACCATTGTATTGATAATTCCAGGCATCATTTACCGAGCCTGCTGTTGCATAAAAAACATTATTGTAAACAACCATTTCTCCACTTGCCAATCCTTCCGGAGAATTGAGTTTGTAATTCTCATAAGAAAGCCCGGCACCAAAGTGTGATAAGCCGGCAAACTGATCAGCTACCCACGGATCATTATTAAACAGAATTGCTTTTCTTGGAAAAGAAATAGCTGCCACATTTGCTAATGTTCGGGAAACAGTTCCATCGCTATTCAATATTATCACACGGCTTATACCGTTTGCTTGTCTTTCACAAAGTTGAATTTTATTTTCTGTGGCATTACTGCTAACAAAAGGCCAGCCATCCGTATATAGCAACGTCCAGTTAATTCCGTTTTGTACAAACAAAGAATCATTTTTCTCCACCACCACTTTATTCTGAATAGTAAAAACATTTTTGCAAGCACCAGGTGATAATCCAATAGTGCCGCTTACTGTTTGCCAAATATTATAATTAGCAAGATTGGGAGAATTGATTGCAGCCTTCTTTAATCCTTGTTCGGTAGCGGCATAAAAAAAACTACCATCACTGGTAAAGCCATTTACTTTTACGAATCCTCCTCCATTCCCAATAAACCAGGAATCTTTTACCTCATATTTTTCTCCATCAATTATAATTACACCAAGACCGGTAGAGAGATAATAATTTTTGGCAAAAGGATAAATATTATAAATGTTTTTATCGCCGATAATAGCAGAACGTTTTATATCCGGCACATTATAAATATCATTCCGGTAAATAATATCAATATTGCTATTACTGTAGGCAATAAATAATTTGTTGTTTGCAGGATCATACTGTATGGCATTGATGCCAGTTTCCTGCAAGCCCGTAACACGGCTATATCTTTCTATTTCATTCTTATCAACCGTTACAGAAAATAAACTGTACGGGGTGGCACAAAAAACTTTTCCATTTCCTGCTGTTACATCTATTGCACTGTTATAAGGTAAATGTTCCCGCCATTCCCCAATCGGGGGAATTGGTGCCTGAGAAAAAGCAATAAAATACCAACACTGAAATGCTATAAAAAAACAATACTTCACTTCTCAAAAGTATTGCAAACACGGCAACAGACCATTGAGGTTTTTTACGTTTCTTTGCAGCTTTATTATTATATATACTTATGTGGAAAAGGCTTGGTCAGTTTATTCTTAAAAATCGAATCCCTCTCCTTATTAGTTTGGCAGTGATAACGGGCTTTATGGCGTACCAGGCCAGTAAAGTACAGTTGAGTTATGATTTTGCCCGGGCCATACCGATCGATAATCCCAAATACAAATCTTACCAGGAGTTTCGAAAAAAATTTGGTGAAGATGGAAACCTGCTGGTACTCGGTATACAAACCGACAAAATGTTTGAGGAAAAAACTTTTAATGCTTATGCCGGCTTACAAAGAGAATTGAAAAAGGCAAAAGGTGTGGATGATGTGCTGGCTGTTCCAACAGCCGTTGGTCTTATTAAAATTCCTGAAACAGAAAAATTGGTAGCAGATACCATTTTTGCAGACAGAGTTCTTACTCAAGCAGAAGTGGATAGTGGTGCTGCCAGGTTTTTAAGTCTTCCTTTTTATAAAAATCTTTTATACAATCCCAATACCAATGCATGGATGATGGGTGTTCGTATTCAAAAAGACATAATGGCCTCGAAAGAAAGGATCGGTGTTGTAAATAATATTCTGGCCATTACAGATGAATTTGGTAAAAAAAACAATATCACCATTCATAAGAGTGGCCTTCCACATATACGTACAGAGCTTTCTCTTCGCATCACTAATGAAATGCGATTATTCATTGCAGCATCGCTTATTCTTTCCGCATTAATATTATTGTTATTCTTCCGTTCCCTTACTGCCATGTGGCTATCGCTTACTGTTGTATTTATCGGTGTTATCTGGAGCTTTGCCACCATACATATGCTGGGGTATAAAATAAGTGTGTTGAATGCATTGATACCACCATTGATCGTTGTGATCGGCATTCCTAACTGTATTTATTTTTTAAATAAATTTCATACTGCTTACAGAGAAACGGGCGACAAGAAAAAATCATTAGTGATGATGGTGGACCGCATGGGAGTAGTAACACTTTTTTGCAATCTTGCCGCCGCTATTGGATTTGCCGTTTTTGCACTTACTCAAAGCCAGATATTAAAAGAGTTTGGAATAGTAGCAGGCATCAACATCATGTTGCTATTTTTCATCTCATTAATTTTTATTCCGGCTGTTCTTAGTTTTTTACCGCCGCCCAAAGTTCGCCATATGAAATACCTGGAAAGCCCCCGGCTCAACAGGTGGCTGGACAGGCTGGAAAGATGGTCACTTAATCATCGCAAACTTATTTATGCATGTACCATTGCCATTGTTGCAGTTTCAGTGGTTGGTATGTTTAAATTAAAAACACTTGGATACATAGTAGATGATTTGCCGAAGGAAGATAAATTATATACTGATCTACGTTTTTTTGAAAAGAATTTTGGTGGTGTAATGCCGTTGGAAATATTAGTAGATACCAAAAAGAAAAGAGGCGTTATTAATTTCAACAGTCTTCAAAGAATTGATTCTTTATCGCAATATTTAACTACCATACCCGGTATTGCCCGGCCATTAAGTATTAACGATGGATTAAAATTTGCCAACCAGGCATTTAATGATGGAGACACATCTTACTACAGCATGCCGAGTGAATTCGCTTTACCTGCATTGTCACAATACCTGAATTTTAAAGGTGAGGCAGGCGGCACCAAAAATTCATTTGCAAAACTGGTGACCACTTTTATGGATAGTAACCGGCAGCAGGCCCGCATCAGTGTAAGTATGGCCGATGTGGGTAGCAAAAGATTGCCCTTTATGCTGGATAGTATTCAACAAAGAGCCGAAGTAATATTTAATAATGATAGCATAGCTGCCTTAACTGCGGATGAAGCCACCAAACTGGCCAATAAAGAAGATAGCAGTTGGGGCAAAAGGGCTTACAATATTGAGCTTACCGGCACCAGTGTTACCTTTCTGGAAGGTAGTAGGTATATAATTAATGGATTGAAAGACAGTATATTATGGGCTTTTTTACTGATAGCATTATGTATGCTTTACCTGTTTCGATCGGCCAGAATTTTGCTTTGTTCTTTAATTCCTAATATCATACCGTTGCTAATTACTGCCGGGTTGATGGGCTGGCTGGGCATCCCACTTAAGCCTTCTACCGTTTTGGTATTTAGTGTGGCACTGGGAATAGCTATTGACATCACCATTCGATTTTTAGTAAATTATAAGCAAGAGCTGCCGCATAATAATTATGATATGAAGCAGACGGTGATAGAAACCATTCATAGCACAGGACTAAGTATTATTTACACGTCGCTGGTGCTGATAGCAGGGTTCATTATATTTTGCTTTAGCGGTTTTGATGGCACCAAGGCTTTAGGCTGGCTTACTTCTCTTACTTTGGTTATTGCCACCTTTACCAACCTGGTGCTTTTACCCGCTATTCTAATTTCATTTGTAAAAATGAAAAAATAGGGAGTTGGCTAGGTTTACAGGGGGATTTGCTGGTTGAAAAGCATAGTATATGCAGCATCAGGCTCTTGCAGGCTGTCCTTAATTTGCGGCGTTTTAAGCAAGGTTAAGCTGAATGATTATCCAACGGGACGTATTTTCAAAAAAGCAACATTTTTTTTAATTTTTTCGTAGAAGGTTAACTAATTTCAGGCCCCTTTAAAGCCTCATCTTTTCCAATAGGAACGGGTGGGCCAAATAGGTTTCGATTTCTTTTATATACTTAAACTAAACTCACATGAGAAAACTGTTTTTACTCCTCTTTGGAGTTGTGGTTTTTGCCACACAGGCAATGGCGCAACGAATTGTTACAGGTAGAGTTACCGATGAAAAAGGTAATCCCATTTCAAACGTATCTGTAATAGTAAAGGGAACCACGGTTGGTACTACTACCAAACCAGATGGAACTTATTCCCTCTTATTACCTGCTACTGGTAAGGCTTTATTATTTTCTGCCGTTGATATGACAACAGTAGAAATGCAGGTAGGGTCAGGTTCTTCTATGGATGCAACCTTGAAAAGCGAAGACAAAAGTCTTTCAGAAGTAGTAGTAATTGGCTACGGTACACAAAAGAAAAAGGAAGTAACTGGAAGTTCATCTACTGTAAAAGGCAGTGCTGTAAGCAATAAGCCAGTGCAAAGTTTTGAACAAGCTTTGGGTGGCAGAGCAGCCGGTGTTCAGATCATTATTCCCAATGGTGTATTAAATAATCCACCGGTTATAAGAATACGGGGAACCAACTCTTTATCGTTAAGTTCATTTCCATTGATAGTGGTAGATGGTGTACCTACATTTACCGGAGATGCCAGTGGAACATCTGCCGGCGGTAATGCGTTGGCCAGTATCAATCCAAATGATATTGAAAGCATCGATATTTCTAAAGATGCTGCTGCTTCGGCTATTTACGGTAGCAGAGCGGCTAATGGTATTGTTTTCATTACTACCAAAAAAGGTAAAAGTGGTAGAGCAAGAGTGAGTGTTGATTCCTGGGTGGGCTGGACTACAGCAACCAGGGTACCAGAAGTATTGAACTCAGCAGAATATACTGCCTATAAAAATGAGGCCTTGGTAAATGCAGGTACTTTTAATGCTGCGACCAATGCATTTATTCAAACACCCGGACCAGATGGACAACCAATAGATACCAAATGGGCAGATCTGGTATATCGTCAGGGATTTTCTCATAGCAACAATGTAAACGTATCTGGCGCCAATGATGCTACGAGTTATTATTTTTCAATGGGATATACTTCCCAGGAAGGAATAATCAAGAATAATAATTTTAAAAGAACAAATTTTTTAGGAAATGTGGATCATAAGCTGAGCAAGAGTTTATCTTTTGGAGGAAAAATTTCTTATTCAAATGAATTAAATCTTGCAGCGGCCAGTTCTGGTTCATTGCCGGGTGAAGCTTTTGCTACAGCCGGTCTTGGAAGAGCAGTAGTGGTAAATGCACCAAACGTAGCTCCTTATCTGAACAATGGTAATTATAATATTAATCCAGCTAATGGTTTACTTGGAGTAATGAATAATAAGCAGGTACAGGTTGGTTTTTATAATCCCGTTCCAAGTCTTGATCTGAATCGCCAGAACAGTGAAAACAATCACCTGCAGGCTAATTTTTATTTTCAAATAAAGCCTGTAAGCTGGATAGCATTGAAAACACTGTACGGTTTGGACAACCTGTTAACGGATAATGAAGCTTTTGCTAATGGATTAACAGGCGAAGGTTTTATAGTTAACTCTTTTGGTGGTAACGCTGCCAGTACTTATTCTAAAAACAAAAGATGGGTATGGACCAATACTTTGCAATTGGATAAAACTTTAGGTAAGCATGGTTTTAATTTATTGCTTGGTCATGAACAACAAAAATCAAACAGTGTAGGATTTGGTGTTGGCAGAACAATTGTGTCAGATCCTTTTTATACTAATATTCAGGGAGGATTTACAGGAGCACCTACTGCTGCTGGTCTAGGTATTGGCGAAAACTATCTGTTATCAGAATTTGGACGTCTTCAATACAATTATAAAAGCAAATATTTCTTAAGCGGAAACGTAAGAGAAGATGGTGCTTCGCAATTAGGTAAAAAAAGTAAGTATGGTACTTTCTATGGTTTTTCCGGTGGTTGGGAAATAACCCGGGAGAATTTCTGGTCTGCTTTAAAATTGGATAAAATTTTCAGCAGCTTTAAAGTAAGAGCTTCTTACGGTAAAGTAGGCAACATAACTGGTCTTGGTAATTTTGGTGCTCTATCTACATATGGAGCTGGTTTATATGGTTCTGGTGCTACTCTTGCATTTACTAATGCTGGTAACGAAAACCTGACCTGGGAAACCAGTAAAAAAACAGACCTGGGAGTGAATTTTGGACTTTTCAAAGAGAGGATCACATTTGAGCTTGCCTGGTATAAGAATAATATTGATGGGTTAGTTCTTGCAGTACCTCCGCCTCCATCAGCAGGCTTACCAAATTCTATTAACACCAATATTGGATCTATGTATAATAAGGGTGTTGAATTTGCATTGAATGCCAACATTATTAATAAAAGAGATTTTACCTGGAACTTCTCATTCAACATAAATGCAAATAAAAATATGGTGACTGCATTAGCTCCGGGTGTGCCGCAGATTATCACTGCCACATCGTTAGAGTCACCAAGTATTACTAAACCGGGTTATCCATTAGGAATGCTATTCGTTACAAGAACCGGAGGTGTTGATCCAGCTACAGGACGCCGGATATTCATCAACGCAGCAGGTCAAAAAGTTTATTTCGATTTTGCATCTCCTGCAGCTTCCCGTTATAGGTTTGCAGATGGTACAGTTGCTCCTGCAGTTGGTTCACAGGATGCACAGATATTTCAACCTACAGTTCCAAAAACATTCGGTGGATTTGAAAACACAATTAATGTTCGTGGTTTTGAAATAAATGCATTATTCACTTTTCAAACTGGCAACTATATCTATTATGGTTCTTATGCAGGCTTAAGAGATCAGCGTTTCTGGAATAATACTACTGATGTATTAAGAAGATGGACTAAACCAGGGCAAGAAACTGATATGCCAAGACCAGTTTTTGGTGACAATATCTCCAATGGCTCTTCTTATCCTTTAGATGTGAATGTGTTTAAAGGAGATTTTCTTAAACTCAGATCTTTAACGATAGGATACAATGTACCTAGGATGCTTACTGAGAAAGCTAAAATTGCTACTGCAAGATTTTACATCAGTGGAAACAATTTATTAATTATCACTAAGTATCCTGGCCCAGATCCTGAAACCTCTACCAATGGTAATGGAACAACGAACCAGGGAGTAGATAGAAACCAGGTTGTAAATGGCAGAGCTATTACAGTGGGTTTAAATATTGGTTTCTAATTCAAGAAAAATTAAATTTTAATTACATGAAGAAATATATAATTTATACGATGGCCATTGCTGGAGTACTCTTTACTTCATCATGCCAGAAAGCTGATATTTCACCTATTCCTACGGCCAGTATTTCTGATGCGTCTGCATTTAGCACACCTGATAGAATACTTGCCCAGGTAAGAGGATTGTATGGGGCTATGCGTTCCGGGCAATTTTATGGTGGAAGATATCTTATCTATAATGATATAAGAGCCGATGAGTTTATTAATGAAACAACAAATGGTGTTACCGGCCTTGAGGCATGGAATGGTACAGTAAACACAAACACCAATGTGGTGACTAATTTATGGGCCCAGGCATATTACACAATTAACCTTTGCAATGTTTTTCTTAATGGAATGGCTTCCTCAGGCTCAGGTGTTGTGGGTGCTCTTGCTCCTAATTACATAGGAGAAGCAAGGTTTATAAGAGCTCTTTCTTATTATAGCTTGTTACAACTATATGCCCGTCCTTTTGCAGATGGTAATGGTGCAGCTAAAGGATTAGTTCTTCGCTTAACAGGAAATACAGGTTCGGGTGATTACAATTTGGCCAGAAGTACTGTAGCTGAAACTTATGCGCAGGTTCTATCTGATTTGAATTTTGCTGAACAGAATGTTCCGCTTAACTACGCAGACCAGGCAACCAATACGATCAGAGCACATAGAAATACGGTGATTGCATTAAAGACCAGGGTATATTTAAGTATGCAGCAATATGCTAATGTTATAACAGAAGCAAATAAGATTGTAAATGCAGCACCTCCTTTTGCAGCTTCAACCGGAGTTGCTAATACCTTGCAGGCAGATATTACCAACGTTTTCAAAACTCCATATACAACAACAGAGTCTGTTTTTTCAATGCCGTTCAATGACAATGAACTTCCTGGAGTACAAAACCAATTAGGCTTCTACTATTCTAAATCTGCGGGTAATGGAGAGTATTCCCTAAATGCTGCAGGTATTGTTGCAGATGCTGGATGGACTGCTGCAGATAAAAGAAGAACTTTTAATGCCGTAGTAGCAGGAAAATTATATCTCGATAAGAAGTACGTTTCTGCTACAGCCACACCGTATAATAATTATGTCCCGGTGATCCGCTATTCAGAAGTAATGCTAAATCTGGCTGAAGCAAGAGCAAGAACGACAGGTATTGTAGATCCACAAGCTGTTGCTTTATTGAATGCGGTTCGTAACCGATCTGATGCTGGTACTGTTTTCACTGTTGCCAGTTTCGCTACCTCAACAGATCTAATAAATGCAATTTTGAATGAAAGAAGAATTGAATTTCTTGGCGAAGGTTTACGCAGTCCCGATTTAATGCGTTTATTGTTACCACTTCCTGCTAAGGGAACGGTATCAAGTGTTGCACCCGGAGCTAGTAATTACATCTGGCCTATTTCAGCCAGCGAATTACTTCTAAATACTTTATGTGTAAATAATTAATTTGTTCACTCATAAACTAAAAAACCTCCGGAGATTTTCCGGAGGTTTTTTTATTCTCATCATGCAAACACTTTTTACTTCAATACCTCTTCCAATTTTTTCTCCAGGTCTTCACCTCTCAATCCTTGTGCAATTATTTTTCCCTGCGGATCTACTAGTACATTAAAAGGAATTCCTTCGATCTGGTAAGCAGGCACTACCGGGCTGCTCCAAAATTGCAGATTACTAACTTGTGTCCAGGTAAGATTATCCTGCATCACCGCATTCATCCATTTATCTTTTTCTCCCGGCTTATCAAACGAAACACCGAGGATGGTGAAATTTTTATTCTTGAATTTATTAAATGCTTTTACCACATTCGGATTTTCCAGGCGGCAAGGTGTACACCAGCTTGCCCAAAAATCTACTAATACATATTTTCCTTTGAACGAACTCAATTTTACTTCTTTACCATTTGGATCTGGCAATGCAATCTCCGGTGCTGTTTGTCCTACCCACTGATTCTTTTTTGCAACCTGCTGCTCTTCTTGTTGCTTTTGCATATCAATCTGCTGCTTGAGGGCAACTATGCCCGTATGAGAAGGAAATTTTACAGCAGTCTCATTAATAAATCCAAACACTTCCGCATTATCCATCGGCTGCAGGTTGTAACCAGGTTTACTGGCTGTGCTTTGATAATTACCAAGGATAAACATGCTGAGTGCAGGGTTATTACTTTTCTTTAATGCTTCAGTGGTAATATTTTTTGCTGCTTGTGAAGCAGCAATGATTTTTGCTTCAAGCTGGCTAAAAGCAGAATCAGGAGCTTTTGCTTTTGTCAAACTATCTGCCTCTTTAGTGATAGCAAAAATTTCCAACAGCTTTGTATTGAAAGCCATCATAAAATCTTTCATCTGCAAGCTGGCTGGAGAATTCTTTATTTCATAGCTTTCTGCATATTGATTACTCTCTTTAGAAAATTTAATATCCAGCTTTATTTCAGCAGCATCATTAATAACTGCAGCCACCGGCACCGGATTAGTATCCAACCGAAGATTGTAAACCATTGCTTCGCCTGAACTGGCTGTTAGTTTATAACTGCCGTCTTTATCAATTACCGAAGAATCAACCACTGCCGGCTGCATGGTAGCCATGGGTAAAGCTTCGAGATAAATAACTTTTGCCGTGTTATTAGTGATCGATCCTTTTACACTAAAATCCTTTCCGGTTGTTTTTTTATTGTTGCAGGAAGCCAGTGCAACTACTGCAAGCATCAGTACTACTAATTTTTTCATTCTTTTGTTTATTAAGATTTTAATTTTTCGATTATTAATTCGTTGGTCATTTTTGGATCAGCCTTGCCTTTTGATTGTTTCATTACTTCGCCTACAAACAATGCCAGCAATCCTTTCTTTCCTTTTTTATACTCTACTACTTTATCTGCAAATTTTTCCAATACATTATTTATTATTGGTTCTATAGCTGACAGATCTGACGATTGGAATAAATTATTCGCCGTAGCTATCTGTTCTGCCGTTTGCTGTGGTTGCTTTATCAATAATGGAAATACTTTTGATGCAGCAACTGAGAAACTTATCTTACCTGCATCTACCAAACTAATTAACGAAGCAAGCTGCTGAGGCTGTAGAGGAAAATCATTTATTTCGCAGGCATTTTCATTCAACCATGATTTTACAGGACCAAGCATCCAGTTGGCTGCTGCTTTGTACCTCATTACTTCTCCTTTTCCACTTTGTGTAGGAGGAAAAATGTTTTCAAAATAATCGGCGAACTCTTTTTCTTCGGTAATCACCAAAGCATCGTAAGCTGATAGTTGCCATTCAGCAATATATTTGGCTATTCGTTCTTCCGGTAATGCAGGAATTTTTTTTCTTATTCCTTGTATAAAGTCTTTTTCCAGATTGAAAGGGGTAAGATCTGGTTCGGCAAAATACCGGTAATCATCTGCATCTTCTTTATCTCTGATAGCAAAGGTGGTTCCATTATCTGCGTCAAAACTTCTTGTCTGCTGAACAATTGTTTCTCCTTTTTCTACTAATTCTATCAGCCTGTTAGCTTCTATTTCAATGGCTCTTTTTACATTCCGTATGGAATTCAGGTTTTTTACTTCTACTCTTGTTCCTAATTTCTCATCTCCTTTTTTTCTTACAGAAATATTTGCATCACACCGAAGGCTACCTTCTTCCATATTGCCATCACATATTCCCAGGTAGCGAACCATTTTTCTTATTTCTGTTACATAAGCAAAGGCTTCATCTGCACCTCCTATATCCGGTTCAGAAACTATTTCTATTAGTGGGGTGCCAGCCCGGTTATAATCTATACAAGTATTCTCAGCATCTGCATCATGAATACTTTTTCCGGCATCCTCTTCCATATGAATTCTATTTAGCCGCACATTTTTTTCTTCTTCGCCAATTTTAATTTTAATAAATCCGCCTTTGCAAATAGGAGTTGTGTGTTGCGACACCTGGTAACCTTTGGGCAGATCAGGATAGAAATAATTTTTGCGGGCAAAATAATTATACTGCTCAATTTCGCAATGACAGGCTAATCCCATTTTTATAGCAAACTCAATGGCCTGCTTATTCATCTTTGGCAAAGTGCCGGGATGGCCAAGTGTAATAGGGCTGATATGTGTATTGGCCGAAGCCCCAAAAGCAATACTATCGCCACAAAACAATTTACTTTTTGTAAGCAATTGTGCATGCACTTCAAGTCCAACTACTATTTCGTATAATTCGTTATTAGCCATTAATCAAACCCAATCAAATGAAAGGTTGGCAAAAATAACCCATTTGAAGCAGTGCAAATGGTGTAAAAAAGTTAACGAAAATCAGGCGTGAAATGAATAAAGCCCTGTTGAACACAACAAGGCTTTATCAATAATATTTTACAATAATAAATTACAGATCCGCTGTTCTTATTTTACGGGGCATTTTTACTTCTATGGTTTGTGATTTACCATTGCGGGTAATTTGAAATTTAGCAGAAGGATTATCTTTCTTTTCCCTGATCATTTTTGCTATTTCATCCACGGCATTTACTGCTTTATCATCTACCTGTGTTATTATATCATCTTCTTTTATTCCAGCTTTTGCTGCATTGCTTTCCTCTTCTACTTCTATCACTTTTACTCCTTTGCCATCATCAGTATCCTGAACAGAAATACCCAGTTTAGGAGCACCACCAGCCCAACTCCAGTTTTGTCCGCCCAATGGAGCTCTCATACCTGGCATCGATTCTATCCGTGGCATCATATGTTCAATATCAATGTCCATTTCCTTCATATCAAAAGAACCTGTACCGCTAAATGTATCCATCCCTTTCCAGGCTGATAACTCACCAGTAGCTTTTAGTTCTTTTTTATTGCGCAAAAAAGTAACGTTTACTTTATCACCTGGTTTATGAGTTTTAATTGCTTCAGCCAGATCATCAGGGCCTTCAACTTTTTTATCATCAATTTTTGTGATGATGTCACCTTCCTTTAAGCCCATTTTTTCAGCAGCACTTTCTTTGGTGATGCTTTGCACCTTAGCACCTTCATCTGCTTTTTCTGAAATAACTCCGAGCATAGGTCTGTTATCATCGTTTTTATACATACGAATTATCTGTTTGTTTTCATTCATATTTCCTCGTCTTCCATTGGGCGGTGTCATAAATGTAAGCGACTCCATATCTTTCAATTTGTTGAGCCTTACATTAATATCAATATCCATGTCTTTGAGGTCACTCAAAGGTTTTCCATTTACAGTAATGTTTTCGCCGTTGATTTCGACTACAAGTTTCTTGTCATTTCCGCCTCGGCGGGTAATAACAATTTGCTGTGCCTCTTTTTTTTCTTTGGTTTCCTTTACGTCTTTATCTTCTTTTTGTGCAAATAAAGAAACGGGTGCAAGCATTGCTAATACAATAGAAAATGAGATTAGTAGGGTGCATATTTTTTTCATAACAATCGAGTTTAAAAATTAACTACGTTTAGTTTCGTAGTTCAAATATAAAGGTATTTTGTCAAATACGAAATGTTTCGGAAATGTTAAAAGAGGTTGGCCCCGGCAAACAGCGGATTTAGGGCTTCATAGGTTTTGGCAGGATGATCGTCCACTATTTCATCACACAAATATTGCATTCCGCATTTTTCCAGCACCCGGATCGACCCTATATTTTCCGGCATAGCCCGACCAACTATTCGTTGATGATTCAGTTTTTCAAAGCCATATTTAAGGCAGGCAAAAGCCGCTTCTGTAGCATACCCCTTGCCCCATGTATGTTTAAAAAAGCGATAACCCAGATCAATTTCATTATTTCGTTCCGGCCTGGTTTTCAAACCACACCAACCGATAAACTCCAAATTTGGCTTGATATAAACCGCCCATCGGCCATGATTATATAACGTATACTGAGGAAGAATAACCTGCTCCAAAACCTCCCGGGCATGTTGGATATCTTTGAAGGGATCACCGGTATACCGGGTTATTTCTGGGTCTAGATTTAAGTCATAGATCAGTTGCGCATCACTTTTTGAAAATAAACAGAGCAAAAGCCTTTTAGTTTCAATCACAACATTCATATTAAAAATTTCGTTGGTATATTTACTACCTAAAATTGGTATTGTAGATTAATGAAAAAACATGATCTTTAAATTCTTTCAGACCAACTAGCCTTTTTTATGCTATATATATTATCCGGAGTAATAATCGTCCTCTGTACTGTAGTCATCATCTTTGGTCTTCGGATCTATAAAGAGAACAATGATTACAAAAAAGAACTCATGAAAAAATTTAAAGACAAGGACAAAGTCACTTTTAATTAATTCTTATAAAAGTTTTCTTACCGCCTCTATTACTTCTTTCAATTTTGCTGCATCCTGCCCTCCAGCAGTAGCCAGAGTTTTTTGTCCGCCTCCGCCGCCTTTTATTAATGGAGCAATATGCTCTTTAATTATTTTTCCTGCATCCAGATTTTTTGCAACAGCCACCGTTTCTGATATACCCACTGCCACAAATGGCTTGCCTCCCAAATTAACACATAGCACCGCTACATGATCTCTCAAATGATTTTTTAAATCGAAGCAAAGTTTCTTTAATGCATCAGCATTACTTACTTCAATAATATCTCCAATAAAGTTTACTCCGTTGATGATTTCATCTTTTTGCAGCAGCTCATTTCTTATTCCTACCAATTGTCTTGCTTCCATAGAGTCAAGATGTTTCTTCAACTCATTATTCTCTGCCTGAAGATTTTCAATGGCTTTCTGTATATCTTTTGGACTTTTTAATGCTTCTTTGATATTATTCAATAAACCAAATTGTTCATTTATATAATTCTCTGCCTGCTTGCCGCATATAGCTTCTACTCTACGAACACCTGCTGCCACCGCTGATTCGCTAGTTAATTTAAACAATCCTAATTCTCCTGTGGCCCCTACATGTGTGCCGCCGCAAAGTTCCACCGAATAGTTTGGATCTATCATCACCACTCTTACCACATCACCATATTTTTCTCCGAATAAAGCCATGGCACCTAATGCTACTGCTTCATCCTTATTCATTTCTTTAATTACTACGGGAATATTCTCTCTTATTTTTTCATTTACCAGCATTTCTACTTTGGCCAGTTCTTGATCTGTTACTTTGGCAAAATGCGAAAAGTCGAAACGAAGATTATCTTCATTTACCAATGATCCTTTTTGTGCTACATGTGAGCCTAATACTTTTCTTAAAGCTGCATGTAGTAAGTGTGTGGCTGAGTGATGTAATTCAGTATTCTTTCTTTTTGAAGTGTCAACAGTTGCAATTACATCACCATTTAAATCAGCCGGAATGCTTTCTGCAAAGTGAATAATAAGGTCGTTATCTTTCTTTGTGTCCGTAATTATTAATTGTTCATTATTAATTATTAATTTTCCTTTATCTCCAACCTGTCCTCCGCTTTCTGCATAGAAAGGAGTTTTATCTAATACTAATTGATACAACTCTTTGCCTTTGGCTTTTACTTTTCTGTATTTTAAAACAGATGTTGTTGCTTCTAGTGATTCATAACCAACGAATTTGTTGGAACCATCTTGCAAAACCACCCAATCTTCTGCATCAACAGTAGTGGCTGCACGGCTGCGGTTTTTTTGTTGTTGTAGTTCCTCATTATATCCTTCCAAGTCTATTGTCCATCCTTTTTCTTTGGCCATTAATTGTGTTAAGTCAATAGGAAAACCAAATGTATCATTCAATTCAAAAGCAAAAGCACCAGCAACTTTTTTTTGTTTTCTATCCTTTATATAAACTTGTTGAAGATTAATGTAATCTCTTTTGGCTTCCTCATCATCTGTGGAATAAGCGACCATTCCTCCTTCCTCACTTTTAACTGGCTCTAAAACATAGTTTGCAAATCTGGCTATCCCTTTTGCCAATGTTCTCAAAAATGCATCTTCTTCTTCCTTCACCACTTTACTAACAAAATCAATCTGCTGTTGTAACTCCGGAAACACATTTTCAAATTGCTTTGCCAATACCGGCACCAATTGATTTAACAATGGTTGCTTATAATCCAAATAAGAATAATAATAACGAACCGCACGACGAAGAATACGACGAATAACATAACCCGCACCTGTATTAGAAGGTAATTGCCCATCGGCAATGGTAAAACTGATTGCTCGGATATGATCTGCAATAACCCGGAAGGCTATTGCCTGTTTGCTATCACTGTAATCGTATTTTTTCCCGGTTATCTTTTCTACTTCACCAATCGTTCCGGTGAAAATATCTGTATCGTAATTACTTTGCTTTTGCTGCAAGACCCTCACCAATCTTTCCAATCCCATTCCGGTATCTACATGTTTGGCAGGTAACGGCTCGAGGCTTCCGTCTTTTTTTCTATTAAATTGAATAAATACATTGTTCCAGATTTCTATCACCTGCGGATGATCATTATTCACTAATGTTTTTCCATCCACTGCTTTTCTTTCTTCATCAGTTCTGCAATCCACATGTATTTCTGTACAGGGGCCGCATGGACCGGTATCACCCATTTCCCAAAAATTATCTTTTTTATTCCCCAATAAAATCCTGTCTTCTGCAATATATTTTTTCCACTCATTAATAGCTTCATCATCTTTTGGCAATCCTTCTTTAGCATCGCCTTCAAACACCGTAACGTATAATTTATCTTTTGGTAATTTATATACCTCTGTCAACAGTTCCCAACTCCATTGTATGGCTTCTTTTTTAAAATAACCACCTTCCGGACGGACAGGATCTCCAAAACTCCAGTTGCCCAGCATTTCAAACATGGTATGATGATAAGTATCTACTCCTACTTCTTCCAGGTCATTATGTTTGCCACTTACCCGCAGGCATTTTTGTGTATCAGCAACTCTTGCATGTACTGCATTTTTATTACCCAAAAAATAATCTTTGAATTGATTCATACCTGCATTGGTAAACATGAGGGTAGGATCATTCTTTACCACAATTGGTGCCGAGGATACTATTTCATGGTCTTTTGACCTGAAAAAATCCATAAATGCCTTCCGTATATCTTCGCTTGTCATCATAATTACTGCTATGATTGGGTTGATTTTTGCTATTTATCGGGCTATATTTGTCAGTCTCGCCAAAGGCGAGAACAAAGGTAAATTATTCAGGCCGCATTTGTTATCTGACAGGTTAGGACTGCTTGCATGAAGAAAATTAAATACTACTATAATACCAATACTCTCCGTTATGAAAAACTGGAGACACCGCTGCGGGTAAAACTGTTGCGGGTTTTTGGTTTTATAGCTGCGGCCCTTGTTACTGCTGCACTTATTTCATATGTCGCCTTTCAGTTTGTTGGTTCACCCAAAGAAAAAATTCTTGCTCAACAAAATGCTGCACTAAAAGATAATTACAATGTGCTGGAAACTGAGGTAAAATCGATACAGCAACAAATGAAGGAATTAGAAAAAAGAGATAATGATGTGTACCGTGCAATCTTTGAAGCAAGTCCGATACCGGATAGTGCCAGGGCTAAAGAAATGGAAAATAAACTGGAGATAGCCAAAGTTCAGCAAATAAAAGATCACCAGTTGGTAGCCTCCATCACCAATACTGTAAACAACCTGAACAGCAGAATAGCTGCGCAAAAAAAATCCTATGATGATGTGGACGGTCTTATAAAAAATAAAGAACAATTACTTTCTCATACCCCGGCCATACAACCGGTAAGTAATAAAGACCTCAGCCGCATTGCTTCGGGATATGGTTCAAGAATTGACCCGGTTTATAAAACTCCAAAATTTCACTACGGACTTGATTTTGCTGCGCCGCAAGGCACACCCATCTATGCCACTGCAGATGGCACCGTTACCACTGCTGGCAGTACGGGCAATGGATATGGTAATCATGTAATCATCAATCATGGATATGGTTATGAAACATTATACGGCCATATGGTAAGAGTAAAAGCAAGAAATGGCCAGGTAGTAAAAAGAGGTGAAGTGATTGGCTGGGTAGGCAGCACCGGAAAAAGTACCGGGCCACATTGCCACTATGAAGTACATAAATATGGAAGTAAAATTGATCCCATCTATTTCTTCTATAATGATCTTACACCGGAGCAATTTGATCTGCTATTGAAAAAAGCAGCAGCAAGTAATCAAAGTTTTGATTAATAAATATTCTACGGCAATAGCCACTACAACCCTTATTGTAAATTTTCCACATTGCTTGCATAGATGTTCCTTGTGCCAATGAGGATAGTACCTTTACAAATAATGGGAAAGTCTTTATCACAAATAACATTTGATTTTGCGGCTACTGAAGAGCCGGAAGTAACGGTACCCATACCTTCAACTCCTGCTGCAATAAAAGACCCAGTCATAATGGAGAAAAAAGAAGAACCTGCTATTCCCACCACTATTGCTGGCAAGAGAGGAAGAAAATCGTTAAAGGATATTTCACTTTCCTCAGACCTTATACAGGTACCGGAAGATGAAATACTTTTTAAAAAACAATACTATGCCATTGGCGAAGTGGCATTAATGTTTCGGGAAAATCAATCCCTCATCCGCTATTGGGAGACAGAGTTTGATATTTTGCAACCAAAAAAGAATGGCAAAGGCGATCGTTTTTTCCGCCCGGTTGATATAAAAAACCTGGTGATGATATATGATCTGCTGCGTCGCCGCAAATTCACCATTGAAGGAGCTAAAGATTATTTGAAGAAAAATAAAAGGGCTGAAGAAAAGTTTGCCCTGGCCCAATCGCTACAGAAAATAAAGGGCTTTTTACTGGAGTTGAAGGCGAACCTTTGAGGAATAAGCAATTTGCAATAAACAAGTGGTTCTTATAATAATGAATACCGGGATGGTTGCAATTTTTCTCCAGTTGCCTATTGACTATTGCCCATTGCCTATTGTAAATTACTCATTGATTCTTGCAACTTTAACACCGCTTCTTTCATCTTTTGCCTGTTCCCTTTTACATTTGCCCCATAAGATGATTTTATGAAGAAATTTTTGCCCGTTTTTATCCTTACCCTTTTTTTAAGCAATCTTGTATCCGCCCAGCAGTATGAAGTACTGGTGGAGCGGCCCAATGAAAAATCGTACAAAGGCACTATTTCCCGTGAGGTGTTGCTGGCCGATACCAGTTTTAAGTGGTATGCACCCAACAAGAATAGCTACAAACCTAATCCCACCGCAGTAACAGGTTTGCAGAAAAACAAAGATTCTATTCAGCTACTTGTATTCATGGGTACCTGGTGCGAAGATTCGCAAAGCATTATTCCAAAATTTTATTCGCTGATTGAAACAGCAGGTTATTCCAACGACCGGGTTACCTTGATTGGTGTTGACAGAAACAAAACAACATTCAGTCACCTGACAGAAGCACTTAACATTACCAATGTACCCACCATCATTGTAATGAAAAAAGGAAAAGAACAAGGTCGGGTGGTGGAATATGGCAAGTATGGTTTGTTTGATAAGGAACTGGGGGAGATACTTACAGCCATAAAATAATTCTACACTATTCGTTCCTTCATTGCTTTATGCACCACTTCGGTGAGAGAAGCCACATGCAGTTTTTCGTAGATATGCTTGACATGTGTTCTTACTGTTTCATAGCTGATGAACAACTGGTCGGCCACCATTTTATAACTTAAGCCATTTACCACACAGGCCAGCACTTCTTTTTCTCTGGGGGTGAGGTGATAGTCTGGGGTAACTTCCGGTCTTATATGCTCTGGTATCTGCTGCATTTTGGTGAGTACCTTGCGGGCAATGGATGGCGACATGGGTGAGCCGCCAAATTGCAACTCCTTAATGGCATCAATCAATTTTACATTCAGGAAATTTTTAAGAATATAACCAGAAGCACCGGCACAGATAGAATCAAAAACTCTGTCATCATCTTCAAACACGGTTTGCATCAGTACTTGTATTTGTGGAAATTCTATGCTGATTTTTTTTACTGCTTCAATGCCCGTCATACCCGGCATTTCAATATCCATCAGTATTACATCGGGCTTGCATTGTTTTATGTCTTCCACACAATCGAGTACATGAGCAAACGAACCCACTACTTCAAAATCTTTTTCGGTTTTTAGTAACAGGCTTATGCTATCCCGGATATTGCTGTTATCATCAAATATGGCGATGCGGAGTGACATTGAAAAAATTATATAGTGAAAGTGAAATATTTTTATCTGATATGCTATACAAGGTATTTCCTTTTTTTAATAGTAAATAATTAGCCGGCCATTTCCGGCCGTTGTTACAAAAACGGTACCAGTAGTTTGGCGGCTTACACCGCCGCCGCCTGGGGTTTTGCCTTTACTGCCGGGTACGATATCCAGAATGAATAATTGATTTGCATTTATATTTTCAGCTTCTCTTTTATAAGAGCCTCTTCCACCTTTGCCCCAAACGGAGCGTCTCCACCAGCTGCTTCATGAAAATAGTAGTGGTTACCGTCAGAAAGAATAAGATTTTTTTGAAACCCATGCTTATAAGTTGATAATCCTCCCTCTTCTCCTTCAAAAAAAATAGTATTTGCAAGAATACCTGTTGCTCTTATATTTCTACCACCTGCAGTACTATCTCCGTTTAATACTACCAATTTGTCATTTAATCCAACTATTGGAAATAACTGAATTGATATTGAATCTTTATCAGTAAAACTATTGGGGCTTTGGCCCGACGGTATATGAAAACGAAATTGCTGGCCGGGCGACACACTTACAATTGTTTTAAAGTAACTTCCGCTGCCACCGCCCCTGTAATTTTCAAAAGCACCATATTGATTTAGTCCTGCTGTACCACCTCCACTCCACCCCTCAAAAATTAATTTTGTTACCCCAGTAGGAACTACCCATGTAACGGTGCCACCAGAGGCTTCAAACACTTCAAAATTTTGAAAGCCGGTGGGTATTGGCGCCATATTTTGCCATGTTGGGCTGGCAGTGTTTCCATTGCTTACAAGTATTTGATTGGCTGTACCTGCATTGCCATTTATTTTTAAAATGCCTTCAACATTTAAATGGCTGCCAACATTTAATGTATCCTGAATTTTTACACCGCCAGCTACATCTAATTTGGCTAAAGGGTTGGTATTACCAATGCCCACTTTGCCGTCGGCTTTTAATAATATGCCACTTGCAAAAGTGGTTCTAAAATCTAAAAAACTATTAGCTGCTAATAAATCAATTGTACTTACAATTGAAAAATTAGTGCCTTGGTTTTGTTTTGTAAAAAGCAATTTGCTACCAGTGCCAGTAGTACTATCAAATAAAATAAGTGAAGGTGAGCTGCCGGTGTTTTTATGATTGATTTGCAACTTGCCGCCGGGTGTAGTGGTAGCTATACCTATGTTGCCTGTTTGTGCAATGGCACTTATAATAAATAAGCAACTAATAAATATGATGATGATTTTTTTCATACTAATTTTTTTAATCTGAAATTTTATACCCGGATAAATAACTGGTATTACCCGTGCCTGCACTAATAAATGTGTAAGGATAAGTACCAGAAAGACTTCCGAATGCTACATCCAACGTAAATGTGGTGCCTGCGGTAAAATAAATATCTATGGCAAATCGTACGCCTGCATTATAATTAAACGTACCTGTAACACCTGTTTGGGGCAATACCATTCTATCCACTAATGGCATGGTAATGATAGAGCCCCCTGCCGGTGGTTCATCATATTTTAAATTAATACCTACAGTAGGTGCAAAGCCTGCTACCGTATGGCCGATAGTACATCTTATTAATCCTTCAAAGTGATACAAGCCAGTTGTATTTATCAAAATTGTATTATTAGTAAACCCAGCTGAGTTGATTGTAAAATCTGTTCCGATATTATATCTCTCACCCAATATATCTATAGAATCATTCTGGCCGGGGGAGCCTCCGTTGGTAACATAACCAACCCGGCCGCCGGAGTTTGAGTTTTCATTTATTCGAACTAAAAATTTACTGCCGCCAGTAGATGCAAAATTTTGCCAGGTGGGCACATTACCAGTACCATTGCTTACCAACACCTGCCCTGTATTGCCGGCCACACCACCGGGCATAATTGCACCACTTATTTTTAAGTTTCCCGCCACATCTAATTTTTCTGCAGGTATTGGGACACCTATTCCTACGTTTTGCGCCACCATAGTTTTTACAGAAAATAAAAAAATGACGATAATGAGAAACTGTTTCATGATAAAAAATTTATGTTGCTAAAGTAACTGTAGATACTACGCCAGACAATCACCGAAAGTGGGGATATTTAGAAGCGTAGAAAGAGAATCCCTTTGATTTTTTTACATATAAAAAGCATCCCGTTAATATCGGGATACTTTTCTAGAAATTTTATTTTTAAAAGCTAGGGATTCTTTACAACTATCTTTTTAGAGCCTACCCGTTTACCTGCTGAATTTATTACTACTACAATATATTCGCCATCTGGTAAACTGTCATCAAGTTTTATCTCTATCAGTGAATAAGCAGTGGTTGTTACAAAATTTCTCTGGAAAATCTTTTGCCCTAAAACATTAAAGATATTGAGCGACAATGTTTCATTATTCTGATTGAAGTATCTCACATTAAACTGACCCTGGTTTGGATTCGGATACACCCACAGATTATCGCCTGCCAGTCCGCTTATCACTATATCTGATGATGTGGTTACACACCCATTTACGTCGGTATAAACTGTTCTGTAGGTTCCAATATCATCAACTCCCAATGGCCCAAGTACAGACCCTGTTACACCGGTTATCGGACTACCATTCATTGACCATACAAAATTTCCTCCGGATGGATTTACAATTGCTGTAATTGTTGTTGTTTGGTTGGGTAACAAGGATGGTGGCGGTGATGTATTCAAGCTTATTACCGGCAATGGATTTACAAATAAACTGCCATGGTTAGATGTAACAACTGTACAGAGTCCTGTTAATATTACACGGAAACTGTTAGTGTTCATACTTATCGTTGCATTAATCACGGTAAAGCTGGAAGCAGTAGCCCCGGGAATATTAGTCCAGGCACTGCCATTCCATTGCTGCCATTGATAGCTCACCACATTGGTAGCAGTAACGCTGAAAGTCGCATTGCTTCCTGCACAAACTGTCCGGTTAGCCGATTGTGATAAAATTGCCGGTAGCTGCCCATCTAAAATAGTAACAGTGAATGTGCAAGAAGAAGTATTGCCACAAGCATCAGTAGCGGTAGAGGTTACTGTTGTTGTTCCAATCGGGAAGGTAAAGCCTGATGCAGGTACACTTACAATAGTTGGTGTACCGCCACAGTTATCTGTGGCTGTTGGTGTAAAATTCACTACCGCCACACAAGAGCCAATTGGTGTAGTAGCGGTGATATTACCCGGACAGGTAATTACCGGTGCTGTCTGGTCATTTACTGTAATGATTTGTGTACAATCTCCAAAGTTTCCGCATATATCCGTTGCACGGTAAGTTCTTGTTATCGTAAACCTATTGGCACAAGTCTGATTACTGATCACATCACCCTGATGGATTACTGTTACTACACCACCGCAGTTATCACTAACTCCTGTTACAGAAGCAATATTCGGTGCAGGTACTGTTGATGCACAACTTACTGTTAATGCTGCAGGACAAGTAATTGTAGGTGCTGTCTGGTCATTTACTGTAATGATTTGTGTACACTCGGCAAAGTTGCCGCAACCATCCGTTGCACGGTATGTTCTTGTAATTGTAAACCTGTTGGCGCAAGTCTGGTTACTGATTACATCACCCTGATGAGTTACCGTTACAGCTCCTGAGCAATTATCACTTAAGCCTGTTACAGAAGCAATATTCGGTGCAGGTACGGCAGATGCACAACCTACTGCTACCGACGCAGGGCATATAAGTGTTGGTGTTATATTGTCAATTCTTGTATTATATGTTATGGATGTTGAATTACCACAACCGTCTATGGTTGTAACTGTAACTACAGCACTACAAGTTCCAACTGTAGAGACAGTTTCCACCAAAGCACCCGGGCAATTGTCTGTTGCGGTAGTTGATGCTAATGCTGCTGCTTCGGCTGCTGCTACAGTTAGGTAGCAACTGGCAATCGTTCCTGCCGTTACCGTTGGTGGCACATTGTCAATTCTTGTATTGTAATTTGTAAAGGCAGAATTACCGTTTGCATCCGTTACTGTTACCGTAATTATAGCACTGCAGGTTCCAACAGTGCTTGCAACTTCGGTAAGTACACCAGGGCAATTGTCTGTTGCTGTGGTGGCTGCCAATGCTGCCGCTTCGGCAGCTGCTACGTTTGAGTAACAACCAACGATGATGCCAGTAGTAATGACCGGGGCTTGCGTATCATTTACAGTGATGGTAAATGTACAAGTCGGTCCTAAAGAGGAAGTAGCAGTAACAGTGGTTGCTCCTATTGGGAAGAATGATCCCGATGCAGGACTAACGGTAACAATGCCACAATTGCCACTTGTTGTTGGTACAGGATAATTTACCACGACACCACACTGGTTAAGGTCATTGGAAGTAGTAATATTTGCAGGGCAGGTTAGTGTACAGGGGCTGGAACAAGTACTGGTAATCTCCAACGGCAGTTTCACTATTTCTGTTAATGGTGTTGGTTGGCCTAATATTGTAACCCAGTATTGCACTTGTATTTCTATACTATCATTGTAAACAATCGTTGGCGTTCCGCTGATTGTTAAACATCCCGTACTGTCCGCTGTGTTTCCAGGTGATATATAATGACATCCTGCTATATTACAACCTGTAAAATTGATACCCACAGGTAAGACATTGATTCCGGTAATTATGGCTGAATCCATTGGAATTAGTAATGAAAACGGAGGGAATGGTATTGCAATTACAGTATCCTTTCTCAAACGGAATGCTATATTCTGGGCATACAAATTATTAATACATCCATCCGGTAAAGGATTAGGTAAAAATTGACCGCGGTAAGTTAGTTGACTTTGCAAAGCAGAGCAGGATGAAGGGTTGCTATCAATAATTTTCAACGGCAGTTTTGCTATTTCTGCAAACAGTGTAGGAATGCCCAAAATTGTAACATGATAATTTACTTGTATTTCAATACTATCGTTATAAGCAACTGTTGGAGTTCCGCCAATTGTCAAAGAACCGGTATTTGTTGGAAGAATGTATGTGCAGCCAACTATATTACAACCATTAAAATTGATACCTGCAGGTAAGTTATTAATACCGCTTATAATAACAGAATCCATGGGTATGGTTAATAGAAACGGGGGAAATGGTATTGCAATCGTTGTATCTGTTTTCAGTTGGAATGTTATATTCTGGAAGTAAGCATTATTTACAAACCCATCCGGCAATGGGTTGGGTAAGAAGCCGCCAACAGGAGGTGGGGTAACGGTTGAGCAACTGTTTACGGCAGCGGCGGTGGCAGTGTGGCTACAGGAATTATCTGCGCTAAACTCCACCTGAACTGTAAAGGCAGAACCTGTTGTTCTTAACCTTACACCAGTAAATATATGTGAGTTGCCCACTAATGATGCAACAGGTATCTCCACTACATCCAATACATTCGGATTGCCGGGTTCTATACGAAGCGTACCAGCAGCAGGTTGATTTATAAAATTAACATTGAGGTCGGCTGTATAAAAATCATCAGTAGGATTGGCCGGTGTGCCGTTGTTATTACATTCACTTACATTGCTGAATGATACACTGGTTATACTACAAACAGGGGCACAAGAGCTGGTTATTTCCAACGGCAGCTTCACTGTTTCTGCAAATGTTGTAGGTATGCCTAATATCGTAACATGATAATTCACTTGTATCTCAATACTATCGTTATACACAACAGTTGGTGTTCCGTTGATAGTTAAACATCCTAAACTGTCGGGTAAAATATATGTACAGTTTGCCACATCACAACCTGTAAAATTGATGCCGGCGGGTAAAATATTGATTCCGGTAATTATGGCTGAATCCATTGGAATAGTTAAAATAAAAGGAGGGAATGGTATGTTAACC
>JANNMN010000003.1:0-8479 GCA_031397865.1 Chitinophagaceae bacterium
TAATTTATTTGTTCGCTTACAACTTAGGCAAACTACTGTCATAAAGAGCAATACAGTTATTAGGTGCTGTTTTATATTAATCATAAAACTTAGATGCTAAATGCTCGAATTTTCATACGCTCGGTATTGCTTGCGCCCAACGGGCAGGGCTTGGCGATGTGGTGGAATTTGAAAAACGTCAAGCCTGGAACTGATGCTAAATTAAAAAACTAAAGTTGAAATTATGAATAAAAAGCTAAATAGAAATTCGTCAGCCCGAACAAAAGCTGATAGTGATAAAAAGCCCATTGTTACTACGTCTGCCACCATATTGCCAAACCCAATGTTGTGCGTTCGCCAAAGTCTAACTACGGAATGTCAGTATGATTTACCAATAAGTATATTACAAGAAGATGGGTCAGTTGTTGCTACTTCTTATACACAAAAGAATATCCGTGAACTATTAATGGTTTACTACCCGGAACTATATACTGCATTACCCTTGTCGTTCCGTCAGCAGAAAACCCGTAAATAAAAAGTGGCATTTCTTTGTCAGTTGGTATTCCGTTTACAGCCTTTTCTAAATTGTCTGTAACAAAATTTACTCCGTGTAAATTAATAGTGTCACCTGTGTTTGTGTCTATCAACGAAGCTCTGTAATATGTCTCTTGTTCTATAATTGAAAGTGTAATGTTTCTACCTTCAAAATATTCATTTAGGTCTTTGTAATTTTCAACTTGTCTAAATATGTCAAACTTTGTTTTTGAAAAATTAACGGATATAAGAACATCTTTCTCGTCACCGACAAATAATATTATTTCAGCATTGGAAAGAAATTTCTCTACTTTGTTTTGAAGTGTCAACATAACTAAAACTATTAAAATGAAAAATAAGTGTCCGCCGAAACTATAAATTAAAGGCAAGTGTCAAATGTTGAATTATTGGTGGTTCAGCTATTCGTCATCTTTGTTGTCGCCCATTACATTTTGTCGGGATTTAATTCCACTTATAATTTGAGCAGTCATATCAGAAGCCTTCATGTCAATAATTTTTTTGGCTAAATCATCATATCCTATGACAAAGGCTTTAAAGATGCCGCCAAACAAAAATGAAAACCAAAAGAAAGTTATTGGGTCAGAAAAATGAAAGCCTGTTTTAAACCAATAAATAATGATTGCAATAGTTATTACAAAAAATATCTTTTCAGGCTTCAGGTTTTTAACAATATAACCAAGAAACGAGAATGCAATACCAAACAAAAGCCAATAGTTGTCAAACAAAAAAGCAAACGCAGGTATCAAAATTATTGTGAGAATAAAAAACACTATAAATATAATAGTTGCGATACGCTTAAATTTTGCTGCTGCTGCTAAATCTTCGTTCATGTCAGTTATGATTTTTGATGTTGCCCATTTTGAAACGTAATGTCGCTTATTGGTGACGCACAACTCAAAAATATGCGAAAGTTTTGAGGGATGGAACTTTCGCTTTTTTTAGTACTTTATTTATAATCAAGGGGTTGAAAAAATTGTTCCCTATAAAAAAAATTTTCGCAAACACAAATACGGTATTGCATATTTACCCTGTCAAACCAATATTACATTGCTAAGGTAACTATTCCTCCTCCTTTATTTCACTCCCCTTCTCCGGCCGCATCTGCGGAAACAATAACACATCTTGAATAGAAGGGTTGTTGGTAAGCAACATACAAAGCCTGTCCACACCAAAGCCAATACCAGAAGTTGGCGGCATACCATATTCTAATGCACGGAGAAAATCGTAATCGATGAACATAGCTTCATCATCACCCCGTTCAGATAGTTTTACCTGTTCTTCAAAACGTTCCCGTTGGTCAATGGGATCATTCAACTCACTATACGCATTGGCAATTTCTTTTCCATTGATGATGAGTTCAAATCTTTCTACCAATCCTTGCTTGTCACGGTGCTTCTTTGTAAGCGGACTCATCTCTACAGGGTAATCAATAATAAAAGTTGGCTGCACATAATTCTTTTCACATTTACCACCAAACAACTCATCTATCAATTTCCCTTTGCCCATGGTGTTATCCACTTGTATATGCAGTTGTTTGCAAACTGAACGAAGTTGCTCTTCATTCATCCGGCTTACATCAAACCCAGTGTGTTCCTGTATCGCATCATAAATAGTAATGCGTTTAAACGGTGCTTTAAAAGAAATAGTGGCTGCACCCATTGTTACATCTGTAGTGTTACATACATCCATCGCAGCTTTTTCCAGCAACTGCTCAGTGGTTTCCATCATCCAGAAATAATCTTTGTACGCTGTATAAAATTCAAGAATGGTAAACTCAGGATTATGTGTTCGATCCATACCTTCATTGCGGAAGTTGCGACTAAATTCATACACCCAATCAAATCCACCAACGATCAATCTTTTTAAATAAAGTTCATTGGCAATGCGCAGATACAAGGGAATGTCCAATGCATTATGATGTGTAGCAAATGGACGGGCCGCCGCACCACCTGGTATGCTTTGCAATACCGGAGTATCTACTTCCAATGCGCCTTTTGCATTTAAAAACTCCCGGATAGAATTGATAAGCTTTGTTCTTTTTATAAAAGTTTCTTTTACCGAAGGATTGATTATTAAATCAGCATACCGCTGCCGGTATTTAAATTCAGGATCTGTTACTGCATCAAAGGTTTGTCCTTCTGCTTCTTTTACCACTGGTAATGGACGAAGAGATTTACTTAATAAAGTAAGCTCTTTTACATGCACCGATGTTTCGCCGGTTTTTGTAATAAACACATATCCACGGATGCCAATAATATCCCCTATGTCTAATAATTTTTTCCAGACAATATCATACAACGATTTGTCTTCGCCGGGACAGATATCATCTCTTTTCAAATACAATTGTATGCGGCCATGAGAATCCTGTATCACTGCAAAGTTTGCTTTGCCCATATCCCGTACACTCATAATGCGGCCAGCAATACACACATCTTTGAATTGTTCTTTTACCTCATCACTCACCACAGTAGTTTCTGCAGATGGTTTAAAATTTTCTTTTATAAAAGTGGAATTACTATTTATCGGAAATAATGGTGCGGGGTATGGTTCAATACCCATGATGATAAGTTCTGCCAGTTTCTGCCGGCGTAGTAACTCTTGTTCAGAAAGATGTGATGTACTCATTTCAATTGTATGATTTATAAAAGATGCCTTCTATTGTTACTATATTATTTTTTTAAGGCAGGCAGGCAAAGGTACTGGATACAGCGAAGGACACAAAGACAAAACCCCGGCTGTAGCCAGGGTTTTGCAGAAAGTTCTTATTGAATTATTTATTATTAAACAACCACCCGATTTTTACAGCAGCTACTCCGTTTCTTAATTCATTTCCACTTGCTTCAGTAGCAATGTTTCTGATGCCAAATGTATAATTAGCAGATACGAGGAAACCGCAATTCATTTTAAAACCAGCTAAAATGTTTGCACCATAATCAAGACCTCTCAATTCATCCAATGGCTCTTTTCCAAATTGAATTGTTTTTTCGCTTCTTGTATATTTTGGATCAGGATTGGTCTCAGCGGCAGTTGCATTAGATGTTCTTACAATAAGCTTTGAAGGCATTTCAAAAGAAATTACCGGGCCCAAACCAACAAAGAAATTTGTTTTCTTATTGGTGTTATATAAAAAATTCATCTGCGCATCTATATAACGAAGGGCATACCATGATTTTACTTTGACGGTTTCAGATATTACTTTTCCTTTTTGTACATAGTGTACTCCGGGCTGAAAGCTGAAATTGCTTTTGCCGATAGGCGCATCTACGATCATGCCAAATGTAAAACCCTTAATGCTGCCACCTTTGGCATCTGCAGAATCAACGGTGCCATACATATTAGAACTTGTAATACCGGCAGTAACACCCACTCTTGATTTTTGAGAAAAAACCGGAGTCTGTAAAAAACAAACGGCTATAGCCAGTAAGAACAATACTTTTTTCATATCAGTAATTTTTTGGTTACCTACTCGTTTCGCTTTTCGGTTTGGGCGCCGTACTCTTTTTGTAAGGGATTTTCCGGTTTTTTCCCTGTAATAAAAATAGCTGGTTTAAATCGTCGGGCAACTTACTTAATTGGTTCTACTTTTCAAAATATGCCCTTTTTTCAGCCGGGGCAAAGGTACTGGTTCAGGGGCAGAGGTACAAACAAAAAAGAGCTGGTTTTTCCCTTTAAAGCCATTCTTTTTCAGACCGAATATTAAGATAGAAAACAACCAATACTTGTATTAACTCTATTTTTTAAATAGTCCCGGGAGACCATTTTTTTTTCAAAAAACAATGTCTAAATGCCAGGGTCTGGTTCTTTAGGTATATTTTTTTTCTTTTTCTTACCATTTATAGAACGAATGACTAAAATGAGGAGAAAAACTACCAGGGCGGTTCCGCCGATTCCTACTAAAACGGCAGCTCCATCCATTCCATTACAGGAAAGATTGCAGGCAAGAGATGCAACAAGAAATATTAATCCTATTGCAAGCAAAACAGATAATATTATCAAAGCCGTTTTTCCACCCTTAGACATATCTGTAGATTGTTTAATAGCTTTTACCTTCGCCTTCAATAGTTTTTTCCTTTCTTTCCAGTTTAAAAGTTTTCCATCTTCACCTTTCAGCGACTTTGAAAAAACAGGAAGACTTTTATAATTTTTTAATGAACTGTCTGCAATTGGCAAAGGAGTACTAGCTGCTACCGATTGGAAAGTGGGAAAATAAGTTTTGAAAGGAGTTTTATCATTACTGATGAATATAAACATGCAAAAAGCAGTGGCAGCAAGCACTGAATCGCAGGTTTTTTGCCGGTAATAAAAACGATTAAAACCCAACTTCCTTTTCTGTGATTTTGAAGGATATAAAATAATGGCGGTAAAATAGATAAGTACTAGTAATAAAAAAAAGACTGAAGGGATAATGATACCGAGGTCTTTTAACAAAAGACCAGTAACAATGCCAGCGGCATTAATTAAAAGAATGCTAAATGCAAGAATGATACGGGCCGGCCACTTGTTGGTTTTTGCCCAAAGGGATAGCTTTTTCATTTTGGTTGGTTTATGGTTTATTAAATGTACCAACATGTAGGATGTTTGAACATATATTTTACGCACAATCAAACAGGGCCATTAAATGCTGATAGTCAACCGCATTACTTTTATTGATTTAATAATGGTTTGCACAATAAGATTTGAAAGGAATCTATTCTGGCATCTAATTGGATTGACAGTTACGGAAGGCAAACTAAGATTGATGATCAGCCGCCTGGAAATAGCCTATATTTATTTTACTATTTAAAACACCAAAATGAAAAAATTACTTGTTATCATCTGCTTGTCTATTGGACTTACAGGCTGTGATGTACTTTCTAAATTACCTACCGTAGGCGGAGTAACCGAAGCGGAAGCTGCCGAAGGGATAAAAGAAGCATTAAGCCAGGGATTAGTAAAAGCGGTATTGCAATTAAATAAAGAGGATGGTTTTTTTAAAGATGCCTTTTATAAAATACTGATGCCGCCTGATGCAAAGAAGATTGAAAATACTTTGCGGGATGTAGGCCTTGGTAAAATGGTGGACAAAGCTATACTGCAAATAAACCGTGCTGCAGAAGATGCCGCTGGATTTGCTAAACCAATTTTTGTAGATGCAATAAAAAACATGACACTGAGTGATGCAATAGGATTAGTAAGAAACGGAGATACCAGTGCTACTCATTTTTTTCGGGTAAAAACTACCGAGAAGCTGATAGCAGCTTTTCAGCCAGTCATCAAAGCATCATTAGATAAAGTGCAGGCCACTAAGTATTATGGTGATATGGTAAATACGTACAACAACTTTCCTACTACATTGAGAAAAATAAATCCTGACTTACCTTCTTTTGTTACCAGCAGAGCCACGGATGCTTTATTTGACATGGTGGCAAAGGAAGAAATCAACATCCGGCAAAACATAGCGGCAAGAACATCAGAGTTGCTGCGCAAAGTGTTTGGTACAAAGTGGTATGGACAACCACAATAGTAATATCACTATCAGGCAACGCAATAACATAAAATATCGTCAAAATAACCGGCAAAGGTTTTTACAAAAGCCGGTATGAGCTACCTTGTGTCCGATTCAATTATATTTTATGAAAAAATCGTTAGTCTTATTATTTCTTGCTGCATTGGTTGTTTCTATCCCATCATCTGCACAGATAAAAATTCCTGCTATCCTTACAAAAAAATCAGCTACCGGCATTTCTGAAAATGAAGCAGGGCAGGGGATTAAAGAAGCATTACTACAGGGAATAACAAAAGCGGTTTTAAATCTCAACAAAACTGATGGTTTTTTTGGTAGTGAAATATACAAAGTGCTTCTACCGCCAGATGCTGTAAAGGCAGAAAAAACATTGCGCAATATTGGAATGGGCCAGCAAGTAGACAAAGCCATTCTTTCTATTAATCGTGGTGCAGAAGATGCCGTGGCCTTTGCCAAACCAATTTTTATTGATGCCATCAAGAAAATGACACTGACGGATGCATTGAATATTATTAAAGGGGATAAAAATGCAGCCACTAATTATTTTAAAGAAAAAACAAAGCTACAATTGATAGCAGCCTTTACTCCTTCTGTAAAAACGTCATTGGATAAAGTGGATGCGACTAAATATTATACAGACCTAGCCAGTACTTATAATAAAATTCCAACTACGATGAAAAAGATGGATCCAAATCTTACGGATTATGTAGTAGGCAAAGCAGTAGATGCATTATTTGACCAGGTGGCAAAAGAAGAAGCCAACATAAGAGCTAATCCAGTAGCAAGAACATCAGATATCTTAAGAAAAGTTTTTGGCGGAAAATAATTATTACTCCGGAAATACACTCCAGAAAAGATAGACGACCCTGCGGCGGGCATCATCCACTTTGTAATCAGTTATTTTGGGATTGGGTAATGCTTCGCCTTTTCCTTCATAGAGATACAGTACATTTTTGAGGTACGATCCACCTGCCCGTGCAGCAGCAAATTTTTCAAACAATTCTATCACTTCTTTTGCCCGTGCCCGGGATAATTCTTTATTCAGTTCTTTATTGTCTGGTTCGGTAACTGATAGTTTCAATCTTTCTTTTAATTCTTTGTATAGAGAACTTCCTTCTGAAATAGCCGTGGCATCAGCATAACCCTTGGCTGTAATTACCAATGCTAAGGGAAAGTCTGGATATTTTTTGGTAAAGCGATCAATTTCTAGAGCAGCAGGTTCGAATATTTTTCCAATGGCGGCAGCTGTTGCCGGGGCAATCACATATCGGCCAGCTTCAAACAATACATCCTGGTCAATTTTTACCACTGTATTCTGATTGATGAGGTCGGTAAGAAAATTTACTTTATCACTTATCTTTTTTGATGACATCCGGGAGCTGGATAATGTTTTAAGCAACCGCTTCCAATCATCTTTATTTACAATTGTTTGGCCGATAAGGATAGAGTTTCCCCCAATTAACGTATCAATTTCAGTCGTCGTTTTATTAATGTATTTTTCTATCCGGGTACTGCTGCTATCATCCATTTCATTTTGCTCATACTTGTTCCTTCGGTATTCATTCAGGTCTTTTAGCAGTTTGCTTTGATGCAATAGAAAACTATCTACAACAGTTAAATCTTTTTTATTGCCGGTAACTTTTTTTTGCGAAACGCAGGAAAAAAGGAAAAAACAAGTAACGATTATGAGTAAGAAATATAATGGTGTTGGCTTGTGCATATAACAGCACTTTTTAATGGTTCTCCCTAAAGATAGAAAACTATTTTATCGAAATCAATAGTATTATGGACCCGCCAATAAAACTTGCCAGGCATCCTGCACCCGGCCCTGCTCTAATAATTGTTTGGCATAAGTGTGTAGTTCCTTCTCCATTTCATCCGGGTTGATGCTATAGTATTGTATAATTTGCTTGAGGTGATTATCATCAAACGATGGTTGCACAACCGGCATCTCATGCACATTTGCCAGTTGACCTAAATTGTTTCCTGATAATACAGCACTGTTTCTTATAGCAGCAGGCAAAATATCAATACCGATTCCCAATTGAGTGTTCGGCTTTTCCACCTGGAAAAGATTTGTTTCATTGACCACACAATACCAATCACCACCCAGCCTGGCTGCATGATTTATTTTTCGTTGATCTATTTTTTTATGCGCATCTAATAAGGAGTCATCAATATGCATCATCAGTACTTCGCAGATCACCAGGTTGCCTGCACCACCTTCAGTTCCCAATGGTTTTACTTCAAGCACTTTGCATTCCAGATGCACTTTGCTTTCTTTCACCATCGGTGGTTTTACCAATGTAGCCGGTATAGCTGTAAACCCTGCCTTAATAAATTCATTCACGCCTTTGGGAAACTCACAGCTTGCCAGCGATGTTTGTTGCACCATATCATGAGTTACAATATTGATTACCACTTCCGGTACTTCCAATACAT
>JANNMN010000025.1:0-38860 GCA_031397865.1 Chitinophagaceae bacterium
TAGAAGTATCGGGAGCCAGGGTGCATAACCTGAAGAATATAGATATTTCGATTCCTAAAAATCAGTTGGTGGTGATCACCGGTATCAGCGGCAGCGGAAAATCTTCGCTGGCATTTGATACGATATATGCAGAAGGGCAACGTCGCTATATGGAAACGTTTGGTGCCTATGCCCGGCAGTTTATTGGTGATATGGAACGGCCCGATGTAGATAAGATAACAGGACTATCTCCTGTAATTTCTATTGAACAAAAAACCACTAATAAAAATCCACGATCTACGGTAGGAACAGTGACAGAGATATATGATTTTTTGAGATTGTTGTTTGCCAGGATAGGTGAAGCCTATTCTTATAACACCGGAAAAAAAATGGTGAAGTGGAGTGAAGAAGAAATTGTCAATAATATTTTCAACCGGTTCAATGGACAAAAGATCGCCTTACTTGCACCTTTGGTTCGTGGCCGCAAAGGGCATTACAGAGAATTGTTTGAAGACGTAAGAAAGAAAGGTTTTTTAAAAGTGAGAATTGATGGTGAGATAAAAGACATCACTGCCAAGATGCAAGTAGACCGGTATGTGATACATGATATAGAATTGGTGGTAGACAGATTAGAAGTAACGGATGAATTAAAACCACGACTAAGCCAGAGTGTGCAACAGACGTTGAAGTTAGGAAAGGATTTGATGTTTGTGGCGGGGCAAGCCCCCCCAACCCCCTCAACGAAAGCCCCCCTAAATCCTCCCCCGACTGGCGGAGGGACTTTAAATTCATCAAAAAAGAGAAAATCTGTAAGTAATGAAAAAGAACTTTTCAATACGGATGAATTTCAAACTCCAGTGGTGGGAGAGAAGCCTACGATGTATTCCAAAATGCTGATGTGCGAAGACACCGGCATCAGTTATGAAGAACCATCACCCAATGCATTTTCATTTAACTCTCCCTATGGTGCCTGCCCGGTTTGTAAAGGTTTGGGTAATGTGTATACAATAGATATGGAAGAAGTATTGATGGATACATCATTGAGTGTAAAGGAGGGTGGTATAGCTCCGCTGGGTGAGGAAAGAAATGCAAGTGTATATCAACAGGTGGCCGCATTTGCGAAGCAACATAAAATAAAATTGGATAAGCCGGTAAAAGATCTGCCGAAAGAACAACTGGATCTTTTATTATATGGCGATAAAAATATTAATCCATCACTGGAAATAGATGTGGATGATGAAACAGTGCCTCATGAATATACCGGCAGTTATGAAGGCATTATACCGATGCTGAAAAGATGGTTTGCTTCTGCCAACAGTACCGAATCATTGCGGGAATGGGTGGAGCAATTTATGACGTTGAAAAGTTGCACTTCCTGTAACGGTGCAAGATTAAGAAAAGAAAGTCTGTGGTTTAAAGTAAATGGAAGAAATATTGCGGAGCTCAGCAATATGAACCTGGATAACCTGGCGGCATGGTTTGATGGTATCGAACTGATACTGGATAATAAACGAAAAACTATTGCGAAAGATGTATTGAAAGAAATAAGAGAACGGCTGCAATTTTTATTGGATGTGGGTCTTACTTATCTCACTTTATATCGTCCTTCCAAATCATTAAGTGGTGGCGAATCCCAACGGATACGATTAGCAACACAGATCGGTTCACAGTTACAGGGCATTACTTATATCCTGGATGAGCCATCCATTGGTTTACATCAACGGGATAATCACCGGTTGATCGTAGCATTAAAAAATCTGCGGGATATTGGTAACAGTGTAATTGTGGTGGAGCATGATAAAGACATCATGATGGCGGCTGATCATTTAATAGATATTGGTCCGAAGGCCGGTTTTCATGGAGGAAGGATAGTGGCAGAGGGAGATCCTAAACAATTGTTGAAATTAAATACACTCACCTCGGGATATCTGAATGGTCATCATAAAATTGAAGTGCCGGCAGAAAGAAGAAAAGGTAGCGGAAAGTTTTTAGAATTAAAAGGTGCCAAAGGAAATAACCTGCAAAATGTAGAAGCAAAATTTCCGTTGGGAAAATTTATTGGTGTAACAGGAGTAAGTGGTAGCGGTAAGTCCACACTTATCAATGAAACATTATACCCGATACTTTCCAAGCATGCATACAATTCAAAAATGACGCCGCTGGAATATAAATCCATAAAAGGGTTGGAACATATTGATAAAGTAATTGAAATAGATCAATCACCCATTGGCAGAACACCACGAAGTAACCCGGCTACTTATTGCGGATTCTTTACTGATATAAGAACATTGTTTGCCTCCATACCGGAAGCAAAGATTCGTGGATACACAGCAGGTCGTTTTTACTTCAATGTAAAAAGCGGAAGATGTGAAGTGTGTGAAGGTGGTGGTATGCGGGTTATTGAAATGAATTTTTTACCAGATGTATATGTGCATTGCGAAAAATGTAATTGTAAAAGATATAACCGGGAAACATTGGAGATACGATACAAAGGAAAATCTATTGCTGATGTACTGGAGATGACGGTGGAAGAAGCGGTGGAATTTTTTCAAAATATTCCATATATATACCGTAAGATAAAAGTGCTTGAAGAAGTGGGGCTTGGATATATTACGTTGGGTCAATCGGCTGTAACGCTGAGTGGTGGTGAGGCGCAACGGGTAAAATTATCTACCGAACTTTCTAAAAGAGATACTGGCAAGACATTTTATATACTGGATGAACCAACTACCGGTTTGCATTTTGAAGATATAAAACACCTTCTGGATGTATTGAATAAATTAGTTGACAGGGGCAACACCGTTTTAGTGATAGAACATAATATGGATGTGATAAAAGTGGCCGATCATATTATCGACATCGGCCCTGAAGGTGGCGATGGTGGTGGTCGTATTCTATTTGAAGGCACTCCTGATGATCTGGGGAACGTAAAAGAAAGTTTTACGGGCCAGTTTTTGAAATTGGAATTGCAGTGAGAATGGATAAGCCCCCTGATATTTCAAAACTCCCTTCACAACAACGTTTGTAATTAACGATAAACTCCTAACCAATATCTTTCTGAAAAAAATAATTTGTTTAATTACGAAAACTTCGTAGGTTTACGAAAATTTCGTAGAAATGGAGAAACTTACACATACAGAAGAAGAAACTATGCAGGCCGTTTGGCGCACCGGCGAAGGGAATGTAAAAGCCTTTATAGAACACCTCGATGAAGAGATCCCTTACACTACCGTAGCTTCCACTATTAAAAACCTGGAGAAGAAAGGCTACCTGAGCAGCCGGTTGCTGGGTAATGCTTATTTATACAAGCCAGCTGTGAGTGAAGCAGATTACAAAAAGAAATTCATGAATGGGGTAGTGAAGGAGTATTTTGATAACTCGTATAAAGAGTTGGTTAACTTTTTTGTGGAGCAGAAAAAATTATCTGCTAAAGAGTTGAAAGAAATTATTAGCCTGATAGAAAAAGGAAACAATAAATAGTTTTTGTTTTAATCAATCAATTTATTTGTATGCCAGCAGCATTCATGTATTTACTAAAACTTTCTGTAAGCCTCGCCGTAGTGTTTTTGTTTTATCAATTGGTATTGAGGCGGCTTACATTTTACAATTGGAACCGCTGGTACCTTTTGGGGTATTCGCTGCTTGCTTTTGTAATACCTTTTATTGATATTACTCCGGCACTTCACCAGAATGAATTAACGGATAGCAATATGGTGCGATGGATTCCGGTATTTTCTACTACTTCAACTACCAGTCATTCACTTTCTCTCTGGAATGTTTTATCCCTGCTTATTATTGTTGGTATGCTGGTAATGGCAGCAAGACTTCTCCTGCAGTTGTTTTCCTTCCGGATAATGATGAAGAAAGCTCAGCTTATGGATAATTCTTCTATTAATCTTTACCAGGTAAATGAATCGATCATTCCATTTTCATTTGGTAATGCGGTGTTTATTAATCGACACCTGCATACTGAAAAAGAATTAGCAGAAATCATCCGGCATGAATTTGTGCATGTAAAACAGCACCATAGTATCGACATCCTTTTTAGTGAACTACTTTGCCTGTTTAACTGGTTCAACCCATTTGCCTGGTTAATTAGATCAGCCATTAGGCAGAACCTTGAATTTGTAGCAGATAACCAGGTGGTGGAAAATGGTGTTGATAAAAAACAATATCAGTATCTATTGCTGAAAGTAATAGGCGATAATCAATTTAGTATTGCTCAAAAATTCAATTTTTCTTCACTCAAAAAAAGAATAGCCATGATGAACAAAAACAAATCGGCCAAATTGCACCTGCTTAGGTTCCTGTTCCTGCTGCCGGTGCTGGCTGTTATCCTTGTTTCTTTTAGAAAAGAAATAGGAGATACTTTAATAGGAAAACAAAAACAGGTAGTTGCATTGCCGGCTTCGGTGATCGATACTGTGCCTGAAGTTACCCAGCCAAACAGTAAAGGTTACATCATCAATGTAAAAGATAAGAAAGGTGAATGCCTGCTGGTGATCAAAAATAAAAATGGGGTAGAAGTAAAAAGATTATTATTGACGGAGTGGAATAAGGATGCCAATACTTATGAAGCCAAGTATGGTAAGCTTCCACCACCGCCCCCACCGCCACCGCCAGCAGCACCTTCACCGCCCCCACCTCCATCATTACCACCGCCCCCCCCACCTGTAATGGAGAATCCAATGCCCGAATTTTTAAAAAGAAATCCTGATGTGAAAGATGCGGGTTGGGTTTTTAATCAAGATAATACCTTAGCTATTTTGCATATTAATAAAATAAATGGTAAAGTAGAAAAGTATAATCTTTCTAATGATGCAGAAATAAAAATGGCAGAAAATAAGTACGGCTCATTGCCATATCCGCCACCACCTCCTCCTCCGCCGCCTCCACCACCAGGCAAGGCTGATAAAAAACCATCTGTGAATATTCAATTCAATGGGAATGTAGATAATGTGGATGCTTCATTAACAGGCCCCGGAAACCCGTACAGTAGAAGTAGCATTACTATAAATGGAACTACTTATGATGTTATTTACATTTTAGATGGTGTAGAAGTAAAAAAATCGGAGATAGATAAGCTCGGACCTGAAAAGATTGAATCTGTTAATGTATTAAAAGGGGATGCCGCTGTTTCTCAATACGGTGAAAAGGGCCGCAATGGTGTTATCATCATCAAAACTAAAAATATCGAAAAGGCAAAACCAACAACACAAACTCCCTTTCTTTTTCCTGCTGTTAAGAACGACGGTTGTTGAAAAGTATAATATAATTTAATTAAAAAGCCGTCCTGTTTTAAATCGGACGGCTTTTATATTTATGAAAAATCTTAGATAAAGAAGTAATTCACCATTCACTACAGATAATACCACGGATTTCTCTTGGCTGCCCAGATATATTTCCGCATATTTCTCCAAAAAGCCAGCACCATGTAAATTAGAATGGGAGAACCCATGGTGAGAATAGAAGTGTACATAAAATATTGCCGGATCTTACTGGTAGAAATTCCCATCCGGTTGCCAATGGCTGAACAAACGCCAAAGGAATTCCATTCCACAAAATTTTTGAATTTGTTCATATTGCTAATTTAGAAAAATTAAACCATTCACCCAATTATACTCCTGTCAAACACCTGTTTTTTCGTAGTTTCGCAGCACTTTAAAAATGTGCTGATTAGCCAATTAGCTAATATGCTGATGGGGTCTCTGCAAATAACTGGCTCCGGAATATTTAGCTTCACTGGCTGTTCATCAGCATATTAGCACATTATCTCATTATCAAATTTATAGTACATGGTATTCGATCTCGATCTCATCAAGAAATTATATGCCGAAATGCCCGCTAAAGTTGATGCTGCCCGAAAAGCACTAGGCCGTCCGCTTACTTTAGCAGAAAAGATTTTGTATTCACATCTTTGGAAAGGGGTAGAGATAAAAGATTTTCCCCGTGGTAAATCATATGTAGATTTTGCACCAGACCGTGTGGCTATGCAAGATGCTACAGCACAAATGGCTTTGTTGCAGTTTGATACTACGGGACGTAAAAGAGTGGCAGTACCAAGTACGGTGCATTGCGATCACCTGATCGTTGCTAAAGTAGAAGGCAAGGCCGATCTGGCTAAAGCAAAAACTGATAATGAAGAAGTGTTCAATTTCCTATCAACTATTTCTAATAAATATGGCATTGGTTTTTGGAAACCCGGTGCCGGTATCATTCACCAGGTAGTGTTGGAAAATTATGCATTCCCCGGCGGTATGATGATTGGTACAGATAGTCATACAGTAAATGCCGGTGGCCTCGGAATGGTGGCGATAGGTGTAGGTGGTGCTGATGCTTGTGATGTAATGGCTGGCTTAAGTTGGGAATTATTAATGCCAAAATTAATTGGTGTAAAATTGACCGGTAAGTTAAATGGATGGACTGCTCCAAAAGATGTGATCTTAAAAGTTGCAGGAATATTATCTGTTAAAGGTGGAACCAATGCTATTGTAGAATATTTTGGTGAAGGTGCTACTAGTATGAGTTGCACAGGTAAAGGAACTATCTGTAACATGGGTGCGGAAATTGGTGCTACTACATCTACATTCGGTTATGATGAAAGTATGAGCCGCTACTTAAGTGCAACAGGCCGTGCCGAAGTAGCTGAGGAAGCTGATAAAATAAAAGAATACTTAACGGGTGATGCAGAAGCTTATGCTAACCCGGAAAAATATTTCGACCAGGTAATTGAAATTAATCTTGATACACTGGAGCCGCATTTGAATGGTCCATTTACTCCCGACTTAGCGACACCTATCTCTGAAATGAAAGCCGCAGCTGCGAAAAACAACTGGCCTACTAAAATTGAATTTGGTTTGATAGGTAGCTGCACCAACTCTTCCTATGAAGATATAAGCCGAGCAGTTAGTTTAGCCAAACAGGTTTCAGAAAAAGGATTGAAATTAAAATCAGAATTCACCATCACTCCCGGTAGTGAGCTGGTACGATATACGATTGACAGAGATGGTTTCTTAGGAGTGTTTGAAAAAATTGGTGCTACTGTTTTTGCCAATGCCTGCGGCCCTTGCATCGGTATGTGGGATAGAGTAGGTGCAGAAAAAGCGGAACGTAATACTATTGTTCACTCCTTCAATAGAAACTTTGCGAAGAGAGCTGATGGTAATCCTAACACCATGGCATTTGTTGCTTCACCGGAATTAGTAACGGCATTAGCCATTGCAGGTGATTTAAATTTTAATCCGCTTACTGATACATTAACCAACGATAAAGGCGAACAGGTAAAACTCGATCCACCAAGTGGTGATGAATTACCAATAAGAGGTTTTGCAGTAGAGGATGCCGGTTACCAGGCACCTGCAGAAGATGGAAGTAAAGTGCAGGTAGATGTGAAGTTGGATAGTAAACGTCTTCAACTGTTAGCACCTTTTGCTCCGTGGGAAGGAACAGATCTGAAAGGTTTGAAATTGCTGATCAAGGCAAAAGGAAAATGTACTACGGATCATATCAGCATGGCAGGACCATGGTTAAAGTTTCGTGGGCATCTCGACAATATCAGCAACAACATGCTGATTGGTGCGATGAATTTTTTTAATGAAAAAACAGATTCTGTAAAAAATCAATTGACCGGAGAGTACGGAACAGTTCCGAACACACAAAGAGCATACAAAGCTGCCGGTGTTGGAACAATTGTAGTAGGTGATGAAAACTATGGTGAGGGTTCATCAAGAGAACATGCAGCCATGGAGCCAAGACACCTGGGTGTAAGAGTAGTATTGGTAAAATCTTTTGCCCGCATACATGAAACCAACCTGAAGAAGCAGGGAATGCTGGGACTTACATTTGTTGAGAAAGAGGATTACAATAGAATATTGGAAGATGATATCATTGATGTGATCGGTTTGACATCATTCACACCCGGCAAGCCTTTGCAATTGGTATTACACCATGCTGATGGCAGCTCAGAAACGTTTGATGTCAACCATAGCTACAATGAACAGCAGATTGAATGGTTTAAAGCTGGTGGTGCATTGAATGTGATCCGCAGCGAATTTGCAAAAGGATAAAAATTATTTTTTTTCTATAAAAAAATCCTGCCGAGAGACAGGATTTTTTGTTTTAGATAAGTGGCATTAACTTTTCTTGAGTGCAGTCCATGTCCAAATTGCACCGGCAAGATCGACGGCACCAAATACAATGAAAACCGGTGCCACATATTTCAGTACAACAAAAGTTGTAAAAAGAGCAAATACAAATATCCTGGTGAGAATGGTATGCTTAAAGAAAGCATGAATATTTTCTACACCAGTTCGATGATAATAATACCCGATGCAAAAAACGACCACACCTACCACCCGTATCCAAACTTCATTGGTTTCGGGAAGTTGCATAGTTTTTAAAAGTAAATTGGGAACTATGATTAATGTAAAGGCAACAACATAAAGATAAAATCCAAAGTAACAGACAGATTTGGCGGCAGCAGTCATGGTGTTAGTTTTGTGGTTAAGAATAAATTCTTTTACAAGTTAATAAAATTTCTATCACTCCCTTTATACAAACAAACCACCATATTTTGGAATGCCATGGCCATCCGTTGTTCAATTATTTGGCCACACTGGCATTACTTATTGATGCCAGTATCCGGCCATTGGGCAATTCTGTAGAAGAGTAAAATAATTTTAACGAACTGCTTTTAGCTTTTTGCAAGTTCAAAATTTCTTTAACCGGTAATGACATTGCAGCTACTGGTGTTCCCGCATCTGCATAACGAAATTCTTTCAGTGTCTTATTCTGGGTATCTTTAATAGTTACAATCCTGTTCTTGCCCACTTTACCACAATGGTGATATTTGATAATGATATTGCCAGCATTGGCATCGGGGGTTAGTTGCAGGCTTTGAATGTTGGTCATGTCGCTGCCAAATTTTTGGAACAATAATTTGTTGTTAAGATAGATTTCAAAACCTTCGCCACCTGGCTTTGGAGAAAAAGAAAAAAGTGTTGCGCAGATGGTCAACAAGGCAATTGTTTTGCTGATAATCGATTTCATAAAAAATATTTTTAAAATTGAATAATGAAGCGGCGGTTCAGCTTCTTTGTCGCAACAAAGCAAATCATTGGAAAAGAAAAGATAAAATTGCTTTGACGAAGGGATGCTGCTGCTTGATGTAATGCTTATTGCATACTAATTCGGCGGATGTGGTAATCTTTCTTATTTTCATGCAATAGTTTACATCTATGCAAAGAATAAGGCCTGATCTGGATATAGTAATGGATATTTTAAATGCTGTGTTAGAAGATCAGCCGCATTCTTCTTTTACGCACAGCCTCAAACTTCAGTATGAAGAAAGGGGAGGGCTGAGCAAAAAGCAATTGGAAGGATTGTATAGTAAAGCACAAAAAGTGCCTGCTATACCTCCCGGCAAACTGGCTACACTGGAAGCTATCATTTTAAAAAAGAACAGTAAGCACCGATCTGAATTACCTGCTATTGCACCGCTATATACAAAGGATGAAGAAATGGGGAAAATTATAGATGCCATTCTCGCAAAATATCCGGAGCATAAAAGAGTATTGTTTTTTAAGGTGAAATACGACAACAATGAGTTGTTTTCTCCAGCAGAATCTACCGAACTAAAGCGGTTCGGCAAGCTGCTGAAATAATGTACCTTAACATAGCAAAAAGGGCAACCTTTTAGTTATGGTAGCCGATATAGGAATGAAACAACACACCCAATTGTTATCTGCAGAAGAATTGACTTATCATGTTGAGGGCTGTGCCGTCAATAAGAGAGAGAGCCAGAAAATTATCTACAACTCTTTCTATGGGTATGCTATGGCTATATGCGACAGGTATGCCGGCAAGCAGGACGATGCACTGGAAATTATGAACGACGGATTCCTGAAAGTGTTTAAAGAAATTCATCATTATCAACCGGCTTATTCAGATGTGATCAGTTCTTTTAAAGGATGGGTAAGGAAGATAATGGTATATACCGCCATTGATCATTTTAGAAAGAATCAAAAACATAAAATGGTAACGCAGTTGGATCCGGTGGAATACCAGATGGCGGCCAGAAGCGGGGACGCATTAGATAAAATTTCTTATGATGAAATAATACTGGCAGTACAGGAATTATCACCGGGATACAGAACAGTGTTTAACCTTTTTATTATTGAAGGATTGAGTCATGATGAGATAGCCAACAAGTTGGATATTTCTGTGGGTACTTCCAAATCCAATCTTTCAAAAGCAAGAAAGCAGTTGCAAAAAATATTATTTAAACTTAACGAAATACAGTTAGCTAAAAATGCCGTTTGAAGATTTTGATAAAAAAGTGATAGAGGCAGCAGAGAACCACCATCCTGTGTATAATGAAAATGCATGGCCGCAGATGGAAAAACTGCTTGACAAGCATCTTCCCCAAAAAGAAGATAACAGAAGAAGATTTATTTTCTTACTGCTGCTATTGGTATGCCTCGGCGGAGGTGCCTGGCTTATTGCCAATAAACCATGGGAAAAGCAACAATCAATAGTTTCTGAAGCATCGCAAAAGAAAAACGAACAATCAACAACTTTGCCGGTAAAAGATGAATCGAAAAATGGTTCAGTTGTTTCGGTGCCACAAGAAAAAGAATCACCAGGAACTGAGGATAATATTGTTGGGGATGAAAATAAATTAACCCGCACAACTAATAATGTGCCTGCAATTATTACCAACGACACGGAAAAAAACTCTGCTGAAAAGAGTACACCGAGTAGTAATAAACAAAGCCTTTCTTCTGATGCCAATCGGCTGACTTTTAATACCAGCACTTCAAAAAAAGGAACTAGGAAGAAAAGCGAAGAGATTAAAAATACAGAACCGTCATCGGATCTTATTACAGATAACAAACCCGGTATTGGAGATGATAAGTCAATTGTAATAGATGAATTATCTACTACGAACGAAAAGAAAGTTGTAGTAAGTGAAGTCACTTCTGTAAAAACTCCTGAAGACATCGCTAAAATTGATGTTGTGGCTACTGATGCGAAAAAAGACACAGTGGCAACAGAAAATGCTGTCGTTGAAGCAGTATCAACAATACCCACGAAAAACAAGATAAAACCGAATCGTAACAATAATAACGGCTTCGCAATATTATTTGCCGGTGGACTAGATAAGAGTTCGGTTGGCTTTGCTAAGTCGGGTATTACAAAACCAATATTCGGTGCAGGTGTCAGCTATACTTTCCGGCAGTGGTTTACCATCAGCACAGGTGTGTACACTGCACGAAAAATTTATACAGCAGCCCCTGCCGATTATAAGTTTGCCTATAACCCGCCCAATATCAATTACCTCAAAAGTATTGATGCAGATTGTCAGGTAATGGAGATACCACTCAATATTTCCTGGAATTTTATGGAAAGAAAAAAAGGTAGTTTTTATGTAAGCACCGGAGCCTCTTCGTTTATAATGAAGAATGAGAAGTATGGATATGTTTACAAATATCCAGGCGGACAGTCTTATACTCACAAAGAAGAGTATAATAATAAGAATCAGCATTTCTTTTCTGTATTAAATTTATCAGCTGGTTATAAAAGATATTTTGGTAAATCTTTTTTTGCAGCCGCAGAGCCTTACGTTAAGCTTCCTATGAGTGGAGTAGGAGAAGGGAAAGTAAAACTTAATAGTACAGGAATTTTATTTACAGTTGGGATACGACCGTTTTCTCCCCGTAAGTAATTCTTTCCTCCAGGTAATCGGCAACCTTTTTTTACTAACAATCGATTCTTAAAAAAAATTGCATTATGATCAACCGGCTTAATTTTATTTTATCATATACTTTTTCTGCACTTTTTATTTTAAGTATTGCCTGTGGCAAAGGTGGAGGAACGGATACACCTCCTAACCCCTGTGCAGGTGTTACTGTTTCTGTAACTGGTACCGTTACTAATCCTACTACTCCCGGCGGCAGTAATGGCAGTATATCCGTCAATGCATCGGGTGGATCAGGTTTTACTTTTAGCATTAACGGTGGCACATTTCAATCATCTACCAACTTTACTGGATTAAGAGCTGGCAATTATACTATTGTTGCAAAAAATTCATCCGGCTGTTCGGGTACCACTTCTTTTAATGTGACAGATCCGCCAAATGTATGTGCTGGCATTACCATTACTGTTACGGGTACTATTACAAATCCATCAACACCAGGTGCAAGCAACGGAAGTATTGTAGCAACTGCAACAGGCAGCAGCGGATTTACTTTTAATATAAACAGCGGTACGTTTCAAGCAACAGGAAATTTTACAGGTCTTGTAGCCGGCAATTATACTATCAATGCAAAAGATGCGAATGGATGTACCGGAACTGCTGTTTTTACTTTAACCGATCCTAATCTTTGCTCTGGTGTTACAATTACTGTAAACACTACCAACACTTCCAATACACCTTGCGAAGGCAATACCGCTTCTATAACAGTTACTCCATCAGGCGGCACAGGTCCATATACGTATAGTTTAAATTCAGGTGCTTTTCAATCGGGCAATGTATTTTCCAATCTTTCTACCGCCAATCATTCCATAGTAGCAAAAGATGCCAATGGATGTACCGGGACAAAAAATGTATTAGTAGGCGATTTACCAGCAGGTCCTTTATTTACAGCAGTAAGAACATTAGTGCAAAATAATTGTGTAACCTGCCATAATCCTACGCAACCAAATGGCGGAATGAACTTTTCTGTTGATTGCAATATTGTAGCGAATAAAGACAGAATAAAAGCCCGGGCAGTTGATGCTAATCCATCACCGATGCCTCAGGGTGGTTTGTTGCCTGCGTCTGAACGGCAAAAAATAACAGACTGGATAAATGCTGGCGGAAAGTTTACTAACTAATTTTTTATTATAGCCTGGTTATTTACCCCAACGGTAGGATTTGATATCAAGTCCGGCTAGGTCAATCACTCTATCCACTACGGTAGCCGCCATTTCTTCAAAGGTTTTAGGTCTGCTGTAAAAGGAGGGAGTAGCAGGGCAAATGATTCCACCTGCCAGGGTTACTGTTTCCATATTGCGGATATGAATAAGATTGTATGGTGTATCTCTCACTACACAAATCAGTTTTCTTCTTTCTTTTAATACCACATCTGCAGCACGGCTTATCAGATCATTAGAAATGCCGGTGGCAATTCTGCCGAGGGTTCCCATTGAACAAGGAACGATAATCATTGTATCGTATTGACCGGACCCGGAAGCAAATGGTGCAGAAAAATCAGTGGTCGTAAAATATTTCACATTAAAGTTTTTCCAGGTATCGTTTTCGAGTTCTGTTCGCCAAACTTCTTTTGCATTTTCCGTAAGGACTACGGATAGCTCACTCCACTGCTGCGGAATGCTCAATAGTTTTGTTAGTAATAATTCTGCGTAGATGGAACCGCTGGCACCTGTAATAGCCACTACAATTTTTTTCATATTTGTTATAACCTAAAAAATGACTTAAGGTTGCTGAAAGTTAGAAGTATTTCTGCAATCGTTTGCGAAGTTTTATTAATATAAAAATGAAATACTCTCGAATTGAGTATAATCAATAATTTGTGTAATACGTACATATTTTACCAAATGTGGTAAAATATTACTTCCAAATGTTTTGTGTTATGCTTTTATTAACGATATTAGCTTTGAATTTTCATAGGATAAGGTTTAATGGTTAATGGTTTTTGATTAGGGCCCCCCGATTTTTATCGGGGGTCTTTTTTTGGGGGGACACCGGAACTCAGTTTTCCTATCATTCCTTCGCTAGCTTCAGGCTAATAAAAACTGGTATTATTTGGTTAACCATCTGCATTACTACTATCATCGTCCCTTGCGTCGCACACTTCTGCGACATTAACACAGATGAACATTTTGCGATGAACTTACTTCTAATTTGTTTTGACTTAATTTTAAAGTCACTTAAACCTGTTTGAATGAGACAAAATTTACACATTTTATTTTTGACTCTTGCTTCAGCCTTTTTTTTTAAATTTTCAAATGCACAAAAATGTACTGACAGCCTGGGTTCTATTAAATTTTCAGAGTATCGTAGCCGATTATCTAAAGAAACGAAGAAAACCCTTGATATTATTTTCAAACAAATGTTAGATAAACCAACATGTAATATTTCAGTAATAGGTTGTTGCAGTGCTATCGAAGATCAAAAGATGAATCGGGCAACTTGGGATAGGGTTAATAAAATTCACAAGTACTTATTTAAGAAGTGGAATTTCAATGTAAACCGTTTTATTTTTAAATATGGTTCCGATTCACAAGACCGGAATACAATAATATTTTTATTAACGGATGATACAGTTGATACTGTTCCGCCATATCATCCCAGTCGAATTTTTTAAGAAAAGGGCTGTCTCAAAAATTGAGACAGCCCTTTTCTTATTATTAAATATTCTTTTTATTAAAACCCTTTTGGTTTCGCTGGTTCAGGAGGCTTCTGGCTATTTTCATTACCCAGGTTTTCCATTATCCAGTTCGTCATTTTACTCCATAAGTGAAAAGAGGTGTTATCCATCATACCAGATATGCCATGATTTTTATTGGGGTAATAGGCACTCTCAAAATCTATATTACTTTTTACCAATGCTGATATCATTTGCGTAGCATTTTGAAAATGTACATTATCATCGGCGGTGCCATGGATGATCAGGTATTTGCCTTTTATTTTATCCGTGAAATTAATAGGAGAATTATCATCATACCCTTTTGCATTTTCCTGCGGGGTACGCATATATCTTTCGGTATAAATATTATCATAATACCGCCAGTTGGTAACGGGTGCTACCGACACTGCTGCACTAAACACATCATTACCTTTGGTAATTGCCAGTGCACTCATAAAGCCACCATAGCTCCAGCCCCAATGCCCGATGTTGTTCTTATCTACAAATGACATATTGCCGATATACTTAGCCGCATCTATCTGATCTTCAATTTCAAACTTACCCAATTGTAAATATGTTTTCTTTTTAAACTCTTCACCACGATAGCCGGTGCCGGTATTATCTACACTTACAACTATAAAACCTTTTTGCGCCAGCAACTGGTGCCATGCACTTACTGCACCAAAGCGGTTTGCCACCTGTTGTGAGCCAGGGCCGCCGTAATTGCAAAACAAAACGGGGTATTTTTTGCTTGCATCAAAGTTGGCAGGCTTCAGCATCCAGCCATTGAGTGTATCGCCTTTACTGTTCGGTACTTTTATTAATTCTGCTTTACCATATCCATACTCATCAATCTTAGCTTGCAATTTTTTATTTTCATTTAATGTTTTTACCTGTTCGGCTTTTATGGAATTTTCGTTGCGGATAATATTATGGAGTGTTACAGACTGTGGGGTATTAAGATCAGATTTATAATCATAGAACTGGGTGTTGTCGTTGTTCAGTTCTACCCGGTGCCATGCTTCTCCCTGTGTCAGTTGAAATGTTTTATTGCTTGCATAGTCTGTTACAAATAAATTTCTATCCATTGGCCGGGGATAGGCCATCGTATAAAATACCAGTTTCTTATTTTCATCAACACCATTAATGGAGGTTACTTCATAATTGCCTTTGCTGATCTGTATTTTGTTTTTACCATCCATGCTGTACATGTAAATATGGTTAAAACCATTCATCTCACTGGTAAATAAATAATTCTTTCCATCATTCATAAACTGCCAGTCATCATTGATGTCGATATAATATTTATTCTTCTCTTCATACAAAATTTTGCTGGCACCGGTTTGTGCATTGGTGTGTAATAGTTTCAGATTGTCCTGGTGGCGGTTCATCCAGAATACGATGAGTGAATTATCATCCTGTGTCCATTTGATGCGGGGAATATAAATATCCCCCTGTACGTATTGTGCTTTGGCTTTTGTTCCTTTAGCTACATTGTAAATAAAAATATCTACGGTAGAGTTATCATCACCAGCTTTTGGATATTTATAAACGTATTGTTTGTTGTAGGTGTTATCAAATTGGGTAAACTGGTATTCCTTTACTTTACTTTCATCAAAACGATAATAGGCGAGGTAGTTTCCTTTTGGACTCCACTGGTATGCCTGTGTAAAAGAAAATTCTTCTTCATACACCCAATCACAATTACCATTGATGATCTTATTCCATTTGCCATCTGTAGTTACCGCTTTTGTTTTTTTAGTAGCCACATCATACAGGTATAGATTATTATCTTTTACAAATGCTATCTTACTGGCATCGGGAGAGAAGCTGGCATGCAGTACTTTACCGGTGTCCAATTTCTGCAAACTCTTTTTTTCAAAATCATATAGGTACACATATGCTTTGGAAGAATGGCGATAAATACTTTCCCGGTCATTAAATATCAGCACTCTTTTTTTGGAACTGCTGGCTGTGTAATCTGTTACCGGTATTTTTTTACTATTGAATTTTACATCTGCAGCTGTTAATGCACTATCCATTGTTTCTCCGGCAAAGCCCGGCACCTGTTCTCCACGAAAAGTTCCTTTCTTATAAATGTCTTCTAAAGTGATTTGTTTCTTTTGTGCAATTACCACAAAAGGCAGCAACAATAAAACCAGCAATAGCTTACGCATAATTATTATTTTTTTATTGGGTAAATGTAAATCAATAAGCCCAAAAGCAGCAGCCGTACAAATAAAAAACCCCGTCCTTATGAGTGTAGAACGGGGTGTAAAAGCCTTGAAATATTGTTATTTATTTTTTAATTTATTGGTTAGGTAGTCAAAACGTTTGCCGGTGGCTTCTGCCATATCCGGAATAGCTTCTGATTTATATTCTCCAGCATCCAGTTTTTTCTTGGTAGCAGAAAAAGCTTCCAGTGTTTGTTGTATATCATCATCTGTATGCACTGCTGTAGGTATAAGGCGATAGATGATATGGCCTTTTGGTATAACCGGGTACACTACTATTGAACAGAAGATATTATAATTTTCACGGATGTCCATTACCATGGCAGTTGCTTCTTCCACACCACCCTTCATGTAGATAGGTGTAACAACAGAATCCGTTTTACCAATATCAAATCCTCTTTCTTTTAAACCCTTCTGCAGCTTCAATGCATTCTCCCACAATTTATCTTTCAGTTGTGGTTGTGTTTTTAATAGTTTAAGCCGCTTAAGGTTACCAACTACCAATGGCATGGGTAAGCTCTTGGCAAATATCTGGCTGCGGATATTGTAGCGGATATAATCTATGATCTGTTTATCACCGGCTACAAATGCACCGATGGATGCCATTGATTTTGCAAACGTAGAAAAGTAAAGATCTATTTGATCTTGCACTCCTTGTTCTTCACCAGCACCGGCGCCTGTTTTTCCTAAGGTGCCAAAGCCGTGTGCATCATCTACCAGCAGGCGGAATTCATATTTATCTTTTAATGCAGCTATTTCTTTCAGGTTGCCCTGATCACCAGCCATACCAAACACACCTTCGGTGATGACGAGAATACCACCAGCTTTTTGTTTTTCAATTAAGGCTGTAGCCCTTTGCATTTGTTTTTCAAAATCTTCTATATCATTATGCTTGTACACATAGCGATGGCCGGGATGCAAACGTAAACCGTCTATGATGCAGGCATGGCTTTCGGCATCGTATACAATAATATCATGACGGCCACAAAGCACATCAATTATACTCACCATACCCTGGTAGCCAAAATTTAATAAGGCGGCATCTTCTTTACCTTCAAAGGCGGCAAGTTCTGCTTCCAGTTGCTCATGCAGATTGCTGTTGCCACTCATCATTCTTGCACCCATGGGAGCAGCTAATCCATAAGCAGCAGCACCGTCGGCATCAGCCTTTCTTACTTCGGGGTGATTGGCGAGGCCGAGATAATTATTCAAACTCCATACAATCATTTCTTTGCCACGAAACATCATGCGGCTGGCAATTTCTCCTTCCAGTTTTGGAAAGGCAAAGTAGCCATGGGCTCTTTCACGATGCTGACCAATGGGTCCTGCATTCTTCAATAAACGATCAAAAATGTCTGCCATAGTAAAATATAATTTGTCTAAAATAAGTGGCTATCTGTCCCGCCAAAAGGCGGGACGAAGGTGGCGCAAAGGTAAGGGATTAGGCCTTTTCGGGCAAAGGTTTGACCAGATACATAGCTCTGAAAAAATGAAAACTTTTGTCAAAATTTAAATGAAAAAGTTAGACAATTCAGTAGCAAAACAATTAGAATGCCTATTTCCCCTCATTTCACTAATTTCCACCTTACAAAATTTACACATGAAAAAACTACTGCTTGTTATTTCGTTGTTTATACTGCATAATTCTTCCAAGGCACAGGATCTTTCTTATTACCTGCCAGATAGTATAAAGTATAATCCAGCTATACCAAAACCTAAAGACATCATCCATCATGAAGTAGGTGAATGGCATATTACTCATGACCGGTTAGTAAATTATATGAAGGCCATTGCTACTGCGGCACCAGATAGAGTGAAGCTGGAAACCATGGGCTTGACGTATGAAAGCCGTCCGCAGGTTTTATTAATTATAACATCACCAAAAAATCAACAGCGGTTAGAAGAAATAAGACAACAACATTTATTATTGAGTGACCCTACAACATCAGCTTCAACTAATATTGACAACATGCCCATCGTGGTGTGGATAGGTCATTCCATACATGGTAATGAACCAAGTGGTTCTAATGCAGCATTGGTAAGTGCTTATTATTTAGCAGCAGCACAGGGCAAACAAATTGAAGAGTTGTTGGATAATGTGGTGATATTATTCGATCCTTCTTTCAATCCCGATGGATTGCAGCGATTTTCTACCTGGGCCAATCAGCATAAAAGTAAAAACCTAGTGAGTGATCCAAACTCAAGAGAGTTTAATGAAGTGTGGCCGGGTGGACGATTCAATCATTACTGGTTTGACCTGAACAGGGATTGGCTACCAGCGGTGCATGTAGAAAGCCAGAATCGTTTAACATGGTTTCATAAATGGAAACCAAATATTCTCACCGACCATCATGAGCAGGGAAGCAATGCTACTTTCTTTTTTCAACCGGGTGTGCCTTCGAGAGTAAATCCGTTAACACCAGCAAAAAACCAGGAGCTAACGGCGAAGCTGGGAAAATATCATGCACAGTTTTTAGATCGTATCGGCTCCTTATATTTCACCAAAGAAAACTATGATGATTTTTATTATGGAAAAGGTTCCACCTATCCTGATATCAATGGTGCCATCGGTATTTTATTTGAGCAAGCATCATCAAGAGGGCATTTGCAACAAACGGCCAATGGGTTGCTGAGTTTTCCTTTTACTATCCGAAATCAATTCGTAACTGCATTATCAACTCTTGAAGGTGCAAAGATGCTGCGTAAAGAATTTTTAGATTTCCAACAAAGTTTTTATAAAAATAGTATGACTGAAGCCGGTGCGGATGGAGTAAAGGCTTATGTGTTTGGTGATGCAAATGATATGACCAAGACTAATACATTTTTGCAAATGCTCCGTCGCCAGCAAATAAAAACATACACCTTTAATAAAGTAATTGAGACGGGAGGACAAACATTTTCTTCGCCCAGCAGTTTTATTGTTCCGGTTAATCAACCACAGTATAAAGTGATCAAAACTATTTTTGAAAGAACAATGAATTATAAAGACAGTTTGTTCTATGATATTACTGCCTGGACTATGCCATTGGCTTTTGGTTTGCCTGCTGCAGAATTAACTGCTGCTAATTATCAGCCGGGGCTATTAGGTAATGTAATTTCTGATACAAAAAGAATGGGAGAGGTTATAGGAGGTCAATCTAATTATGGCTACATTATTAATTGGAGTGATTTAAACAGTCCGGCACTATTGAATGAATTATTACAGGCAGGTGTGCTGGTAAAAGTGGCCACAGGTCCATTTCAATTGGATTTAAATAGTGGAGCCAAAAAATATGGTTATGGTTCATTAATGATTCCTGTGCAACAACAAACTCTAACTGTCGATAAAATTTATTCCACTATAAAAGCAAAAGCTGAAAAATACGATATCATCGTTCAATCTATAAATAGCGGCTCAGCAAGTGCCGGAGTAGATCTTGGTTCGGGCAAATTTATTCCCATCACCAAACCCTCCATTGCTATGATAGTTGGTGCTGGTGTAAATGCAACCGATGTCGGTGAAGTATGGCACCTACTTGATCAGCGGATGAATATTCCTTCTACTCATTTGGAAGCATCGGTTTTTAACAGAGGGGAAATGAATAAATACAATACCATAATTATGGTAGGTGGTACATATCCTGATCTGAATAAAGAAAAACTAAAAGCATGGGTGCAAAGTGGCGGCACTTTAATATTAACAGAAGAAGCTGTAAGCTGGGCTTCGCAAAATGGTATTAATGATGTGAAGTTTAAAAAGGCTAAATCGCCGGTGGATAGCCTCGAAAGATTGGGCTATGTGGAAAGAGAACAGGTAGATGGAGCACAGCAGGTACAAGGTGCCATCTTTGGTGCTGATGTAGATTTATCACATCCTTTGGCTTATGGATATAATCAGAAGACAGTGAGTTTATTTAAAGCCAACAGGGTGTTTATGGAGAAAAGTAAGAATCCCTATGCCACTCCATTTTATTATGGGGATAAGCCGCTGCAAAGTGGCTGGGTGAGTAAATTGAATGGCGATGCGATAAAAAATTCTGCAGCGGTAATTGTGAATACGGTGGGTAGTGGACGTATTATCAATATTGCAGACAATCCAAACTTCCGGGCATTTTGGTTGGGAGGAAGTAAGTTGTTTATGAATGCGATTTTCTTTGGGAGGATAATAGATGCGGCGAGTGGGAGAGTGGGGGAGTAATGGTAGGCTAAGAGTTTAAAAGAGTAAAAGGAGAAAAAGAGAATACAAATACGTTGAAGTGTATTTCTCTTTTTCTCGTTCTTTCCTCTGGGCGACAAAAAATACACTTCCTCGAATACAAATACTGATTTTATTATTTTGTAATTTTAAGATATGGAACTACAAGAGCCGATAGTAGCTTATGGTAAAAATAAATTTACAGTAGAAGAATACCTGCAGATGGAAAAAGCTGCTACGGAACGGCATGAGTTTTACCGCGGAGAAATTTTTCAAATGCAGGGGCATGGAGAATTACTGGCTATGTCCGGAGCTGCACCAAGGCATAATATTATTTTTTCAAACTTGTTTACTGGGTTAGGTATGCGGTTAAAAGGAAAACCTTGTCAGCCTTATGGTTCTGATCTGCGGGTTAATATTCCCCAGAACACATTATACACCTATCCTGATATTTCTGTTTTTTGTGATGAATTGAAAACGTCTGATGCAGATGAAGATTCTGCTGTAGAGCCAATGGTTATCATCGAAATACTTTCTCCTGCTACTAAAAATTATGACCGGGGTGAAAAATTTATGTTGTACCGGGATATTCCCACCCTGAAAGAATATATTTTAATAGATACCAGTTCAATCCGGATAGAAATATTTCGCATCAATAAAGCCGGGCATTGGGAACTGGAAGAATATAAACATCCGGATGAAAAATTAAACATTCCTTCTATTGATGTTTCCATCTCTCTTGCTGAAATCTATCACCGCACCAAACTTGCCCATCCTTCTGAATAGTTTTTACAACAGTACTGTATTTATTCACATCCACCCCACAGCGTTTGTTTTTATAGATTAAATAATTGTAAATTGCCTGCCTAAATAATATTTACGAACTTTTAAATTGAGCACTATGATTAAAATGCAGGTTATCGGCAATCTGGGTAAAGATTGCGTAGTCAACACGGTTAACGGTAAAAATGTAATCAACTTCACCGTTGCACACACCGAAAAGTACAAAGACAGTCAGGGCACACAACAGGAAAAAACTACCTGGGTAGATTGTGCCTACTGGACAGATCGTACTGCCATTGCACCTTATTTAATGAAAGGGCAATTAGTATTTGCTGAAGGACAACCAGAGGCCCGGTCTTTTCAGCGGAATGATGGAACCCCCGGTTCTTCATTATCGTTACGGGTAAGGGACATTCAGTTGTTGGGTGGCCGCAAAGACAGCACACCCGGTTCTTATCAGCAACCCGCTTCTGCTTCCAATGCCATGCAGGGAAGCAACAGCAATGTTTCATCCGCTTCTGAAATTACAGAGCCGGTGGATGATCTACCGTTTTAAGGTCGCAACCAATAACTACACTTCAGCCTTTCCATTTTGGAGAGGCTTTTTTATTGTATTAATTGCTAACTTGAAATCATGAAAGGATCAGTGATCGCATTTCTTTTGATGTTGCCTTTATGCACCCTTGCACAAAGAATGGGTCGTGCAATGGAAACGGATGTGCTGGTAATTGGCGGTGGAGTAGGAGGTACTGCTGCGGCTATTCAATCTGCAAGAATGGGAGTAAAAACTATTTTGGTAGAACCCACGAGTATGCTGGGTGGAATGCTAACTGCTGCGGGAGTTAGTTGCACCGATGGAAATGATCTGCTGCCTAGTGGCATGTGGGAAGAATTTCGACAGGCATTGTATAAACATTATGGCAAAACAATATTGAATACAGGATGGGTAAGCAATACCAACTTTGAACCACATGTAGGGGATAGCATTTTTAAAGCATGGGCTGAGAAAGAAAAAAATCTTACTGTTTATTTTTTATACGAGTTAGAGAAAGTTATAAAAAATAAGAATGCTGTAACTGGTGCAGAATTTATTGCAGAAGATAAAGAAGGTTTTCGCAGCGGACTAATTATACAGGCAAAAGTGGTGATTGACGGAACCGAACTCGGCGATGTATTTGCTGCTGCCGATGCAGCTTACGATCTGGGCATGGATGATTCGGCCATCAGTGGTGAAAAAGAAGCCAGGCAAAAAAATAATATTATACAAGATCTTACCTGGGCAGCCGTATTAAAAGATTATGGTGCCGGTGCGGATAAAACAATTGCAAGGCCTGCTAATTATGATTCTACTAAATATTTCTGCAGCACATCCGATGCACCTTGTACTGGTAAACCTTACATCTATGAAGTAAAAAAAGTATTGAACTATGGCAAACTGCCCCGAAGCCCCGGGGCAACAGGTGATAAGTTTATGCTTAACTGGCCGGCACATGGCAATGATTATTATTTGAATGTGGTGGAAGAGAAACCGGAAGTCAGAAGTCAGAAGTACGAAGCTGCGAAGCAACATACATTAGGTTTTATATATTTTTTGCAAACACAATTGGGTATGAAAAATATTGGTCTTGCTGATGATGAACTGGATGGCGGACTTGCACTCATACCTTATAACCGGGAAGGACGAAGAGTAAAAGGATTGGTACGAATGAATATTGATCATATAAAAAATCCGTACAACTATACTTTATATAGAACAGGCATTTCGGTGGGTGATTATCCCGTAGATCATCATCATGCACAATACCCCGGCAATGTGCCTGAGGTAGAATTTCCTAAAATACCTTCTTACAATATTCCGATGGGTGCATTGATACCGGAGAAGGTGGATGGTTTGATCGTATGTGAAAAAGGAATTTCGGTAACAAATATTGTAAATGGAACTACCAGATTGCAACCAGTAGTATTATTAACCGGACAAGCTGCAGGAATGCTGGCAGCCATAAGTGTGCAACAAAAAAAGAAACCACGGGAAGTAAATGTGAGAACGGTGCAGGAAGCATTGCTGAAAGTAAAATGTTTTTTAATGCCTTTTGTAGATGTAAAGCCCGATGATCCGAACTGGGAAGCCATACAAAAAGTAGGATTAACCGGAATTTTAAAAGGAGTTGGTAAATCAGAAGGGTGGAGTAATAAAATGTTTTTTTATCCGGATAGTTTGGTGGATGCTAATGAATTTAATAGAGGGATGAGACAGTATTCCTATGTTATGTTCCCCAATTATGGACACTTAAGAAGACCGAATGCTGAAACTATTAAAGGACTTTATCAATATTTAAAAAAAATGCGACCTTTTATCTTTTCCTCTGAGTTTCAAAAAATTAATACAGTCGAAGTCTTTGGACAATTATGGCAGAAATATGGGCTAACAAATTTTTTACCTGAAAGACGAATTACACGACAGGAGCTATCAGTAATATTTGATAAGTGTACAAATCTCCTGAAGAATAAAAATATGCCGATGGACATTCATGGCAAGATCAATTTTAAATACAGCGAATTTTAATTTATGAGAAAGCTATTCTTTACTTACTGCTTAGTACTTATAACTTACCACTCAATTGCTCAAAAGAACTGGCAACTCTCCATTCAATCCTGGACATTTCATAAATACACTTTATTGCAAACAATAGATAAAGCAGATTCGCTGGGTGTAAAATATTTAGAAGTATATCCGGGGCAGAAAGTTGGTGGAGATATTCCCGGTGCATTTACTTACACATTAACCACAGAGCAACGGGAAAGAATAAAAGAACACCTGAAAATAAAAGGCATCAAGATCATGGCACTTGGAGTGATCGATAAATATTATTACAACAAAGACAACCTGGAAAAATTTTTTGAATTTGCCCGGTACATGGTTATTCCTTTTATTACGGCTGAGCCGGAATGGCAAGACCTGGATGAATTTAACCGCCTGGGGGAGAAGTATAAAGTAAAAGTGGCATTGCATTGTCACCCAAAACCAGATAGTCATTACTGGCATCCTGATTCTACCTTAAAAGCTATGCAAGGCAGAAAGTTTATTGGCGCATGGCCGGATATTGGTCATTGGGCAAGAAATGGTGTGGATATACAAGCTGGACTGCAGAAGATGAAAGGCAAATTGTGGGGAATGCATTTTAAAGATGTAAAAGAATTTGATAAGATAAGAACTGAAGACACTTTGTTTGGAAAAGGTATTTGTAATTTACCCGCCGTTTTAAAAGAACTGAAGCGGCAGCGTTTTAAAGGTGTGATCTCCATGGAGTATGAAGCGAATGAATATGATAACATGGAGGATATGAAATTGAATAAAAAATATTATGATGAGCAAACTTTAAAACTTCAATAGGAGTTTTTCATTGCGTAGCAATAATCTGTGTTATTATGTGTTAATCTGTGGCTAAGCTAAAAAAATATCTATGTCATCCAGAAGAAAATTTATACAACAACTTTCCGCTGCTTCTTTAGTGGCTCCTTTATCTTCTCTTGCAAAAGTTAGCGAAGAAGAAGTGGAGAAGCGAATGATACCGTATGAAAGAAAAGTAACAGTCAATGATAAAATAAATGTGGCCATCATCGGGTTTGGTATAATGGGCATCCGCAATGCAAAAACGATTTTGCAAATTCCCGGTGTGCAGCTAATAGGTGTGTGTGATCTATACCAGGGAAGGTTGGACAGGGCCAAAGAATTATATGGGCAACAATTATTTACCACCAGAGTATATGAAGAGTTACTGGATAGAAATGATATTGATGCAGTGGTAATCTGCACCAGTGATCAATGGCATGATAAAATTTCTATTGATGCCATGCGTCGTGGCTTTGCCGTGTATTGTGAAAAGCCGGTGGTGCATCAACTGCACCAGGGTGCTGAAGTAATAAAAGTGCAGCAGCAAACAAAAGCTATCATGCAGGTAGGTAGCCAACGGGTAAGCAGTATTGCTTATGCAAAAGCAAAAGAATTATACAAAGCTGGTGAGATCGGGCAGTTGAATTGTATAGAAGCATCCTTCGACAGACATACTGCCATGGGTGCATGGCAATACACCATGCCATTAGATGCCAATGAAAAAACTATTTACTGGAAAAAATACCTGAAAGAAAATCCCAAAACTCCTTTTGATGCCAAACGTTTTTTCTGGTGGCGCAACTATAAAGAATATGGAACCGGAGTAGCCGGCGATTTATTTGTACATCTTTTATCCGGTATTCATTTTTTAACTGATTCAAAAGGTCCGTCCAGGATTTTCGCCACTGGCGATATAAGTTATTGGAAAGATGGACGCAATGTACCTGATGTGATGACGGGAGTAATGGAATATGCTGCTACGAAAGAACATCCTGCTTTCCAGGTATTATTAAAAGTAAATCTGGCCAGCGGTGCAGAAAAAGTAGAAAGCGGCAAAGTAAAATTTTATGGTACTGAAGGAGTGATAGATTTTGGCTGGAATGATTTTGTATTAACCCGTAATAAATTTTCTAAAGCACCGGGCTATGGCGGATGGGATGCTTATGATACTTATACCAAAGCCATGCAGGAACAAATTGCTGAAAATTATAAAAAAAGATTTCCCGTAAGCGATAAGAAGGAATGGCCGGCTATAAAATTTGCTGCACCCGATGGGTATGATGATCGATATGATCACTTTGTCAATTTCTTTGAATCTGTACGTACAAAAAAACCGGTGGTGGAAGATGCGGTGTTTGGTTTCAGAGCAGCGGCTCCCTGTCTTGCCTGCAATGAAAGTTATTTTAAGAAAAGGGTAATCAACTGGGATGCTGATAAAATGAAAGTGATATCTTAAAAGCATTAACGAACGGGAATTTTTTTCCCCAATCACAATAAGAAATTGATTGACAGCCAATCGTTTAAAGAAGGGTATAATCATTGAATAAGGATGGCTAAAATCAATGATATGAATCTTAAACGAAATCTACTTTTCGCCTTTACAATTTTTCTTGGCACCACTTTTATAAATGCACAGGTACAACAGGCACAGGTTACTATTACTGTAAAAGGTAATAAGATACAAACGGTGACTGTGGATGATGATGTGTACACAATTTCCAATAGAGGAACAAATGATAATCAAAGTATAGTGCTGGATGAATTAAGTTATGGTCGGCACAGTTTAAAAATAAGAAGAACTACTACAGGTAATAAGATCACCACCACTACAAGTTATTTTACTTTCCGGGAAAATTATAATATGAATATTATAATTAACAGTACCGGAACGGTTAGTCGTACAGAAAAGGCTGTACCACCGCCACCTGCAGATCCTAATATGCCAGTTTCCGTTTCGGCATATACCACTTTCTATAATCAAACAAAAGCAAAAACTTCATCTACCTCCAGGGCTGCTTTTCTTGAAACAAAATTCAATGGTTCTGTAGGAAAGTTTTCTTCGCAGCAGGCATCTGAGTTAATTAAGTTGGTAAACTCAGAAAGTCTTCGGTTGAAATTGGCCAAGCAGGTTTATACCCGTATTACTGATCCTGAAAGTTTTGTACTGGTTGCTAATTTATTAAATAGCACAGCAGGAAAAGAAGAATTGAACACTTATGTAGAAAGTGTTTCCGGCAATCCTGTTTATGAAGATGATAATAATAGCATCAAGCCGATAACGAATGCAAAGTTTACCGCTATTTATAATGATGTGAAAGCAGAACCAAGTTCGGCTGATAAAAAATATTACCTGCAGAATTTCTTTGGAAAAACAACCAATTACTACACTTCAACACAAGCAAGACAATTAATTGAATTAATTACCAATGAAGAAGACAGGTTGGTAGCTGCCAAAGCATCTTATCGTGGCATTACTGATAAAAATAATTTTACATTGGTGTTCCAGTTGTTTAGCTCAGCTACGTTGCGAAATGAACTGCTGGCATATGTAGATACATACAACCGTAACAACCCCGTAGATGCGATGGATGCAACGGCTTTTGAAAGAATGTACCAGACTATTTCGGCAAGAACAACACAAACATCCCGCTACAATGGAATTTATGATGTATTGACTGCCGCCAATAATTATTATACCGTAGCACAGGCCAAACGTTTAATAGAGCTTGTTTCTTCAGAGTCATCAAGATTAGAGCTAGCCAAAAAAGTTTATCCATTATTGATTACCAGGAGTGAATATGCCGGATTAAATGATCTTTTTTATAATCAATCGTATAGAAATGAGTATAATAATTATGTAGTTAATTATAACAATCTATATGGCACTGGTTCGGGGATAGTAATGAATGATGTTGAGTATAATAAGTTATACAGATCAGTTTCAGATGCACTAAGTGCTACCAGCCGGTTTAATTTGCTGGATGCAGCATTTAAAAAAACCACCAATGTATTTAATGTGTACCAGGTGCGGCAGTTGCTGCAATTAATAAATACCGATGATAGAAAACTGACATTGGCCCGTACCAGCTGGGATAATGTAATTGATCCGGCAAATTATAATCAGATAGCAGAATTGTTTACTACTGCTTCTTACCGGGACGACTTTATACGGTTTGTACAAAACTTACCAGTAACCGGTGCTAATAAAACACCGATGTCGGATGCTGAGTTCAGAAGAATAGTTAGCCAGATACAATATACTTTTGGTATAGGTGCCAAGATGGATGCGTTGACCAACTATTTTAATAATGATAGTTTATACTTTACTTCGGCACAGGTAAAACAACTGATACCGATGGTAAGTGCCGAGTATAACAGGGTTACATTGGCCAAGCTTTCTTATAATAATGTAACGGACCCGGCTAATTTTCCTATCATCTATGATTTGTTTACCAGTCAAGCAAGTAAAGACGAGGTGGATGAATATGTGCGGAATTATGGAAAGTAGTAAGCAGGTTTAGTTGAATATACAATCCGGGATGTAACAGTTCCGGATTTTTTATGCGTACATCTTCCCGGATAAAAACTTCAAAGCCGCTGCATATCTTTGCCCGATGGCAGATAAACTATTTACTTACCAGCAACTAACTGATTTTACAAAAGCTGTTTTTCAAAAAATTGGTTGTAGTGATGCACATGCAGATATTGCTACCAAAGCATTATTGTCTGCTGATCTGCGGGGGATTGATTCGCATGGTGTGGCAAGACTGAGTGGCTATGTACGTTTGTGGGAAGTTAAAAGAGTAAATGCAACTCCGGATATAAAAGTGATTCATGAAACTCCTTCGACTGCTGTAGTAGATGGCGATAGTGGTTTGGGTTTGGTGGTGGCACCGTTTGCCATGCAGATAGCTATCGATAAAGCAAAGCAGGTTGGTACAGGTTGGGTGAGTGTACAAAACAGTAATCATTTTGGTATAGCTGCGCATCATGCTATGATGGCGTTAGAACATGATATGATTGGTATTGCTATGACAAATGCCAGTCCTTTGGTGGCGCCTACTTTTTCTATTGATAAAATGCTGGGCACAAATCCTATTTGTGTAGTGGCACCTGCTGGTGATGAACCTGCATTTATTGCGGACCTTGCAACAACAACTGCAGCCAATGGCAAATTGGAAATATTGCAACGTAAAAATTTACTGACACCTGATGGTTGGGTGCAGGATGCCAGTGGTAATCCTTCCAATGATCCGCATGCATTAAAAAGTGGTGGAGCATTATTGCCGCTTGGTGGAGATAGAGAACATGGCAGTAATAAAGGATATGCATTGGGGGCTATCGTTGATATTTTTTCTGCATTATTAAGTGGTGCTAATTATGCGCCATGGGTGCCGCCGTTTCCTGCCTATGTGCCAATGCCATCACAACAACCGGGAAAAGGTATCGGGCATTTTTTAGGAGCTATGCGGATAGATGCCTTTCGTCCGGCGGAAGATTTTAAAAAAAGTATGGATCATTGGATACAAGGTTTTCGTAATGCGAAACCTATTGAAGGGCAGGAAAAAGTATTGGTGCCCGGTGATCCGGAGAGAGAGTCTGAGAAGGAGAGAAAGGGGAACGGGATACCTTTATTAAGTAGTGTGTTGGAAGATTTGAAAGAATTGGGAAAAAAATTTCAAGTTAGCTTTCCAGGATAACTTTTCGTTTTCCAATCTTTATCTTTGCTCCCTTGCTTGCAGTTTAATTATTCCAGAAAAAATACGGAGGTAGTACAAAATGAAAGTAATGAAGTTTGGCGGCACCAGTGTGGGCAAGCCGGAAAGAATGCATCATATAGCAGGATTGGTAACTAAACAAGCCGAGCCAACCATTGTTGTCTTGTCTGCTTTATCTGGTACCACCAATGTGTTATTAGAAATAGGGTTGCTTATTTCCAAAGGCGATCGGAATGGTGCCAAGCAGGCCATTGATAAACTGGAAGCTCATTATATTGATTTTATCAATCAGTTAGTAACTAAACCAGCATCTGTTGCCAAGGCAAAAGGCATTATAGCTGAGCATTTTGAATTTTTGAATATTATCCTTCGCATTTCTTTTAGTGAGGCATTGAGTAAAGATATTTTGGCACAAGGTGAATTACTTTCTACCAAACTTTTTTGTGTATACCTCGAAGACCAGGGTATCGTTCACATGCTGTTACCTGCACTCGAGTTTATGACGATTGATCCTTATGATGAACCACAAATCGGTAGCATTAAAGTAAAACTGACACAATTATTAAAGCAGCATCCCGATAAAAATTTATTTGTTACCCAGGGTTATATCTGTCGCAATGCAAGAGGCGAAGTGGACAATCTGAAAAGAGGCGGTAGTGATTACAGTGCTTCATTAATTGCAGCGGCTATCAATGCATCGGTGTGTGAAATTTGGACGGATATTGATGGCATGCATAACAATGATCCAAGAATTGTAAATAAAACTGTGCCGGTAGAGCAAATGAGTTTTGATGAAGCGGCAGAGTTGGCTTATTTCGGTGCAAAAATTTTGCATCCTGCATCTATATGGCCTGCGCAGCAATATAACATACCGGTAAAATTATTGAACACCATGCAGCCGGAAGCCAAAGGCACTACTATAAAAGAAGAAGCAGGTAGTGTGGGTGTAAAAGCAGTGGCTGCAAAAGATAATATCATTGCCATACGAATTAAAAGCAGCCGTATGTTACTTGCTTATGGTTTTCTTAGAAAAATATTTGAGGTGTTTGAAAAGTATCGTACGCCTATTGATATGATCACCACATCTGAAGTTGCAGTTTCTCTTACAATAGATAACACAGCTAACCTGAAAGAAATTTTAAAAGAGCTGGAACCATTTGGTATGGTGGAAGTAGATGAAAACCAGGCCATCATTTCTGTAGTTGGGAATCAAATTTCTCAAACAGAAGACATGGTGAAAAAATTATTTGGTTCCATTATGAATATTCCTGTCCGCATGGTTTCTTACGGCGGAAGTCCGCACAATATTTCTTTACTGGTACCGGCAGAATATAAAACACAAATATTGCAGCAGTTGAATAGGGGGATGTTTGGGTTGGAGTAAGTTATGTCCGTCCGTTCATTCTTTTGCCTATGCTGGTGGTGTGTGGCGCCCTATGCAGTTTGGCAAAAACACAGCAAATGAATTTAATGACTATCCGATCTTTCCATCATAGCAGTAAAGGACTGCAGATATTCTGTATATCGTAGGTAAAATTAAGATAAGGAACCTTGTTCTAAATGCAGTTGGTGTTTTGCCACCATTTTTCCCCTTTGCTCAATACACACTGCGACGTGCTGCTTTTGTAGGACACCGGCAACGGACAAAAATGATTTAAATCTCTTGGGCTATCACACTTGCTTTGCAGAATTTTTTTATAAATTTGTTTTACTCCTTTCAATTACAGTTTTATCTTCAAGTATTACCCATCGTTTTTCGTCATCAGTGATATAAAAAGAATAATTTGGTCGGCATTGCCGGAATCTAATTTTCAAAGATTTGAACCCCTCAATAAATCCCTGCTCTTTTGTAGTTGTATAAACATGTAAGGAGCAAGATTCCTTGAAAATACATTTCTTCCTCCATCTCTTAGGAATTAACCAGTAAAGATGGATTAAAAGAATTAGGGAATATTTCATATCTATTTTCTGAACACTAAAACATTAAATGTTGTCGTATAACCTGGCTGTGCTCCTATACCAAAACAACCATTTGTGCCAGCAACATTTGTTTGGACAGAATCCATCCTCAAATATTCCCAACTTTGAGAAACAGTCGAATCAATTATTGATTGCATTTGCGTGGCAACTGTTGCGGAGGTATCATCTTTAGAGATGTGTGCGGTGAAAGGAACAATTTTGAATTGCATGATGGAAAGGTTTAATGTAAGGAAATAAGGTTACAAATAATTTAGAATGATGATACTTCTATAAATAAGATGAACTTGTATAATGCCCATCCGTGTTGTTACTACAACTGTGCGACATAAGAAGGAATATTTATTGTTTATCAATTGGTTTTAATTTACATTTAGAGACTTGTAGTTTTCTTTGTCGAATTGCATGATAAAAATACAGATGCAATGGAATAGATAGCTTTCATATTAGTAGATTTAATTTTTGTTAATATATTTTATAATAGTTGCGTCATTTGTTTAAAAGATTTCTTTTTTCCTGTGCACTCATTGATGATTGTCCATCAACAGTCCATTTGCCATCTACCTTTTTGAAAATAAAATAGGGATACCAAGTATTAGAATTTGAAGCCTTGAAAATATCGTATAATGCTGTTTTTTCAGTTTTAAGTTCATAAAATCCTATTGGTACACTTGGATTGTCTTTGGAATAGGAATCTTTTTTTACTACTATATCTGTAACTTGGCCTTTTTCTTGAATAGATAGTAATAGCTTATATTCTTCTGAATTATTAGGATTATCTGTAAAAAGGTATTCGTATCCCGCTTCTGGAACAATTCGGTCATAAAAATTTCTTTTTTCTACAGAAAAGAAAAACTCACCTGTTCCCTCTTCTTCACGAACAACACTCCAAACACCTGCCTGTTCTCCAGCTTGCTGAATTTGCTTTCTTTTATCGTCTTTTTCTGTTTGTATAATAAATACACCATCGCCGCCGGTATAATATCTTTTCGGAAAGGTTGTCCATGTAGAGTCAGTGTTACTTAAGTTTTTAATTAGCTCATTTGCTTCTTCAAGTGATGGTTTTTTAGGAGAGGAGTTGCAGGCAATAAACAGCGAGGTCAGGGAAATTATAAGATATTTCATAATAAACTTTTTTGTTTAGTAATAAGTAATGATTCGCTCCACAATACAATGTGCGACTCCGTTATAATATTTTATCATCTTAGTCCAATTCATGTTTTTGTCATACTTATTATAGGTAATAGTACAATTTAGCGACCCACTCTTTTCATACTTCTTTGCCTCCCTTGTTCCAAAATTTATCCCATCATAATAAATAGTTATGTACCAGCTTTCACTATGATAAACCTCTTTAAAAATATCAGTTTCAATCAAATTATCATTTTTATCATATTTATTAGTGTATGATTGAATCCAATTTATTTGCTTTTGAGTAACGCCATCGAGTTCATATGCTATATCAGTTTCTTTTGTAGGGTACCCATGACTATCATATTCGGACCTAGTAACATTTATTCCCTTTGCGGATTCACTTGTAGCAGTTACAATACTATCATATCCAAGTGCATTGGGAATAGTGCGAATAACACTAGTACCAGTTTTAGTAATAATTTGTCCATTGTCATAAGTGTAATAAATAGCCCATTGCCCATATTCATTCGGAGTAGTTCTTTTTTCTAACCTACCCAAAGTATCATAATAGTAAAAGGTTTCAGAGGGAGAATTGACAGATGTTTTTGGATAATTTATTTCTTTTTGGATTAAGCCTTCTTCATTAAAGAATTTTTTGCTACCATAATCCCTTTTTCCCTTTTGTATTTCTCCGTTTTTATTAATTATATAATATTGATAGGATTCAATAGATTTTATTTTCCCTTTTAAATTTCCATCTTTAAAACTGAGAAAACCTTGACCAATTCCTGTCAAAGTAAGCAAGTGAAAAAGTAAGAGAATAATTATGCGGCTCATGTTTTTAGATTTTATTATTTACAGTATATATATAATCTCGCTAGCTTTCATTTCTTTTTATTGTTTCCAATAACAAAAACAATAGCCCCAAGCACAAGAACCCCAATACCTATCTTTGATACCATGGGCTTAGTACGATTCCACTTGTATAATATACCACCTGTCCGGGCATAGTGTTCCTGGTCATATTTTTTTTCGGTGTCGTCCATAGTCATTGAAAATATAAGCAATGAAGCTCCCAGTAGAAATAATAAAATACTAGATTTTATATATAAGTTTAAGCGGGGCATAGATATGATTTAAGGTTTTCTTGCTGTGATCTTAAAATTGCCACAAGTAAAATGCAGGTAATTTTAAAATTTTACTTATGAGTGAGTCTTTTTAATGAATCATGAATGTTCGCCCAAGTAAGGTAGCTCCTCAATTATTAATATAAGTGAGAAGTGTAAAAATTTTAATTCTTATTCCTTTCCTTTTCTTTTTTTGCTTCATTAGCAATAGACTTCATTTCATTCACATCAAATTGATTCCATAATTTTGTTAAGGCTTCGCCATATACTATTTCAAGTTCCTTTGTATATGGGTTCCAAAAATTATTATCTTCGGTCAACTCTCTTCGAAAAGTAAGATCTTCAGTGTCCCATCTAACTGAACCCGTATATGAAAAACTTTTAGCTCCCAGGTCCAGATTTTTTTTCCATAATTTTTCTCCTGTAAAATTTGATTTTGCTGTCATTATAACTGATGCTGTAATATTAACATTCCCGTTTTTAACACCATAAGTAAAATAACTGCCAATAATACTATAATATGATTTCCAATTTCTTTGTACCTCTGCATTATAGTCTATTGAAATTTCCAAAGTGAAATCAGAATTTTGTTTGTCATTAAAAACCATTTCATCTCTACTTGAAAATGGTCCTCTTACTTTATATCCTTTTGCAGAAAGTAATGCCTCAATATCATTTACCATTTTAGATGAAAATTTAGTGTAAGGCTCTTCATTATTACCATTATAGTCACCCAATAGGAAGATTGGTTTCATTAAAGCGATAGTTACATTGGCACTGGCAACTGAATCTCGTTTGGGAGGTTCATAACTGTATTTTGGACTATACCTCGGTAAAGAGCTTGATTTTGATTTTTGGGCGTTTGCAGAAAAACACAAAGGGATAAATAGTAGAAGTGACAAAAGCCTCAAAGGTATTTTTTTCATTTTAATTTTTTTTGTGATGAGATAATTGGTCGAGTGGGGTTACTATTAAGTATTATGAATTGGGTATTCATATTCCAATATAGTTTTATCTGTAATATCTATCCTTTTACTCACTCGAATATATAATTGGGATGAACAGCTTAGTTTTTGGGAAGAAAACTTAATGGGCACTCGCAAAATATACTTCTACTGTTTGTCGGTGAGTTTCTCCAATCGGTATTGATATATTTTCAATGAGGATATAATGTGGCAGTTTATGTCCGACGATATTTTTCATATTCACTATGTAGGATTTGTGAACTCTTATAAAATTTCCAGGAAGTTTTTTTTGTATTTCTTCTATTTCGTCTCTAATTAAAAAGCCTTTTTTACTATCATTAAAACGTATTAGTAGAGTGTTCTTAAAATGATGGTTGTAAGTTTCGATGTATGAAATCAGGTTCGTATCGATAATCTTTGTTAGGTTTTCAATCTTCTCTTCATTTTTTAGATGATCATAGTCTTCAAGTATTTCTATTTCTTTTCCTTTAAAAGAAATAGCTTTATTCTTAGAAATACTTCCTTGAGATGGTAATGCGATTTCTACAGTAGCAAGTAATTGGGTTTTATTTAAGGGTTTGGGTTTTATAAGGAAAGTATTTGGATTTGTTTCTTTAGCCCTTTGTATTGTCATTTTATCAGAAAATCCTGACAAGAAAATCACCGGGATATTATAATTGTTGTGTACATACTGCGAAATTCGTATTCCTGCTTCTGCATCATCATAGAGCCTAATATCTGCAATAACCAAGTCAGGAGTTTTTGTTTTAATTATCTCAATAGCTTCTTCATAATTATCTACTAATCCTACTACGATAAAACCTTCTGACTCAAGAAATGTCTTAAGTTGGTTTGCTATGATGAACTCATCTTCAACGATCAATATTGTGGATGACTCTTTCATTTTAAAAAGTGATTTCAGTAATAGCACCATTGTTATTTCTGAAATTAATTTCGCCCCTTATTTGTTTTATGAGTCCTTTTATCATTTGAAGTCCGTAACTGTTTGATTTGGATTTGTTGAAGCCAGTAGGGAAGCCAATACCATTATCCCTGATAGTAATAAATATTTTTTTCTGTTCAGTGAGCCGTGCCTTTATTTCTATCTCAAGTGTTTTATTTGGAATGTCGAAATGTTTCAAAGAATTGGTAACAAGTTCGGAGATTACTAATGCTACCTGAGTCGCCAATTTGGTTTCTATCATTAAAGGCGCATCTACCTTATAAAAAATTTCCTTGTTCTTAAAATAGGTATTTACAAGATTATCACATAATTTTTTTAAAAAGTCCTGAAGATTTAGTGCTGAAATATCATCCTGTTGATAAAGCTGTTCATGTACGAATCCGATACTATTAATTCTGCTTTCAAGATCTTTGGAGGGTATAGAGGAGCTTTCATTTACTATTGAAGCATCAATTAATCCCGATATGATGCCCAAATTGTTTCTCACCCTATGATGAAGTTCTTTTTGTAACTCTTCCACATATCTTTTTTGTTTTTTTAATCTGTAGTATTGAAAATAAAAGGCAATAAGGCAGAGTCCCAGCAATAAAGCCAGTGGTATTGCGAAAAAAAGTATTTTATTTTTATTTTCTTCTTTTTTTTGTGCTGATTCAATATGCGATATTTTACTCTTCAGACTATCATTAAATGTCCTGTAGATTACTTCTCTTAAAGCGGTATAACTTGAGTCATAAGCAATTCTCCGCACTGAATCAAAAGCTGCTAATATTGTCGAGGAGTCTATAAAATTAAAACTAGATTGGGTAGTAATAATCTGCGGTATAATTTTTTCAGATTCATATGTAACGGAGAAATCGAATTCAGCTTTTGCATCAGTGGATGACACCTCAATTGGTAATGGAGTTTTCCATTCACTTCTTTCCTGAAAAATTATTTTATAATATTTTTGAGGAATTCCGGTTACAGTTTCTCCGCTGTTCAGCCAGGTTTTCCCATTATCAAAAGACCATTTACCAACCCAACTTGGTGTTATTTTTACCGATAATTGAGTTTTAGGTTCTGAATCATTATAATACCAATAAATGTATCTCTCTGTAGGATTTACAAAATACTCTGGCCAAACCGGATCTACAAAGCATTTACAATTTTCACCACCTTGTGCCGGAATAGTGGCTCTTTGAATAGTTGGATACATTGGTTTAGCCATCCGTATATTAAAGTAGAAATATGTGGTGTCTGAACGGGGTATAACTGTTCCAATTCTTTGACCAGCATGAACGAATTGATTTGTAGTTACGGAAGGATATATATGAAAATATGCAGTACTTATTTCAGTGCCATCAATCCAACATGCATCATTACCAAAAGGATTAGCTCCTGTAGTATGAACCCGCAAAATACCACTATGAGCAGCATATATTGCAGAACCCGGCTCAACGATATAACCCGGCGCCACTCTTTTCCAATAAACAGGACCAAACAAACGACACTTATCATAAATACTATCTCCCCATTCTCTTCCTGGTAAAGTTTTGTATAGCGTTAGTTTAGTTTTTACAGGAGAAAATAGATAAAGCCCCTGCCCTTTTAATTGCTCATAACATTGACTATAGGTTGGTGAACAATAAAAAAAAGTAGAATAAAAAATAAAAATTGCAGATAGTATTTTGGACATTACCCTTTAAAATACACATAATTTTTAATTAAAATGTATTTGGGATAAACACCTTTAATTGTGGGATAAAAAAGACCAATATTTAAAAATATTGGTCTTTCGATTTATATTCAGAAATATGCTGTTATATCACCAACAACGCATCACCATAACTAAAGAACCTGTACTTGTCCTTAATAGCTTTTTTGTATGCTTCCATTGCTAACTCATATCCTGCAAAGGCGCAGGTCATAATAAGCAGACTTGTTTTTGGTAAATGGAAATTGGTGATCAATGAATCTGCTATATTAAAATCATACGGCGGATGGATAAACATATTGGTCCAGCCTTCTGATGGTTTCAATAATTTTTGTGCAGTAAAAGATGATTCCATACCCCGCATAGTAGTAGTGCCTACAGAGCAAATACGATGACCGTATTCTTTTGCACGGTTCACAATTTTGCAGGCCGTTTCATCGATGTTATAATATTCAGCATCCATTTTATGTTTGCTAAGGTCTTCTACTTCTATGGGACGGAAAGTACCCAATCCTGTATGCAAGGTAATTTCTGCAAAGCGGATACCTTTAATTTCTAGACGCTTGATCAACTCACGGCTAAAGTGCAAGCCGGCAGTTGGTGCAGCCACCGCTCCTTCATGCTTTGCATAAACGGTTTGGTATCTTTCTTTATCCTCTTCATCAGGCTTACGCTTAATGTATTTTGGCAATGGAGTTTCACCCAATCTTTCCAGAACACCACGAAAATCTTCCTCACTGCCTTCCCATAAAAATCGGATAGTACGTCCACGGCTGGTAGTATTATCAATTACTTCTGCTACCAGGTCTTCCTGTTCGCCAAAGTAAAGTTTGTTACCTACACGAATCTTTCTTGCGGGATCAACGATTACATCCCAAAGGCGGTTTGGCTTATTTAATTCGCGCAGCAAAAAAACCTCAATTTTTGCGCCTGTCTTTTCCTTGCGACCGTACATACGGGCTGGAAAAACCTTGGTGTTATTTACTACAAACACATCCTTGTCGTCGAAATATTCGAGGATATCACGGAAGTGTTTATTTTCCATTTGTCCCGTTTTACGATGAACGACCATCATACGGCTGTCTTCTCTTTTTTTAGCGGGATTTTGTGCAATCAGGTTGAGGGGGAGGTCAAACTTAAACTGTGATAATTTCATGTGCTATTGAAAAATTTGAACAATGGCCACACGCAGGTCGTTCCTTTTCACTGGAACTAGTGTCATGTTACGGCATGATTTAAAGTCGGCGAAGGTAGCGCAAAATCTCCAGCCTTCCCTACAAAAAAAGGAGCCACCTGGCTCCTTGATAATT
>JANNMN010000030.1:0-20004 GCA_031397865.1 Chitinophagaceae bacterium
GTACACAGCCGGGAACCAATACATCTGTAGCTAACCCAGGTGTATTGCCAAATTCGAATGGACTGCTTATTCCAACCTATGTTCGTCATTTCAATGGCTCGTTCTTTTATTTTCTTCAGAATATCATAAACTTAAAGCACCAGTTGCTGGTGAAATATGACTGGTTTGATCCTAATATCAAAGCATCTGAAGCTGAAATTGGCAAACCCGGAACAAATCTCACAGCCGCAGATATAAAATTTTCAACCTTAGGTGTGGGCTATGTCTATCATTTTAACCCACAAACGAAGATTATTTTTTACTACGATTTTGTAAACAATGAAATAACACAGTTAACTGGTTACACCAAAGACCTGAAGGACAACATATTTAACTGCCGGTTACAGTTCAGGTTCTGACAGTTAACAATTCGGTAATACTACCGTCATATTAGCATAACACACCAGTGATTCCTTTGTGCAATAATTAAGATTTATGCTGCAAAGATTTACGCTATTTATTACTTTATTCCTGCTCTCTGGTTTTGGTTTTGCTCAAAATACAATCAAGCTTACCGGAAAAGTGCTGAATGAAAAAAATGAAACGGTTCCCGGAGCTACTGTGTTGATTGAAGGATCGGGTAAAGGTGTTTCTGCCGATATTGAAGGACGTTATTCTTTATCGCTTGAAGCTGGAAAAAAATATACAATTATTATTTCTGCAGTCGGCCATGAATCAAAATCCGTTTCCGATATTACAGTAGGGGAAGGTGCAGATAATACATTGGACATTGTACTGCAGTTTAGTAAAAAAAATGCACTGGGTGATGTACTAGTTACTGCCAGTTCACGCAAGCAGGAAAGCACAAACAGTTTGCTTTCATTTCAAAAAAATAATACTGCATTATCCAGCGGACTCGCTGCTGATTTTATCCGCCGTACTCCAGATAAAAATACCGGTGAAATTCTGAAACGTGTAAGTGGCGCATCTATCCAGGATGGTAAATTTGTAATTGTACGCGGATTAAGCGATCGTTATAATGCTGCAACTATTAATAATGCCCAGCTTGCAAGTACAGAACCTGATAAAAAAGCATTTTCATTTGATGTAATTCCTTCTTCGCTTATTGATAATGTAATTATTAATAAAACAGCTACACCCGAATTGCCGGGAGAATTTGCGGGTGGTTTGGTCCAGATAAATACAAAAGACGTTCCTTCCAGGGATATTTTAAGTGTGGGAGTGAGCATTGGTTTTAATACTCAATCTGTTTTTCAAGACTTTACCAGCAATGAAAGAAATAGAAACGACTGGTTCGGTTTTGATGATAAGACAAGAGGATTGCCAAACGGTTTTCCCGCAAAAGCACAAGCATACAGAGCTGCTACTACCGAACAAAAAATAGAGTGGAGCAAATTATTTAATAATGAGGTGTATAAGGAAAAAACATCAACGGCATTGCCTACACAAACCTATAGCATAACATGGGGCAAGAGTAACCAGTTCAAGAAAGGCGGCGTACTCGGAACTATTTTTTCTGTGCAGTATAGAAACAGTATGCTGAAATATGATGTGGAAAGAAGGTTACATCAGCAGGATGGTAAAGCCATAGTTAATTTAACAGATGAGCAGAATAAGTATAGTGTGAATACAGGTGCTATTGCCAACATAAGCTATGTAAAAGGAAAACATAAAATATCTTTTAAAAACCTTTTCAATCAATTATTTGAAGACAATTATTATACCCGCCGGGGAACTAATGAAGATAGGATACAAGATATAAATTTCCGTTCTTCTGTATTAAACCAACGGTCATTGTATAGCGGCCAATTGGAAGGCGATCATCAGATTACAAAAAGCGGTATCAAGTTTCGCTGGAATGGAAACTTTGCTTACAACTGGAAATCACAGCCCGATCTTCGTACAGTAGCCTACAACAAATCACTCGGCGTTTCAGAGGCATTTAAGTACAATGATGATGATACCCGTCGTTTTTTTAGTGATTTAAAAGATTATAGCTATGGTGCAAATGGTGCTATTACAATTCCATTCAATTTCAATAGGACCAAACAAACATTTAAAGCCGGAGGCTCTACCTTAATCCGTATCCGTGACTTCAGAAGCCGTTTATTTCAATATGAAGCCGCATCTCCTTCATCATTTAATCCGGCAAAAGAGGAATTGCCTTTTGACCAGATTTTTGCAAGCGAAAATATCGGCAGGGATGGATTTGTAATAGAAGAAGTAACTAATAACCAGGATAAGTATTTTGGGGTATCCGTATTGAATGGTATGTACGGAATGTTTGATAATAAATTTGGCGAAAGAGTAAGATTAGTCTGGGGAGTGAGAGTAGAAAATTTTCAACAATTTCTAACTACGAAAGATGTAACAGCGAAAAGAGTTGTGGTGAATACAGAGAAATGGGATGTATTACCTTCTATGAATTTTACCTATTCTCCAAATACCAAAAATAGTATTCGTGTAGCAGCCAGCCGCACGGTGGCCCGACCAGAATTCAGAGAGATTGCTCCTTTTTCTTTTTATGATTACGAGGCTAATTATGGCGTAAATGGTAATATAGATCTGCAACGCAGCTCTATTCTAAATGGAGATATACGATATGAGTTTTATCCTAAGGGAGGCGAAGCAATAACTTTGGGTGCCTTCTACAAATATTTTAATGACCCGATAGAACTGCGTCTTGATCCTTCCAGTGTGCTGGACAGAAGAAACTATGGATACAGTAATGCAGATAATGCTTACACACTAGGTGTGGAGTTTGAAGTAAGAAAGAATCTTGACTTTGCAAGTAAGAGCCTTGAAAATTTTAGTGTATTTGCTAATCTTACTTATATCTATTCTAAAGTTACTTTACCGGGTTCTATTACTACTACACGGCCGCTGCAGGGCCAATCTCCTTACCTCGCAAATCTTGGCTTACAGTATAATAGCAAGCATGGTGGATTGAGTGGATCGTTATTATACAATAGAATTGGTCAACGCCTTTCATTAGTGGGTAATAATGATTTTCCTGATATATATGAAAGACCCCGTGACCAGATCGATTTTCAATTGGCCAAAAAAGTAATGAAGAACAGAGGTGAAATAAAACTTACCTGGGCTGATATTTTAAACCCTGCTTATTATTTCTACGAAAATGTAGATACTAAAAAAGCATTTAGTAGCAATACAGACAGGGTGTTTAATGCATATAAACCGGGCTCTACTATTACACTTGGCTTTACGTACGATTTCAACATTGGGAAAAAATAACTCCGATTAAACAATCAATAACTAAAAACATAAAAACAAAAATTATATGAAGAAGTTTCTTTTCGGCACACTTACACTGGTAACACTCTTTGGAGCTACCTCTTGTGTAAAAGTGAATTTTGATGACAGTGATACTGTTGATACGCCTACCAGCCCTACAAGCAATGTAATTACCGGAGTTGTTTCATCCAGTAAGTTTTATGCCAAAGGCAAATGGGTATTGAAAGGATATGTGTATGTTACGAATGGTGCGACTATCACTTTTGAAGCAGGTTCTGTTATTCAAAGTGATGTAACAGAAAAAGGGGCGTTGATTATAGAACGAGGTGCAAAGCTGATTGCTTCTGGTTCAGCTACAAATCCAATAGTATTTACCAGTGGAAAACCAATTGGTTCAAGAGCTCCGGGTGATTGGGGTGGCATTATCTTGTTAGGAAAAGCACCAACCAACCGTCCTTTGGATCCGGCTCCAACTATTGAAGGTGGTGTTGGCCGCCAGTATGGTGGCACTGATCCATTAGATGAAAGCGGTATCTTAAGATTTGTACGTATTGAATATGCAGGTATTGCTGCAGAACCAGGTTCTGAAATTAATGGATTGACTTGTGGTGGTGTTGGTTCAGGCACTATCATTGAAAACGTACAAGTGTCTTTTGGTAATGATGATGCCTATGAATTTTTTGGTGGAACAGTAAATGCAAAAAATTTAATTGCTTTTGCTACTGCTGATTATGATTTTGATTTTGACTTTGGATATACTGGTAAAATACAATTTGCTGTTTCTTGCCGTAAACCTGATTTTGTAGATGCTGGCGATGCTGGTAATGCAATTGAGTGTGATAATGATGGAAGTGGTACATCAGCTTCTCCCAAAACAAAACCTCAGTTAAGTAATTTCACTTTTGTAGGTCCAAATGATGCAGCGGGAACGGCAGGTAATCACAACTTTTCAAACCGTTGGAGAAGAGCTACTCAATTTGTTTTGCGTAATTCAATTCTCATCGGTCATCCCGATGCAGGATTTTCAACAGAGTCAGATGCTACATTGAATGATTACTATGTGAATAATGTTTCAGAGTTTAAGAATAACCTGGTGCAGGCTACAGTATTACCTTACAAAACCGCCAATGCAGCAATTGCTACAAATGCACAAATACAAGCTAAAGCAGAAGCGGAAGGTTGTATCACATTAGCTACTTCAGCAGCAGCACAGTTAACAAGCCCATTCTATTCTACTTCTCCAAACTTTTTACCTATTACTGGCTCTCCGGCTTTATCAGGTTCAAGTTTTACGGGTATGAATGCTTTCTTTACCAGCACAACTTACCGTGGTGCATTTGGTACTACTAACTGGACCGCTAACTGGACTAATTGGGATCCACAGAATGCAGCGTATTAATATCTGATCAATTATTTTATAGATAACGTCCCGGTTTATTTCCGGGACGTTTTTATTTTTACAGTACTAAATTAAAAATCATGTTACATTTTTTTATTTCAATAAATGTAGTGGCTTTTCTTATTTCCTGCGGTCCCAAATCTAAAAAGGGATTAATGCCAGAGCTTACTTATTGTGATAGTGCGGTGGTTATGTATTATCATACTCCCGGAGATCCCCGCTTTTTTAATATGACCAAAGTAAAGAACATGGATTCTTTAACAGGAATTATTAAAAATGTAAATAGCACACCAATTGGAGCTAAAGATTCTTGCATAACACAGGGTAAAATATATTTCTATGGAAAAGGTGAGGCTGTTTACCCGGTTTATTTTTCCCGCAAAGAAGATTGCATGACGTTTTCTTTTATTAAGACAGGAGAAAAATACTTTTCTTCCATGAGTAAGGCTTCAGCAGATCTATTAAGCGAATTAGAGAAAAGGGTACAAGTATTTGAAGGAAGAAAAGAATAGCCTTATTTATTTTGTGGCATATAGGCATAAGCAACCTCGTAAGGTATTTTAGCCAGAGCAGGCAACAATTGACCTACTGAAAGATCCTGCTGTTGTGGTGTAGGTTCACAAACAGAATATTTCAACCCGTTATATATAATAGATGTGCCTACCGGCTTATCAAACTTTACTGCAATAGTAACATGTTCAGGAAATGCCAGCACAATCATTGGCAGGTTATAAATTTCTTTTACCAGGTAAAAGAATAGAGCAGCCCTGTCTTCACAATCGCTTTGTTCATACAACAATGTTTGTTCCGGGCTTAATCTCTTTTCATTTCCAAATTGGAGGCTGTCTGGTTCAAACAAAAAGGCATACCGGGTAAATCGCATTAAAAAATCAATTCCATTTTTTTCATTCATGCCTTTTACATTTTTTTTCAGCAGGGGAATGAGTGAACTATATGTTTGGTTACTAAGCGGAATATTAAAATACGATTCATAATCAACCACCGGGTAGTTTGCAAAAATTGCTTTAACCTGTGAGTTTAATTTTATCTTAAAATGATAATCATTGTCATTATACGTAAAACCAATTTCTTTTTCAGCATAAGAAGAAGGGGTGAATGCAGGCAGTTGGTTTACTTTATACGAAAAGCTTTTTTGTAAACCTGTAGGAGGTATATCTGTTTCAATAAATGTATTTTTTTCAAAATCAATATAACCGCCATAGTCATGATAGTTTAGACATACATATTGTTTGCCATTTTTTAACCGGGTCGGTATGTTATATATATTATCATCACTCTGCACATAAAAAAGTATTTTATCATCCGCTATTGTTAATATAGCATCATACCCGGACTGTACAAGTAAGAACCATTTATACAATGTGTAACGATAATAATTTTCCGATTTGGGGCTTACCTGCTGTGCAGTTTTTCGGATTAGCTGGTAGTATAGCCAGTCGTCTAATTGATATCGCTGTTTAAAGTCAAGCAATTCTTTAATAATAGGCTGGTAATTCTCCCTACTTATTGACTGATAAAATGTATGGATGGCCTGGCTTGACAAGGAGCTAGAGAAATCAGTAAAAGGGATTGTATTAAACGATAGTTGTATCGGATCGCCATAAAAATCAAATCTGATATCTTCTCTTTTGGTCTGGCTAAAAGAGGATGAGGCGAAAAAGAACAGCGACAAGGCAAGGGTTAATATGTAGACTTTTCCTTTCAATGGATATTTAATCAGAAGGAAGATACAAAAACTTAACAATAAAGTAATATTAAGTTTTTAAAGAAAAGCTCAATTATACGTATAACTGATTGTTACTTACGATACTTAACGCTGAAATAACCTTGCTATAATATCTGCGTAACAATGCAACAGCATCTTTACAGCAGTTCTTATCCAGGTTGCATATTGCATCAGTAAGTGGTAATTACCTTCCCCAGATGCAGTTAAATTTTCTCAAGCAGTTACCATCCCGAAGCAGGACAGGCTACGGGGTGGTTTTTTATTTTCAACCATACTGGTATTAAAGTAAGTAAACCAGGAATCAGGCGGCAACTTCACTATATTTCTTTTCTGAGAATGAGAATAGCTGCTCAAGGCAACCTGGAATAATCCCGGAGTAATCAATACGTATAGATGGGGCTGATTGAATCCATTGATAAAAATACGTCGGGAAACTTTCATCAATTTTTGAAAGACAAGTAACTCCTATTTGCTGTAGTGCAGCAGCATTACATTGTTGTTCATATTGACCCTTGATAGGAGTGGCCAAAATCTTTTTACCCAGGTGCAATGCTTCTGCTGGTGTTTCAAAACCTGCTCCGCAAATAATGCCACTACATGCAATAAGGTGTTGATTAAAAAGAGATTTATTTACGGGTGTAAAAGTAATGTTACCATCGGTACGGCAACCCTTTGCTTCTTTTGAGAAAATAACAAACCGGTAATCAGGTAATGCCCGGAATAGGATTGTTAACTGATGTTCACAATAAGAAGGAAGATACACTACAAAGAAACCTTTGTCCATAGGTTCTGCAGCAAGAATTTCATTTTTTATAATCGGGGGGAAAATGAAATTATCATACTTTTTAAAATGAAGCCCAATGTGATGGGAGGCTTTTATATATTTTTTTAAAAGTAATTCACCCATCATATTTTTGGTAGAAGGCCTCGGTGTTGCAGGAGATTTAAAAGCTGCCTGATGACCAAAATGAATAGAAGGTATTTTCTTTCTGGCACAGGCTGCTGATGTCATATAGTCAAAATCATTTATTATCACATCATACTTTTCTACGGGCAATTCTTTTATTTCCTGTCGTATTCGTAATGGCTCAAAGCTTTTTAGCATTTGCCAATAATCTAACCCGCCAGAGCAGTTATAAAAAAGACTGATTCCTTTACTTCTATATTTAACTGGTGCATCCAACGACAAATGACTATTATCTCCGCTTAAAAAAATATCGACATGACCATATTGCTGCATATAGGGTAGTAAGGTCATTGCTCTGCTGATATGTCCGTTGCCGGTAGCCTGCACCGCATAAAAAATCTTCATGCCTGATTATTTTGAAGTAAGAGAGTTGATGAATAAACTAATCTCCTCAGTTACTACACTTAGAGTTGGTATTTTCTTACTCATCGGAATTAGATTGCCTATAGGATATTCTTTTTCGTCATACTTATAAATTTGCCAATCACTGCCTGAATATTCAAGGGAAGTAAGGTTTTCTATCCAATCACCACTGTTCATATAAGTAACAGCTCCATTCCTGGTAGTCACTACCTTTTTTTGTGGTTGATGAATGTGTCCACAAATAACGTAGTCGTATTTTTTTTCTATTGCCAGTTCGGCGGCAGTTTGTTCAAAGTCGCTGATCCATGAAACCGCTTTCTTAACACTATTCTTTATTTTTTTACTGAAACTCATTTTGGGTTTACCCATTTTCTTCAATCCCCAATTGATAAAACGGTTACATAATATTAACCAGTCGTAACCATGACCTCCCAGTTTAGCAAAAATTTTTGCACTTCCCTTTGTAGTATTATCAAATACATCGCCATGAAATATCCAGGTCATTTTACCATTAATTTCCATTACCAGTTTATCTACCAGTTGAAAATTATCCATTTGTATATTGCTATAGCGACGGAGCATTTCATCATGATTGCCGGTAATATAAATTACTCTTGTGCCGCTGCTCATAAGGTTTAATATTTCCTTTATCACCTGCAGGTGTGCGGCTGGAAAGTATCGTTTACTGAATTGCCATCCGTCTATGATGTCGCCGTTCAGGATTAATAATTGGGGTGATATGCTTTGGAGGTAGTTGACAATCTCTTTAGCATGGCAACCATAGGTGCCGAGGTGCAGGTCGGACATTACTACTACATCAAGATTTCTTTTATTCAAAGTGTACAGGGGTTTTACAAAGGAACTAATTAGGTATTGCCGCAATGTCAACAAGCTGTTAAGTAAATATTAATCCTCTCCGGCTAATGAGAAAAGTAGCCTATGTTAATATTCCCGCTACAGGATCATAATCATTCGATAATATGATGGCAATTCACAGTTCATCTTGTGTTTTGATTTTTGCAAAACCGTTACACATGAAAAGCGTCTGGACATTCGTAATCCTTGCGATGTTGTTACCAAATGCATTTAAAACAACTATTAAAAACACCGGGACTTCTAATAATCTTCCCATTACCGATAATCTTTTCATCATTACAATTGACGGCTTCCGCTGGCAGGAAGTATTTGTCGGGGCAGATAGCAATATTATTAGCAATGAAGGTTACACACCTGACACGGCCACAAGCAAGCTGATGTATTGGGCTCATAGCGCCGAAGAAAGAAGAAGGAAGCTACTGCCATTTTTCTGGAATGTAATTGCTGCTAAAGGGCAGTTGTTTGGTAATAGATACTTTGGAAATAAAGTAAATTCTGCAAATGCTTACTCAATTTCTTATCCTGGATATAATGAAATGTTTACTGGTAATACAGATATCACAATATCATCCAACAAAAAGAAAAATAACCCCAATATAAATGTGCTGGAATATCTGAATAGTACGCCGTCATTTAAAGGTAAGGTGGCTGCCTTCACATCATGGGATGTGTTCCCTTATATACTCAATACGGAAAGAAATCAGTTACCGGTGAATAGTGGCTATGCTAATCTAAAGGGCGGCCTATCGGCCCGGCAGCAAATTATTAATACGGTGCAGACAGCAGCTGTGTATGATAAAACAGCAACCCGTCACGATCAGCTTACTTTTCTCACTGCTAAAGAATATATACAAGAGCATCGCCCAAGAGTAATGTATCTCGGCTTAGGCGAAACGGATGAATTTGCACACCAGGGCCGTTATGATCTTTACTTACAACAGGCAACACAAATAGACCAGATGATTGCTGAACTATGGCATTGGGTGCAAACAACACCGGGGTATAAAAACAATACCACCTTTATCATTACCACCGATCATGGAAGAGGTAGCAAAGATTCCCGATGGACTTCACATAGCGAATTCATTAACGGCTCATCGCAAATATGGTTTGCAATACTAGGTCCCGGCATTAAACCAGCCGGAGAAGTAAAAATAAAGCAACAACAATACTTGCAACAAATGGCGCAAACAATTTCCAGTTTGTTAGGAGAAAAATTTTCGACCGATATTATTTCTCCTGCTATATCCTTAAGGTGATGTCATCCTACTTATATATTTACTAATACTTTTTGGTTTACTTTTAGCGAAATAATATTTTATGAAAACAATATTTTTGTGTTTGACCATTCTCGTTGTCCTTATTTCATGCGGAGGCTCTGGCATTACAAAAAAATTGGCTGCCAGCGACAGCCTTGTTATCACTTTCAATCTTCCCAATACTGATTCGGTTATTAAAACTGTAACAACCACAGAGAAAAAAGCAATAAAGAAGTTATCACAATTTGTAGCTGGAAAAAAGGATGAGGAATATAAATGTGGTTATGATGGCAATATGGTTTTTTACAGCAAGGGTCAGATATTGTTGCCATTGGTGTTTAAATATACAGAAAAGGGTTGCCAGCATTTTTTGTTTGATATGGATAATAAAGTGATGAGTACTAAAATGAGTGCCGAAGCTGCAGACTTTTTAAAGAGTTTGATGGAAGGAAAAGATTGGTATTAAATGAAGTTGCTTTTTTTCTACCTGGAATAAAAAAAAGCTGCCGAAGCAGCTAATTCTTTAATCCATACAATCTCAGAAATAAGCGATTACATTTTCGCTTTTATCCATTCATTCAATTCTGGTGAGCTTTCTGTACTAATGATGGCTGCATATCTTGGCTTATCACTATTATGCACTCCTACATGCCATAGCCGCTGACTATCCACTACAAAGTGTGCACCCTTTGGCATTGGCACTCTTGCTTCTGATTCTTTAATAGGTAAATTATTTTCATCGCTATCATACAACAGCATGTAGCTATCAGGATTATCCGTCAGCTCAATCCACATTCTTACTACCCAGCCTTCATCTTCGGGATTCAACCTGTTGTTATCATCTCTATGTACGGAACGAATGGCCTGGTCATGAGTTTGTGGTTCCAATCGTATAATTCTTACCCGCCCAAAGTTTGCAGGAATGGACTTAATATACTTCATCAGGTTGGGAGCCAGGTCTGCATTGGGAGTAAAGATGGCATCTTTATCTGTTTTTCCATTTTCCCAAAAGCCTTTGCATTCATTAGTTCCATCGCAGGAAGCTAATGGTGCAAAGTTGGTATCGCCACCACTTTTCCAATCCATGAAAACAAGATTTTCCCATTCAGCAGACGGAATATGTGAGATGTCCAATGTTTTCATAATCACATATCCTTTCTCCTGCATTACCGGCATACGATAATGTGGAGTTTGCAAAGGAATTTTTACTGACCAATGTTCGCTGTGCGGCCAAAATATAGCAGGGGTTGGAGATGACATACTTGTTGAATTAGGTTTAATAATTTATCAGGGTGCTAAAGTAGGAAATATAAAAGAAACTGTGAATGAGTTTGCGGTTAAACAACTGATCAGGCCATTTTAACAATGCCGTTCTTAATAGCAAACAAAACGAGGCCCACCCTGCTTTTGATATTTAGTTTTTCAAATAATGCATCCCTGTATCCATCAATAGTGCGGGGGCTGAGGTGCATTTGTTCCGCTATTTCTTTATAGGTAAGTTCGGTGGCAGCCAGTTTTAAAAACTCAGCTTCTCTATCAGACAGTCCGGTAATATTTTTTGCGACACTATCTTCCTCATCCATAGTGTTGATGCTGTGAATCAATCTTCCTGTTACCATTTCAGAATAATAAAAACCTTTGGACAGAATTGCTTCCATAGCAGACCTTAGCTCGGTTGGTTCTGTATCTTTTAATATATATCCTTTGGCACCGTTCTTCAACATTCTGATAATGGCATTCTCATCATCATACATACTTAATGCAAGGATTTTTACATCGGGATGATTTCTTTTTAACCAAAGAGCCGTTTCATATCCATCCATCTGCGGCATATTAATATCCAGTAATACAAGATCGGGCAGGTAGTCGTTATTTAATTTGGTTTGAAAATCTATTCCATTGTCAGCTTCGAACAAAACGGTGTAGCCAAGATTTTTTACTAAACTGGCAAGGCCATTTCTGAGCAATACATGATCATCTACCAGCACTACTTTCTTTTCCATTTTTATACAAATTAATATATGGTATAATAAGTTTAACGGTTGTTCCTTTTCCCAAAACACTGCTCATACTAAAATCAGCACCAATCATGGTAGCCCGGTTGTGCATGTTGCGGATACCTTGACCGAAATTATCTTCTCTTCTTTCATTCAGTGGTGTTAAGTCAACCCCCTGTCCATCATCCTGCACCCGCAGTTCCAATTTATCGGCCGAGTAAGCAGCGGTTATATTTATGTTTTTTGCTAAAGCATGTTTGATGATATTATTTAATGTCTCCTGCACAATACGAAAAATGATCAATTCTTTTTGAGGTTCCATTTTTACCATTTCTCCTGAAACATCTAAAACTGTTTTAAATCCTGTTTTTCTGATCATGTCTAATTCATACTCCAATGCCCGAAGCAAACCCATGGCTGCAATGTTATCGGTATTCAAACTTTTAGAAAGATCTCTGAGATCCTGTATGGCTTTACTCACCAGGTTTTTTGAATCGGTAATTTTTTCTTCCAACTCAGTTTGTTTTGAAAGATCAATGGTATTCAGGTTAAGCTTGGCAAGACTTAACACCTGGCCGATGTTATCATGAATTTCCTGTGAGATTGTTTTGAGAGTTTGTTCCTGTATTTCGAGTTGGGTTTGGAGGAGTTCCTTATTTAAGCTATCTATTTGTTTTTCTTTCTTGTTCTGATTTTTTTTATAAACGCTAAAAAAAAACAACACAAATAAACCCAACAACAGGAAAAGACCTGTTAATGCAATAACTAATGTTCTGATTTCAGTTGTTTCCATTGAATAAAAAAATCAATTCCAATTACTGAATATAAAAAAATACTTAACGATTTTATTAGAACCAGGTATTCTGCTACAAAAATTATGTCTTTTTTCAACAAAAGATTTATAATTCCAAAAAAAGGAAGCATACCAAGAAAAAAAAAGAACAGGCCGGTAGCTACCGCAAAAAAAGGAGCTGTCAAAGGATTTTGCCGCTTACTTTTTCTTAGTATGTTATAAAAATGTATCAGGCAAAGTGTAATCGTAAAAATTCCACCGGACAATAAATAATTTGAATGCAATCTGTGCAGGCCATATAAGTCGAAAAAATTCAAGACAAAGAGAATACCAGAAAAAACCCAGAAAAGATAAATAAAGATTCGTTGAAATTTATTTTTAAAAAAGTATAAGAACATAGCTCCCAATACCGGGAACCTGAAATAATAATAAAAATTATAGAAAATATAAGTTGAGCCCAGTTCATTTGTTTTTATATACAGGCAGATTGATTCATTAAGAAATGTTATTAAAAGAAATAGTAATAATAATTTATAACTAATCCGGCTTGCTCTTTTTATGAGAAGCAAGCCGGTTAGAAGGGATAAAAAAATAAATATTATATATACGTAATCAAGAATCACTTTTTAAATTTTTTCATATAGTCCTTCCTCATCTAATGGAGGTGGAGGGCAAATCTGTCCATCATTATATTCTCTGAATGAATTATCATATGAAGGAAGAGCATTGGGGTCTGTCAATAAATCAAAATGAATTACCTCCCCTGTAGGTATATCCGGATATCTAACTTCAACTCCATCTTTATTTTTACCCCTTGTTGGAATAATGACAAGTGTAGTTTTATTTGCCTTATGTTCATGCTTTGGCGGTCTGCCACTCACCAGCCCTTCATATGCTGCAAAATAGAATCGAAGTCCTGTTGGATCAACTCCCCCCACTTTAGTAGTCAAAGCTTCTAATAACACCTCTTTTGAAAACCACACCCCCTTTGTGTCACTTTTTTTATAAGTCTTACTTACTTTATCATTTTTAAAATTTTGTACCAGCTTTCTCGCAAGCTTCGTTGAAATTTGTGACATAGTTAATTTTTTTAGGTGAAAGAATAAATTAAAGTAGCAAACAAAACTGGCATTTGCAAACCAATCTAACGGGAGTTAATAGACTTATCTCTTCACCGTGTTTTCACCCTCTTAATCTCCGCTTTTACCCTGTACGCCATTTTGCCAACAAGTTTCATTTTTGAGCTGCTTACCTGTCACCCCTAATGGGTATTGGCAGGTAGTTGGAAACAATTCATTTTTACTCCTCCATCCTTCGAAAAATCATCTTTCTAAATCTACAACCCTGTGTAATCACCATTACTTCTTAAAACCATAAAAACACAGGTTATGAAATTTAAACAACTACTCTTATTGGCAGTATTACTTATTACATCCTGCCTTCTCAGCTTTTCTCTATTTGCACAACCTACCACTGTGGGAATGCTGGCCCATTTTAAATTGGATGGAAGTGCTACCAATCTTGGTCCTGCCAATATCACCTGCACTCCCGTAGGCACAAGCTTTACTACAAATAATGCGAATGTGGCCAATAAAGCAATTCAGTTTGCAGGAAACGTAAACTCCTATGTTGATTTTATTGACAATGGTAATTTGGATTTTACAGGTACTACCAATTTCACCATTTCCTTTTCATTTTTTTTTAATGGGACAAGCAATGGCGGCTTGATCGATAACTGCCTAAACTATGGCGGCTGGGGAGTTTGGTTTTGGCAACAGGTAACCGGCACTTGGAATATTCAATTCAATTACAAAAATAGTTCTGTAGGAAGTGCTGCTGCCACAGCATTTACATTAAACCGCTGGCACCATGTAGCAGCAGTAAGAAATAATGGAATTCTGTCATTATATGTTGATGGAGTATTTCGTTTGTCTGCTGCAGAAGGAACAATGACACCAACTTATCCACTTAATACGATTGCCGGTGCTTTTTCATTTAGTGGTTATAGTCCGCCCCGATATAATCCACTAAATGGAAAGATGGATGAAATACGACTTTACAACCGGGCTTTATCCGCAGTTGAAATAGCAAACCTGGTAGGATATTCTCTTCCATTAAAGATGGGCGACTTCACCGCCACTAAAAAAACATCGGGCATTCAATTGAACTGGGAAACAATCACCGAACAAAACACTTCTCATTTTGAAATAGAAAAAAGTACGGATGGAAATAATTTCTCTAACATCGGCCAGGTAAACGCCGCCGGTAATTCAACAGATAAACTTACTTATGCATTTTTAGATGCTGCACCCGGAAATAGAACCAATTTTTACCGACTAAAAATGGCAGACATTGATGGAGCTTTTACATACAGTCGCATCATTGCCGTTAAGAATACCAATTCCGTAGGTATTGAATTATTCCCCAATCCTGTAAATGATGTGCTACAGGTACAACTTGCTTCAGATAAAAAAGAAATAGCCACTGTTACCATAACGGATGCTACTGGCAAAAATATTTACTCAAAGCAAACAACATTGAATGAAGGAAATAATGCAATGAGTATTCCTGTATGGCAATTAAGTAAAGGATTGTATCATATTAGCATCAGCACTGATAGTAACAGACAAACATCACAATTCATAAAACAATAACCATTAACCTTTCCTGTTTTTTTTAGGTTTTGTACAGAGCCGGCAATTATTGCCGGCTCTTTTTTTGCCAATAAAAAGTTAACGACCATTGTTTTTCACCATTCGTCAGGAAAAAGTTACCAATCAGATAAATGGATTAATATAAAGAAGTGCGGGACTATATCTTCGAAGTACGAAACAATTAGTAATTGATATTTCAATAATACGTTTCTAATTGTTTCGTCATATTAAACCGCTGTTTAAAGTGTAACCATGAGAATCAAAACCATTACCTCTTTTGGAATTTGTCTCGCATTATGTGTATGCACATATGCACAAAGCCCTGTAGCTAAAGAGTTGCCAGCAAAGCGTACCACCAAGCCAGTAAAAATTGATGGCCTGATAAATGAAGAAGCCTGGAAAGATGCTGCAGAGATGACTAACCTCACCGAGTTCAGACCAAAAGTAGGTGCAGTAGAACCCCCAGAAACAAAAACCATTGCTTACCTGATGTATGATGATGAAGGAATTTATTTCGGCGGTTATTGTTATGAACGTACCAAAGACAGTATTGCCACCGAGCTAACCGGCAGAGATGGATTTGGCACCAATGATTATATCGGATTGATATTTGACACCTACAATGATAAAATAAATGGGTTCGAATATTTTGTAACTCCGCTTGGTGAGCAATGGGATGCAAAAATGTCGCCGGGTGGTAATGATAATGGTGGAGAAGATTTTAGCTGGAATGCTGTGTGGAGCAGCAAAGCAGTAATACATAATGATGGCTGGAGTTTTGAAATGCATATTCCTTTTTCTGCCATCCGCTTCAGCAAAGAAACTGTGCAAACATGGGGCTTCAACATTACCCGCCGCCGTAGAAAAACAGAACAGCAATACACCTGGAATCCGATAGATCCCAATGTAAATGGCTTTCTTACACAAGAAGCTACCTGGACAGGCATCACCAACATTAAACCTCCATTGCGTTTACAATTCTCTCCATATTTTTCAAATGTTACTTCGCATTTTCCAAACAATGATCCTGCAATTAAAGATTGGAATAATACTGTGAACGGTGGTATGGATGTAAAGTATGGTATTAACCAGGCCTTTACTCTTGACGTTACATTGATTCCAGACTTTGGACAAGTGCAAAGTGATAACCGGGTACTTAATCTTAGTCCTTATGAAGTAAGGTTTACAGAAAACCGTCCTTTCTTTACTGAAGGAACAGAACTGTTTAGCAAGGGAGATCTTTTTTATTCCCGCCGAATTGGAAAAGATGCTGCCTATACTCATCGCCTATCAGAATATTTATCTGCGGAAGATTCATTGATACTGGCTCCCAATGAATCAAAAATTGCCAATGCCACTAAAATTTCTGGTCGCACATCTAAGGGTCTTGGTGTAGCTATGCTAAATGCTATCACTAATAACCGGTATTATTCTATTCAAAATAATATAACCAAAGAAACAAGAAAAGAAATACTTGAAACCCTTACCAATTATAATATTTTGGTATTAGATCAAACAATGAAAAATAACTCCAGTGTTTCATTAGTTAATACAAGTGTGTTGAGAAGCGGCGGTGACTATGATGCAAACGTAACTGCCGGACTATTTAGCCTGAATGATAAAAAGAATATGTGGAATGTAAGTGGCAAACTGGCCTTTAGTCAATTGGTGGGGTACAAAGAAAAAGGGAAAACATATTCCGGCTACAGCCATAGCTTTTCGTTTGGAAAAACAAGTGGACGTTTCAATTTCAATGTAGCACAGGAGTTAGTAAACAAAACGTTTAACAATAATGATCTCGGATATCTCAGTCGCTGGAATTACATTGACCACTACATGAGGGTAGGTTATAACTGGATAAAACCAACCAACTGGTACAACAGAATTTATGTGAACATAAATGGACAATATTCCCGTCGTTTTACTAATCCATCTGATTTTCAAGCGGCCAATATTAATGTGAATACCAATGCACAATTAAAAAACTTATGGCAGGTGGGTACTTCTGTTGGGTATGAACCGAAGGGGCATGATTATTTTGAACCCCGTAAAGAAGGTCGTGTATTTAATGGATGGAGCAATTATTTTCTGAGTGCATGGTTTCAAACTAATGATTCAAAAAAATATACAGTTTCTGCCAGGATGTTTTATGTTGACAGATCTCTTTTCAATAGCAAAAGATATATGATCGCTTTTGAAAACAGGTATCGGTTTAACAATAATCTCACTGTCAGTCATGAAATAAATGTATCACCTCAAAAAAATAATGTAGGCTTTGCAGCATTCAGTGGTTCAGACATAATTTTTGGCAGAAGAGATATTGCCACTGTAGATAATCTATTGAATATAAAATATAGCTTTAATAACATGATGAATATTAATACCCGTATCCGCCACTACTGGAGCAAGGTGAATTATGATAAATATTTTACCCTATTACAAAATGGAGACCTCGGAGAAAACAATACGTTTACCGCCAATACCAACCAAAACTACAATGTGTTTAATATTGATATGGTGTACACCTGGCAATTTGCACCCGGTAGTTTTATAAATGTGATTTGGAAAAATGCGGCAGAGCAATTTAACCGGCAGGCTACTGAAGGATACTTTAAAAACTTTGAAAATACCATGAGGCAGGACGAGGTGAATAATCTTACCGTTAAAGTAATTTACTTTATAGACTACCTGCAACTGCGCAAACAGCTAAAAAAGAAAAAGCAGGCATAATAACTATTCGATGATCTTTCCATATTCCGGTTTCCAATCATATTTCCAGCGGCGATGGCTCCAGAGATAATTGGCCGGATCCTGTCGTATTATTTCCTCCAACGCATCTCTATAAAAAGTGGTCAATTTTTCCGGGGAATAAGCTTCAGCATTTTCTGCAAGTAGTTTCATAGAAAATTTATAATAGCCCCTTTTAATTTTATGAAACCGGGCAAACACCACTGCTGTATTATTTTTTACAGCTCCTTTAGCAGGTCCGGAAACAAAAGGGACAGGTTTGCCAAAAAAATTCATCCAATATCCGTTAGATGGATCGCCGGGATTTTGATCTGCTGCAAGGCCAAAAGTATATTGTGCTGAAAAAGCAGGGTGATTTATGTTCTTTTTGTATTCAGTAGCAGAAATCAAAATTGTTCCATATCGCTTCCTAAAATTAAAAAATATCTGATTCAATGCCTTGTTACTAATTGGCATATAAATACCAATAAAAGCAGCTTTTATCTTCATTGCCGCCATGGCATTGCCAAATTCCCAGTTAAATTGGTGACCCGCCATTATATGAACATTATATCCTTTGCCGGTAAGGTTATTGATTAATTCATATTCAAAATTGCTTCTTCTTTCAATTTCTTTCCTGGAAATAGTAATGAATTTGACAGATTCAATAAATGCATCAATAAGATTGTGATAAAACTTTTTTGCAATTTGTTTTCTTTCTTCTTCAGTCTTCTCAGGAAAAGCAATGAATAGATTACTCATCACCACATCTTTCCGGTATTTAAACACATAAAAGATCAACCCATATATACAATCAGAAAGAATATATAAAACCCTTAATGGAATCAAAGAAAATAGCCAGAGAAAACCATACACTAAGTAATACATAGTCGCAAAGATAAATTACTACAGTACAATATTTTGAACCAGGTGACTCTTCTCCGGATAATCCGTATTAAAATGCAGGCCACGGCTTTCTTTTCTGAAAGAAGCTGACTTCACTATCAAATAACTTACGGTGATCATATTTCTTAGTTCAAGCAGTTGCGGAGATAGTGTACTGCTTTCATATAGTTGCTCTGTTTCCTCCCACAATAGATCTAATCTACGCAAGGCTCTTTGCAAACGAATATCGTTTCTGACAATACCCACATAATCACTCATCACCTGTTGCACTTCTTTTAAACTTTGAGTGATTAAGATCATTTCTTTTGGTTCTTTGGTGCCAGCGGCATTCCAGTCCGGCAAGTTTTCATTGAAAGAAACAAATGATGCCTTTTCCGCTACATCTAAATAACATCTATGTGCAAACACCATCGCTTCCAATAAAGAATTTGATGCCAAGCGATTGGCGCCATGCAAACCAGTAGAAGCACATTCGCCGCAGGCATATAAATTTTTAATAGAACTTCTTCCCCATTCATCCGTTTTTATTCCACCGCAACTATAATGTGCTGCAGGCGAAACCGGAATCATGTTCTTCGTAATATCAATACCAATAGATAAACACTTTTCATAAATATTTGGAAAGTGTTCTATAAATTTTTCTTTACTAAAATGACGGCAATCCAGCCACACATGTTCCGTACCGGTTCTTTTCATTTCACTATCAATAGCTCTTGCCACAATATCTCTTGGTGCAAGATCTTTCCTTGCATCATATTTTTCCATGAAAGCTTCCCCATCTTTATTTCGAAGGATACCTCCATCACCCCGAACCGCTTCCGTTATTAAAAAAGCCTGGCCTTTCATTCCGGGTTCAAACAAAGCTGTCGGATGAAACTGGATGAATTCCATGTTTTCTATACGGCCCTTCGCCCGGTAAACCATAGCCACCCCATCACCAGTTGCAATAGAAGGATTGGTCGTTGTCCTGTACACCTGGCCATTACCACCAGTAGCCAATAAGGTAAGCTTTGCCAGTATCTTTTCGATCTGGTTGGTTTTGGAATTGAGCACATATACAC
>JANNMN010000009.1:0-105413 GCA_031397865.1 Chitinophagaceae bacterium
ATAAAACCATTCTGCAATCTTCTACCGATTCATTAAAAAAATTATCGGTATTCAATCCCCTGACCATTCACAAAAAAGGAACAAGATCAAAAGCGATCATTTGCCTGGCTTTGGTTTGTATCCTCTGGGGAACTACCTGGATCGCATCCAAAGAAGGTGTGATGCGGATGCCGGCTTTGCAAATGGCCAGCATCCGGCAGATCATCGCCGGCTTATTATATGTGAGCTTCTTCCTGTATAAAAAGGCTTCTTTACCAAAAGGTAAAGAATGGATACCCGTCCTGGTACTGAGCTTCCTGAATTTTATTATGAGCAATGGCCTCAGCACCTGGGGTATTAAGTATATATCAGCAGGGCTTGGCTCCATCATGGGTGCTATTTTTCCGCTTTGGTTAGTGATTATCGGTTTGTTTATATCCAAAGAAAAAATTCCACAAAAAGCTCTTATCGGTTTGTTGCTTGGCTTCGCCGGTGTTTGTGTTATTTTTTATGAACACCTGCAGGATTTTTTCATTCCCGATTTTAGATTCGGCATTATTCTTTCACTCATCGCTACCTGGACATGGGCCTTCGCCACTATCTATACAAAAAAGCAAGCTGCTAATTTTAATCCTTATTTCAGTTTGGGTTTGCAAATGCTTATTTCAGGAATTACTTTATTGTTATTTACAAAAGCCGGCAGCACAATTTCTTTTTCGTCAGCAGAAACTATAGTTTCTCAATCAAAAATATTTATTCCCTTCACAGACATTCCCTGGCAATCATGGGCAGCTATTGCCTATCTCGTCATCTTCGGTTCCTTAATAGCATTTGTATGTTATCTATATGCTTTGCAAAATTTACCAACTGAGCAGGCATCGCTTTATGCATATGTCAATCCCATGGTAGCAGTTTTATGTGGCTGGATAATTTTTGGAGAAAAAGTTACAATCTTTATCACCGTAGGAGGATTGGTAACATTGCTTGGGGTGTACCTGGTAAATAAAGCATTTAAAACTATACCGCCACCGGAGCAGCCAGAGACAGAAGGAATTTAAAAAACCTCTCCACGGGTTTTGAACCCTTGGGGAGTTTGCTCAGATAATAATTCACATTTTACCAATTTCACCAATAAATTCTTTATACACTTCTCTCCATCCTTTATACATTTCATCAGTACCCAAAAAAGTATTGTGCCAGATGCTGATAAAAGTTCCATTTACTTTTTTTACTTCCTGATAATATTGCCGCATTTCTTGTAAAGCCTGTTGAGGAGAAATCTTTTGTTCAAAAAAAGAATTAGCCTCCATGTAGCAGAATGGGTATAATAAAAGTGAAGTGGTTTCTTCTTTCTCCAGATCATACCAAAAAAATGGCGAAGCCACCGATGCCCGAAAGCCATTGATACTTCCATAGCCCATGGAAAAATCTTCTTTTACTCCGGCATCAATAAGATGGCGGAATGTTTGAGGCAATGTAAAGCGGATAAAATGTTGTCGGGAAGATTTTATTTTTTTACCCGTAATGTTTTCTATCGTTTCTTTTTCTTTCTTTATTAATGAAGGTTCATCACCGCTTTGCCAAGATGGATGTACACCGATCTGGTATTTATCTGCATGCTGCTTTATCAGTTGCTGTAAAGCTTTTTCTGTTGGCAAAATATTTCTATCGTACTTGCCCGTTTTCTCCGATACTAAAAAAAAGTAGCGGGGAATAATTTTATGCTGCTGATGCAATATATCCAACCACTCATATGAATCAAATGGATCTGCTACTTTATTACTCAATACATTTCGTCGCAAAGCAAGCCTGTTGAATTTTCCTTTTAATAAATCCTTTACCGCAGCACCGGCACTGCGCCACCAATCTTTATGTTTGAAGGAATAAGCTTCATCTATATCGTAAGTGGGAAGGTGTTTGAAGTTTGAGATTTGGGGTTTGAAGTTGGGAAACTTCAACTGCAATACTTTTTTTAAATCTCCCAACCACACATTTACCAATGGTACGTTTAGAAATCCTTCTTTCCATGCCAGCGAATTTCCATGTGCACACCTGCCATACATATCTTTTTCATGCGGCAGATATTCTTCGTAGCGGCTGAGCAAATAAAATGAAGCGGCAAAAATATCAAAAGGAAGGTCCGCAGTTGTTTTAAAGAATGCTTTATACTCATTCATTTCAAAACATTCAAGCTGCTGATGTTTTATTTCCTGCTCAAATAATAATGAATGTGGTTTTATCCAAACCGCATCATCCCCAATCTTTTCATCAGTATAATTAATTTTTGCGCCGGAATATTTTTGAAACTCATTAATACTATCCGTAACCATCATCGGCTCACCGGCAATTTCTCTGCCGATGAAATCAGTAATGTAAGTTAGCCGGTTTGTTATTTTGTTTGTACAGAGTATCACCCATTGAAGTTAATTATCTCTTGCCATTCTTTTCCTTCCATTGCTGGTTAAAGGATTTTTTAGGGAAGTCGAGACTGCCATGGTGTTTTGTCCACGACTTGCCAATAATATTTATCAGGCTTGTTTTTACTTTTCCATTAGCCATGTTCATCCAGTTGCGGCGCAGCATTCCAATCTTCCATATTTTCCAGGCCATCTTTTCTGATGTGGGTGCAAAACCTTCTTCCACCGCTTCATGCCGGTTATCCAATAACAACTCATGCAGATTTATTTTCACCGCACATACTTCTGTACAGTTGCCACAAAGTGATGATGCATTGCTAAGGTGTTTCCATTCTCCCATATCTTTCAGGTTGGGAGTAAGCACCGCACCAATCGGGCCGCTGTACGTTGCAGCATACGTATGACCGCCAATATTTTTATAAACAGGACATGCATTCAAACAAGCACCGCAGCGGATACAATACAAACTTTCCCGTTGCTTTTCATTTGCCAAAATATTTGTGCGGCCATTATCCAGCAGTATCACATACATATCATCCGGGCCATCATTTTCATTGGCCTGCCTCGGACCACTGATGATCGTATTATACACCGTTACTTTTTGTCCCGTACCAAAAGTGGATAGAAGTGGCCAGAACAAAGCAAGATCCGTCATTGATGGAATTACTTTTTCTATTCCTGCAATTACAATATGTGTTTTTGGCCAGGCGCAACTTAGTCTTGCATTGCCTTCATTTTCTGTTACGGCCACAGCACCAATATCTGCAATGATAAAGTTGGCTCCCGTAACTCCTACTTCTGCCTGCACATATTTTTCTCTTAATATTTCTCTCGCCTTTAATGTTAATTGCTCCGGTGTAGCTTTGGGGTCTGTGCCTAATTTTTCTGCAAATAATTTCGCTACATCTTCTTTACTCTTGTGCATAGCAGGAGTTACAATGTGATACGGGGCTTCGCCATCTAACTGTTGTATGTATTCTCCCAAATCTGTTTCTACACTTTCTATTCCTTTCTTCTCCAAAAAATCATTCAGGTGTATTTCTTCCGTCACCATACTTTTACTCTTCACCAGAGTTTTACAATTCTTAGCGGTGCATATTTTTTCTATGGCATCCAATGCATCTTGTGCAGTTTCAGCCCATATTACTTTTGCGCCCCGCTTAGTTATCAGTGCTTCAAAAGTTTCCAGTTGAGTGTCTAATGTTTCAATGGCCTTCCATTTTATATTCTTAGCTCTTTCTCTAGCCAGGTGTATGTCTGTGAACTGCTCCTTACCTTTTGGTACGGCAGCATTATATCTTCCAATATTAAAATTGATCTTACGACGATGTTCTTTGTCGCCAGCCTTTACTGTACTCTTTGCAATAAAATCAGAAGCGGTTTCTTTCACAAGTAATTTATTTTTTATTTTTCCAGCTGTATTACTACTATCATCGCCTGTTGTGTCACTCACTTGTACGTCCCGTAACTCTACTGAGCATTATGCAATACTCATTCTTTTTTCAGTTATTCTTTAAAATCAATCTCTTCCCATTCACCTTTTGCAATTGTATCTAATGCATTATAAAAATCCTCGCCGTATTTTCTTATAATCGGTTCTTTTAAAAACTGGTACACCGGCAGTTTCAACTTTTCTCCCAATGCACAAGCAGGGCTGCACATTTGCTCCCTTGGTTCATAGTTCACTCTTTCATAATCACCATGCTTACCTTTTTTGGTAATGATGGGGTAAAGGTGACAACTGATAGGTTTCTTCCATTCAATTATTCCGTCGGCATATGCTTGCTCAAAGGCACATTTAATAATTCCATTATTACCACGGATGCCATACACACATATCTCATTGTCATTATCCAATGTAGGTGTCACCCATTCAAATTCCTGATCGTACACATACCGGCCTTTCTTTTCTATTTCCGCAATAGCATCATTGGTCAGGTAAGGCTTTACTTTTTCAAACACATCATTGATGATGTCCATCTCCTCTCTTTCTAATGGTGCGCCGGCAGCACCATCTTCGCAACATCCACCTTTGCATTTGCCCAGGTCGCAAACAAACTGCTTGTCCACTACATCTTCTGTAACCAGTATATTATCGATAACAATCAAGCTATTTTATTTTGTGCAAAGGTAAGTCCTGCCTTATTGTTCGCTTGCTTTTGTTCGGCGAAAAATTTTGTTTCTGATATGATGTCCCGCCGATGTAAGCCTGTTATGCGAAGTAAGATAATGCAGCACTTTATGCTCCAGCCAGTGGTGCAGTGGCACCAGCAATGCAGCCAATGCTATCATAAAGGCAAGATCTTTCCAGGGTTCGCCATTGGTGATGGAGTAAATATTTTTTTTGAATAATAGGAAAATAAACTCAAAAAACATGATGAAGACAAAGAAACCAATTGCCTTTATCAATCCTGCCGATACTTTAAACATACCCAATACAACCAAAGCAATGAATAAAGCTATTATACCAATTACAATACCCAGGTATTGAATATTGTTTCTTCTTCTTTTCGTCTCTTCTGCTTCTTTTGTCAGCCTTTCCTGTCGCTGCTGCTCATCATCTGCTTCCACCTGAGTAAGTTCTTTTTCTCTTTTCAGCGTTTCTATACTGTCTTTATATTGATAATAAATGGCATTGTATTTACCCGCAAGAGCTGTATTTCCCATTTCGGTATATAAAGTATCAAGGTACTTCGAAGATTTTTTTATGCTTTCCAGCAAGCTATTTTTTTCACTTAGTTCTTTTACTTTAAGATAATAAACGATAGCATTTTTTTTGTCGCCGGATTTCCGGTAATAAGAAGCTAGTTGTGCATAAAATCCTACTTGGCTGTTTCCATTGGTGCTGTTTTCAAACATGGGCCTTGCTTTCTGAAGATAATTACCAGCAGAATCAAAACGGCCCAACTCTGTATAAATAACCCCATAGGCCTGATCGATTACAGGCGACATACCAAAATTACCGAGGTATTTTTTCAAATTATCCCCAGCTGGTGAGTTCAGATAATTTAATGCCTTTTGTGGTTCATCTATCCTCAGATACTGGTTTAGCAAACTAACATAACCAGGAATTTTCAAGGTTGAAAATTTTAATGAATCTGCCATCCTGATTGATTTCTCAAAATAGCTGATAGCAATATCATAATTTTTTTTGCCGGCAAAAAGATTACCGATGGAATTTGTATAAACAACTTTTTGATAGGGAACATTTTTTTCTTTTACCTCATCCAGTTTTTTATAGGCCTGGGTCATATAATCTATTGCTTTATCATAATCCTCAATATCTGAATAGAATGAAGAGAGATACAGATAGCAATTTCGAACAAGAGAAGCATTTTTAGTATCCTCACCTATTCTTAATGCACTCAAAAAATTACGAAGGGCCAATATGTTTTCATTTCTTGCCAAATAGACTTGCCCATAGGTATTATGTGCCTCTGCCTTTAAGCTATCGTTTCGCAATGTGGATACCAATGAAAAAGCCTGTGTGGCATAGGATAATGCTTTTTCATTGTCCGGCAGCATAAGATAAATAGCAGACAAATACATTTGTGCTGAACCAACTTCTTCTTCCATTCTGTTGTGACGGGCCAGCTCTAATGCTTTATTATAAAATTCAATTGCTTTTTGAGAATAGGCTTTTTGATGTGCGAAATAGCTACACCGGAGACCATTTGACAAATATGCTTTAAACATTAATTTTCTATCTCTTGATTCTTCCGCAACAGCTATCAGCTTATTCCCATATTCATCCCCCTCTTTAGGATTTACATTCATCATTACCCGGCTCAGCTCATCTAACCAGATTACCTTCTCCTCTGCGGTTGTTGCTTTTGATAAGGCATTTTTTATAGAATCTACTGCCGCCGCTTCCTGTGCATGGATAGCCAGGCAAGAAAACAAAGACAAAATAAGCAGGTAAGTTTTGGGATGAAAGTTCATACGTTGTGTGTTAGCCCTGAAATTAGTGAACATTCAGCCGCTGGTAAAAATTCCTTTAACAAATATGTAACAGCCGTTTCTTATGGAGAGGTTTTCACCATGGCATCTCTCCAATAATCACAAACCACTGTATGCAAAACTCCAGGCAACTTACCCTTCAACAATCGGCGAAGGTTTTTTCTCAAATGCTCTTTTGGGTACCGGTTGCAGCATTTAGCCTCTTGCTTATTTACAACACCCTTCCATATTTTTCTTTTAGTAAAGATTTCAGTTTCATCGAGGAAAGAAGTTTTCTCTTTCAAAGCAATTTTTATAATACCTGCTTCTACATTCATATAGCAGCCGGTGCCTTGTGTATTCTTACCGCACTTGTACAGTTTTCCCGGTACATACTGAAGAAGACAAAACCAGTGCATCGCATCTCGGGAAAAATTTATGTTTTTGTAGTGTTGTTTCTGGGGGCACCCACAGGTTTATACATGTCATTCTTTGCCAAGGGAAGTTTTTGGGAAAGAGCTTTGTTTATGTTTATGGCTATATGGTGGTTCGTAACTACGCTGTATGGCTTAACTACCATACACAAAAGAAATGTGATAGCCCATAAAGTATGGATGATGCGCAGCTATGCTATGGCGATGACGGCGGTAACCTTTCGGGTGTATCACATTGTATTTTTTTTATTGGATTGGGGGCATCTGGAAAACTATGAGCTATCTCTCTGGATAAGTGTGATTGGTAATATGCTCTTTGCAGAATGGGTGATATATCGACAGAGCAAAAATTATTTGAAATCATTTGCTACTTAGCCTTAATCAACAACGATCTACCAGTTCTTTAGAGTATTAATATTTATTTATAAACAACTCAATCCTTTAGGGGGTTGGGGTAAAACCTTCAACATGAAATCAGTCTTGTACGTAGGCGCCACGTTAATGATAGGCGCCAGCATTTACGGGTTTGTGGATTACAAACAAACCGGCAGTAAAAAAGAATTTAAAGATATGTATGCCGGAGAAAAAGTAGCCCCTACTGAAAAAGTTACGGACAGTAAAATATTTGAACCTGTAACTTCTGTAAAAGAAATTACAGTCGCTGATGTAAAAGCAACAAACAAAGCTGCGGTGAAAAGCACTACTGTAAAAAAGAGTAGCCCCAAAAAAGTGGCAAAGAAGAAAAGAAAATTTAGTACCAAGCTCTTTAGCCGCGGTGCATTGGATGAAAGATATATCGAGCCAGTTGAAGTGAAAGCAGTTGTCGATACAAAGAAGAATTAAGAATAATAGTCTTGCCCATTAACCATAACCCTTATCAATCCCGGTGTTCGGCATCGGGATTTTTACTTGCTTGCCGACAAGGTAGGTTTCCACTTCAATGTATTGATAAGATGTTGCAGGTCTTTCTTCAAAAAATCATTGACAATACCTAGTGAATCTGCATTAGGTGCTGCATCAAAATATAAAGCACCCCGAAGGAAATGTTTGGTAGAATCTGTCAAGAAGAATTGATTGGCCGTGGCCGTATTACCTCCAAGACTGAAGAACATTCCTTCTACTTTATTAGGAGTAAGAATTCTTTGCTCATCAATACCGGTAGATACATCCATGTGTTGTTTGTAGGCCATTTTAAAACCATCTCTTACCAATGAGTCAAAATTATTGGCCCCGCCAATTGCCTTGTAGCTTATATAAATTCTTCCGCCAAATTGAGGCGCATCTATATTGATCCAGTAGTCGCCTGCCTTATCATCAAAGAAGGTGGAGTCTTTTGTTACCACTGCATACACAGGGTATTCAAATGTGTATGGATAACCAGGCTGATCGAATGCTTGATATTTCTTTTCCGGAAAGTCTATTTTAAAGTAGCCTTTCTTTTTACCCTGAGAATATTCACTGTTGCAGGCAAACAGGCCCACCACAATCACCAAAAAACAGATGTACATCCCTTTATTCATCATGGTCTCCTTTGTTGTTTTGCTTAATAGTAACTTTTACCAGCTCTATGCGATTGTTATCAACTTTCACCACACCAAATTCAAAATCGCCACAAGGTATTACCCAATCAATAGTAGGAAACTCACCAGCCAATTCTAAAACCAACCCCGCCACTGATTCACTTTCTCCCCTTACTTCATCAAACGTATTCATGGGCACTTTCATTATCCTGCACATCTCATGAATCATTATTTTTCCTTCAAAAATAAAATTGTTGTCATCTATCTTGTATGTATTGCTTTCTTCATCATCAAATTCATCCCGAATATCACCAATCACTTCTTCCAAAATATCTTCCATAGTAACAATGCCACTGGTGCCGCCAAACTCATCTACGACCACCGCAAAGTGAATCCGCTTTTGTTGAAAATCCATTAGCAGGTCTTCTATCAGTTTTGGTTCAGGTACAAAGTATGGTTGCCGCATCAATGGATGCCAATCATAGTTTTCATCTTCATTCAAATGTGCAATCAGGTCTTTAGTATTGATAACACCCACCACTTCATCAAGGCTGCCTTTGTACACCGGCAGGCGGGAGTAATGTAATTCTTCCACTCTTGCCACCAATTTACCAAAAGAAGAATTGTATTCTATTCCACTTACATCCAAGCGGCTTTTCATTATCTGCTTCACAGATATATTTCCAAATTTTACAATGCCCTTCATAATGTTCTTTTCTGCAAGAGAAGCTTCCGCATCAGTTTTTATATCAATAGCTGCATCCAGCTCCTGCATACTCATGGCCTGGGTTTTATCTGCACCTGCTCTTTTACCAATTCCATCTGCCAATGATACGATCCACTTGCTGATGCGGCGCAATAATAAATGCAAGGACTCCACCACTATGGATGAGCCATAAGCAAAGCGGAGATTATTTTGCGTAGCCCATACCTTAGGTAATATTTTGCCAATCAATATAATTACAAAGCCGATGGCAAGAATCCGGATAATTAATTCCACATAACCATTCCATGGATACCGAAGAAAACTGATACCCGGAAAATACATATTGATAAAAAAGTTGGCGAGTACAATGATGCTGATGTTTACAAATGTGCCGCCGATAAGCAGTGACGCATATACTTCTTTGGGTTCTTCCAGCAGGGTTACAATTCTTTTGGCGGCGGCATGCTGTTTTGTTTTCAGCATGTTGATGTCTTTTTTATTTAATGAGAAGAGTGCCACTTCTGCACCGGAAATGGTGAAGGTGAGTAGCAGCAACACCAATAAAGTAATGGCCAGAAAAGTAGTGCCCTGCAGATTGATTGCAAGGAAAACAGGTGAGAGATAGTCTGTAATGGAAATTAATACCGGATAACTGTCCAAAGCAAGGTTTTTTGTTTCTCGAAAAGGAAGGTGTGTGAGCCCATCCATTAATAAAACAAAGGTAAATCACGGATGGATAGGATGGACAGGATTTTAGGATTAATACAAGGGAAATACAAACTTCAGAACACGGATAGCACGGATTAAAGGATTTCCACGGAAATAAATGTCTTCCTAAAAAATAACTCATCATTATCATCTATACAAAGTAATTGGTTGGATGAACACCAATTTATTTTGCGAAGAAGAATAAAAAATTAGTGCTTATCCGTCAAATCCGTGTTATCCGTGTGCTAAAAAATCAGAAAGGAAGGTTATCCGAAGGATCTCCCAGTGGCATTTCGGGATTACCCATACCTTCTACACCACCCTCTCCCATATTTTGTGCTCCGCCAGCATCCAATCTTTTATCGAGCATAATGAGATTATCTCCCACTACTTCGGTGGCAAACTTGCGATGCCCATCTTTATCATCCCAACTGCGGGTACGAAGACGGCCTTCTATATACACAAGACTGCTTTTGTGCAAATACTTTTGCGCCAGCTCTGCCAGGCCCCGCCAGAGTACCACGGTATGCCATTCTGTTTGGGATACTAATTTGCCCGTACGGTCTTTAAAAGTTTCAGTGGTGGCCAATGGAAATTTGGCTACAGCAATATTTCCTTCCAGGTGTTGTACATCGGGGTCTTTGCCCAGGTTGCCAATCAGCATTACACGGTTTACGCCTCTCATATATTTATTCTTTAGATTAATAAATCATCTGTGGGGTAAAAACTATTTAAAGTTAGAATTTTTACTACAAATATGGTGCTGAAGAATATGGACGGTAGTGAGGGGAGGGTAGCTGCGTGGAGGCTTTGAATTTTGAAAAGAATCCTGATAAATGAAATTTATTTTAATATGGATGTAACAATGGATGATGACATTCCAACCAATTCTATTTTTCCTTGTTATTAACCGCTATGGAACAAAAAGATATTGACCGCATAATAGAAATGGCCTGGGAGGATAGAACACCCTTTGAAGCAATTGGGATACAGTTTGGATTTTCAGAGGCGGAAGTTATTATCTTAATGAGAAAGGAACTGAAACGAAGCAGCTTTAACCTCTGGAGAAAAAGAGTAAATAGCGGTGTAAGTAAAAAACATTTGCATAAAAGAAATGCCGGCATCAACCGCTTTAAAAGTCGAATGCAACAAACAATAGCGATGAATAAAATAAGTAAGCGGTGATAAAATTGTTACAGCATCTACTATCAACTTATGAAATCAGTTAAGAAGCAAAACCTGCCTGTCAAAATATGCATCGTATGCAAACGGCCTTTTAGCTGGCGAAAGAAATGGGAAAAGGTTTGGGAAAATGTAAAATATTGCAGCGACAAATGCAGGATGAATAAATCAACGATATGAAAATAACAGGCATTATTTTCCCTCACCAATTATTTGAACAAAATATACTTACCACTAATTGTGATACTGTTTACTTGGTGGAGGAATGGCTTTTCTTCAGGCAATATAATTTTCATAAAAGAAAAATTGCTTTTCACCGGGCCAGTATGAAATTTTATGCCCAATGGCTTCAATCAAAAAAGATCAATGTAATTTATATTGATGCTTTTAATGCAAAAGCTGATGTACGGCAACTGATTCCTTATTTAAAAACAATAGGGGTAGAATCTATTTCCTATATCGATACTACAGATAATTGGCTGGAGAAACGGATCAACGATACTGCCAAATCTGAAGGCATAACGATCCATAGAAAGCCAACACCGATGTTTATTAATTCTTCCGAAGAGCTGGCAACCTATTTCGGAGATAAGAAAAAAATGTTTCAAACAGACTTTTATAAACATCAACGGCAAACCAGAAATATTTTATTAGAAAAAGATAAAAAACCTATCGGCGGCAAATGGAGTTTTGATGATGAGAATCGACTAAAATATCCGAAAGGGAAAAAGCCACCTGCTACTGCATTTTTAAAACCAAATGATATTACTACGGAAGCTATTTCCTATACCCAACAATATTTCCCGGATAACTATGGCGAATTAGATACTGATTTTATTTATCCCACCACATTTGATGAAAGCAAAAAATGGCTGCACACTTTTTTACAAACCAGGTTTGCCGAATTTGGTGTGTTTGAAGATGCAATGGTAGTAAATGAAAACATTCTTCATCACAGTGTATTAACTCCCATGTTGAATGTCGGATTGCTTACTCCACAATTTATTATTGATGAAACATTACAGTATTCCAGTCAACATGAGATTCCTTTAAACTCCCTGGAAGGTTTTATCCGGCAAATAATTGGTTGGAGAGAATTTATACGGGCCGTTTATGAATTGAAGGGTGTGGAAGAACGAACTAAAAACTATTGGGGCTTTACCCGCAAAATACCTTCTTCCTTCTGGACAGGCACTACGGGTATTGAGCCGGTGGATAGTACGATTAAAAAAGTATTGGCTACCGGTTATTGTCATCATATAGAACGGCTGATGGTATTGGGTAACTTTATGCTCCTTTGCGAATTTGACCCCGACGAAGTGTATCGCTGGTTTATGGAATTATTTATTGATGCCTACGATTGGGTAATGGTACCAAATGTATATGGTATGAGCCAGTTTGCCGATGGCGGATTAATGTCCACCAAACCATATATCAGCGGCAGTAATTATGTACTTAAAATGAGTGATCATAATAAAAGCGACTGGCAAGTGATATGGGATGGATTGTTTTGGCGGTTCATGCATGTGCACCGGAAATTCTTTTTGCAAAATCCTAGATTGGGAATGTTGATTGGGAGTTTTGATAAGATGGCGGAGGAAAAACGGCAAGGGCATTTGAGGAATGCAAAAGAGTTTTTGGAGAAGTTATGAGGAAGAATACATTTCGCATAGAGAAAAAAGAGAAAAAAAGTTAGATGCGTCACATCTAAGATAAAAATTGATTTTCCTTATAGATATATGTCGAGAAAAACTAATTCCTCAAAACAACAATCCCACTCCCACTTTCTGTTTCAAATACTGATTGATAAATTGTGGGAAGGCATATTTACTCATTTTGTTTTTCGATAGCCAAAGCCAGTCATTTTTTAATGAAGGTTTTTCCAATAATTGTATCCGTATAAACTGCCCGGCTATTAACTGGTGCGAAAGCTGCTGTTTAAACAATGGCGAAACCGATAGCACTCCATATTCATTTTTTGCCAGCCATTTATTTTTAGTGGCCTGTTGCAAAATATTTTTGGTGGTGAGTTCTGCTGCTGCTTCTATCAATGGAAATTCATACAGATCCTGCCAGATGTCTTTGGCTGTACGCTGGCGAATGGCTATTTGATTTTTATATTCCAATACCAAATAATAAAACCAACGTTTTTTACTGGTGATCTTTTTTTCTTTTACCGGCAATTGATTTATTTTATTATTTAAAAATGCATAGCAGGTTTTATTGAAGACACAAGTGCTGCAAAGTGGCAAGGCAGGTTTACATACTACGGCACCAAAATCCATAATGGCCTGGTTGTAAAGTCCAGGTTGTTTTTTGTGCAACAATTCTTCTGCTAATACAGTAAATAATTTTTTGCCCTCGGTATTATCAGTAGGTGTGGCTATGCCAAATACTCTTGCTAATACCCGAAACACATTTCCATCTACCACTGCAAATGGTAGATTGAATGCAAAGGATGAAATGGCAGCGGCAGTGTATGGCCCAATTCCTTTTAAGGCTTTTATATCATCATAAGTATCTGGAAATTTTCCTTTCAGTTCTTTGGAAATATATTTTGCGGTGGCAATAAGATTTCTGCATCGGGTATAATAACCAAGACCTTCCCATAGTTTGAACACTTTTGCTTCCGGTGCCTTTGCCAGTTGATGGATTGTAGGGAATGTTTTGATGAAGCGATTATAATAAGCCAGCCCCTGCTCCACTCTTGTTTGCTGCAGAATAATTTCACTCAACCATATTTTATAAGGATCTTTTTCACCTTTCCAGGGCATTTGCCGATTGTTGTTTTCCCGATTCCATTGTAATAAAAGTGGTGTAAACTGGGTCTTTTTTTCCTGCCCATCGGTGGCGGTCTTGCTGCTTCTTTTCATTCAAAAAATGTAATTGTTATTTATTCGGGGGTTAAATATCCGTCATTTTATATAGAAAATACCCGGGTACTTTTTGGAATAGTGAACAGGCTGTTGAAAAAAATTATTCCTATTTAGTTGACTATCATATTATTTTGTAGTAAATTGGTGTTCGTAAAATCACTAAACCCCTCCAACATGAGAAAAGCCGACCTGGTAAATCAGATTTCTGAAAAAACAGGCATACCAAAGGTAGATGTGCTTGTTACTCTTGAAACTATGTTCAAGGAAGTAAAAGACACCCTTGCAGCCGGCGAAAATATCTACATCCGTGGCTTTGGAAGTTTTATTACTAAAAAAAGAGCTGCCAAGATAGGCCGTAATATTAAAAAGAATGTAGCGGTGCATATTCCTGAACATTACATTCCTGCTTTTAAACCTGCCAAAGAATTTGTGGCAGAAGTAAAAAAGCTGAAAGAGGTAAAGCCTGATGCAGGCCCCGGAGAAGATGCTTCTTAACTCTACTTTTTCTTCCAAATAAATCAACGTTTATTATTAGCGGGGTTTCATCGCTATTGGGGTAACTTTGCCTCTTCAAATTTTTGAAGTGAAAAAACCTCAATGGATAACAATTGGCATTGGCATATTGCTTACTGCCGGCATTTTTATTTTTGGAAGAACAGTACCAAAGAATAAACCAATGGTAGCTGCCGAACAGCATAGTGCCGATGACGGGCATAACCATGAGGCTGGTATACAGCCAGTAAGCATTGATACTATATTGATCATGGCTAAGAAAAACTTAAGCTCCCAGCAGGTGCTAAAATTAAATATGCTGGAAAACTCCATCAGCCGTGGGGATGTTAAGGACCAGCAACTACATGTATATCACCAGTTAGCCAGATTTTGGGGAGATAGTGCAAGGGTTTTTGAACCTTATGCCTGGTACACTGCAGAGGCTGCAAGATTGGAAAATTCAGAAAAAAAGCTCACCTTCGCCGCCCAGTTGTTTTTGGACAACCTGCAAAATGATGATGGCCCACAAACGAGACAATGGAAGGCTTTGCAGGCCAAAGATTTATTTGAGAGATCTTTGATTATAAACCCGGGAAATGATTCTGCCAAAGTAGGACTTGGTGCCTGCTATCTTTTTGGAGGTATTTCTGAAATGCCGATGGAAGGAATAAAGAAGATAAGAGAAGTGGTAGAAAAAGACAGTACCAATATGTATGCACAAATGATGCTGGTACGGGGCTCCATCATTTCCGGGCAATATGATAAAGCGATAACCCGTTTACAAACGATCAACCGCTTGCAGCCGGATGATGTGCAAGCCATAGTGCTGCTGGCTGATGTGTATGAACGTACGGGTGATAAAAAAAATGCTATCAACTGGTACCAGAAGGCCCTGCCACTGGTAAAACTAGCCGAAGCAAAAACAGCCATCCAGCAGCGAATAGCTGAATTGAAAAAGTAATGGCTCCAATTAAGGATAGAAGAAACTTATTATAAACGTTATTAAAAAATTATCTGAGTATGCCTTGTGGTAAAAAAAGGAAGCGTCATAAAATTGCGACGCACAAACGTAAAAAAAGACTGAGAAAGAACCGTCATAAGAAGAGAAACAAATAGGTTCATCGTTTGAGGTTTGAGGTTTGACGTCAGCACTGCTGATAGTTATAAACCTCAAACTTCAAACATCAAACCTGAATTTTTTTCAGTCCACCGGTTGTTTGCCGTAAAAGTTTGCCCCCGCACAATTTAGAAGCAAAACATTTTGCAGGATCATTTCCGCATTCCGTAGGGAATTCTTACAACTGGTGTTTACAGCACTAAGGTGTTTCAATTTATGTAAGCTGTAATGAACAAAGAACTTATTATTAATGCTGCCCCGCAGGGAGTAGAAATAGCCCTGCTTGAGGATAAGAAACTGGTAGAACTGCATAACGAGAAAAGTGATGCCCGTTTTGCCGTAGGTGACCTCTATTTGGGTAAGGTTAAAAAATTAATCCCCGGGCTTAATGCCGCTTTTGTAGATGTGGGATTTGAGAAAGATGCATTTCTACACTATACCGACCTGAGCCCATATGCTAAATCATTATTGAAGTTCACTACCATGTGTATGAACGATAAGGGTGAGCAGGGACTTGATTTTTCCAAATTTACTATAGAGCCAGAGATCATTAAAACCGGTAAGATAAATGAAGTAATGGGTGGCAAGCCCCATATACTTGTGCAGATATTGAAAGAGCCGATTGCTGCGAAGGGACCAAGACTTAGTTGTGAACTTTCATTACCCGGTCGCTTTGTAGTACTTACTCCCTTTAATGATATAGTAGCTGTATCCAGAAAAATACATTCTTCTGAAGAAAGAAAAAGACTACAGAAAATAGTAGAAGCCATTAAAACAAAAAACTTTGGTGTAATAGTTCGTACTGCGGCGGAAGGAAAGAATACTGCTGAACTGCATGAAGATCTTTCTGCATTAATCGCTATGTGGAATAGTATTCAGCAAAATTTAAAAGGTGCTGTTGCCCCAGCTAAAATATTGAGTGAGCAAACGAAGACCACCAGTATGCTGCGGGACTTGTTGAATGAAGACTTTAACCGCATAGTAGTAAATGATAAAAACATTTACGCCGATACCAAAAGCTATATACAACGTATTGCGCCTGAAAAAGCAGATATCGTTTCTTTTTACCAGAATGGCTCTCCCATTTTTGATTCATTTGGTATTACCAAACAAGTAAAATCTTCTTTTGGTAAAACAGTAAATCTTGATAGTGGTGCTTACCTGATCATCGAGCATACAGAAGCCCTGCATGTGATAGATGTGAATAGTGGTTATAAAAGTGTAAGCAATAACCAGGAACAGAATGCACTGGAAACAAACCTTGAAGCGGCAGAAGAAATTGCCCGTCAGCTACGCCTGAGAGACCTGGGTGGTATTATTGTTATTGATTTTATAGATATGAAACTTCCGGATAATAAACGGAAGCTGGTAGAAAGAATGGAAGAGTTTATGGCACCAGACAGGGCTAAACATGCGGTGCTGCCGATTTCTAAATTTGGCATTATGCAAATAACCCGGCAGCGGATGAAGCCGGAGATGAATATAAATACACAAGAAGTGTGTCCGAGTTGTAATGGTACAGGTAAAATATCTTCTACTCTATTATTAGAAGATGATATTGAAAAGAACCTGAGTTATTTGGTGACGCACAAGAATACAAACCTTAAGTTGGTGGTGCATCCTATACTATATGCCTTTCTTACCAAGGGTTGGTTTTGGAATACGAAGATGGCGAAGTGGAAAAGAAAGTATGGCCAGAAAACAAGGCTGGATCAAAACAGTAATTATCACCTGACGGAATATAAATTCTTCGATCAGCATGATGAGGAAATAAAGTTGTAAGCGATAATCTTATTTATGAAAAAACCTCCGGAGTTCCGGAGGTTTTTTAGTTGGTGTGTGATAAGTATTATTGTTTTGGATTTACCACTGGAGCACTTCCACCTGCTGGTGGATTATATGTAAGCTCATTTCCCGGTACATCCCAATAATCGAGATAATTATATTCGATAGTAGCATTAGTACTTACTGTACCTGTATTTTTCAATGCAACACAACCAGTACGACCACCGCCCTGGGAAATAGCATCAATTACTTTCCAACGACGGGCATCATAAAATGATATTCCACGGAAGGCACAAACTATACGGCGTTCACGGCGCAGTTCTTCCCTGGCTTGTGCTAGTGTCAAACCTGTTCCTGAAACTGCAGCTAATCCTGCGCCCTGAGAAATGCGAAGAGCATCGATGATTGCCAAACCTGGATCTATCTGACTTGTATTAATTAAAGCTTCTGCTTTCATCAATTGATTTTCCTGATAATCACCAGCAAGATGCAATTCATATGCACCCACAGCAGTATTGGCATAAATAGCTACACCCGGTAAACCAGTGCCGCCATCTTTTAATGCAAAACGAGTGAAGTGGGCATTGCCTCTGTCTGCCTGACCAAGATAAGGAGTGCCCTGAACAGTATTTTGCGTTTTACGCATATCTCCTGCTTTAAATTCCTGTACCCATCTTTCGCTAAGTTTATAAGTAGCACCGCCGGGTATATTAGATTGAGTTCTTCCCATGATTATTTGACCAGAGGTAAACAAATCGCCCCGAGCATCCGTACGAATAGTAAAGATATTATCTGTTGCAGTAATACCTGCATTGGCCAGTGTAAGAACATTACCCCAATCAGCAGCAGTCATTGCACTAACTGTTTTATTTACCATCAGATTACGGGCCTTCATAGTACTTACGTTACGGGCAAGTTGTGCGGGGGTTTGAGGTAAACCTAAACCAACCTGGTTAAAGCCAGGAATAATTTTACCCCAGGTAGCGGTAAACTCTGTGGCACTGGCAGCTCCATTAGCTGCCGCCACCGCTTTATCAAAATTAGAATTTGCTTCTACAATTATTGCTTCTTTAGTAACATAGTTACTATTGGTCACCTGGTATGAATTATTAATTAATCCTGCATAGTAAATAGAACCGATTCTGCTGTAAGCAAAACCTTTCCACCAATAAGCCCATGCTTTAATGGCTGCTCTTTTAGAAGCTGCATCTCCAGTAAAACTTACAGCATCCACTTTTTCTAATAAAAGATTGCAGGAGCTTATAAGGTTATACATATATGCCCACTCATAATAAAGAAAATTATTACCCGCCTGCTGATTTGTATTAGCCTGACGAATCAATGCTATTTGTTTATTAGGCGAGTTGGGATTAAGTACAACAGAAGCATCGTCATGAATTACTCTTTCGGGGCAACCTAGTTGATTCATGAAAGCATTAGCAGCATCGCAACCAATTACATCTGCCATAAACTCATGAAAGCCGGTGGCGCCACTCCAGAATGGTCCAAAAACTCCATCAGTATATTTTACAGTTTTAAAACCATTTATGTAAACTCCTCCGGAAGCAAAACTTAATATACCTGTTTCGCTGTTCAGTGATTCAGGGGAAGGGGCATTAGGGTTTCGAAGAGCTAGATCTTTTTTACAAGCAGTTAATGCTAACCCTGCTGCAAGAACCAGATATGATAATTTATATAGTCTCATATGTTTAAATATTTATAAGATTAAAAACCAAGGTTAAGTCCAATTTGCAAAGTTTTTACGTTTGGTATAGTATTATGATCTACTCCACGATCAAAGGCGGAATTAACAGCACCAGAACTAACTTCTGGATCCATACCACTATAATCTGTAAAGGTGAGAAGGTTACGACCCGTAAATACTAATTGCATCCGGTTCACACCTTTTACTTTTACAAATTTTGCAAGATCTACGCCTAATGACAAATTACGTAATCTCATAAAAGAAGCATCTTCCATAAAATAACTCTTAGTACCGTTGGCCTGGCGAACAGCGTATGCACCACGATAGAAAGCAGTCCATGCTTCAGTTTGACCATTGATAGTAATTGGTTGGGCATAATCTTTATGAATTCCATCTCTGTACATCCACTCTTTAGTTTGATTATACAAATTGCTTTTATAAATCCAATCAAATTGGAAACCAAAAGTTAAATATCCTTTATAGTTAATGTCATTGATAAAAGACATATTAAATTTAGGATTGGGATCTCCTAAAGAGTAGCGGCCTGCTGTAGCATACGGCTGTTTCGTTGTTTTATTTACCACATAACCATTGCTGGCAACTTCCCAATTAGCCTGATCAGAAACAGGTATAAATGGATTTTTATTTGCATCAAGTTGGTTAACCTCCCTAAGGAAAAGATAACCATACAACTGACCTATTTTTTCTCCGCCTCTAATTACATATTGAGAACTACCGGCAGCAGATCCAATAATTACTTCTGCATCTGCTAACACCTTATCAATAACAGATTTTTGTTTGCTGAAGTTGGTAGTCAAATTCCAATTGAAATTTTTGGAAGTGTACATGCTTAAGTTCAATGAAGCCTGTATTCCATCTGAGCTAAGGTTAACAGCATTCGTTAATTGTCTTCCCACTCCTAAGCTTGGAGCCACGTCCACTCTTAAATATGCATCTTTTGATTTTCTAGTCCAGTAATTAAAACTAAGATTTGCACTTTTTAACCAATTGCCTCTTAAAATATTCAATGTCATATCAGTTCCAATTTCCAGTTCTGATACAACTGACAGTTTTAATGCGGGATTTTGTGAACTTACTACATCTGCTAATGCACTTTGAGTTCCAAGTACTCTTGGAGACAATACCGGGAAACGATCGTATGCATCAGGTTGAACTCCAGCACCACCATATGAGCCGCGAAGTCTCCATTCTTTAATGATATTATAAACACTATTGTTTCTCCAAAAGTCAAAACTACTTATCCGTACATACGCATCGCCCCTATATACTGTAGCGGCTTCAGCACCTCTGCCAAACGCAGATGAAAAATCGCTTCTCAATCCACCGCCTATACCGAAAAAGTCTTTATACTCAAATCGCTGTGTAACCAGGTATCCGTAAGTGGCAAATTCTGAAATGACATCAGTTGCTATCTTGTAATTAGCCATATCAGAAGCACGGTAAGGGCTAAAATCCGGGGCGTCTGTACCATAACTTATGTAGTTGTGTGAACTCCTTTTACGATAATCCCAACCTCCGTATGTTGTAGAAGTGATAGGAATTTTTAATCCAAAGTCTTTCTCAAAATCAAATTTTATTGTTGCAGTGGATATGAAATTATGAAAAGTATTTACAAACTCCTGTTGATTTATTTCCCCTGATTCTGGAGAGCTGGCGGGAACCCCAAAGGAAGTACGGGGAGAATAATATTCCGCCCAATATTCCCAATATGCTGCTCCTTCGCTATGACTTTGTTCAGCTATCTCATACCGACTGGTAAAATTGCTACGGTTTAAACCATACTTCACATCTAATTCTACAAATTTTGGAAATTTATAATTAAGATTGAGACTTTGAATAACGTCAATAGTTTTATCTATTACTTTGGCATTCTCAATTATATAATTAAAATTATAGCCATTTACTCCTACTGCATCACCGAAATAAGGAGAGTGAAATCCCAATGCATCTCTCTGCTCATAATTAGCGAAAGGACGGGAATTATTAATAGCATAAAACATATTACGTCCGTCAGGATCAAGCTGTGTACTTCTGGTATATGCCAATTGAGTAATGCTACGAAACTTTAATCCTTTAGCTAACTCTGTACCAATGTTAGCTGTAACGTTTGTACGGCGAAAATCGCCGTTGTTTTTGAAAACGGTTTCCTGGCTTGTATTAGAAAGAATAAAACTAAAATCAAACTTTTCTTTGGACCCGTTAATGTTTATCGAGTTATTATAAACTGTGGCCTTTTGAAAAAACATTTTATAATGATCATTGAACTGAAGGTTCTTATTATATTCTTTATTGGCAATGCTTGTAGGTGTTATTAAATTAAAAACCGGATTAGTAAGATAAGAACCTGTAACAGGATCAAAGACAAGAGGAGCTCCTCCGCCACTTACCACTTCACCATTCGCATTTACATTAAAAGAATGGAATCTAGATTTTTGAAGTTTTCCAATATTCAATAATTCATTTACAGCAATGCTGGAGGATACATCAATATTTACCTTGCCTGCTTTTCCTCTTTTTGAAAAGAGCTGAATTACTCCATTTGCACCTTGTGCTCCATAAATAGTAGAAGCTGCAGGCCCCTGCACTACTTCAATTCTTTCAACATTGCTTAAATCAAGACTTTCCAAACTTGTAGCTCTTACCTCCACTCCATCCATTAAGATAATGGGGGCTGTCCCTGTAATTACACCATTGATACCACGAAGTAAAATATTTGATGGTGAACCAGGACTTCCGTTAATACTGGAAATTTGGGCGCCTGGTATTTTACCTACTAATGCACTACCAATATCAGCTGTAGGGGTAGCTGGTAGCTTATCAGCATTTATAGATTCTACAGCAAATGATAATCTTTTTTTACTGGTTGCAGCTCCCGTACCCGTTACAACTACTTCACTCAAAGCCCGGGTGTCAATTGCTAGTTGAACTCCCACATTTGTTTGAGAGCCTATATTCACATCCTTGTCTTCATACCCAACAGCACTAATAATCAATACAGCATTCGGAGCTGCATTAATTTTAAATGAGCCATCGGCTCCGGCACTGGTGCCGCCACGGGTATTTTTTACTCTGATTGAAGCCCCATTAACCGGGGTTCCGTTTGCGTCCGTCACCTTACCTGTTATTTCCCTTGTTTGGGCAAACAGTAGCTGGGCACATAATAACATCATGCCCAAAAGCAGTAGTTTTTGTTTTCTCATTTGTTTTGTTTTGATTGTGTGATAGCAATAAAAATAAAAACTTAACACCAACTTAACAAAACAAAAAAACCACACAGTTCGCTGCTGCATGGTTTAAAAAATTGTTCTCAATCAACGAACAGGAGTTAGTTTCTATCTCTATTGTCCAGGTAGAGCATGATATACTGAATTAGTTGAACCACAGCGGCCAAGGCTGCTACAACATACGTAGTAGCCGCCCATTTTAGGGCATCTTTAGCTTTAGGATATTCCTGGGCATTGGTTACATTGGTACTATTAAGCCAGGCCAAGGCTCTTTTACTGGCATCAAACTCCACCGGAAGGGTAACAAGGGTAAATAATACGGTAACACTCATTATTATAATACCAATAAGAAGTACAGTCGGATTTTTAGTGGATGCCATAATGATCAATCCAGCCATTAAAATCCAGTTTACCAGCATGGAGCTGAACTGCACGGCTGGCACCATTTTGCTGCGAAAAGTAAGAGGACCGTAATTGGTGGCATGCTGCACAGCATGCCCACACTCATGTGCTGCAACTGCGGCGGCAGAAACACTGGTTCCCTGGTACACTTCGGGGCTCAGGTTTACTGTTCTATTAGCGGGGTTGTAATGGTCGGAAAGGAAGCCTTGTACGGAGGTAACTTTTACATCATAAATGCCACTTTCACGGAGCATTTTTTCGGCAATTTCACGGCCTGAAAGCCCATTTGCCAGCGGTATTTTGCTATATTTTGTAAACTTACTTTTAAGGATGGCAGATACCAGGAAACTGATACCAAGAAACAATATAGAGACTAAAAAAATAGGAGTTGAAAACATGATTTTATATGTGTTTTAGATGCTTAGAATAGCAAATTTATTACCATTTTAAAGTGGCGTCGAATTTCAGCCTTTTTGTCACCCAATAAAATTTTAAGCAGCAAAAAAAGTTTCATTTTACTGGTAAACTCTTATGAAGTTTAAAGCATTTAACGTTATGATAAACAATATTTTATACAATTTTATTTGTCACAAAAGATAGTAAACTCAGCATACAAATTACTGGCAAAAGTTATACACAGCAGGAAAAATTTATTTTGAAATGTGGGGCTTAATTGTAACTTAGCAATAGAATTTAATGGGTTAGTAAGTAAGAGGGTCAATCGAAAGATTGGCCCTTTTTACTTTTATAAAGTTGTACAAATAATTTATCTCTTTTTTCTCTACATTATCCTCTTTTACTGTTGTTTTTTTAGTTCAACAATTGAATCATCAACGATCATTGTTCAAACATTTTATTATACCAGCTTTATTCATTTAATTTTATCGCATGAGTAAAGTAAAGACATCTTTTTTTTGTCAGAATTGTGGATATGAAAGTGTGAAATGGGTTGGTCAATGTCCATCATGCAGCCAGTGGAATACTTTTGTGGAAGAGCTTACACAAAAAGACAATGCAAAAAATAATAATGCCTGGAAAGATTATAACGATGAAAAAAGAACTAGCAAAACAATCTCATTAAGTGAAATAAAAAGCAGTGAAGAAAAAAGATTGCCAACATCTGATGCAGAATTGAACAGAGTGTTAGGTGGTGGTATAGTTCCCGGAAGTTTAGTGTTGGTTGCTGGTGAGCCAGGTATTGGCAAGTCTACTTTGTTTTTACAAAATGGATTGTGGTTAAAAGATGTTTCTGTTTTGTATGTAAGTGGTGAAGAAAGTGAACAGCAAATAAAAATGCGGGCAGATAGGTTAGGATTAAAGAATGAAAACTTTTATTTGCTAACTGAAACATCTACACAAACAATTTTTCAGGAAATAAAAAAACTGAAACCACAATTAGTTATTGTTGATTCGATACAAACACTACACACTTCATTTATAGATTCATCACCGGGCAGTGTATCACAAATAAGAGAATGTGCAGCGGAATTTCAACGCTTTGCTAAAGAAACAAACACTCCGGTTTTTCTTATTGGTCATATAACAAAAGATGGAAGCATAGCAGGGCCAAAGATCCTGGAACACATGGTGGACACGGTTTTGCAGTTCGAAGGAGATAGGCATTATGCATATAGAATTCTAAGAACATTAAAGAATCGTTTTGGCAGCACAGCCGAATTAGGCATTTATGAAATGACAGATGAAGGCATGAGAGGTGTACTAAATCCGAGTGAAATTTTAATCACACAAAAAGAAGAACAACTGAGTGGTATTGCCATTGCTGCTACGATTGAAGGTATGCGGCCGTTACTGATTGAAGTACAGGCATTGGTTACACAATCAGTTTATGGCACACCACAACGAACAGTAAGTGGTTTTGATTTACGACGTTTACAATTATTATTAGCAGTGTTAGAAAAAAGAGGTGGCTTTCATTTTGGAATGAAAGATGTTTTCTTAAACATAGCCGGTGGAATAAAAGTAGAAGACCCATCTATTGATCTCGCCGTTCTTTGTGCACTACTTTCATCGTATGAAGATGTTGCATTGCCGCAACAAATTTGTTTTGCCGGAGAAGTTGGATTAAGCGGAGAGATAAGAGCTGTTAACCGTATAGACCAGCGGATTGCAGAAGCTGAGAAATTAGGATTTGAAAAAATTATTGTTTCGAAATACAGCCAGAAAGGTTTGAGCAAACAAAAATTTGGAATTGAAATAGTAACGATGGGAAGAGTGGAAGAAGTGTATAAGTATTTATTTTAACAGCCCTCTAAGCCTTTCACAAGGAGAGGCTTTAAATTCCTATAGCTTGTAATTTTTCTAAATGATCAGATTAAAAGAAATAAAAGATTCTGTATTGCATTTATTATTTCCGCATGTATGTAATGGATGTGGCAACGATATTTTAAATGAAGCAACAATGCTATGCATGCGGTGTATGGATGCAATGCCCGAGACCAATTTTGAAATGCACCCCAACAATCCGGTAGAAAAGACCTTTTGGGGACGTTTGCCGCTGGCAGGAGCCACGGCCCAATATTATTTCACCAAAGAATCGCTGATGCAGCACCTGATGCACCAGTTTAAATACAAAAACAACAGGGAACTGGGGCTGCAATTGGGGAGAATGATGGGTGAGCAGATCAAAAAGTCTGGCCGGTTTGCCATAGATGCTCTTATCCCATTGCCCTTATTTCCGGCTAAGGAAAAAAAAAGGGGTTATAACCAGGCTACTGTTCTTTGTGATGGAATGGCCGAGGCGATGAACATTCCGGTGCTGGATAAAGCCATCATCCGGCCGCAGCATACTGAAACACAAACGAAGAAAGGAAGAATAGAACGATGGAAAAACATGGAAGGAAAGTTTATTCTGGCTGATGCTGCTGCCATTCGTAATAAACATTTATTGCTGGTAGATGATGTAGTAACAACCGGTGCAACGTTAGAAGCTTGTGGTAATGAATTATTGCAGGCAGAGAATGTAAAATTGAGTGTGGCTTGTTTGTGTGTGGCATGCAGATAAAGTTAAGAGGTTGAAGGAGTGAAAAGAGAATAAAACCCTTTTCAATGTATTCCTCCTATCTTTCTTTTTTCTTGGCGACAAAAAACAAATACACTTCCCAATAAAGTGTATTTCCTCCTTTTCTCTTTTTTCTCATTTATCCTCTTAGTTTAATGCATTTACCTTTTTTTCCCTTAGCCTATTGTATTTCCTCCTTTCAACTCTTAGCTTTATTTTTGAGTACAATGAAGACTTCTTCCCTCCTACTATGTTTTTTACTTGTTATACTTTTTTCCTGCCGGAAAGATTCTTTTATTACTTCGGGAGATGCGAGGATTACTATTTCTGCTGATACATTAAAGTATGATACCGTTTTTGTAACGGCCGGTTCTACCTACAGAGCTTTCACTATTATTAATGATAACAACCAAAAGCTTCGTCTCTCTTCTATTAAATTGATGGGCGGTGCTGCTTCCGTTTATAAAATGAATGTGGATGGAACAGCTGGTACTCAGTTTAATGATGTAGAGTTGGAAGCTAATGACAGTGTATTTGTCTTTGTGCAGGTGAATGTGAATCCCAGTGCTGCTACACTACCATTTATACTAAGAGATAGTATTGAGATTGCTTACAATGGAAATAAAAAATTTGTGCAGTTAGAAGCATTTGGACAGAATGCACATTTCTATCGCAATAGAATAATTGCAGCGAATGAAACATGGAATAATGATCTGCCCTATGTCATACTTGGTTCTTTGCAGATAAATACTAATCAAACATTAACCATTAATAAAGGTTGTCGTATTTATGTGCATGCTGATGCACCGATTGTCGTTAACGGAACGTTGCTGGTGAATGGCTTAAAAGATACTGCTGACAGAGTTTATTTTCGTGGAGATAGATTAGATAATCCATACAAAGATTATCCGGCAAGCTGGCCTGGAATTTTCTTCCAGACAAATTCAAAAGATAATGTGCTAAACTATGCCGTGATTAAAAATGCATACCAGGCTATTGGCATTACGGACCCTTCGCCAAATGCCAATCCGAAACTTACACTGAATGAATGTGTGATTGATAATGCGTATGATGCCGGTATTGTTTCACTCAATTCCAGCATAAGAGCAAGGAATTGTTTGATCAGTAATTGCGGTAAAAACTTATTACTGGCAAAAGGTGGAGATTATCAGTTCACACATTGCACGGTAGTTACGTTTGCTAATCGCTTTATTGAACATAAGGACCCGGTGCTTACAGTTTCTAATTCTGCCAATAATGTAACTGCCAATCTAAATGCAGTGTTCCGCAATTGTATTTTCTGGGGAGAGAATGGATTAGTGAATGATGAAGTGGTGGTATTAAAATCCGGAACTGGTACTTTTAACGTAAATTTTGATGCTAATCTTTGGAAAGTGCAAACAGCTCCGGCTAATATTACCAGCAATCAAATTATTAATAATCAGTCGCCGCAGTTTGATAGTGTGTCAACGACTAATAATTATTATGATTTCAGGTTAAAAACCGGTTCTCCAGCAATAAATAAAGGAGTGAATGCTGGTGTTGTCGTTGATTTGGATGGCAAGCCAAGGCCGGTTGGGTTACCCGATTTGGGGTGTTTTGAAAAGCAGTAATGAGTATAACCTCTACATTGAAAATGGCTTTTCTGTGGCTATTTAAAAACTTTATGTTGATAGCTTTGTTATATCTTTTTAAATAATTAATAATATGAAAACATTAATGCTCTCTTTTATTTTAGCCGTAACACTTAGCGGCAGTTCTATTTACGATTTTAAAGTAGCTGGTCTTGATGGTACTGATATTGATTTTTCAAAATATAAAGGCAAAAAGATTCTTATCGTTAATACCGCCTCTGAGTGTGGCAACACTCCACAGTACAAAGACCTAGAAGCTTTGTATGAAAAATATAAAGGCAAACTGGTGATCGTTGGTTTTCCGGCCAACAACTTTGGCGGACAGGAACCCGGCAGCAGTAAAGAGATTAAAGAGTTTTGCACAAAAAATTATGGTGTTACTTTTCCTATGGCAGATAAGGTTTCCGTAAAAGGTGATGATGTAGCCCCTATCTATAAATATTTATCAGAGCAAGCAGCAGCAAAAGGTTTTGCCGATCCGGTAAAGTGGAACTTTGGAAAATTTTTAATTGATGAGAAAGGAAACCTGGTGGCTACTTTTTCTCCAAAGACTCAACCGATGAGTGAGGAGATATTGAAGTGGATGAATTAGAACTTGGTTAAATAAGAATTATAAGAAAGTGGTGCTGAAATTCGGTGTCACTTTTTTATTTATAGAAAGTTTACTTTCGCCTTCTAATGCAATTCTCCTCCATTATAGGTCAATCTTCAGTAAAACAGCAACTGGCAGAGTTGGTGCAGCATAACCGGCTTAGTCATGCTTTATTGTTTTTGGGTAAAGAGGGAAGTGGGTCTTTACCGCTGGCAATAGCATTTGCTCAATACATTGTTTGCGAAAAAGTAAATGGGAAGAATACTGCAATTCAAGCAGGGCCTTCGCTTTTCGGAGAGCCTGAACCCCAAACTTCAAACCCCAAACCTCCAACAGATTCTTGTGGTGTATGTCCTGCTTGTATAAAAGCTCAGCAACTTGTTCATCCGGATATTCATTTTTCTTACCCAACGGTAACGAAGAAGGCTGGAGAAAAACCAACGGCGAAAGATTTTATCGGGGAATGGAGAGAGTTTGTAAAACTGAGTCCGTATGGAAATTTGTATGACTGGATAGAACACATCAAAGAAAAAGAAAATAGCCAGGGAAAAATAACTGCGGAAGAATGTAATGACATTATCCGCAAGCTGAGTTTGAAAAGTTTTGAGAGTGAATATAAAATTCTCATCATGTGGATGCCGGAGATGCTGGGCACGGAAGGCAACAAATTATTAAAACTGATTGAAGAGCCGCCGCCGAATACCTTATTTATTCTGGTAACAGAAAACGAAGCACAGGTATTGCCAACCATTGTAAGCCGTTGCCAGTTGATAAAAATACCGGCACTGGAAACAAGTGATATTGAAGAAGCATTAATCAATCGTAATAAAACTGAGCCGGTAATTGCCCGGCAGGTGGCCAGTGTGAGTGAAGGTAATTATCATGAAGCATTACAACTGGTGCAACATGCCGAAGAAGACTGGCAAGGTTTACTGCGGGAATGGCTGAATGCTATTTTAAAAACCGGGCCGGTGGCACAGACCAAATGGGTAGAAGAAATAAGTCGCCTGGGGCGGGAAAAGCAAAAGCAGTTTTTGCGTTACTTCAACCACTTATTGGAGCAGGCCATCCACTACCGGATAATGGGCGACAAGCTTAATATTGGTGAAAAAGAAAGGGATTTTGCAGAAAGATTGAATAAAATAGCTGGTATTGAGCAACAACAGGCCATTATTGAAGAGCTGGACCGGGCCAGTTATTATATAGAACGCAATGCCCACGGTAAAATGCTTTTTCATGCATTGACCATTAAGCTTTACCATATAATACAGGATAAAGTGGTGATGAGCTGATGGTTTTAAACTCTTGGTTAACTCTTGGAGGGTTTTAAACCCTCCAAGAGTTGGAATATAGCCTTGCAAGAGTTCGCTATAATTATTCAGGATAAGATTGTATTTTTGGAGAATTGAGGTTTGGGCTAAGAGTTTGAAAGAGTGAAAGAGGAAAAGAATAGACCCGAAAGATTTGAATTAATTATTGTGTTCTCAACTACTTCTACATATAATACCACTGTTTTAACTGCTTTGTCTTTGCTGAGCAGCGAACAGAACCCTGAAGAGTGCGACGCAACGGCAGTTGAATAGAAATATTACAGCTGGGTTCATCATCTTTTCCTCAAGTATTTATTTTTTTAATTATTACTTATTTATTTGATACATGAGTTGTACAAGTTGCAGTACCAGTAGTAATGGCAAACCGGGAGGATGTAAGAGCAATGGCGGTTGTAGTACCGGCGGATGTAACCGTATGAACACTCATGACTGGCTGCGCAATCTACCAATTGCGGATATGGATAGTGCCTGCAAGGTGATGGAAGTGAGTTTTAGCCAGGGAACCCGGAAAGATTTTTATAGAAACCCCACCCTGCAGCCGTTTGAAAAAGGTGATCTGATAGCAGTGGAAGGAATTAGTGGTTTTGATGTGGGTGAAGTATCGCTGACGGGAGAAATAGTGCGGTTGCAAATGAAGAAGCGAAATGTGAAGGAAGATAATCCTGAAATGAAAAAAGCTTTGCGTACGGCTACTGACCGTGACATTGAAATATGGAAACAAAATAAAGCGAGGGAACCGGAAGCGGTTATTCTCAGCAGGGCAATAGCCCGGCAACTGAAACTGGATATGAAAATAAGCCAGGTGGAAATGCAGGCCGATGGACGTAAAGCAACTTTCTTTTATATAGCTGATGGCCGGGTGGACTTTAGGGAGTTGATAAAAGTATATGCATCCGAATTTAGAGTGAAGGTGGAAATGCGGCAGATTGGTGCAAGGCAAGAAGCTGGTAAAGTGGGTGGTATTGGTAGTTGCGGCAGAGAACTTTGTTGCAGTACCTGGTTGACTGATTTTTCTTCTGTTAATACAACGGCGGCCCGTTATCAAAATCTTTCTATTAATCAAACAAAGCTTAGTGGACAGTGTGGCCGGTTGAAATGTTGTTTGAATTATGAGCTGGATACTTACTTAGATGCGTTGCAACATTTTCCGGAGAACTGTGATGTGATACAGGTTGCTAAAGGCAATGCCTTTTTGGTTAAGAAAGATATTTTTAAAAACCTGATGTGGTACACATTGCCCGACAGCAATAAACAATATCCACTGAGTATTGAAAGGGTAATTAAAATAAAAGAACTAAACAAGCAGAACATCCGTCCGGATGAGTTAGAGCCGGTAGAAATAGTTTCATCCAAAGCAGTGGAGAAGGAACCGGAGTTTGTAGAGTTGGTAGGACAAATAAGTTTGCGGAGTTTGGATAAAGCGGCTGATAAGAAAAGAAGACAGAATCAATCCGCAGGATCCGGTGGACCGGGTAATCAACAGAGAGGGCAGCGGCCGCAGCAAAGAAATCAAGGTGGTGGTGGAAACCAATCTTCAGGATCAGGTGGACAACAAGGTGGTGGCGGACAGCAGAATCAACAACGTAATCAAGGTCAGGGTGGGCAACGTCAGCAAGGCGGACAACAACAAAGGCCAAACAATCCTAATAGAAACCAGCAAGGTGGAGGTAATCAGTCCAGTGGATCTGGTGGACAACGACCTAATAATCCTAATAGAAATCAGCAGAGGCCAAATCCTAATAGAGGGCAGCAAAGGCCTAATGAAGGGAAGAAGGAGTAAAAGAATTAGTTATGGATAGTAGTATTCATACTTGAGTTCGGTTTTACTAATAAGTGTTTCAGTTTTGGCGTCAATTGCAAAAATTTTCACTTCATCTTGCAATCCTTTCTCATTGTACTTATATGTAGAGAAACCCCATAGAACACCATCAGTTTTATATTCTACTCTCATACGACTGCCATTATCATTCATTTGGGTGCTACTAATTTCTATCTTTTTACCATCCTTTATATTAGTTACACTTTCTACAATACCTGATGAATTATAATTATGCCACAGGGAATCAGAATTATTAAGCACAGTTAACAGGCATTCATTCCTTGAATTATATTTATGATATTCTGACCTCTCTTCTTCATCTGATAATATTTCAATTGAATAAGAGCTATCAGGAAAATACTTGTAGAAATATTTTTGATCGATGAGCCCACCACTCATTCTATCCAATTGAATTATCCTGCCTTTTTCTACAATAGCTGTAAATGAATGAGCCTCTTCGCCATTGATAAAAGATAATGAATCGTCTCCTTTAACCGTATAATAGGTTTTTGTTTCTCTCTTTTTATTACTGGACTCCTCATAAACAATTTTTGTAACCGCTTTAATTTTATTATCGATAATAGTTTTTCTATCCGACTGCGAAAAACAAACAGAAATAAATAAGTAAAGAAATATTACTATAAAAACAACTTTATTCATCTATCACTTATTATTTAAAAATGGCCATCCACCCCCAACGCCGTATAAATCGCATCTTGTATCTTCCCTCTTATTAGCATCTGTCCCAACTTATTATTATCTCTTGTTGGATACACCCTATTTGATAGAAAAATATAAACCAAATCATTGGCAGGATCTACCCACACACAAGTACCGGTAAAACCGGTATGACCAAAGGTAGCTGGTGATGCAAGCAATGAAGGATAAGGTTCTTTGCGGATGGCATTATCTTTTTCTGGTTTATCAAAACCAAAACCACGGCGGCTAATTTTACTGTTATAGTCAGTAAATAATTTTATTGTTTCAGGTTTTAAATATCGCTGCCCATTTATCTCGCCATCGTTTAAGAGCATCTGGTATAGCAAAGCCAAGTCATAAGCATTGGAAAATAAACCAGCATGGCCCGCCACTCCGCCAAACATAGATGCTCCTTCATCATGCACATCACCTCTTGTTGTTTGCTTGCGGAAGTAAGCATCCGTTTCTGTAGGTACAATTTTATCTACCGGAAAACGGCTCAGTGGTTTGAAGCCGGTGGAGTACATACCTATTTTATTATAAAAACTTTTTTGCACATATTCATCCAGCGACATACCAGAAATTTCTTCAACAATCTTTCCCAGGAAAATAAAATCATTATCGCTGTACACATATTTATTTTTTGGGCCCAGCGGACTTTTTAAAATCCGCAACATCATCGTATCCTGCCAATCGTCCCGCATATAAATATTCTCAGCTACTCTTACACCATATCCTTTTTGTGGTTTGGGTGCATACACCATCGGGTTCACATTCCCTGTTGCAGGATCAATTGTTTCTTTATAAAAAGTAATAAAAGGAACAAGACCTGCCTGGTGTAATAGAATATCTTCGATCTTTAAATCTTCTTTGTTGGTATTCTTTGTGTAAGGAAGATAATCTTTCAGTTTACCGTCCAGTTTTATTTTTCCCTCATCATATAACTTCATGATGGAAATGGTGGTAGCAGAAATTTTTGTTACAGAAGCCAGGTCAAAAATACTTTCTGTACTCATGGCCGGAGATGATGGGCTGTATTCATAATTGCCAAATGCTTTATGATAAATGATCTCTCCTTTATGGGCTGCCAATACCACACAACCGGGAAATGCTTTGCGGGAAATAGCATCCAATGCAATAGAGTCTACTGTAGTTAAAGCAGTTTTAATTTCTTCCTTGGTAGGTTTTGGTTTTGCATATACAATGCCTTCTCCAAATTTAAATTTGCAAACAGATACCGGCAACTTACCCTGAGATTTGAATTTACCTTGTAAAAAATCGGCTGCAGCCTGTTGGGTAATATTATCATCCTGGTAGCAGGCTACCAGTGTCCATGCATCACAAAAGTTTTTATTGGCCAATACATTTCCAAAACTCATGGTAATAGTTCTGATGAAATTTAAGTCCTTATACAACTTTAATGCAGCCGGGCTGATATTAAAATTATCCATCGGCTTGTTGGCATAATTATGAACGCCGACAATAATAGCATCGTACTTATTTGCCTTCTTTACTTCTTTTAAAATTTCATCCGCTTTCTCTTGTCCATCTTTATAAGAAAATAAAAACACATCGGCATCAAAATCCTTTTTCATTCTTTTGGCAAAATCATTTGACTCAGATAAACCGATACCTACATAGGCAAACTTGCTTGTTTTCCCATTTGCTTTATTGCTTTCTTTTATCAAAGGAATTTCTGCATACTCTGTGCTGGATGCAGTAAACTTTGCCTCCGTTAATAAAGTGAGGCTATGCTGCGCCACTTCGTAGCGGATGGCATCGGTCTTTGCATTTATATCTGCTGTTAAATTATTCGTATCAACAAACTGAGTTTGATTCAAACCCAGTTTATATTTCGACATCAGCACCTTTCTCACTTTTACATTTATATCTTCCCAGGTTAATCTTTTATCTGCGATTGCTTTTTTAATAGCTTCGATTGACTCCGGCACACTGGCTGGCAAACAAAGCATATCATTACCCGCAATAATTGCTTCAACAGCAATCGTTCCGCCGGGAAAATATTTTGCCACCCCTTTCATTTCTAACGCATCCGTAAAAGTGAGGCCATTGTAATGCAAACTGTTTCTTAATAAATCAGTGACATTGTTCTTTGAAATAGAAGTGGCTTTATTAGCAGTGTTATCTATCGCTGGAATATATAAATGTGCAATCATTACACTACCTATGCCTGCATCAAACACCGCTTTGAAAGGAACCAGCTCCATCGAATCCAACTGCGCCATATTTTTATTGATCACAGGTAAGTCGTAGTGTGAGTCCACATCCACATCTCCATGACCGGGAAAATGTTTAGCACAAGCCATGATGCCTGCATCCTGCATTCCTTTCATATAAGCAACACCATATCTTGATACTTTATCTTTGTCTTCTCCAAAAGAACGAAAACCAATTACCGGATTGTTAGGATTATTATTAATATCAACAACAGGAGCATAGTTTACATGTACACCAATTCTTTTGCATTGTTCGCCTACAGCCAATCCCATACGATAAACTACATTCTCATCACTCATAGAACCGAGGGTTAGCTGATAAGGAAATTTATTTACACTATCAAGCCGCATACCCAATCCCCATTCTCCATCAATGGTAACCATCAAAGGAGTTTTGGCAATGCTTTGATAAAAATTAGTAAGATTAGCTTGACGTACAGGCCCGCCCTGAAAAAAACACAAGGCACCCACATTATATTTTTTAATGTCGTTGGTAACTTTTTCAATATGGTCGGCACCGAGATTGGAGTGTGCCCGGATAACCATTAGCTGCGCAATTTTTTCATCCTCACTCAGGCTATTGAACACACTGTCGGTCCATTGCTGGGCTGTAAGTTTGCTTTTATATTGAGCTGAAGCAACAGAAGGAATCAGTATTAAAAGAATTAAAAGGGCTTTAAACAATTTCATAGTCTGGCAATTATTAAATGTTGAAACAAGTCTTAAAATTAACTCATTTGAAGAATACAGGCACACGGATGACACGGATTAGATAGATTTTCATTGATTTTAACTTTACAGAACCGGATTACATAAAAGATAAATACCGATTTATACCGCATAGCCGAATAAAAAATCTGTGTTCATCCGTGCAATCCGTGTCATCCGTGTGCCCATTTCGTTATTTTTGGCGGCTAAACCAGATTTTGTGCCTGATAAGATTACACTTTTACCAGATAATATTGCCAACCAAATAGCAGCCGGCGAAGTAATTCAACGGCCGGCCAGTGCCGTAAAGGAACTGCTGGAAAATGCCGTGGATGCCGGAGCTACTGAAATTAAATTGATCATTAATGATGCAGGCAAATCGCTGATACAGGTAATTGATAACGGCAGCGGCATGAGTGAAACTGATGCAAGGATGAGCTTTGAACGGCATGCCACTTCCAAAATAAAAAGTATTGAAGATTTATTTCATATAAGAACCATGGGCTTTCGTGGAGAAGCACTAGCTTCTATTGCTGCCGTAGCACAGGTGGAATTAAAAACCAAAAGGGGTGAAGATGAAACCGGAATTTATCTAGAAGTAGAAAACAGTGCCGTAAAAAAACAAGAACCTATTGCGGCACCCGTTGGTAGTAGCATTGCAATGAAAAATTTATTTTTTAATGTGCCGGCCCGCAGAAATTTTTTGAAAAGCAATGCGGCAGAGATGCGGCATATTGTGGATGAATTTACAAGAGTGGCGATGTCGTTCCCTGAAATCTTATTTACTCTTACTACTAATAACCAGCAACTGTTTCACCTGGAAGCAGGCAGTTTAAAGCAACGTATTGTTCAGTTGCTCGGGAATAATTACAATGCAAAACTGGTAACGGTAAAAGAAGATACTGACTACATGAACATTTATGGTTTTGTAGGCAAACCAGAAACCGCCAAGAAGACAAGGGGAGATCAATACTTTTTTGTGAACAATCGTTTTATAAAAAGTCCTTACCTCAACCATGCGGTGATGAATGCTTACCAGGAAATGATTCCGTCGGATAGTTTCCCGATGTATGTTTTATTCATTGATCTTGACCCTGCCGTTGTGGATGTAAATGTGCATCCTACCAAACAGGAAATAAAATTTGAAGATGAAAAAATAATTTATGCGTTTGTGCAGTCAGCTATTAAACATGCATTGGCACAATTCAGCATAACTCCTACATTGGATTTTGATCTCGATGCATCCATACAACAATTATCATCTATACAACAACCTTTTACCGAAGAAAGACAATCATCAGCCGCATCGGGTTCTATTTTCAAAGGCTTTACCCAAAAACACCAGGCACATTTTATAGAGAAGAGTGAAAAGAGTGAGCTGAAGCATTGGAAAGATTTTTATGAAACCCCGGTGCCGGGTGTCAGTTCTCAAGTGTCAGTTCCGGAAGATAAGGCTTCACTCACACCCCACACCTTACACCTTCCACCCGATTCCGAGTTAACTCAACTATTAAATACATATATCACCCTTCCATCTGCAAACGGCTTCCTCCTCATTCATCAACAAGCGGCGCATGAAAGAGTGTTGTATGAACAATTAAAAAAAGCAAGTAAAGACAAACCGGTAGCTGCGCAACGGAGTATGTTTCCCTCTACATTAGAATTAACTCCTGCTGATGCTGCGGTGATGGAAGAAATAATTTCCGACTTACAATTACTCGGCTATCTTATTGAGCCATTTGGTAAAAACACATTTGTGATTCAAGGCACACCAGCTGATGTAGAAGCTGGTAATGACAAACATATCATTGATATTTTGCTGGAGCAATACAAACACTTTAGTAACGAAGTAAAGTTTTCGAAGAGAGAAAAATTGGTTCGTTCATTAGCAAGACAGCAATCTATAAAAACCGGTGTACGATTAACGGAACGGGAAATGCGGCAGCTGGTAAATGACTTATTCGCCTGCGAACAATCGAATGTAACCATGGATGGCAATCCGACTTATTTAGAATTTAAGCAGGAGCAGTTGGAAAAGATGTTTGGGAAGTAAGTTGTAAGTAATTGGTTATAAGTTTTAAGTTATGTTACTTATAACCTACAACTTATCACTTAAAACTTCTCTCTCACTCCCTGCAAAAATTTCTCCACCGCCTTTCTAACCTCCGTAGCTGAAGCCTGGTGATTATTTACCAATGTAGAAAATATAAGCAGCTTCCCTTTCTTCGTATATAAAAAACCGCTGAAGGCGACAACACCGGAGAGTGTTCCCGTTTTACCGTAGATATATCCGCTGTCAGCTTTGTAATAACTGCTGATGGTTCCTTCGCCGCCCGTGGGTAGTATGATTTTGATACGTTCCATACCAAAATCAGTTTTCATTTTGTTGAGAATGAAAACAAAATCTTGCGGGGTAAATAAATTATAGCGGCTGAGACCGGAGCCATCTGCCCATCTTGGTTTTTGGGGCAGGTCTTTAAAATCTGTTTTAAGAATAGTGTCAATGATCTTTGCATCATTCATCACACCCAGCATTTCATTACTTACCATTAATAAAGATTGTTCCGCAAAAAAATTATCGCTGCGGTGCATCATAGGTTTTAGGAGTGAGTCGGTGGGTTGGGAGTGGATGATATTCCATTTGTTAACTTTCGTCTCAATTCCTTCGTCCTCTTTACCCCCTTCCCAGAAATATTTATTGCCTATTATATTCGATACTGGAGCTGCGTAATCTATATCTAGTGTGTCATTCAAAAAGCCAACAGTAGTCCAAAAGCTTTCAGTCACGAATGGGATTGACATGGATGAAAAAGGCCTTAATCCTTTTTCTATGCTGAATGTATTACTTTCTATACTTCGAGTGAGAATCCAATTTTGTTCAAAAGTTTCAAACTGTTCTCTTGTAATACCCTCGAGGAATGGAATATCATTGACTATGCGGTCAAAAAAGCCCACTCCAGTTTTAAATAGCATCAACTTATTATTAGCATTTCGATTTTTAATTTCATTTAGTTTTATATTTATTACGTTTCCAAATACGGGGAAAATATTTCTTTCTGCCATGTAAGCAGCGTCATAATCGTTCCAGCTCCACCCACTTCCCCATCTTTCTACTTTTGAGCTATCATCTAAGAGATACCCAAACTTTTTCCCTTCTTTAGCCATCTTTTGTAGAAACTCAAATGAAGGGTGTTTGCTATAATCCTGATGAAGAAATGTGGGATCACCGGTAGCTTGAATAAAAATCGCTTTATTCTTAATCCATGAGTTTTCAGGAATTCCATACCTCAACCCCACCAAACTATCTCCCAAATATTTCATGGCTGCATAGCAAGTCGGTATTTTGATATTACTGGCCGGTACAAAATATTTGTCGCCCTGGTAATTGTATAAGTATTTATTAGCAGCCGGGTCAAAGATGCTGATGCCTACATGGGCTGTTTGTAATGCTTTTGCATCCAGTACATCGGCTTTGGCAGATTTGGCAATTTGTTTTTCTATAGAACAAGAGGTAATAATTAATAATGAAGAATTAATAATTAATAATTGAATGCCTGAAAGATTAAAACGACTTTTCATAATTGTTAATTATTAATTTTTTAATTCTTAATTGAATTTTACAACTTTTCCTTCTTTCATGCTTTCCAGCGCCGCTTCTATTATCCGCATATTCATTATTGCATCAGATGCAGGTACAGGATTACTTCCTGTACCGGTTAATGCTTTATATATATCATCGTAATAACCCATATAGTTTCCGGGAGAGGATGTTGTTTCTCTTCGTATCACTTCTCCATCTATTTCAGTGTGCAAAATCCCGTCTGGTAATGATGGGCCGGGACACCAGTTTTCTAATGATGGTTTTACTCCGACGAGTAATTGTTGCTCCTGCATATCTGATCGTTGTTGCAGAAAACTTCCTTTCATTCCATGTAATGTGTATGCATACGTTGATTCACGGGCAATGCAGGTGGCTTTTAATCGTACCCGTAATGTGTCATAATAAAAAAGTATTTCAAAATAATCAGGCACGGCTACATCATCCCTCATCTTTATTAAATCGGCAAACACTGCTTTTGGAAAACCAAATAACTGAATAGCCTGGTCAACAAGATGCGGAGACAGATCATATAAAATTCCAGCACCGGGCATATCGCCTTCTTTATGTTGCTTGCCACTAAATGTGGGGCGGTAACGATCAAAGCGGATCTCCACTTCTCTGATCTCTCCCAATAAATTTTGTTGCAGCACATTTTTCACGGCATAATAATCTCCATCGTAGCGGCGATTCTGATATACACTAAGAAATAAATTATTTGCTTCAGCCAGTGTAGTTAATTCTTCTGCTTCTTTTACAGTTATGGTAAATGGTTTTTCTATGACTAAATGTTTGCCGGATTGTAAAACCATTTTGCCTTGTTCGTAATGCAAAAGTGTGGGAGTGTTTACTACAATCAATTGCAGATATTTATCGGCACATAGTTCTTCAACAGAACGATAGAGCTTTGCATCTGGATATTTTTCCTTTGAATCATTTTTATGTCGTTCAACAATGGCTGATAATTCATAACCCGGGTGTGCATGAATAAATGGTGCATGAAATAGTTTTCCGCTCATGCCGAAGGAACATATGCCTGTTGAAACCCCCATGGTATTTTTTCTTTTTAGATTAAATATTTCTTATGCCCCTAAAGGGGAGGTTTGAAATTTTTTTATGTATGAAGTTGTATTGATTATTCCGCAGTTGAAAATACGAATTTGTTGATATATTGATTTGTCGAGTAGCGAACAGGAAGATGAAGTGTGCGACGCAACGAAGATGCCATGAAAAACTAAAGCTGGCTAAACCCCTGTTATATTCTTTAAAGTACAAATCTCGCTATTCCCTTCCCGAAATTATCGGGATGTACCAAAAGGAAGGTGGAGAATTTTTTTACTATTAATAATATTCCTTTAAGAAAATGCAAGATGTAAGAATGGCTCATACATCTAAGTCTCCCCTTTAGGGGGACAGGGGGTTATCCCCTCTCCTGTGCCCGCAACCATCTCTCTGGAATCTCATTGCTACTGGCCAGCAAATAATCTTTGTAACTGCAGGCAATAAATTTTTTATCGGGCAACTGCATCCACCACCTTCCGGTTTTTTTGCTATGCAAAAAAATAGTTTCTACTTCAGCAAAAGCCAGGTGATATTCATTGAAAGAATCTTTTTCATCCAATGCCGCTTCTCTTCTGCCACGGCTGCGGCCATCGAGTACATACCAAAGCATGTTGCTTATTTGTTTGGCGGTCAACTCATCTTTATCATGCTGCGCATCATATCCATATATGCCGATGCTGTTGATGTTCGGACTCATGCCGGCATACTGCATCAGCACACAGGCTTCTTCACCATTCAATCCATTGGGAGAAATTGTATTGGCCGGTGCATACGCATTGGCAATAGCGGTAATATCAAAGCTGAACATATTACTGTTGCGGATCACCGGTTCCATTTCGTCAATATTTTCTTTTACACTGCCCACCCGGTAACAATCAAAACGAAGCTTATCCATTGTCTCCAGCATCCGTGGATGAACAAAATAACTCTGGAAGGCAATGTGATTGTAATGCCGGAGAAAATTTGGTTCGCCGGTAAGCAGTTCCATTAAAAAATTTTCATGCTTGAAGGGTGATTCCAAATTGAGATCTATCAATGCATCTACACAACTTGCTTCTATCAGCTTTTTGTTCTCTGCATAAGCATAGTATTGCGACAAGGTAAGATCATGTGAACCGCCGAGAATGATAACGGTTTTACCATCATTCATCAGTTCCTGCACCACTGTTTTTAAAGCGGCGTAAGAATCGGTGTATAATGAGCCGGCTCTTATATTTCCAACATCAGCAATTTTAATATCGGTGTGCCAGTAAAACAATGAATAGAAATGACGGCGGATAATATCTGGTGCTTCGCTGTGTCCATGTATTAAACCGCTGCCTCTTTGCTCACCACAACCTACCAGTACTATTTGCGCCTCATCCAGGTTAGGAAATTCATCTTCGTACACATCTGCAATTTTACCAAGTTGTCCTTCTTTAAATCCTTCATCATGCGATATAGCGGCAAGGCTTACTGGCGAAAGAAAATCAGAAATATTTAGGTGATCTGCCATCAAACAAATTTTATATACAAACCTACTGGTTTAATTGCAAACATACAGCGGCGGCTATCAAACACAAAAGCTTTGTACCTTGCATATATATGGTTAAGCATCTTCTTTCATTACTCCTTTTTTATGGAATTAGTTGTAGTTGCTCTGCGCAGAATAATTTTTCTGCTTTGCTCACCGATGCGGGTAATGGTGAACCGCTGGCAGAGGTTTCGGTGTTGCTGAAAGGAACCGGTAAAGGAACATCATCTGATATAAATGGTAAGGCTGTAATAAAAAATATTCCTAATGGAAAGCAGTCTTTGCTTTTCTCCCGTATTGGATTTATAGACACAACACTGGTACTTATTTTCCCTTTATCAGCAGATACGATCTTTACTATCGTTCTTGTACCGGATGGAAAAAAAATTGAGGAAGTTCTTATATCATCATCTCGTACAGATTCCAGAATCGAAAACACTCCAACAAGAGTAGAAGTATTGGGCGGTGAAGAGGTGGAAGAAGAAAGTGGTGTTAAACCTGCACATGTGGCCAGTTTGCTGGGTGATGTGGCCGGCATCCAATCGCAACAAACATCAGCTGTTACAGGCAATACCGATTTACGGATACAAGGCCTTCCTGGTGATTACACCCAGATACTGCGGGATGGGGTGCCCATCTTTGGTGGCTATGGCGGCAGCTTTAGCATATTGCAAATTCCACCACTGGATCTAAAGCAGATAGAAATCATAAAAGGTGCCAGCTCTACTTTATATGGCGGTGGTGCCATTGCCGGTATGATCAATATTATTTCTAAAAAACCAAGGCTGGGTTTAAAAGAACGTTTCATACTACTCAACAGATCTACCTTGAAAGAAAATAATGTGAACGTTTATTTTTCTGAACGGGATAAAAAAATGGGTTACACTTTTTTTGGTGGTGGCACTATCCAAAAAGAAGTGGATGTAAATAAAGATGGCTTTAGTGATGTGGCGGCTACAGAAAATTTATTCTTTCACCCGGTATTTTATTTTTACCCTAATGAAAAAAACACTCTGTCAATAGGCATCAACAGTATATTTGAAGAACGCCGTGGAGGTGATATGCAGGTGCTGGATAAAAGACCAGATCCACAACACCAGTTTTATATCGAAAACCAATCTTTTAGAAATACATTGGAGACAATGTGGGATAAACGGATAAAACCTACTGATAAGCTTTCACTGAAATTTAATTTTAGTAATTATAAAAGGAATATTACCACCAATGTGTTTGGCATGCGGGCAAAACAATTGTCATACTATTCCGAAGCGTCTTATGTAAAGAAAACAGGAAAGCATGATGTGGTAATGGGAATAAATTTTAACGGAGAAAATTTTGAAAAGGGTTTGCCGGATAGCAGCACCATCAATAATTACAATTACACTACACTTGGTGTTTTTGTGCAGGATGATTGGCGGCTGCATCCCAAGTTTACCATAGAAACGGGACTACGTACCGACTTTCATAATCAATATGGCACTTTTGTATTGCCAAGAATTTCGTTGTTGTATAAAGTAACTTCCGGCATTACTTCTCGGTTGGGCGGAGGCATGGGTTATAAAATTCCCACTCTTTTTAATAGTGATGTGGATGAAAGAAATTATGCCAACCTTAGTCTTGCTGCCAATGTAAAAGCAGAACGATCTACCGGTGCCAATCTTGATGTGAATTTTAAAAAACAAATCGGCGAAGTGGAATTAGCCATCAATCAATCTTTTTACATAACCAATATTAATAATCCGCTGGTGGCAGTTAATTCGCCAGGTTCCATATTTTATTTTACAGCTTCAAAACCAATAGTAACCAAAGGTTTTGAGACATGGATGCAGATCACCTATGATGAGGTGGAAGCCTATATCGGCTACACATTGGCTGATGCTAAAAAGAAATACGACCCACTCAATCCATATCTCGAACTAAGTGCAAGGGACAAATTTGCCGCAGTTGTATCGTATGAGTTTTCAAAAAGATTCCGTGCCTGCATAGAGGCATCATACACCGGCACACAATACCTGGAAGATGGCAACAAAACACCAGCTTATCTTTTTGCAGCAGGTATGATACGATACGATATCAAACGATTTTCTTTTGTACTCAATTGCGAAAACTTTTTTGATTACCGGCAAACAAGAAAAGAGGCGATCGTTATACCGCCAACTACTAATCCTACGTTTAAACAATTATGGGCACCCATTGATGGCCGGGTGGTGAATCTGAGTGTAAAGATTAAGCTATAAGTCGTTGACAATATAGAGGATACTGTAAAAGAATTATTCTATAAAAACTTTTATAGCAACCCAACCATTTGCCAAAGCCTGTATATCTATGTCAGATAAACCTAACCATTTGCAGGATACTGAACAGCTTCTTATTAAAGGTTGTATAGCAGGCGATAGGGCATTGCAAACAAAGCTTTATAACCTGTTTGCCCCCAAAATGTTGGGGGTGTGTATGCGGTATGCCAGAAATAAAGAAGAATCGGAAGATATTTTGCAGGAAGGTTTTTTACGGGTGTTTACCTATATCAAAACATTTAAAGGCAATGGTTCTTTTGAAGGCTGGATTAGAAAGATAATGGTGAACTGTGCCCTACTCCGATATCGGAATAAATCAACACTGCAACCGGTTATCAGATTTGACACATCAGACTATGATGCGGCAGGGGAAATAAATATTGCATCCAACTTAGATGCAAAGGAATTGCTTTCGTTGGTTCAAACATTACCCGCCGGTTATCGCATCGTTTTCAACCTGTATGTTTTTGAAGGATACAAGCACCGGGAAATTGCGGAAGCTCTTGGCATATCAGAAGGTACTTCCAAATCTAACCTTTCGGATGCAAGGTCTTTTTTGCAAAAGGCTTTGCTGGTAAAAAAAAAGTTAGTTCATTATAAATAGTGAAGCATGAGTAAAGATTTACATGATATTGATGAATTATTCCGGTCCGGATTAGAGGAGTATCAAGAAGCTCCATCTGCTGGATTAAAGGAAAACATTGATGCGGCTCTTGACAAACAAGACGCTGAAGAATATAAAAAGAGATTTATCATCTGGAAAAGAACAGCATTGCTTTTATTGCTGCTATTGTCTGGCTTTGTTTTGTATGAATCAGGAATTATAAAGACGGGCCGTGGCAGCCATACATCAAAAAAAAGTACCCCGGCTGAAGAAAGTATATCTGCGAATAAGAATGAAGCGATTAATAAAAATAAATCTACTACCATTAATTCAAATATAGAGGGCAGTGCTTCAGAAAATTCAGTTACCCTAAAGAAAAATGTAACAGAGCAACTACAAATCATCACTACGTCAGAAAAACATTTAACGGCCGGCAATACAATAGTGTTGCAAAATAATAGCCGGTCAGACAAACAGGTTAATCTCCTGGTACAAAATATTAACCCCTTGTTTTCAGTTGTTACATCACAGCCGGTTAAAAAATCAAAAAACATTTCAGAGGACAATAATGATTTGCAAAATCCTGAACACCACATTTCTCCGCTGAATAAAAAAATAAGCATTGCCAACATAGCAGAGCGGCATTTAAAAACTATTTCATTGCTCAAGCCAATGGCTGTCAACAGTTCTCCTTTACTGCTTAGCAATGTCAGTAATTCAAAAAACAAAAATGCTTTTAAACCATTCTGGATGATTACCCCGTTTGTTTCTTACGATCAGGCGGGTTACAGACTTGATAGTGATGAACCGTCAGCCATCACAAGCATTAAGTTCAGAGAAGCTAATGAACCGTCTTTCTCAGCCGGTTTATTACTTAGCAGACAGGTTACAAAAGTTTTTAGTTTACAATCCGGCATTGTTTATAGAAACACAGCTATAGGTATGAAGCCGCAAAAAACCTATGCCTTCAAAGATCCGACAGGTGATGTGGCCTATAAATATATTACTTCATCCGGCTATGCATTCTTCAAACCCGGCTTTGGTCCGCAACCAGCCATTGGCGACAGCCTTACTACTGCAGAGGCAAAACATACTTTAGAAAATATAAGTGTTCCGCTGTTAGTTAAATACACAGTGGGAAATAAAAAACTCACCATTACACCGGGTGTGGGCATCGAAGCAAATTTTATTACTAAAGCAAATCTGGAAGTAGATGTAGAAGATGCCTTTAATCGGGAAATTGTGGTAGTGCGAAAACTTACCGGTACCAAATCTTTTTATTGGTCGTTTATTGCTGATGCAGAAGTAAAATATAAGGTCAATCAAAAATTATCTATTAATCTTCGTCCTGTTTACAGAACAGCTATTTCTCCCATCACAAAAAACAATGTAGTGGAAACTTTTCCAAATAGTTTTGGGATAGGTGCAGGAGTAACGATTAAATTCTGATAACTATTTTATCAGCTACCCAACCAAAATTCCTTTCGCTGTTATCTGTTTGTTCATAGTTATTGTTTTTTTTGAACCGGGGTTATGAACGAACAGCAATTACAAATTGTAAAAGATGCAAGGAAAGTTGTTACAGAAATTTTCCAAACTAAAGTAAATCCTCTTTTTGTTTTTCATACACTGGAGCATACTATCCAGGTGGTATGTGCTGCTGAAGAAATTGAAGGTTATTATCAATTAAACAACGAGGATCAATTTGTTCTGTTTTTATCCGCCTGGTTTCATGATACCGGCTTTAGCAGCGGTCATGCCGAAGAACATGAAAAGGAAAGTATAGAACTGGTAAAAGAATTTTTATACCCTCGCATTGCAGACCAGGGTATGATTATACGGATTGCATCTTGCATCCAGGCAACACATATGCCACAGGAGCCGCTTAGCCTGGTGGAAAAAATTATATGCGATGCAGACCTTTTTCACCTCGGTGCAAATATTGTTAGTGAACGAAGTCAGCTTTTAAGAAAAGAACTTCAGGCTTATTACAATTCCTGCTTTACAGACGAAGAATGGCGCCAATTGAATATTGAATTTTTAAAAGCACACAATTATTTTACCGGCTATTGCCGTGGCGAGCTTGAACCGGTAAAACAAGAGTGGATTGAAAAGTTGCAAACCAAACAAGGAACAATAGTGTAAGTAGCAATCATGTACTAACAATTATTTCTTTCATTACCCAACCAAAATCTCTTTAACTGTTATCTATTAATTCAGTTCTGCTTTTATTATTGCAATAAAAAAGTTTAAAAGCAGGATGGTGGTTAATGGTTCTCATAGCTCCCCTGTATCCGGGGAGCTACTTTAAAAATATCAATCAAAATAAAATTATTCTTATGAGAGTATTATTCCTATTCATAGCAGCTATTCTATATGCTGAATTTTCCTCAGCCCAAAAAATAACCATCAGCGGTTATATAAAAGATGAAGCCTCTAAAGAAGCACTGATTGGCGCATCGGTGGTAAATGCAAATGCCAAAACCGGAACCTCCACCAATCAATATGGATTCTTTTCTTTAACTGTTTCCGCAGCAGATACCGTTGAACTAATTATTTCCTACCAGGGTTATAAACTCCAGGCAAAAAAAATAGTGGCAAAAGAAAATATTCAGTTAGATGTATTGCTGGAGAGTTCTGCGGGAACACTTGGTGAAGTAATAATTAGCTCCGGAAAAAATAACCGCAACGTACAAAAAGCACAGATGGGAGTGATAGATGTACCTATCAGGGCTATAAAAAATTTACCGGTGTTGCTCGGCGAAAGAGATATTATGAAAATTATCCAGTTACTGCCCGGCGTACAAGGTGGCCAGGAAGGAACAACCGGCTTCTATGTGCGGGGCGGTAACATGGACCAAAATCTGGTACAGTTAGATGAAGCCACCGTGTATAATCCCAATCACCTCTTTGGTTTGTTCAGCACTTTTAATGTAAATGCGGTTAACAGTGTACAGTTAATTAAAGGCGGATTTCCGGCAGAGTATGGCGGAAGGCTTAGTTCCATTTTAAACATCACCATGAAAGAAGGTAATAAAACAAGATACCAGGTAGAAGGTGGAATTGGCTTACTGTCCAACAATCTTACTGTGGAAGGGCCTATTCAAAAAAACAAATCCTCTTTTATTGTATCAGCCAGAAGAAGTCATATTGATTTACTGCTAAAAGCTTTTGGTACCCCGCAAAAAACAACCTCGTATAAATTTTATGATATTAATGCCAAGATGAATTTTGAATTAGGGAAAAAAGATCATGTTTTTCTCAGCTTCTTTAAAGGCAAGGATAATGCTGCCTATAACAATGTAAACAGCTTAAACTATACAACAGACTTTGGTAACAGCACCGGCACCCTCCGCTGGAATCATTTATTCGGTAGTAAAATATTTTCCAACACTTCTATTATCTACAATGATTATAATCTTGCTCTGTCCACTTCACAAAATAATTTTTATTCCCTCCTTTACACCGCCGTCAAAGACATTACTGCAAAAACCGATTTCACTATTACTCCCAATACGAAACATAAAATTAAAACCGGTTTTACTTTTACCCGGCACCAACTTTCGCCTGCTTCTTTTTCTGCTGCCATACCAAGGCGTGGAAACAGGCTGACTATTAATAAAGACAGTATCAATAAACTTTACTCTAACGAAATGGCTTTTTACCTCGGTGATGAGTTTGATGCTTCACAAAAATTCAGTGTGAATTATGGTATAAGAGTTCCCGTTTATACTGCTTCAGGAAAAACGTATTCTTTTATTGAACCTCGGATTACAACAAAATTATCTGTTGGTCCGAATGCTTCCATCAAAGCATCTTATACAAAGATGAACCAGTTTCTTCACCTCATTCCGAACTCTACGGCCGGTTTACCGACGGATATATGGGTGCCAAGTAGCAATAAAACAAAACCACAATCTGCCACGCAGTATGCAGTAGGTTATTTTCAAAATTTTAAAGACAATGAAATTGAAACAAGTGTAGAAGTGTATTATAAAAAAATGAAAAATCAGGTTTTGTTTGGTGAAGGAAAGAGATTAAGAGTAAATGTAAACCTTGACAGCCTGATAGTGCATGGACAAGGCGATAGTTATGGTGCAGAATTTTTTGTAAAGAAAAATACAGGTAAGCTAACCGGTTGGATATCGTACACCCTTTCAAGGACTACTCAAAAATTTACCGATCTAAATTTTGGAAAAGAATTTCCTTTCAAATATGATCGTAGGCATAATCTGGCGATAACAGCAAGCTACCAGTTTACTAAAACATGGACGTTCAGCAGTGTGTTTGTTTTTTCAACCGGTGCTGCCTATACAGTTCCTACGGGTAGAATAAGCACAGTAAACTCCGGCACTATCTTCGAAGGAAACTATTATGTGTATGAAGGAAGAAATAATAATCGTCTTGCTTCCTATCATCGGTTGGATATAGCGGCTTCCAATAAAAAAACAGTTAAGATATTTAAGAAGCGTTACGAAAGAGAATGGGTTTTTGGTCTTTACAATACTTACAGTCGTCAAAATGCCTACTTTGTTTATTTCGAAATTGAAGCGTTGACATCCAAGCCAACGGCGAAACAAGTTTCACTGTTACCAATCATCCCAAGTGTGTCATTCAATTTTAAATTTTAAGAAAATGAAAATACAATTTTTGAAGCCAGCGACATTGCTACTATCATCGCCTGTTGCGAACTTGTTCTGTTATTCTTTTCTTTCAGTGAAAGGAAAGAATAATCACCATTCATCGTTCAGTAATTCTATTCGACATTTTAAGAGAAGCTCACTCCAATTAATTGTCATAATAACTTTGTTCTTGACTTCCTGCAAAAAAGATATATCTGTAAAATTTCCACCCGGTCATTTCAGCCAGGTATTTATAGAAGGACTGTTATACCCCGGTAAAACACCGCAGATATTTATCAGCAAAAGCAACCCCTTCTTTAGTTCCAAGGTTACACCGCAACAGGTTTTTGCAAGAGGTGCTGTTGTAAAAATTATAAGCGGCACAACAACAGATGTATTAGTCCCCGATTCCAGCTTTAATAAATTTCGTTGTCGCTGGGAGCCATATTATCGTGGCAATATTGCAGCCGAATATGGAAAGACTTACACTCTGGAAGTGAGTTATGACGGGAAAACATATACTGCCAGTACTACCATCAGTCAAAGAGCTGTAAGAATTGATTCTATAAAATATACTACAGCTTTTTTTGATACGTATGGCAGTCATGATGGAGTTATTGTAACTATAACTGACAATCCAGGCACAAAGGATTACTATCGTTTTCAAATGAACCGGATAATTGATACGTCCAGACATCATGCCCATGTGCTGGATAAATTTATTAACACCTGTGTATCCGGCCCCACTGAAAAATTTCCGGTAAAAGATATTGGCCGCATTATTTTTAATGATCAAAATGCAGACGGAAAGAAAATAGTAATGTCGATAGAAGTAACTTACGAATACAAAAGAAATGATACCGGTTGGGTTTTTATTCAGTCGCTGGATAAAAACTCAGCCGAATTTTATAAAGACCTTGATGAACAACTACAGGCCATACAAAATCCTTTTGTAGAACCAGTTTTTCTGAATACAAAAATAAAAGATGCAATCGGTGTATTTGGTTCAGCGGTATTGTCCGATTCAGTGTTGTTTGTTTACCCGAGGAATAACCCATGATAAAGGAGCAATTGAAATAGAAAATATCTGGACACAGGAAAATTTTTGAAAGAAGTAAAGGAATAATGGCCTTCTCTTTCCTGCATTTCCTGTTTTAGCTTCATAGCTTATCTTTGCCGCTATGGAACAGTTGTTGCAAAAAATTGAAGGGTATAAAAAAGAAATTGAATCAACCACAGCCGCTGATGCAAAAGCCGTGGAAGAATTCCGCATAAAATGGCTGGGTACAAAAGGAATTGTGAAAGAGATAATGGGCGAAATGAAGAATGTAGCCCCGGAAAAAAAGAAAGAAGCCGGACAGTTGCTCAATGAGTTTAAACTTTTTACAGAAAACAGGTTTGAAGAGCTGAAGGGTACAACATCAAACATCGAACATCAAACATCAAACATTGATCTGTCACTTCCAGGTGATGAACTGCCAATCGGTTCCCGCCATCCCGTAACATTAATGCGCAACAGAATCGTTTCTATTTTTCAACGGTTGGGATTTGCGGTGGCAGAAGGTCCGGAGATAGAAGATGATTGGCACAACTTCGGTGCATTAAACTTACCCGAGCATCACCCAGCCAGGGATATGCAGGACACATTTTATGTACAGCAAAATCCAGATTGGGTGCTGCGTACTCACACCAGCAGTGTGCAGATACGGGAAATGGAAAAAGGCAAACTGCCTATCCGTATGCTGATGCCAGGGAGAGTATATAGAAATGAAACAGTGAGTGCAAGAAGCCATTGTTTCTTTCACCAGGTAGAAGGATTGTATATTGATGAAAATGTTTCCTTCGCTGATCTTAAGCAAACACTTTACTTTTTTGTAAAAGAAATGTATGGTAAAGATGTAAAGGTTCGTTTCCGTCCTTCTTACTTTCCATTTACTGAGCCGAGTGCTGAGATGGATGTTACTTGCTTTATCTGTGGTGGTACTGGTTGCAACATTTGTAAAAAAACAGGCTGGGTAGAAATTCTGGGTTGCGGTATGGTGCATCCAAATGTGTTAACCAACTGCGGTATCGATCCGAATAAATACACCGGCTTTGCATTTGGTATGGGCATCGAACGACCAGCAATGTTGAAATATGGAGTAAATGATCTGCGACTGTTCAGTGAAAATGATGTGCGGTTTTTGAAACAGTTTACGTCGGCGATATAGCATTCCGTCATTCCGGGCTTGACCCGGAATCTTTCTCTATAAAAAATATCAAAATTATTTGCCAAGCTGTAGTGCTACTATCATCGTCCCTTGCGTCGCACTATTCATCGTTCTGTAATTCTACTCAGCATTTTCAAAGTCTCCGCATTTATCGCCTATTACTTTATTCTGTACTTCGCCCCAAACTCCACACTGGTATAAGCAAAATCATGCAGCCCTTTCTGAAAGCCCACCAATAAACTTGTTTTCTTTATTTGCTGTTCGATTTGAGTACGGAATACGATGGGCTTATCGCCACTGTTTTGCAAATAACCAAGATAGCCTGCTACATAGCTTTGTACTTTCAATGATTTTTTATTCCACTCCAACCCGGTGCCGAATAAAAATGCATCATCCTGATTATGTTTTTCCGATTCTATCTGCCAGGTATAAAATCCGAGCATACCTATCCATTTCAGCGGTGAGTGATTGATGATTTTGCCAAATGACAGATCAAAATTATATCCTGGCACATCAGAAAATCTGGCAGCACCAAAGCCCGAGCCGCTGGGAAAACGATAACCGATGCGCAATGCAAGGTGAATATCTTTTCGCCATTTATTCAGCAACTGGATATTTGTATTCAACTGCACTTCGCCTGTGGCTTCCTTATCATTATAAAATTGTATAAACACATGTCGCTTTTCTTTGATGGCTAGGCTCATGGTATATCTTTCATACGGCACCCATGCCACATCAAAGGAAATCACATCTTTTACCAAACAATAATTAGCAGTCAATAAAACATTTTGTGTATTGTCTCCTTTAGAAAAATGCAATTGACCAAGTGCTGCAACAGAAAAAATACTGTCAATACTTCCATTGCTAATACGGGGCACCGGCAATGCATTGGGCCCCAGGTAATCCGGCATACTTATCATGTACTTCGACCAATGGCTTACACCATCCCAGCCCACTACCTGTGCCCAGCGATCAAAGGTTTGTGCCTTTGCATGTGACGTCGTTATCAAAAAAAATGAAATGAGAATTAATCTTATCATCAACCCCAATTTTTATCATCAATCAAAAACGATGAAGGCCGCCGGTAGGCAGCCTTCAATGAATATTAATAACTACTTATTTTCTTGGATTATAAAAAGCCAATACGATAGAAGAAACAATGGCTATCCACATACCAGTGCCATATCCTTTGCCAAGTCCTTTGAATATATAATCAAACTTTTGACCATCAATCAGTGGCCCCAAAATTAAAAAGTAAACTATTACCAGCAATGGCAAAATAGTGAGCATACTTCTGCTTACGAGATAATTCTTATTCATTTCACCCAATACTAGAAACAAGCCGCATATAGGAATTATCAGCCACAGATATTTTTTCCAGTCGCCTGGGCCTTTTACAATATCAAGACCGCTGGCAGTACCTGTTAAAGGAAGAAAGAAGCTGGCTATTAAAGCAACTCCTAAAATGATAGATAATGTTTTTCTGTCCATGTTGGTTGGTTTAAGTATGAAAAATAAAGTGCTAAATACTATATTATTTTAATGCAGACCATCGTTTGTAACAAAAGTAAGCACCTGCTAAAAATGCAATAACTGCTATATAAAACCAAGGAGTAAAATCTGCTGAAATACGAACTCCCGACAGTTGCTCCCCGATTTTATCAAATCCCTGATCAAGGTTTGATGTTCCATCTTTTGTTTTATTCCCTGCATCTGGTGGCATACTTGTCTTTATCTGTTGTTTTACATCAATCATAAGTCCTACCAATGCTGCTGCGCCTAAAACGCCGGCAACGATTCCACCTCCTGCTGCCATTTTATTTTTTGCAAAACATAAAAACAATCCGACTACTCCAAGGCCTAATGCTACCATTGCAAATAGATTGGGATCTTTTTTATCGGCCTTACTTACACTGCTTTTAACGCCATCTGAATTTTCATCGTTGGAGTTTGAAAGTTCATCATTGTTTTTCATTGTAAAACCTGTGGCCAGTTCATATCCTTTTATGTCCTGCAACTTTACATTATTGCATTTAATATCTACAAAAGGTAAAAAAAATAATAGTACTCCAATAGCAAAAGCAACAGTAGAAGGAATGGAAGTGCCCAACATACCCGGTGCAGCCGCAGAATATATTGGTTGGTTAGTTGGTTGGTTGGTGTTCATAAATAAATTTTAAGAAAGATAAAGAATCTTATCAACTCCGGCAATAGGTTTTATGTCATTATCCCGGATTTACAAACATATATTTGCAGGAATAATAAGTTGCGAATGACAATCAACAGTATTTGTGTTTGCGGTGCCGGCACTATGGGCAGTGGTATAGCACAGGCTGCGGCACAAGCAGGTTTTTTTACATTACTATATGAGCTTAATCCGGCGGTGCTGGAAAAAGCAAGAAGCAGCATCCAGAAAAATCTGCAGATGCTAATAGAAAAAAATAAAATAACGGCGGCGCAAAAAGAAGAGATCACCAATCGCATTCAATTTACAGATGATATACAAACCTGCCTGGCCGATGTTTTTATTGAGGCCATTATTGAAAAGCCGGAAATAAAAATTGCTTTGTTCAATCAACTGGCGGAGCTCAACCACAGCGAATGTATTTTTGCCAGTAATACTTCATCCTTATCCATCACAAAAATTGCTGAGCAGGTGCAGCGGCCGGAAAGAGTTATCGGTATGCACTTTTTTAATCCGGCTACTATTATGAAACTGGTTGAAGTGGTGAATACTTCTTATACGAATGAAATTACCACCAGCACTATTATTGAATTGGCCAAACAAATGAATAAAACACCGGTGCTGTGCAAAGATTCGCCGGGCTTTATTGTGAACCGTGTGGCAAGACCTTATTACATTGAATCACTGCGATTGGCAGAAGAAGGCCTGACTGATTTTGCACAAGCGGATAGATTGCTGGAAGCAACGGGTTTTAAAATGGGGCCGTTTAAACTAATGGATCTTATTGGCAATGATATTAACTATGCAGTAAGCTGCTCTGTGTATGAACAGATGAATGAACCGGAGCGACTAAAGCCTTCTTATATACAGAAAGAAAAAGTGAAGGAAGGAAAGTTGGGCAAAAAAAGTGGCGAAGGTTATTATGAATACTAACTGATCTGTGATAAGGTGAAATATAAAAGCAGGTGCACTGCTAAATGCTCATCCGTGCTACTACAGTACAAGTGTGCGACGCAAGGGACGATGCTCATAGATATGAAGCCGGAAAAAAAATATTTTGTATTATTTAAAAAAAATTAATGGTCTTAGTTACTGGCGGTACTGGTTTTCTTGGCTCCTACATCATAAAACAATTGGTGGAAAAAGGCTATGCAGTAAGAGCCATTCGTAGAAGTAACAGTATGCCTGCCTGGATTTCTAATAATATATTTGACAACGTAGAATGGGTGGAAGGAGACATACTGGATGTAGTTTCATTAGAAGATGCGATGGAAGGTGTGGATGCAGTTATTCATTCTGCAGCGGTGGTTTCTTTTATAAAAAAAGATCGTCGCAAGATGTACCAGGCAAATGTGGATGGCACGGCCAATGTAGTAAACATAGCATTGGAAACAAATGTGCGACGGTTTGTGCATATAAGTTCTGTGGCTGCCCTGGGCCGCACCGCTAATGGTGGCCATGTGAATGAAGAAAAAAAATGGGAAGAAAGTAAAGTGAATACACACTATGCCATCAGTAAATTTAAAGGAGAGCTACAGGTTTGGCGGGGCATTGGCGAAGGTTTGGATGCTGTGATACTAAATCCCAGCACAATACTTGGCTATGGTGATTGGCATAGCAGCAGTTGTGCCATTTTTAAACAAGTGCATGATGGATTTGATTGGTACACTCCGGGCATTAATGGATTTGTAGATGTAGAAGATGTGGCAAGAGCGGCCATTATATTATTGGAAAGTGAAATAACAGAGCAGCGGTTTATTGTAAATGGTGATAGCTGGACTTTTAAAACATTACAAGATACTATTGCCAATGGTTTTAGTGTAAAAGGACCCTCAAAAAAAACAAGCCCCTTTCTGCTTAATGTTGCCTGGCGATTAGAAAAAATGAAATCATTATTCACCGGGAAAAAACCATTGCTTACAAAAGAGAGTGCAAGAGTGGCGCAAAGCCAGACATTATTTGAAAATGATAAATTGTTAAAAACATTACCCGCCTTTTCATTTACTCCACTGGAGGAAACGATAAAGAAAGCCTGTATGCTTTACAAATCAGTACCAAATACCCCTGCAAAAGACGAGACAGAAGGCAGCATGCATAATGAGTAGTTATTATACTTGTGGATTTTCTCCAGGTAATCAGCTTTAGAACAAATTTAAGAGTGGCCATAGATGCAACCTTAACAGATTGGTGATTATCTTTATTCCGCAATCTTTTATCTATGCAAAAAACTATTCTTTTCCTTTTTTTATCAGTATTTACTTTTTCTGCACAGGCACAGTTTACCGTTTCTGGTGTAGTATTGGACACTACCAGCCGTGAGCCACTTGGGGCTGCTTCTGTCTTTTGTCAGAATACAACATTGGGTACTGCTACCAATAAGCAAGGTGAATTCTCCATGAATTTAAAATCCGGTGGATACGATCTTATTTTCAGCTATACCGGTTATAAAACACAAACCGTAAGGGTGAGTGAAAATAATAAACTGGAAGTATTGATGACAAAGGAAGATAAAAGCCTTGGAGAAGTAACATTGAAAAACAGCTATGAAGTAACCGATGGCTGGGATAAGTATGGTGATTTCTTTTTCAAAAATTTTATTGGTGCCACTCCTAATGCTGCGCAATCTGTACTAACCAATCCAGAAGTATTGAAATTTTATTTCTACAAAAAAAGTAATAGACTAAAAGTATTGGCTACGGATGCGATACAGGTAACAAATAAGGCGTTGGGCTATAATCTGCGGTATCAACTGGATTCGTTTGTATATTATTATAATACGGATATTAACTCTTACCGTGGCTACTGCTTGTTTACAGAAATGGAAGGCAGCGATAGTTTGAAAAGAATATGGAATACTGCAAGGGCGAAAGCCTATGAAGGATCGAAGATGCATTTTATGCGTAGCTATTATGATAGCACGGTAACAGATGATGGCTGGATAGTGGATATGCTGGATGTAAACAACGACAAGAAATTTAATAAAGTAATAAATGTGTACGACAGCAGTTATTACAATGTGGGAGTAAATACTATCGACAGCTTAGGTACAGATAGCATAATGCACACGGTGGTTACGGGGCCGGAGTATGTTGAAATTTATTACCCCCGAAAAATAAGTATTACCTACACCAAGAAGAGACCCGAGAAAGAATATCTCGCAACAATGAAATTGCCCAAAAATATTCCTTACCTAATTTCTTATATAGATATTAAGAATTGGGTTGCTATTAATGAGAATGGTTATTTCTTCGAGCAGAAAGATTGGGTAAACCAGGGCTATTGGAGTTGGAAAAACCTGGGAGATTTATTGCCGTATGATTTTGTGCCCTAGATATAGTTCATTAGCAAATTAGTTTATTGGTTAATTAGTGTCGTAATAATTTTGCAATCTCCAATTACCTAATAAACCAATTAACCCTTTTTTTCCATCACCTTTTCCCACAATTGAGGTATTCTTTTTATCCAGACAAATTCTTTCATTTTTTCTCTAGCATCTTCTACCGGTGAGCCGAAATATACTTTGCCACCGGCAATAGAATCTTTTACACCGCTTTGTGCATACACTATTGCATCTTTTCCTATCGTCAATGTTTTACTTACACCTACTTGCCCCCATAAAACAACATTGTCTTCAATAGTAGTGGCGCCGGCAATACCAACCTGGCCAGCAAATAAACAATTTTTTCCTACGGCAGTATCATGACCGATATGCACCAAGTTATCCATCCTGGTACCAGCACCAATTAAGGTATCGGCTGTTACTCCCCGATCTATTGTGCAATTGGCACCTATCTCTACATTGTTTTCAATCACCACCCTGCCGCAGCTTGTCATTTTTTTATAATGAATTTCCCGGTTAGTTTTTTTATTATAGTAAAAAGCATCACTGCCGATAACTGTGCCTGCCTGTATCACGACATCATCACCAATAATGCAATAATCCAGAATAGTAACGTTTGGATGAATGATACAATTTTTACCAATGCGTACATGATTACCAATGTATGCACCCGGCATAATGATTGTTCCTTCTCCTTTGATAGCCGTATCACTTATCATTTTCATTGATGGAGAGAAGGGCCTGTAAAAATTAACGATCTTAAGGTATGCTTCAAATGGTTCATCTACTACCAGCAATGCTTTGCCTTCGGGAAAATCTGTTTTCTTATTAATAATAATAAACGAAGCAGCAGAGTTGATGCAGGTATCATAATATTTAGGATGATCTACAAAAGCCAGATCACCATTTTGTACTTTGTGTAATTCATTAATACCTGTGGCATTACCATGTATGTTTCCTAAAACTTCAGCACCTATAAGCTGAGCGATAGTTGTTATCGGAACAGGATTTTCAAATTGCATAGAATGAATTTTAAATTTTATACACTCCTTAATGAAGTAATTGCAGCAAAGGTAATAGCTATCAATTTGCTTTAAATGCTGAAAAAATGCTTAATCTGGTAATAAAAGGGTTGAAATAGAAAAAATTTGAAAAAATATTTTAACCGCTTACTCAGCGAAATATGAATGCAAATAAACATTGATCTTTATGATGATTGCTATTCTATTTTTATAAAAATTATTTTTTAAATAAAAAATGGATTGATGAAAGCCTTACCAGTCAAGTGTTTCAAAAGAATGAAAAAAATGGAGTTGTAATAAAAAATGAAGCAGCATAAAAAATATAATAAACATTCATTGAAATAATAGTTTTTGTACTTTGGTTTATCCACAGCCGTATTTAAAATGTTAATAAAATAGTTTGAAATTTTTTTTTGGTTAATGAAAATTCTTTCTAATATTGTGTAGGGAAATTTATTTCCCGTACTTACTAACCCATCCATATATTATCCCTCCGCTTACTACGGAGGGATTTTTTTTATGTTCTATCTCCAACTTATCAAATCATTATTATCATTTACTGCATGCTGATATTCTATAAATATTCAATGCTCAATATTCAATTTTCAGTGAAATAGCACTTCATTGGCTCCTACTTTCATTCCTTCAATAGTCAATAATTAAAAATACCTTTACGGGAATTAAAAAACATACTCTATGTTGAAATCAATGACCGGTTTTGGAAGAGCAGAAAAAAGTGTTGGCAACAAAACTTTTTTAGTAGATATAAAATCGCTGAACGGCAAGCAATTTGAATTGCAATTAAAGCTACCGTCCATTTTAAAACCTTTTGAATTTGACATTCGCCGTTTGTTATCTACTAACCTTGGCCGGGGCAGTGTAGATTGTATGATAAGTCTGAAAGATACTGGTAATGCAAAACCTGTAACTATTAATACTGACCTTGCCAAAGCCTATTACCAGCCACTAGCGGAGTTATCGGCAGCTCTCAACCTGGATCCTTCACATATTCTCAGCACATTGGTGAAGCTGCCGGAGGTAATTACCCCCAGCAGCGAAACGCTTAACGATACCGAATGGAATGATTTTCAAAAAATATTGTTATCCGCCATTGATGATCTGAACAATCACCGGCTGGATGAAGGCAAATCCCTGGAAGATGAATTGCAAATGCGTATTAATAATATACTGATACAGCAGGAAGAGGTGATAAAGCTGGAGCCATTGCGCCAGCAAAAGATAAGAGAAGGTATTACCCGGCTGCTGGAAGAAAATGTAGGTAAAGAAAACTACGATGGCAACCGGCTAGAACAAGAGCTGATTTACTACATTGAAAAAATTGATATAACCGAGGAGCAGGTACGGCTCAAGAACCACTGCGATTATTTTAAATCGCTGTTGGCAGAAAATGAAGATTCAAAAGGCAAGAAGCTTTCCTTTATCCTTCAGGAAGTTGGAAGGGAAATAAATACTACCGGTTCTAAAGCATATGACTCCACCATTCAAAAATGTGTGGTGCTGATGAAAGATGAATTGGAAAAAGCAAAGGAGCAGGTATTAAATGTGTTGTAATTGAATGTGCTTTTCTTTTTTAACGGCTTAGCCTACATTTGCAAAAACAATTTCTTGAAAAAAAACAGGAACATCTTAGTTTGGTTTGCAGCAACTTGCTGCTTAGTTTTTTTACTACACTCCTGCAATAGCATTGACCTTTACGAAAAGTCGGTTTCCATTCCCGGTCATAGTTGGGAAAATAAGTACAAACCTTCATTTACATTTACTATAAAAGATACCACCGCTATTTATCAGCCTTATTTTATCATCCGGCATAATGATAAATATAGTTTCAACAATATTTACGTTAATCTATATTATCAATCTCCCGGCCAGCCAGAAAAAAAAATGATACTTGACCTCACTTTAGCCAATGATGAAAATGGCTGGCGGGCAAGCGGTATGGATGATATTTATGAATACCGAATTGCTTTTTTGCTGGATCCATCCTTTCCTGATTTTAAAAAAAGTGGTGATTATACTTTTCGTTTAGAACAGATAATGCGGGAAAACCCACTGAAGAATGTGTTGAATGTGGGACTGCGAATTGAAAAGAAATAATAATAACTCCATCTTTGCACTATGCCAGATGCAAGCCGCAAACAACTTCGTCGCACTACATTAATTTACTGGACACTGCTGGTATATATTGTGGCGGCACTTGCCTGGTGGTTTATTTCCCTCGAAAAACAAAACAAACAAATTGCCGACCTGGAATACCGCCATCTTAATATAATTCGGGATACTCTTTCCGCACCACAACTTACCTCTAAGATTTATGCTGTAGACAAAGAAGCCAATAGAAATACAAACAAATATTTTGCCGAGGGAATAACATTTCTCATTCTTACTTTGATTGGGGCAGCTTTTGTATATCGTTCTGTACGCCGTCAGTTTTACCTGCAATTACAACAACAGAACTTTATGATGGCAGTTACTCATGAGTTAAAAACTCCCATTGCCGTGGCACAATTAAATCTTGAAACATTGCAGAAATACAATCTTGATCATGAAAAACAAAAAAGGATAATCCGCACTACATTAGATGAAACAGGTCGGCTTAATTTTTTAACCAACAATATTCTCATCGCTTCGCAATTGGAAGGAATGGGTTACAAGTATTCCAAAGAAGAACTGGATCTGTCTTCTCTATTAAAGGATTGTATGCAAGATTTTCGTAACCGTTTCCCGGAGAGGGTTTTTATAGATCAGGTGGACGAGGATACTGATCTTAAAGGCGATGCCCTCCTTTTGCAAATGCTGATCAACAACCTGCTTGAAAATGCTGTGAAGTACTCCCCGAAAGAATCCCCTATTACTGCACTATTGAAAAAAACGAAATCCGGTATAGAACTGCAAATAAAAGATGAAGGGTCTGGCATTGAAGACAAGGAAAAGAAAAAAATATTCTCCAAATTTTACCGTATTGGGAATGAAGCTACCCGTAAAAAACAAGGTACCGGGTTGGGTCTTTACCTTTGCCGCATTATTGCACAGGAACATAATGGCGACATTTCGGTGACAAACAATGAACCACAGGGAAGTAATTTTTTCGTTATTTTTAAGACCAGGTAATATAAAGATTCGTTTATAATCAACAAGTAATGAGTACTGAGAAAAAAAGATCCATTTTATTGGTGGAGGATGAGGAAAATCTTCATGAGGCATTAAAGCTTAATCTTGAGCTGGAAGGTTATGATGTAACTTCTGCATTTGATGGTGCAGCGGCTATAAAAGCAATTCAGGGAGAATATTTCGATCTTATTATTATGGATGTAATGCTGCCAGAAATGGATGGCATTAATGCTACCGAAACAGTCCGGATTAGTAATAATGAAGTACCCATTCTTATTCTTAGTGCAAAAAATACAAGTGCAGACAGGGTGCTGGGTTTAAAAAAAGGTGCTGATGATTATCTTACCAAACCATTTAATCTGGAAGAATTATTACTACGGGTACAAAAATTGATCAATAAAAATAAAAAGCTGCTTGATAAAAATACACTTGGCGATACATACACATTTGGAAAAAACAGTATCGACTTTAAAGCACAGCAAGCTACCGGCTATACCGGTGATAAAATAGAATTGAGTAAAAAAGAAACAATGCTCCTGAGATTACTGATTGAAAACAAGAACGAAGTTGTACCAAGAGAAAAAATTTTACAATCTGTATGGGGCTATAATGTTTATCCTACTACCCGAACTATTGACAACTTCATCCTCAACTTCCGCAAGTATTTTGAAGAAGACAGCCGCAATCCTAAGTACTTTCATTCGGTAAGAGGAGTGGGATATAAATATGCGGAATAACTAACTGGCAATACGGGAATCAATTTTTTCCAAAAGATGGATAGCTTGAAGCCTTAGTAATTCTTTATCCAACTCCAAGTTGGCATTCGTAAACATTCCAGATTCGCATTGAGAAAGCAAAGTAATCAGTTCATCTATTGTAGCTTCCCCTATTTCTGTTTCTGTTAATTTCTTTCGCAACCATTGCTTATTCATTTGGCTACCAGATAAACTAAACCGCTGTGAGAAATACTTCCAAATAGCATTATAAAGCTGTGCATAAAAATCAGCTGCATTTTCTAAATCTACATTCACATTCTTCATTACTTCTTTTGGAGAATGGGTTGTTAGTAATTCTATCTCTGCTACGGGAGCAAGTTTTTCTTTCTTTTTAAAAATCCAATAGAATAGGATAGACAATACAATTACTACTACGATAACCACGGCAATTCTTGCTGCCTTTTCGCTTTGCACAGCAATAGAGGATGGTGATTGTAAATTTGCATTAGAATCTTTTTTTTGCTCTGCGGTGCTAATGGTAATCGCTACAGGTAGAGAAAAAAGTGTTTTATAATTATTACTATCCTTATTATAAAATGAGAAGCTTACCGGCTTAAGCTCATAACTGCCCGATCGGGAACTTACAAAGGGATAACGAAAAATTCTGCTACCTGTAAGTGGCAATTCTGTTTTAATGATGTTGTCATTTACCGATGGCTCAAAACCCTCAATGCCATCCGGCCAAATAATAACCGGCGCATCTAGTTGAGTAAAGTTTCCACTACCCTGCACTACAACCTCCAAGAAGCCTTGTTCGTTTTTATAAAACTCCTTTTTATTGATAGAACTGCTGATGGTAAAACTTCCGACAGCACCGGAGAAGCTGGTTGGTTTATTTTTTTCGGGCAAGGGTTTTACTGTAATTGTAATAGGGGTAGTACTGATCTCGTTTTCAAATATTTCAGTGCCGGAAGAGATGTTCTCCTTTTCATCAAAGCCTTGTATTCCTTCAATGATCTCCTGTTCTGGTTTTTTATTAATGGCACTTCTGGAAAATTGTATTATGTTTTTAATTTGCATAGCATCAATCGTAAACACTCCTGCCTGTAAAGGATATAACTGTACTTTTCGGATGGTATGAACATCAAATCGTTTACCATTTATGTTTTCTTCCGCTACCACTTTATCCTGCAGATTCTCCATATCATACACTGTAAAGCCATAAAAACCGGGATTTTTAATGATATCTGATTGAGATTGTAGCCTGGAGTATAATTTAAAAGTGGCGAGGATAGCTTCACCGGTAAAACATGTTTGTTTATTCACAGCAACTTTTACAAAAAGATTTTTAGCGATTTTTTGCTGTACGTTTTCTCCGGGTCTCAAATAATATTCTGTGTCGTTACTTTGTAATCTATCTTCCAATTGTGCTGCGTTTCGTTTGGAGATGACCTCTATGATAACATTTAGACCACTAATAGTTTTTGTGCCGGTAAGAGCAGTAGCTCCGGCAATAATAAATTTACCCGGCGTTAATGCTTCCAATGTATAGACAGCATTTTTTACCAGTATCATACCTTTTGGTGTAGACATGTTTCCCTCGTATATCTGAGGACCTACTATTATTCTAAATCCCGGAAAGGTAGCCGGCATTATGAGGGCATTCTTATCTCCATCTTCTAAAACATATTGCACCTGGAAAGATTCTCCCACTATCACAGGTTCGGGAGGAATTAATGTTCTGATGCTAACCTGTGAATGCAACGCTACATAGCAAAAGAAAAAAATAAATATGGATGAAATTTTTTTCAAGTAATAATTGGTAAAAGTGATAGGTTGCCAATAGACTCAATAAAAATATATGTCACAACTTTAAAAAAAGAAAAATTCCTTCACTGGTCATAAACCTATTTCGCTGGCTAGAATGATGGTTCTATAACAAGGTTAATATAATTTGCTTAAAGATCGCCAAGCTGTGGTCTTATCACAATATCTTCTACACAGGCACCGGTAGAAAGTTGAGATGCAGCATAGATCATTTCTGCAATATCATTAGCTTCCATTATCCGGTGTTTGGAGTTATCAAAATCCCCCCAGCTATCAGTAAGCACCGCTCCCGGAAAAACTGAAGTCACTTTAATATTATACAATTTCAATTCTTCCCGCAAGTTTTTACTAAAGCCATGCAGGGCATATTTGCTAATGCTATAGGCGCCACCATTTTCATAAGCTTTTAGTGCTGCAATAGAACAGACATTGAAAATATGGCCTCGCTTTGTTTCCATCATTTTAGGTAATACAGTTCTGGTAAAATGGTAAGCACTAAAAAGATTGATAGCCAATTGCTCTTCCAATAGTCCTTCTCTTTCATTATTAATACTGCCCGGCTCAAATGCACCTGCATTATTGATAATAATATCAGGAACACCAAAACCTAAACACCAACCACCGAATGCTTTCGCATCTTCTTTTTTACTTAGGTCAAATGGTTTTGCCTTTATAGTCGCAGCAGGATTTTTTGTTTGTAACTCCTCCATCGTTTTATACAAGGGCACTTCTCCCCTGCTGGTAATAAAAAGCTGGTGGCCATTAGCAGCAAATACTTCTGCAATGGCTCTTCCAATTCCACGGGAGGCTCCGGTAATAATAACGTTCATACTTTAAAATTAGTAGTACAAAATACGAAATAGAAAACAGTTCAAGTATAGAAGTGGTTCAGATGCGGATGGATTTTATTTTTCTATGCTCCTAATTCGTATTTTGCAAGTATGAAGTACAAACATCTATTCTTTGATCTTGATCATACCCTTTGGGATTTTGAAGCTAACAGTCGCCTTACACTGGCGGAACTTCATACATCTTTGCAGTTGCAGGATAAGGGTATTAATGATTTTGATCTGTTTCATAAGAATTATTTAGTGCATAACGATAAACTTTGGGACCGCTATCGCAATGGCTATATAAAAGTAGATGAGCTGCGATGGAAAAGAATGTGGCTGACCTTACTGGATTTTAAGGTGGCCAATGAACCTTTGGCAAGAGAAATGGGAAATCTTTTTTTAGACCTGCTACCTACCCGAAAACTTTTGTTTCCTTATACCACTGAAATACTGGATTATTTAACCGATAAAAAATACCAGCTGCATTTAATTACTAATGGGTTTGAAAAAACCCAACATAGTAAATTGAAAAGCTCTGGATTAGATAAATATTTTATTGAAGTAATTACTTCTGAAGGAAGCAACAGCCTGAAACCAAAGAAAGAAATTTTTGACTATGCATTTCAAAAAACAGGAGCCGCTCCGGATGAAAGCATCATTATTGGAGATACGATAGATGTAGATATACTTGGTGGAATGAATGCTGGCATCGACCAGGTGCATGTAAACCATCTAACTAAAGAACGGGAAATGGTAAATGGGATGTTGCCTACTTACACTGTTTATTCACTGAAGGAGTTGGAAGGAATATTTTAGTGATTTGCCTTGCCTGGATTTTTCCTGGTATTAAAAAAGAAAAGGAGTTCCACGTCGCTTTTCCTTTCCCTGATTTTGTAAAATAGAATTGTTCTCTCATGTATCACTGTTTTTCTACGATAAGAGGTTTTTGCTGTAGTTCTAAAAGACTGAGGAATTTGTTGAAGCAACCATAATCTCCTATTGACAGTTTTGACAAACCTTTCGACTTCTTTGTTTGTAAACATCCGGCCGATATACTCAATAATCTCTTCAAAGGTGTTTGAAGCTTCGGGAGACCAGATTATTTTGTAAGCCATTTGCTGTATTTTTTCATCACCACTTCATGTGGTATCCCCTTGCCTTCCTTTAATTGCTTTTCTGCCTTTAAAATTCCTTTTTGTACTGTTGGAGGTAAATCATCCCACCAATCATCCTTACGATCTGCTTCCAACATTGAGTAAACCATTTTCACAACATGATCATCAGCTTCATCAATGTATTTTTTTACCTTTTTCCTCATTTCAGTATTACTCATAAAATTACCTTTTCTTAAAATTACTTTATTTTTCAAACACTGAAAAGTGAAATTCTACCAGGTAGCAATTGTTGTCACACCGCCTTGTGGTTTATCACCAATCTTCACCAGTATTTTTGCATCAAGTGGTAATAATAAATCTACTCTTGAGCCAAATTTAATAAAGCCCATTTCATCTGTTTGCTTTACCTGTTGGCCGACTTGTAAGTAATTACAAATTCGTTTTGCTAATGCACCGGCTATTTGTTTTACCAAAATCTCTTTGCCGTCTTTTCTATATACCATTGAATGTCTTTCGTTCTCTGTAGAAGATTTTGGATGCCAGGCCACCAGGTATTTCCCTTTGTGATATTGATTGTACACTACTTCTCCTGATACAGGATTTCGGTTTACATGCACATTCAGTGGACTCATAAAAATAGAAACCTGCATACGGCGATCAGTAAAATATTCATCAGCCTGCACTTCTTCTATCACCACCACTTTGCCATCTGCAGGAGCTACAATGGCATTTTCCTGAATGGTCAATTCTCTCTTAGGAATACGAAAGAAGGATATAAGAAAAAGTAATAATCCCAAGGTGGCTATAAAAATCAGCAAACTGACAATAGGCAACGATGAACTTAAAAAATAAAAAGACACTACATTGATAATACCAAAAATGATGGTGCTGATAGCAATGGTCTTAAAGCCTTCTTTATGTATAGTCATTCAATAAAAGTTATGCAGCAAATATAGTGAATGCCAAATAGTGAAAACTCATGTCGGATTATCTCATAAATAAATGAACATACAACCAAACAAATGGTGCAGCCAACAACAGCGAATCAAACCTATCTAAAAAACCACCGTGGCCGGGCATTAAAGAGCCGCTATCTTTTACGCCGGCCATTCGTTTTAGTTTAGATTCTAATAGATCGCCGAAGGTGCCGGCGAGGGATGCAATCAATGCTATAAGTCCGAAAAATAAAGGTAAAGGCCAGTTTAACTCTCCGACATATATTAGCGGAAAGACAAGACCAACGACTGCTGTTGCAAGAAGTATTCCTCCAACTGTTCCTTCCCATGTCTTTTTAGGTGAAATTTTTGATAGTGGTGTTTTACCAATTAAAGACCCAACTATATATGCCATCGTATCATTTATCCAAATACTTGATATAATAATCAGAGGAATGAAATTCGCAGCTAACACAAAAATTGTATCGTGAATATGAATATCTATGAATTTATATAAATCAATCATCAATCCCCAACTCAAAGAAATGTAAACCAATCCAAGCATCGCCATTCCAAATGCCTTTAACTTAATTCCGTTCTTCTGAAAAATGCCAAACATTAATAAACCAAATCCTGCTGCTGAAACGGACAATGAAATATTTTCTTTTATACCATAACTATTTAAATGATAAGCAGGCCCACAAAACCACAGCATCAAACCATACCCCATTAGCATCAATCCTAATTTAATGTAAGGATGAAAAGATGTCTGATGAATTTTCTCCGTCAGCTTCAGATACTCCCACCAGCAGCCAAAATGTATGATAGAAAATAAAACAAGAAAGCTCCACTGGTTCCAAAGTAAACCCACCAGCATTACTGCTGCAAATATGATAGCCGTTAATGCTCTTGTCTTAAAAACCTGCCTGTTGAATGCCATGTGATAGTTAAATCATTTAATAGAAAGGGGTGTCTCTCAATTCTTCATTACGTCCGGCAATAGCTACTTCCGGCTCTGACTTTACAATTACTTTTTTAAAGAGCAAGAACAAGCCAATAACAACCGGTAGTAATAAAACTCCTACCCATGATGCTTCAGTATTATCACTTAATGCTTCTTTAACTGGTTTGCCCTGCATTTTATATACATACACCATGGTAATGCCCAATGCATTATTTATAAAATGTGCCAATATACTAAGCCATAATTTTCCGGAGTAATGAAAAATAAGCCCCAGTACTATACCTAAAAAAAATCTTGGCAAAAATCCATAAAATGAAAAGTGCAGGATGCTAAATAAAAAACTGATACCAACAATAGATAACAATGGCTTGTGAGTGGAACGACTTAAAAAATTCTGCAATCCTCCACGGAATAAAGTTTCCTCACATAATGCCGGCAAAAATGCCATTACAAAAAGAGCAATCAAGTATTGACCAGTATTATTCAATTGCAATATTGCTTCTAATTGCTTGTTATAATCTGCCTCCATTTTATCAAACCTTATTTTCCAGGAGGTGCTGATAGGAATTTCGTTATTAAAATAAGCCAGGGCAGTGGATACAAATAATGCTGCTAATATAATTCCAATAACGACAGACACTTCTTTCCAATTAATGCTGCCCTTGTACCCAAGTAGCTTCATCGGTTGTTTATTCATTAACATAGCAGTAAGCAATGCTGGAAATAAAAATCCAACCACAGCACTTATACCCTGCATCACAACTACGGCACTACTATTTGCAGGATTGGACATTCCTTTTTCCATATCCTTAATACCCAGTCCCGTCATACTTGTCCAGATGGGGATGCTGATAAATGCTGCAAGTACAGCGGCAGCCACCGAAAAGGCTATCAGCATAAAAAATCCTGCCGTAAAAGAGATGCCTTTGGAATTACTATCGTACATAGATTATGGCTATTAAATTGTAAATTTGCAGGCTCAAATGTAATCATTGGTTATTGAATATTTATAATGGTAAAAATTGACAATATAACATTGCCCGACTTTCCCTTACTGCTTGCGCCCATGGAAGATGTAAGTGATCCGCCATTCCGTGCCGTGTGTAAGGATAATGGTGCAGACCTGATGTACACCGAATTTATTTCCAGCGAAGGATTGATAAGAGAAGCCATTAAAAGTCGTAAGAAACTTGACATCTTCGATTATGAAAGACCTGTTGGCATACAAATTTTTGGTGGCGACGAAGATAGTTTGGCGATGGCGGCAAAAATTGTGGAAGTAACCAATCCAGATTTACTCGATATTAATTTTGGATGCCCGGTAAAAAAAGTTGCACTCAAGGGTGCCGGTGCCGGAGTATTAAGAGATATTGATCTGATGGTTCGGTTAACATCAGCCGTTGTTAAATCAACATCACTTCCTGTTACTGTAAAAACAAGATTGGGTTGGGATGATAATACAAGAAACATTGAAGAAGTAGCAGAACGTTTGCAGGATGTGGGAATAAAAGCATTGGCCATACATGGACGTACCCGTACACAGATGTATAAAGGTGAAGCCGATTGGACATTGATTGGTAAAGTAAAAAATAATCCCCGCATCACTATTCCCATTTTTGGTAATGGTGATATTGATAGCCCCGAAAAAGCGGTGGAATATAAAAACCGATATGGTGTGGATGGTATTATGATTGGCCGTGCAGCTATTGGTTACCCATGGATATTTAATGAGATAAAACATTTTGTAAAAACGGGTGAGCATTTACCTTCGCCAACTATTGAAGACAGGCTTTTTGTTTGCCGCAAGCATTTGAATAAATCTATTGAATGGAAAAATCCGGTGGTGGGCATTAATGAAATGCGGAGGCACTATGCTAATTATTTAAAAGGATTGCCTAACATAAAAGAGTTTCGCAACAAACTGGTAACCTTAACTACTGAAGAGGAAATAAATACGGTGTTTGATGATATTGCCAGAACATACGGCGGTTACGAATTTGAAAAAACACCGATTGAACTGGTGAATTATCATGAGAAATGCCCGGTGGAGTAATGGGTCGGGACGCTGAAAGCGGCCTGAACCATTACGACTAATTCATAATATTAATACGATATGTTTCGCTTCACTTAAAACGTTCAGGCCGCTTCAGCGTCCCGACCTACTCAAAATAATTTCTCCAATATTTTTTCATCAATTCTATCCATAGTTCTATTCTTAATATCTGCATCGTCCAATCCGGTTAGTTTAGAGAATATTTCTTTATCACATAACGAATCGTTTCTTAAATGTGTATAATCCGGGTATGAAGAATATTGCCAGTCAGATGGCTCTTTAACCATCCGGGCAACAACTGGATTCTGATGTATATAATGGAAGCATTGTTTAAAATAACTGATTCTTGAACCGTTATCAATTTCAACTAAATGTTTCGCTTTTGTTTTCTGTTGAAATAAAGAACCTGTTGTTTTGTTCTGTTTATTTATTGCCTGCGAATAACTGCTTAGCAGAATTCCGATACGGTAAGCAAGTTCCTGAATGGGTTTTCCACCAAAAGAATTCCTTTCTTTCAATCCATTTTCAGTAGGTCTCAACAAAAAATGAAAATGATTCGGCATCAAACAATATGCAACGATTTCAGAAACCGGAAGTAGTTGTTCTCTTATCTATTTTAAGAAGAAAAGATAATTTTGTTCCTTAAAGAATATAACCTGACTGTTATTTCCCCTGTTGTATACATGGTAGAATTCTCCGGCAGTAAAATTCATAATAATTTTTTTTAGGCAAGTTTGCACGGTTCAGACCCCCGCTAAGGCAGGGTTCCGACCCTTTTCAGGAAATTTTAATTCTCATAGCTCTCATCAACCCATAAACAGATACCAATGTCCAGGTGCCTTCCAGAATAACGAAGGGCCAGTAATTAATAAGAAAAGATGCATAGCAAGCCAATGCTGCTCCTACAATGTTTAAAACAAAAAATAATTTGCCGTCTTTGGGTAATAGTTTAGATGTGTTAAGAAAATAAGCGATGAGGATTAATCCCACACCAAGTGTTCCGATAATATCATTGTAGACCATAGCACTTACTTTTTATTGATGAATGATTCAATTCCTTTTGTATAAATTTTTCCGCGGCTCTCTGCAAAATAATCTGCCACCAAAGCAAGCAATGCCATTAATGCAAGAGCCAGGCCAAAACCTCTCCAGAAATCATTTTTAAAATCCTTAATAAAATATACATACAATCCCACTCCAACTATTAATAAAAATATTTCAGTATAGCGATACGTCACAAAATTTTTCATTACGGTTTTCATGCGGGGTAGTTCTTTATCTTTTAGTTCCGAAGGATTCATATCATAAACATACACATTCCGTTTGCGGTCGCCATCACTTCTTTTATAAACAGTGTAGCCCACTACACCCAGCAATAAACCTACCAGTAGCAAAGGAATGGCCGCCCCTTTATAAAAATTTGTTTTCAAAAAGAAAAAGAGAATAAGTGCTGCAATAATACCAGCAATTCCAATCAGCATAAAAAGCAGGCTTTCCTGTTTTTCAGCGGTAAAATATTTCTCAATGTCAGTTTTGATAAACATGGTGTATCATTTCATTTTTTAATCGCATTAATTACTTCATTTGCTGTTGGCGAAACGGAGGGCCCAAAATAATTAAGCAGTAATCCTTCTTCACTAACCAGGTACTTGGAAAAATTCCAGGAAGGTGGCATACTATTCCAGCCATTTTTGGTGGAGTCTGTCAGCCATTGAAAAATTTCATTCTGCTCCGCAGATTTTATTACAGAACTTTTTTTCATTAATGGAAATGTAATTCCAAAATTTGCTTTGCAAAAAGTAGCAATATCGGCATCTGTTCCTTTTTCTTGTTCTTTAAAATCATTAGCCGGAAAACCAAGCACAAGCAATTTGTTTTTATACTCATCCGCCAGTTTCTGAAGATCATCGTATTGATTGGTGTAGCCACAATCGCTGGCGGTATTTACCAGTAATACTTTTTTACCTTTCAGTGTGGCCATATCTAATGTGTCACCATTATTCATTGTGGCTTTTAAGCTATAGAAAGAAATTGGTGGTTGCTTGTCTCCGGAAAGTTCCTTTGTATTCTTGCCGGTAAGTTTGGTAAACCACATAAGGGCGGGATATACTGCTTTCAATACTTTTTGTCTGTAAGTCATATTTTTTGAATTTCTGTTTGCAATTTCAACATACACCGCAAATGCTACGATGAGTATTAGAAGAACAATTACAAACCTTTTTAGTTTTTTCATTTTATCTTATCACCCATTTAAACAATTTCAATTTTCCTTTAAAAGGTGGATACTTAATTGCCGGATCAAACCAGGTAGGTGTTTTCATCACCGCTTTTTTATGGCTGAATGTTTCAAAAGAATATTTGCCATGATAGCTTCCCATGCCGCTAAAACCTCTGCCGCCAAATGGCAGATTATGATTGGTGAGATGCCAGCTTGAATTGTTGACACAACTTCCACCCGCAGGCACAGCCTCCAGCCATTTTTTTTCTTTTGTACTACTGGATGTATAAATATAAAAAGACAATGGATTAGGATGCCTGTTGATAATGGCTTTTGCTTCTTCCATTGTGTTGAATGCAATAATTGGCAGCACCGGACCAAATATCTCATCACTCATTACCGGAGAATTCATAGCAACATCAGTCATCAATGTTGGCTCTATAAAAAGTGTAGCTCTATCAGTTCTTCCTCCAAATAATATTGTACCGCCAGATAAATATCCTGCAATACGATCAAACTGTTTTTCATTTATTATTTTTCCGTAGTTATAACTCTCTTCAGCATTCTCCCCGAAAAATTTTGGCAAGGTTTCTTTTAATGCATTGATCAGTTTATCTTTTACAGATGCATGCACCAGTATGTAATCCGGCGCCACACACATTTGCCCCGCATTCGAGAATTTGGAAACAGCAATGCGCCGGGCCGCTACTTTAATATTCGCATCAGCTTCCACCACACAAGGGCTTTTGCCGCCAAGTTCTAATGTAACCGGTACTAACCTTTCTGCGGCCATTTTGTAAATGATTTTTCCAACGGCGGAGCTGCCGGTATAAAATACATGGTCGAAAGAAAAATTATTCATCATTTTCGGAATCACCGTGGCACCATCCCCCTGCACATATAAAATATATTCCGGAGGAAATACTTCTTCAATTATTTTTTTCATCACAGCATCCGTTGCCGGTGCAAATTCACTTGGTTTTAGTACCACACAATTACCCGCTGCAATAGCACCTATCAATGGATTAATCAATAATTGAAATGGATAATTCCATGGGCCAATGACCAAAACCACTCCCAATGGTTCTTTCATTATCCTGCTGCCAGAAGGGAGATTTAATAAATTAGTAGCTACTCTCTTAGGCCGCATCCAGCTTCGCAGGTTTTTTAATGCTGAATTTAATTCCGACATTACCATGCCTGTTTCTGTAACCCATGTTTCTTCTTTGCTTTTTTTTAGATCTTTGTACAGGGCATCGTACAAATCCTCCTCATGGTGTAGGATGGATTTTTTTAGTTTAGTCAGTTGGTCTTTTCTGAAGTCATTGGTTTTTGTACTGCCGCTGTTAAAATACTGCCGCATTTTATCCAGTGTAGCTATATTGGCCATTACCTGTAATTTTGTTTGAAGGTAATCAAAACTGTTTGCTCAATGACTGACGAATACTTCATGATGCAGGCTCTGAAAGAAGCCCGAAAGGCTTTTGAAGATGATGAGATTCCTATTGGTGCAGTAGTGGTGATGAATGAAAAGATAATTGCCCGTGGCCATAATATGACCGAACGATTGAATGATCCTACCGCCCATGCAGAAATGATTGCCCTCACTTCCGCCTTTACTTTATTAGGCAGCAAATATTTACCGGATGCCACTTTATATGTAACTGTAGAGCCTTGCTTTATGTGTGCCGGTGCTATCTACTGGAGCAAGATTGGAAAAATAGTTTATGGTGCTGATGATGAAAAAAATGGTTATAAAAAAACGGCAGGCACCAACTGGCCTTTTCATCCAAAAACAGAATTGATAAGAGGTGTATTGAAAGATGATTGCGCCACACTGATGAAAGATTTCTTTAAAAATAAAAGATAGCTGATGGCAAAACCAGTCCAACCAAAAAAAACGATTGTTACTCATCCGGTATCTGGCATCGAAAGAAAGTTTGACGCTGCCATTTTTGAACCATTCAAAGCAGCTATCCTGCAAAGCCTGAAAGGAAGCAAAGGAAAAACTTTTACTGAGCTATCTGATGATGTGGTAAAGATCATCCACAAGAAAATGCCGGGCTTTACCAAATCAATTCCATGGTACACAATTTCTATCCGGCTCGATCTGGAAACAAAAGGCATTGTAGAAACATTTACCGATAAAGGGAAAAAATTAAACCGGCTAAAAAAGTAAATGCTGTTCGATTTCTTTCGAAATTAGAAACAAATACCTTCGGGATATAACAGTATAAACTCTCTGGTCTTAATTTTGTTAATACTAATAGCAACATCGTAAATCAAAAACCTAAAAAAATAATTATGGCATTTACTTTACCGGCCTTACCATATGCACATGATGCACTGGAGCCACACATCGACAAACAAACTATGGAAATACATCACGGTAAACACCACCAGGCTTATGTTGATAATCTCAATAAAGCTATTGCTGGTACCGACCATGAAAATAAATCATTGGAAGAACTGGTTGAAAATGCAGGATCTATTTCTCCAGCCGTTCGCAATAATGCAGGTGGTCATTGGAACCATACTTTTTTCTGGAATAGTATGGCTGCTAATGCTGGTGGCACACCTTCAGGAAAATTGGCCGATGCAATCAACGAAGCATTTGGTTCGTTTGAAGAATTTAAAACAAAATTTGCAGCAGCAGGTGTTGGCCGCTTCGGTAGTGGGTGGGCCTGGCTTATTATTAAAAAAGATGGCAAGCTAGACATTACCTCTACTCCAAACCAGGATAATCCATTGATGGATGTGGCCGAAACAAAAGGAGTTCCTTTATTAGGGGTGGATGTTTGGGAACATGCCTATTATCTAAAGTATCAGAATAAAAGACCTGATTATCTTGCCGCTATCTGGAATGTGATCGACTGGAATAGAGTATCTGAGAGACTTGATTAATCTATATCTGTAATTACAAATGATAAACCCTGCCGATAGCAGGGTTTATCATTTGAATAGTTTCGGACATTATTTGCACTTCTCCATTTCTTCCTTCATTATCTTATTTGCTTCTTCCTCCATTTTCTTATCGTCCTTTTTATCCTTGTATTTTTCTTCCATCTTTTCTCCATAATCTTTCATTTCCTTTTCTAATTCTTCCAGCTCTTTTTTTGCTTTTTCATCGGAAGGATCTTTAGCCATTAATTTTTGCATTTTACAAGAATAAGAAGCCATTTTCCTTACATCGCTTTCAAAAGAAGAAGAGGAGGATGAATTACAGGAAGACGTTCCAAGAACAATGGCTAATACAGCCATTGATAAAAAAAGTTTTCTCATGTGATTTTTTTTGTTGGTAAAAGTTTAGGTTTTGAAAATCAGGTTTATTGGCAAGCTATAATACAAGATATGAATATTTGATTTAAAAAAGGGCCTGTGCAAATATCAACGCTGTTCGTTTAGTCTGTTTACTGCTTCTATCCGGTTATTTACATGCAGTTTGGTATAAATATTCTTGAGGTGTTTAGTAACCGTATGCACACTGATGTAAAGCTTGGCGGAAACTTCTTTTACTGCCAGCCCGGTAGAAAGTGATTGAAGGATTTCATTTTCCCTTTCGGATAATTCAGATAATTTGTGATTCTGTTTTTCCTGGAAAGTATTTATTACTTTTTTAGCTATGTACCGGCTCATAGGTGCGCCGCCGCCATGCAATTCTTTTAGCGATTGTATTATTTCCTGTGGTAGAGAGTCTTTTAAAATATATCCGCTGGCCCCATGCCGTAGTGCATTAAAGACATACTCATTATCATCATAAAAAGAACAAACCATACACAGCACATCCGGTGTTTGTATTTTTATTTCAGAAATAATATCTACACCATTTTTTTTGCCGGGTAATTTTATATCTACAATCGCAATTTCTGGTGGATGTTGTAAAATGTGAGGCAATGCCGTTTCTGCAGAAGAGTAACTATGGAGCATAGTAAAGTCTTCAGAACGGTTTATCAGTTCTTCCAGCCCTTCACGGTAGTGTATGTCATCCTCTATAACAGAGACGGTTATCAATGCTCAGAAATTTTAACCAAGATACATAATTATTATTGTGCATGTAACAGTAAAAAAACTAAGTGGTCTTAACCGGTAGTAATCAGGGAACAGGATCGTAGCCGCTACCGCCCCAGGGATGGCAACGGCTTATTCTTTTAATAGCCAACCACATTCCTTTAAATACACCATGCTTCCTCAATGCCTCTGCCGCATAATGAGAGCAGGTGGGAGTATAGCGGCACTTAGGACCCAGCCAGGGAGAAATAACCAACTGGTAAATTTTTATTAACCCAAGAAAAGGCAATGCAAGTATCTGCACAATCATCTTTCCAATTTTTTGTATGGAGAAATTATTCTTCAATTATTGCCTTCAGTTTTTCTAAAACAATTTTTACAGCAACGAACACCTGTTCATATTCTGGAATTTCTTTACCGGTATAAATAAAAAAGACATGCAGCCCTTTTTTTTGCGATTGTAATTTTTCCTGCAACTCATTTTTTTGTAACCGCCATGCTTCTTTGGTAAGTCGTTTGATCCTATTTCGGTCAACAGCTTTTTTAAAATTTCTTGTGCCGGCCCCTACTCCTACTAACAAACCTTCCGTTTCATTTTTAGTATAAAAAATTCTATAGGGAGTTACAGAAAATCGTTTCCCTTCTTTGAACAACTGTTCAATAGCCTTCCGGCTTTTCAGCCGTTCATTTTTACCAAGTGTAAATTGTTTTGCCACCGTGCACCGAACTTATAAAAAATAAAATAGCTCCGATAAAAATATCGGAGCTATAAATATAATGAGCTTACTACTGCTTCCGCCCGACGACGGAAAGTAGCATAGCTTTATTTCAGTTTACTTTCGTCAGAAACCGTAAGCTTTTTACGGCCTTTGGCACGGCGACTAGCTAATACTTTGCGGCCATTGGCTGTTGCCATACGTTTACGAAAACCATGTACGGTTTTACGACGCTTATTGTGTGGTTGGAATGTACGTTTCATTTTATTATCACTTTTTTATCGGCTTTAGCTTTTCACTTAGGCCTTGCCCGTTTTAGCGGAAATTTTTAAATACGAACCGGGAGAACGGCTCTTGTTTCATTTTTCGCCCGGCTTATTGCAAGTCACCACACCTGCCCTCACCCAGGCGGGATGAAAGGACGGCAAAGGTAAGGTTTGCCTGCCAGAAAAAAAGCCTGTTACAAGGAAAAATGACCAGTAAATTAAAGACTTCTTCAGCTATGACATTTCAACAGCTTGATCAATATAGGTATCACTTTGAAAATAATGTAGTTGTGGTGGTTTTTGGAAATTGGCTTAATGCCTTAAATAGGTCTATACTGAATGCTCAAGGTTCAAATGTTTCGACTTTACATCGCTTTCATAAAATATGGCGGCATGATTATCAAAGTCCTCCGTAGAATCGGTAGTATAAAATTCCCTCGTACCGTTTTTACTACACTGCTTTTCTATCTCCGGGTGGCGAAGCAGGTAATCGGCAAGGCTGGTAGCCACTATTTCTCCCTGCGAAATTAGCTTTACACCAATGGGCAGGTACTCCTTTATTTTTTCTTTTAATAATGGATAATGTGTGCAGGCTAAAAGTATTACGTCGATCTTTTCGCCTTTCTCAAATATGTTGTGCAAATTTTTCTTTATAAAAAAATCAGCCCCGTGACTGGTATGCTCATTACTTTCTATCAATGGCACCCACATAGGACAGGCTTCCTGGTACACCATTAACTCTGGAAAAAACTTAGCCGTTTCCATTGGGTATGATTCTGATACTACAGTACCATGTGTAGCTAATACTCCCACACTTTTTGTATCGGAAAAAGTGCCTATCACTTCGGCTGTGGGGCGGATAACACCCAACACTCTTTTACCGGTTGCAAGTTTAGGCAGATCATTTTGCTGAATGGTACGCAATGCTTTTGCAGAAGCTGTATTACAAGCCAGGATGACCAATGAACAACCCTGGTCAAAAAACCATTTTACACATTGTAAAGTGTAATGATAAACCGTATCGAATGAACGATTGCCATACGGTGCTCTGGCATTATCCCCGAGGTACAGATAATCATACTGCGGCAGTTTATTTACTATTTCTTTTAAAACCGTAAGACCACCATAGCCTGAATCAAAAACACCGATGGGAGTTGGCTTATTCATTTAACAAAAATAAGCAGTGCTATTGCTATATCACAAAAAATAAACCCCATCATGTAAAACACAATGGGGTTTTATTAATATAATTTAAATGACTATTTGATTACTGGCTTTTGTGCCGCAGGCGGTGGTTTAATGCCCAACTTGGCAAGTACCATCAGCGACATTTCATCTGCGGGAGGTGCTACAAAGAATACATCTGTATTCATAACATGTGTGTAGCCTTTTTCTTTTGCTACCTGCTCAATGGCTTTTTTTGCTTTAGCATAATAAGGTTGCAAAAATTCTTGCTGCTTATACTGCATCACTTGCTGAATGTAAGAGTTTGCACCATCCAGCTCATCTTTATATCCCTGGAGATCTTTTAAGATCAAATCTCTTACAGAAGCAGGCTTAGTCGTATCACCAAACTCTACTAATTTCTTTTGATATTCTCCCTGTACGTAGGTAAGGCGTGGCATGATAGAATCCTGTACAAATTTTTGACCCACAGTGTCCATAGCTACTTTGTTTGGAGCTAATTCTGGCATAAGTCCTACTATATCATCAATTCTGATGTAGCCGATCTTTGTTTGTGCATTTGCATTGTTTGCTATTAGAATTCCGGTAGCCATAACAACTGCTGTAAGAAATTTTTTCATCTGTAAATTTTAGTGTTTGTTTTGTTTATCCCGCCTTCTGTTTATTCAGGACTTCGGGGTTATTGTTTTTTAAGAGTATTAAAGTTGTTAGTTAGTTGCCTGAAGTCGAATAACGGAACCAGCTTTTAACTTTTTTAACATTTATCTTACCCCCAATTCTTTCAGCACATCTTCACTCTTGTCCAGTTTTGGGTCGGCAAATATAATGGTAATTCCTTCACTTTTGTCCAGCACAAAATCGTAGCTGCGCTGCACCGCCATTTTCTGCACCGCATTGTACACTTTGTCCTGTATCGGCTTTATTAGTTCTTGTCTTTTTTTAAACAGATCTCCCTCAAAACCAAAGCGTTTCCGCTGCAGATCCCGCAGATCTTTTTCTTTATTAAAAAGCTGGTCTTCTCTTTTTTTCTTCAGTTCATCACTCAGCATTACCTGCTCAGCTTCGTAAGACTTATACATGTTATCCAGCTCCGTCTGCTTGCCATCAATGTCTTTTTGCCAGCCAGCTGCCACATCATCCAACTGCTTTTGTGCAGCTTTATAATCAGGCATTTTATCTAGTATATACCTTGTATCTATTATTGCATACTTCTGAGAAAATCCCATAAGGCCAAATCCTAAAGAGAAGGCAAGCAGAATAATCTTTTTCATATTAAATGGTATTTGTGTGTTGAAAATATTGATTCTTATTCCGGTTCGAAACCAAGCATAAAGGTAAATCTTGAAGCCGCTTTTAAACCACTTTGTCCGGGTTGTAAACGATCTAATCCTACACCATAGTCAAAGCCAAGCAAACCAAACATAGGCAGGAAGAATCGCATACCAACTCCTACACTGCGGCGCAGTCGGAAAGGGTTGTAATCTTTATAATTATACCAGCCATTTGCAGCTTCAAAGAAAGTTAACGCATAGATGGTGCTGCTCGGATTTGTTACCAATGGGAAACGAAGTTCCAATTGATACTTATTAAAAATAGTAAAGAAGTTTTGTGCACTTTGCTGATCAGGATTTACCGTAGGGTCTGATGACTCATACACAGGGTAGCCACGATGTGCTACTATATCATATCCTAATAATCCAAAGTTGTTGGTTAAGCCAGCATCACCCACCTGGAAACGTTCAAACGGTGAGAACTCCAGGTCTTTATTATAACGACCAATGAAACCATATTTAGCCGCCACCTTTAATACCAACTGACGATTTTTTTCTGCACCCATGGCTTTACCAATTGGCACAAACCATTCTGCATTGAATTTCCATTTATGATACTCCGGATTTTTATACGGGTCAGCAGATTTTACAAGCTCAGGATTGAACAATGAATATGGCGGCGTAAGCTGCACACTGGCTACAAAATTTGAACCACTGGTTGGGAAAATAGGATTGAAAACAGAAGATCTCTGCAAAGCTAATTTCAGACTCAGGTTATTAGAAGTTCCCGTTGGACTAGCTCCAGGGAAGATGCCATAGTTCTGTCTTTTATACTGTGTAAAGTTTAATGAATACACCAGGCTAAAGAAGTCATCAGGCCATTTCAACTGTTTGCCTAAGGAAAGCCCGATACCAAAAGAGCTGAGCCTGGTAGTGTCATTAAACACTGGCCGTCCGGTTGCCGGATCAAACTGACCATTACGATAATTACTCTTGTTTATTGAAAACGTCAATGAATTTCTTTTCTTACCACCCAGCCATGGTTCAGTAAACGAGAAACTATATGATTGGTATGCTTTACCATTGGATTGTATCCGCAGGCTTAGCTTTTGTCCATCACCGGTTGGTAATGGATCCCATGAAGATTTTTTCCAGATATTACGAATAGAAAAGTTGTTAAACGTAACACCGAGTGTACCGGTAAGACCAACACCACCACCCCATCCGGCAGAAAGTTCTAATTGATCTGAAGATTTTTCTTCCAGCTTCCAGTTGATGTCCACAGTACCATCATCTGCATTTGGTACTACGCCAGGATTAATGGTTTCCTGGTTGAAGAACTGCAGGTTGGCTAATTCTCTTTGTGAACGAATAAGATCTGACCGGCTGAATAATTCTCCCGGTACTGTTCTTAACTCACGACGTATTACATAGTCCTTTGTTTTTTCATTACCCGCAATGGTCACATTTTTTACTCTCGCCTGAGGACCTTCTATTATTCTTATTTCATGATCGATGGTATCATTGTACACCGCAGTTTCTACCGGTTCTACTCTAAAGAAAAGGTAGCCATCATCCATATATAATCCGCTGATGTCGCCACCATCCTGTGCAGCTTCTTTACCAAGACGTCTATTTAAAATACTGATGTTGTAGATATCGCCTTTATTAATACCGAGCAATACATTTAACAGGGAGTCATTGTATTTTGAATTACCCTTCCATACAATATTGCCAAAGTAATATTTTTTTCCCTCATCTACTTTTATGTCCACATTCATATTGCCGCTCTTCGTAGTTAATTGTGTGTCGGCGATGATCTGTGCATCACGGTATCCTAATGAGTTATAAAAATCAAGTACTTTGTTTTTATCCTCCTCATATTTTACCGGGTTAAATTTGCCTCCGCTAAATTTAAAACGGAAGTAAGGATCCAATAATCTTTTTGTTTTACTTACTGTTAGAAAACCCCACTCCTTTGCATATTGATCAAAAGAAAAAGGCTTTACTTCACCATAAGGACTTGATTCATTATCTGACTTCAGCGTAAACTTGGACATTTCTTTGGTGCCCTTCATTTGCTTTTTCAGTTTGATATCATCTACACTTTCATTTCCAAAAAAACGAACCCCATCTATTCTTACTTTTTCTCCTTTGTCCACATAGATGATCATCTTATTGGAATTGACAAAAGAAGTATCTTCCTTTTCATCAATGGTAACTTTTACATTGCGAAATCCTTTTTCAGAAAAATGCTTTGTAATTTTTTCAGTAACCTCCCGGCGGGTATTATCGGTAATGATGGTTTGCTTCGCTAAATTTATTTTGCCCTGCAGGTCTTCTTCTTCTGATTTTTTAAGCCCAACGAATTTAAAATTTCCCAGTCGTGGCCTTTCCTGCACATTTATTTCTACCCACACTTTATCATCTTCTATACGGGTAATGAAAACCTGCACATTTGAAAAGAATTTTTGTCTCCAGAGATTAGCAATTGCTTTTGCAAAAATATCTTCTCCCGGATGCATGAATTTATCGCCGGGCAATAGATTAGTTATAGATGCAACGATGGAAGTATCAAGATGTTTTATTCCAGTAATGGTAACATTGGCAATGGTGTATTCTTTCACCATCCGTGCATTTTCCCATTCAATTAATTTGGGATCCAATGAGGTGGGTTTGGAAGTATCTTCCTGTGCCTGTAGGGTAAGTACGGATACAAATGCAGTTATCAAAGTAGCACTAAACCGGAGTAAATTTTGTCGCATGTTTTTTTGTTCAAAAAAGTCAGTCTGAAAAAAACCGGAAATAACCCCAAAATCAATCAATACAAAGCTTTTCCGGCTTGGTTGAGGCGGCAAAATAACGGTAAATATTTGAAGTCTTTGTTAAAGAAAAGTGCAGGAAGGGGATATAGGTCAAAAAAGACAAATAAGTCATATAGAATCAGCCTCAGTACTAGCTTACTACCTGTTCACTGGTCTTACCAAACCGTCTTTCCCGGCCCTGGTAATCCAATATGGCTTCGTACAGGTTTTCTTTACGAAAGTCGGGCCAGCGAACATTGGTAAAATACAATTCGGCATAGGCCAACTGGTATAACAGGAAATTGCTGATACGGTATTCGCCGCTGGTTCTTATCATCAGTTCTGGGTCGGGGAAGTCGCTGGTACAAAGGAATTTTTGCAAAATATCCTGGTCTATTTCTTCCACATTTACCCGCCCTTGTTTTACCTCGTAGGCGATGTTTTTTACAGCATTTAATAATTCCCAGCGGCCGCTATAGCTAAGGGCCATTACCAGGTTTAGCCCGGTGTTTGGTTTTGTAATTTCCAATGCCTCATTCAATTCTTTACGGGCATATTCGGGCAGCATACTCATATCACCAATTACATGCAGGCGGATATTGTTTTTGTTCAGGCTTTCCACTTCTTTGCGGATGGTACTTACCAGCAGTTCCATCAGGCCTACCACTTCATATTCTGGGCGGTCCCAATTTTCAGTAGAAAATGCATAAAGGGTTAAATATTCTACCCCTAACTCGGCACAGCCTTCCACAATATTGCGAACACTTTCCACTCCATGAAAATGGCCGAAAAGCCGATCCTCGCCTTTTTCCTTTGCCCATCTTCCATTTCCATCCATAATGATGGCGATGTGGCGGGGTAAATGCTGTTTATCTATTTTTTCTAATAACTCCGACATGATTTTTTGGCCTCCTGGTAAAAGAAGACGGCAAAGGTACAAAAAACAAAACCCGGAGTAATAGCCAGGTTTAACTCACCATTAATCCGGGCCAAAAGAAGGAAACCGTAATTAATTTCTTCCCCAAACAGCTACCCTAGATCTTCCCCTGGCAAATCCCTTTGTTTCATACCAGAATTCAATTTTAGAAAGATGGCGAAGACCGCCTTCCATATCTATCACACGACTTTCACTTCCTTGTGCAAAGCGATTGCGAAGCTCTACATTTTGCACGGAGCCATTATCAAAATAAATTTTCATGCTATACATTTTCAAAGGGCCATCGGTAATTTTTAATTTGATCTGGCGAACATCATCTTTCCAGTTGCCGAAATGTATAACATCATGATCGGCACCAAAGCCTACTTTTTTATCTTCCAGGAAAAACCATTCTCCCGGTTTTTTTGCAGACTTAGCCGTGGTGGTAAAAGATGTGGTAATAGCAAAAATGGCTATGACCACCATTGATGCGGATAAAATTTTTGTCAGGCGCATAGTAGTTGTGATTAGGTAAATGAATGTGGTTTCAGCAATAGACCGATAATAGCTTTGAATGGTTTAATGCCACTGCTAAATAATAAATAATCGGGCAATTATTTATACTACTAATGGGTGATTTTCTTCAATCCAACAACTCTTAGTAAGCCGTAGGACATTTATACGACTGCAGATTGAATGTAACATGAAACATTGCTGTTACAAACTGATCTTTCTGTTTGCTCATTCCTCTTGCACGGTCAATGATGCCGATAGGTTCTCCAAGCTCATAAGATCTGTCGTAAAGAAGTTGTCCATTAGAAGGACTTCCATCTGGATTGGGAGCAAAGATGGCGGGGTTCACATACGTTTTGCTTACATCATCCAGGTAATCGGTATTGGTAAAGCGATGCAATACTTCAAAACCAATATTAATTCTTTCATTTAATGAATACTTGATACCACCACCAAACGGTATAGAAATGGCCATGGAGCTGTATTGCTTGCGATCGGGATATGTAGGACTGCCCTGGCCTTCGGTACCTAATGGTCTCAACGGAATTTTTTCGCCCCGTAGATAAGCATAAGGATCGTAACTAAATACCCCTGCGCCAAAAGTGATGTAAGGTGTAAAACTAAATTCCGGCTCGCCGGGCATAAAGCGGAAGAAATTAAAATCTCCCTGTAAGCTAAGTTCCCACACTTTGCTATTGAAACTTAGGTTGCGGGAAAGCATGTATTCATTATGTGTGTTGTACTGATCAGAATAACCGAGCTGCGCAAAACTGGCTCCTACTCTAAGAGCTATATAATTGCCGAAATTTTTTCTGAAAAAAGCCGTAGCAGCTATTTTAGGGGCATTGAATTTGGCTCTGGTGTTGAGATCACCAAAATAATGGCCGGCACCTATTCCAATTCCAAACTCACCTTCCTGTACCACCGCATTCTGAGCCTTCAGGCTGAAAAATGAAAATGTGGCAATAAGAGAAAACGCAACAGCGGCTATATATTTTTTCATCATAACTGATTAGATATGGTCGGGATTCACTTAGAACGATAAAAGTAGCATTTTCTTATAATTCGGGAAATCTTTAGTTCCTTTTATCCAGGCCCCAAGTAAGTTTATTACGCAGGGTTTGTAAAAAATTATTTTCACTCAGCCTTACGAGGCTTATATCAAACTTTTCTTTTTTTACGGCCAGCTGCACATCCTTACTTACTATTTCCCGACGGCTATCCAGTGCACAAATGATTTGATCTGAACGGCTTTCTATTTCAAAAGAAATCACATTATTATCCGGAACAATAATAGGACGAACATTCAGATTATGCGGTGCCACTGGTGTAATTACAAAACTGCCCGAATCTGGAAATACAACCGGGCCATTACAACTTAATGAGTAACCAGTAGAACCAGTGGGGGTTGCCACTATGAGACCATCAGCCCAATATGTATTTAAAAACTCCCCATTCAAATAAGTGTGAATTTTTATCATCGAAGCCACATCCCGTTTATGAATAGAAAAATCATTCAATGCATAGGGCACATTTCCAAACAAGGGGATATCGGCATCCACATGTATCAATGTTCTGTCATCTGTTACATATGTTCGCTGCGCAATAGCTTTTACCGCTTTCTGCACTTCATCCCGGCCAATGCTGGCTAAAAAACCAAGGCGGCCAAAATTGACACCCATGATGGAAATCTTTTTTTGCCGTACCAATGTGATCGTATCCAGCAATGTACCATCACCTCCGAGGCTGATGATGAATTCAATTTCTTCTGTAAGATCTGCTGCTGTCGAAAAAATTTTGGTATCTGCCGGTAAATGAACGCTGTCTTTTATTTGTTCAAAAAACGGCTGAAAAATAACCGGTTCAATTTTTTGAATAGCCAGCTCATCAAAAAACAATTGCACATCTTTTTGTTGCTCATCTTCAAACACCCTGCTGTAAATAGCTGCCTTCATTCGTTATTTTTAGAAAACTGATTTGCGATGAACAAATATACCGTTTTGTCCTAACTGGTTAAAGGTCCACTCCAGCTTAAAAGTAACATCATAAAAAGTAAGAATATCAATACCAAAACCACCGGAGTATAGCATTTTATTGGATAGAGTGTTTAGCCCAGGTTCCGGATCATACACATAGCCAGTATTGCCATAGGTTTTTGCAAATATGCGAACCGGTATCCGTTCTGCTTCTTTGCCTTTTTTTATTGGTGGAATACGAATGCTGAAGTTTAGGATTTCCCGGGTGATAGTTGCTTTTAAATAACCGCCTGTCACCCCATCCACCACATAATATTCGTAACCCTGCAAAAAAGTGTCGCCATATCCTAAAAATCTTTTGTTCGAATATGGTTGCTTAAAAGGAAGTTTGATACCACCATACATATTGAGGTTAAAAAACATTTTAGGCCACATGTGCCAGCTTGCAGAAACCCTGGCACTCATTTGCCATAAATTGAAATTTTGATTAATACCGCTTTTGCTAAATCCTATTTGTGCTGCATACCCTTTGGTGGCATAAGGAATATAGTCGAGATCAAAATAGCTCATACTGTAAAACACCGTTGGAAAAGATATCCGGTTTTCACCTTTAGCAAAATATCCGGGATTCAATGCTACAATGGTATCTGTTACTTCATCAATGTTATAGCTAACACCAAAACTGTGTCTTGCTTTAATAGCCCGGCGATAGGTAAGTTCTGCATACCCATTGATAAATTTTTTGACGAAACTGTTTTCATCTTTAAAAAAAATCTGCTTGTCATTTATAGTGGTATAATTCATTTCCCGGTTATTACCGGTGGCAAATCCTGTTTTCAATCCCCAGTTTAATTTTTTATCAATATATAGTCTGTCATAACTGAATGAAAGCTGTCGGGTATATCCGGCTATAACAGACATGCGGAATTTGTCATTTTTACCGGTGGCATTATTATATAAAACCTTGGCCCCATAATTTACTCTGTTAAGGCTGGCCTTTTGTTCAACTATCCACTGATTTAGATTTCTATCTACGGGTTTTAAATATGGAACAGGGAAGAGATACCATCTTTCTTTTACTATTACTGTTATATTTATTTTATCTCCTTCAAAATTTTTAGCAGCTACAACTGCCGTATGAAAAAGGGAAGTATTCATTAATTGGCGGCGGGCCTCTTCCATCTTTAGTATGATTACCTGCAACGGATACTCCTCTCCACTTTTAAAAGGGATTTCCCGCAGCATGATAAATTCTTTTGTTTTCCTGTTGCCGGTAATAATAATTTCTCCAACAGTTATCATCCGGTTATCGGCTGGCGAGGTGGTATCTGCTATTGCAATTACAGAATCAGCAGAAGATTGCTGTGCCACTACAAATTGGCTGGATAGCAATACAAAAGAAAAGAATAAGTAATATTTTTTATTGATAAACATACCTGTCCGCACAAGAAGTATAAATTATACTCATTTTTTATTATCGTTATAAGGCGGTTGAAGAAATGTCAGATCTTCAGGTAATTCATCAGGTTGTCATAATTAGTACGCAACTCATTGGTATATTGTTCTTCGCCAAAAAAATATTTTACATTATAATCATACCGTTGAAAGGTTGCGATGATGTCTGATATCTCCGGTTTATTGATGCGGATGGTAACCTGCATTAAGCCTGTTTCTGCATCATTGTTTGTATTCAACTGGGTTATCTGCGCATCATTTGTTTCTACCAACTTACTTATTTCACTAAATGAATATTGGTTGCTTTCCATCTCCAGCACTACCAAACCACCCGGCTCATTCAAACTCATAAACTCCGCCGCATTTTTTAATAAATCATTGTAGGCAACTGTTCCTACCAGTTCATTTTCTTCTGTTATTACCGGCACTACACTCAATGCATTTTCCGCAGCTAACTGGACTGCTTTTAAAAAATGTTCATTCTCTTTTACTGAAACAGCCGCAAATGATTGTTGTAAAGTATCCAGTGTATCATGATCATTTTCGGCCTGCAGCAGATCATCTTCGCTTATAAGACCTACGTATTTTTCTGCTTCTACTATTGGCAAATGAGTAACCTGGTTATCATTCATCAATTGCAAAGCAAGATGTACCTTATCAGTAAGAGTAAGGGAAGGCAGGGTTTGAGATAAAAGTTCCCGGGTTAACATGGATAGCGGCTCGTTTTTATTTTATACTGATGCATGTTTGCATTATCAGGACAACAACTATCAGGCAACTGTTGCAGGTTCGTTGAGTTTTTTTAAAAATTTAAGCAAAATAGCATTGAATTCATCTGGCCTCTCCATCATCGGAGCATGCCCACATTTATCTATAAAATGAAGCTCACTGTTAGGTATCAGCTTATGAAATTCCTGGGCTACAAATGGCGGAGTAATGTTATCATTATTTCCCCATATCAATAAAGTTGGCAGTTTTATCTGGCTTACTTCTTCTCCCAGGTTATTACGGATAGCACTTTTAGCAAGAGCAATGATCTTGATTACTTTAATGCGGCTGATAGTAATACCATACACTTCATCCACCAGTTCTTTAGTGGCCATGGCCGGATCATAAAAAGTAAGTTCTGTTTTTTTGCGGATGTATTCATAATCACCTCTCTTTGGATAACTATCACCCATTCCATTTTCAAACAAACCGGAGCTGCCCGTGAGTATGAGTGACTTTATTCTCTCCGGATGTTTTAATACATGCACTAAGCCAACATGGCCGCCCAATGAATTGCCGAGCAGATGAATACCTTTTAAGTCTTTTGCTTCTAAAAATTTATTTACAAACTTGGCAAGGCCTCCCACGGAAGTGTGCAGTATATCCATTTCCAGCAGTGGAAGCATAGGCACAATCACTTTATTATGATTGCGGAAATATTCGATCAGTGGTGCAAAATTGCTTAAGGCACCAAACAGGCCATGCAAAAGCACCAGCGGTTCTCCGTTGCCTTCTTCAATGAATTTAAACTTATCTATTTGTTTGATTTCGTACTCCATGGCAATGTGTTCAATGCTTGCTTTTTGATAAGGGTATCTCTTGGTTGCTAAAATAGTCGATTTGGCGCAAAAATTCAGCAGTTTGCTGTAGAAATGAAGGCCAATCGGACAAATATAGGTGCAATGACCTTGTTTTAAAAAGATGTTTTACAAACAAATATCTTTTCGAAATTAATATTTACCATTATAGGGTAGAAGGCTAAAAATTAGCCCAATATGGATAATCAGATTTTTTTTGCCACTCCATCAAAAAATTGTTCCAGTTCTCCAAACATATCTTTAAACAAAGGGATGATATTACCCACTGCATTGATCACCTTCGGGCCCCATGGCTGCACATATTTATACGTAACAGACTGCTGTATAGTTTCCGGTTGCAACAACTTTACCTGCTCTGCATAAAATAACAACACACTAAATACGACGAGATAAATAGCCGCATATAAAATAATACCGCATAGTCTATTGAGCCAGCCTAGCATTACCACTTCCACGATTTTTTCAATGGCATTGGCACCCAGCCGAATTAATAAAACAACTATCAGGAAAACCACTGCAAAAGAAATAACCGGCATCCATTGATCAGAAATTTTTACTGCTCTTCCTATATATCCTGCCGCTACAGCTGATAATTTAATAGCTGCCGCAAGTCCGATGATAACTGCCACCAATGAAAACAAACCTACTATCAATCCCCGCTGATAACCTTTGAAAAGGGCCAGCACCATGATGACAGCAAAAATGATATCAAGCAACATTGATTCGTTTGTGAGTTAACGATGAAATGAAAATGTTATTACTGAATAATAAACATTCAACTTTTTGATAACAACTCCTTCACCAATGCAGAGATGGTTTTACCATCAGCTTTGCCAGCCAGTTGTTTGGTGGCTACACCCATTACCTTACCCATATCGGCAGGAGATGATGCACCAACTGAACTTATAATAGCAGTGAGTTCTGCTTTTACTTCATCAGCACTCATTTGTTTGGGTAAAAATTTTTCTATCACTGCTATTTCTTCTTCTTCTTTCTTTGCAAGCTCAGGCCTGTTTTGCTGTTGAAATATTTCCAGCGAATCTTTTCTGCTTTTCACTAATTTCTGCAACATTTTTGTTTCTTCTTCTTCACTTATTTCTCCTTTGGCACCTTCTGCAGTTTTAGCAATAATGATGGCGGCCTTTATGGCACGAAGACTTCTTAATGCTGCTTCATCTTTCGCCAGCATGGCTGTTTTTAAATCTGCCATTATTTTTTGTTCGAGACTCATGGTTCTTATAGTTTAATGTTATTGATAGTATTTGAAGTAGGAAGTATGAGGTCTGATATCCGACTTCCGACTTCATTTCTTAATCTGCTTTATTCTCTTTCAACTGTCTTGCCCTGAATTTTTCATAAAAATCTTTGGCAAAGGTTTTCATCTCTTCTACCTGGTCTGTGTACTTGGTGGCACGGCCATAGGTATCCGCCATTGTCATCATCGTTTGATAAAAAAAATCGGCCATTTCATCCACCATCATTTCTTTGGTCCATAAGTCGATGCGCAGAGCTGCTTTTTCTGCACTGTCCCAAAAAGAGATCATCATGGCTTTTGCCTGTTGTGCTTTTTCAATAGAAGTATCACTGGCACTCCAGCTGATAGAATGTGGCACCCGGTTCTCATCCGTTACCACATCAATGTTTATTGTAGATTTATTCATATAAAAATTTGAACGGCAGCAAAGGTAAACCAAATCAACTGACCGCTTTTAATATACTCTGCCAAAGCAAATCGGCTGTTTTATCCCAACTATATTCCTTTGCCCGTCGCTGTCCTTTTTGTATTAATTCTTTTCTCAGGTTTTCATCTTTATACAACAACTTCATTTCATCGGCTATTGCGGTATAATTTTCTGCATCGGCATACAATGCAGCATCGCCAGCTATTTCCTGCATGGCGGAATTTACAGAAGTAATAACCGGCACATTGCATTGCATTGCCTCCAGCACCGGCACACCAAAACCTTCGAAGAGAGATGGATACACCATGGCATATGCAGCCCCGGTAATTTTTATCAGTTCACCCTCCTGCAAGTAGCCGGTCATTACCACATCATCCCTGTATTTATAAGATTGCAGATCTTGTATAAAAGATTCATATTTCCAGGCAAGCCTTCCGGCAAGCACCAGTTTCATATTTGATTGTTGCCTTTTTTTAAAAAGTGAAAAAGCTTTCAGCAGATGCAATAAATTTTTTCGGGGATGGATAGCACCGGTGTATAAAAAATATTCTTTACCGTTGGTGTATTTATCTTTTACTAATTGTCGCTCTTCAAAGTTTAAAGGAATAAAATTTTCTTTGGCAGCACTGAATACTACATCCACTTTATCCTCTTCAATGTGATATTGTTTTAAAATATCATTTTTTGAAAATGCAGACACCGTGGCTACCGATTTTGCTCTGGCCAAAAACTTTGGTGTATATTTTTTATAAAAAAACAAATGCGACTTCCTGATAAAGGATGGGTAGTGAAGAAAAGACAGATCATGTACTACCAGGCACTGCGGCACTTTAGTTCGTAAAGAGCAAAATCCATCGCAGGAAACAAAAACATCCGCTTTATACTTTTTTAGTAATGCAGGTATTTTTATATCATACCATAATTTCCAGAGTAGAGGATGCCTTGCCGGAGGGCCAACCACTATTGCTTTTACATTATTACCCAATACAAACCGTTGATCGTACGGTCTATCGAAAATAAAAATGAATTGATGCTCCGGGTATTGTTGTGTAATTCTTTTAAAGGTTTCTTGTATGAAATATCCATAACCCTCCAGGTAATCAACTAATAAGAATCTTGTATTAACAGCAATTATCATTTGTGCCCGCAAAGGTATTGGTTGATTTCGTTTGTTACGAAGTAAATAGCCGGTCACCCAAATGTAAAACTGGAAATAAAAAAATGGTTTTTACTGCATTGTTTTACTATTGCGTACATCACACAACTGCTTTACTTTTATTTCCGATATATATAATATAAACCGAAACTGTGGCTTATGAATTACTCTACTCCTTCACACATCCGGCCAAGGGATATCATTGCAGGTAAACCTGAATTATCTTTTTTGAAAAATAATTCTGATTCCAGCCCTGTTGGTATCAAATTTGATAATATTTCAGCCGGAAAATTTGAAGCTCTTTTTATTAATAATAATACATCTCAACACCTTGTGTTGAATAATCATACTGAGACGGTTGATAGGCTAGGTAGTGGCAACTCCTGCAGAAGCAATGCTAAGGCAGGATTCAATGTTACAAGTGGTGCAGGACAAGTAGGGGTTCCGTAACATAACGAGCCATCTGCGTAGTGTTCAATCAACTTTTCTTTAAACGACCTCTTAGGTGGAAGAGGATGGTGGCTTGTAAAAGGGGCCTTGGTTCGGGGCCCCTTTCTTTTTACCCCAACCCCTAAAGGGGCTTTTAAAACCTTCATTTCCCACCAAACATCTCTTAAACAATTTTTATAACTAATCTCTCACATCAGATCTCTGACTTCAGACTTCCGTTCTCTGTCTTCCGACTTCCGATTTCTTTCTCTACATTTGTTGCAATGGATATAGATAACATGGAATATAATACGACCCGGAACCACCTTACCATGAGGGAATATGGCCGGCATGTACAGAAAATGGTGGAACATATAATGACCATCGAAGAACCTGAACGTCGCCAGCGAAATGCACAGGCCGTTATCGAGTTGATGGGTTTTTTAAATCCGCATTTAAAAAATGTGGAAGACTTCCGTCATAAACTTTGGGATCATTTATTTCTTATATCAGATTTTACATTAGAAGTAAAATCTCCCTATCCCATTCCTACCAGGGAAACGCTGAAGGCAAAACCAAATCCCCTTCCTTATCCAAAAAGGCAACCTAAATTATTACACCTTGGTAAAAACCTGGAAGTAATAATCGGTAAAGCATTGAAAGAAGAAAATCCGGAAAAGAGATTGGGCTTTGCCAATGCTATTGCATACTACATGAAGCTGGCGTATAATAACTGGCACAAAGAAATAGTACATGATGATGCTATACAAAGTGAACTTTCCAGCATCACCGAAGGGCAACTTACATTTACCAACACTCCATATGTAAAAGCATTCCGCCCACAAGTGGAAGGCAGAGACAACCGTGGTGGCGGATATGGCAAAAGACCCGGTGGTAAATTTCAACAACGTAGCGGCGGCGGCGGTGGCGGTGGCCGTAGAAATGATGGCCGTGACAACAGAGGTGCTGGCAGCGGCGGCGGTGGTGGTTTTAAGAAGAAGAGATATTAGGAACCCTGTCCCTTCCCGAAAATATCGGGATGTGCCAAAAGGGAACTTAGGAAATTAATTCCCGTGATTATCTAATCCTTCATAAAAGTTTAAGCGATTACTTTTGCTACTTCTTAGCTTTACATTTATTATTTACTAAATTATTTTTTTAGAGAATTCTAAACTCCCCTTTAGGGGATGGGGGTGTATATCATGCATTCATTTGAAGTACGAGGTGGGAAAAAACTACAAGGAGAAATAATTCCGCAGGGAGCTAAAAACGAAGCCCTGCAGATTATCAGTGCAGTATTATTAACTCCGGAAAAAATAACCATCACTAATATTCCCGACATCATTGATGTAAACCTGCTGATAGAATTATTGGGAGAGATGAATGTGAACGTAGAAAGAATCAGTCGTGATACCTGCACTTTCCAGGCGGATAATGTGAACATAGATTACCTGCATAGCGAAGCGTATAAAAAGAAAAGTGGAAAGCTTCGTGGATCAGTCATGTTTGCCGGACCAATGCTGGCAAGATTTAAAAAAGCATTTATCCCAAAACCCGGTGGTGATAAAATTGGCAGAAGAAGACTAGATACTCACATCATTGGTTTTGAAAAACTCGGCGCCTCCTTTACTTATCATGATGAAGATGGTTTCTTTCACCTGGAAGCACCGCATTTAAAAGGTGCTGATCTGTTATTAGATGAACCTTCCGTAACAGGAACCGCCAACATCATCATGGCTGCATCCATGGCAAAAGGAACAACTAATATTTATAATGCGGCCTGCGAACCGTACATACAACAGCTTTGCAGAATGCTGAATAGAATGGGTGCAAAAATCAGTGGCATCGGTAGTAATTTGGTAACTATTGAAGGTGTTGATTATCTCGGTGGCACACAGCATAGCATGTTGCCAGATATGATTGAAGTAGGATCATTCATCGGTCTGGCTGCTATGACACAAAGCGATATTACCATTAAAGGTGCAGGCATTGAACATCTTGGTATCATTCCCGAAAAATTTCAGCAGCTTGGTATACAAATGAATTTTACCGGTGATGATATACATATACCGGCGCAGGAAAGTTATGAGATACAAACTTTTCTCGATGGATCAGTAATGACCATCTACGATCATCCATGGCCGGGCTTTACTCCTGATCTGTTAAGTATCGTGTTGGTAACGGCCATTCAAGCCAAAGGCTCTGTACTTATTCATCAAAAAATGTTTGAGAGCCGTTTGTTCTTTGTAGATAAACTGATAGATATGGGAGCAAGAATTGTTCTTTGCGATCCGCACCGTGCCGTGGTAATTGGTTTGGAAAGAGAACAGATGCTGCGTGGCATAACGATGAGCAGTCCCGACATCCGTGCCGGTGTGGCCTTATTAATAGCAGCGTTAAGTGCCGATGGAAAAAGCATTATTCAAAACATAGAACAGATAGACCGTGGCTACCAGGATATTGATGGAAGATTGAAACAATTGGGTGCTGATATAAAAAGAATACCCTCTTAGACCCTCGTAGTCTTTTCATAAGGAGACAATTTAAAATATCCCTAAAGGGAAGATGAGAACCCTCATAGTTTTTTCCTAAAGAGACAATTCAAGATATCCCTAAAGGGAAGGTGAGAACCCTCATAGTTTTTCCATAAGGAGATAATTTAAAATATCCCTAAAGGGAAGGTGAGAACCCTCATTGTCTTTTCTTAAAGAGATAACTTAAAATATCCCTAAAGGGAAGATGAGAGAATCTTTTTTATCAATTAAATTAATTGTATGGGACTAGATATATTTCAACACCAACCCATTCTCGAAAATGAAAGAGTGCTGCTGCGACCGATAGAGGAAAATGATTTTGAAAATCTCTTACCTTTCTCCTTACACGAACCGGAGATATGGAAATTTGGATTAGTAACTGCCGCCGGTGAAAACAATCTTCGCAACTATTTAAGCACCGCTGTAAAAAATCTTGCGGATAAAAAAGAATATCCTTTTATTGTTTTTGATAAAAAAGCAAACCGCTATGCAGGCAGCACCCGATTTTATGATATACAACAACCATGGTTTACCACACAGCTCGGCTACACCTGGTATGGAAAAAATTTTCAGCGAACAGGACTTAACCGTCATTGCAAATTATTATTACTCACCTATGTCTTTGAGCAATGGGGCCTGCATCGATTAGAATTTAGAGCCGATGCCAATAATGCAAAAAGTATAGCCGCCATGAAATCCATTGGTTGTATAGAAGAAGGCATACTGCGCAACCATATGCCCACTGCCAGTGGTGGAAGAAGAGACAGCATCATCCTTAGTATTTTAAAAGATGAATGGTTTGGTGGGGTGAAAGAGAAGATGCAAAGTCTGACTTATTAATTTGCTACATTCAACAATGCAAACAATTATACTAAAACCATTGCAGCATCGTGGTATTGAATGCATTGGTATTTACTTCGAAATAAATTTAAAAATTCAGGGAAACTTAAAAAAGACCGGGGTAGTTAAATTTAGTAACACCAACAAATGCTGGTATGCACCACTAAGCAAAGAGAACTACAATAAAATATTCTTTGCACTGAAAGGACTTGCCACCATTCAACAATCTGCCCTGCATCAATACCTTGTTGATAAAAAAGCAGGCAAGCAGGCGACTATAGCCAAACTACTACCTATAAAAGCTGTCGTTATAAAAAAAGCTGCTGGTGTATCCGGTAAGGCTGCAATCATCAGCAAACCTGTAAGTAATAAGCTTACCATTTATAAAACGGGAAGGATACAGGCCGTAAATGCCCATGTATTACCGGCCATGCAACAACAACTTAAACTAAAAGCCTATAGCCCTTCCACCGCAAAAACATATATAAACGAGATGGCGCAACTGTTGCAAACGATAAATAGTATAGCTGCTGATGAACTTACTCCTGAGCATCTGCGGCGATACCTTGTCTATTGTTATGAAAAATTGATGCTGACAGAAAACACTTTGCACAGCCGGATAAATGCTATGAAATTTTATTACGAACAGGTACTGGGCAGGGAAAAGTTTTTTTGGGAAATACCAAGACCAAAAAAACAATTACAGTTACCTCATTTTTTTAACCAGGATGAGATTACCGCCATTATAAAAGCTGCGGGCAATATCAAACATAAAACTATGCTAATGCTTGCCTACGCTTCTGGCTTACGGGTAAGCGAAGTGGTAAGTATCAGAACAAAAGATATAGATAGCAATAGAATGTGCATCCTTATTCAGCAGGCAAAGGGTAAAAAGGACAGAATGGTTACTCTCAGTCCCGTTTTGCTGGTGATGTTAAGAGAATACTGGAAAACAAACAGGCCCACAAAAACCGGATATCTTTTTCCGGGGCAATATAAAGACGACCCCTACAGTACCAGAGCCCTTCAATTAGTACTGGCAGCTGCAAAGAAAAAAGCTGGTGTTCTGAAACCAGGCAGCATCCATGCTCTTCGGCATAGCTTTGCTACTCATTTATTAGACAAAGGAACTGATGTTGTCATGATTATGAAATTATTAGGACACAATGATTTAAAAACAACAATGCGCTACCTGCATGTGACAAACCGGGATATGCTACAGATAATAAGCCCACTTGACAATTTAAAACTCGAGTAATCGAAATCGTATTTGCGAAAGTTTTTTTATAGGCAACAATTTTTTCAACCCCTTGATTATAAATAAAGTACTAAAAAAAGCGAAAGTTCAATCCCTCAAAACTTTCGCATATTTTTGAGTTGTATGCAACCCTATTTCAGCATTTCGTTCACCTTCAAGTAACAAGACATTCAATGCGAAGTCTCTAACTACCCACCGCACATTGCAGCACATTTGCAAGGCACACAAAACCAACCGCACAAAAGCCAACCTTGCAAAAGAGCTGCAATTGCCAACGCACTGCAAACAGTATTATAATTCGACGAGACAAAAGACAAAAAAGAAGCAAAGGAAAGCCGCCTGACGGCGGCCTTCCTTTTGCTTCTTCACTAAATTTCCGTTTCTTTATTAAAAAACACAGAATGTATGCTGCCATATTTATTTGGGTTAATCAGTGCTTTCTGTTTTGGCATCAGTAATGTTTACTGGAAAACTGCAGGCAAATCAAATAGTTTTTCCAACATTGTCTTATTTCGTGGTTTAATAGCTACTTCCTGCTTCGCAATAACATGGTTTCTCTTATCACATTTTAAAACCAATACTAATCTTACAATTAATGCAGGAGCTACATCTTTACAGTACATAAAAACTGTGGCACTTTGTTTAGTCTGTTCGTTAGGCCTTGTATTTTATTTACTATCCTTAAATTATTCGCCGGTAAGTATATCTGTTCCGCTTTCTTCTATTAATATCTTTAGCATCCTGACCGCTGTTTTTATTTTAGGAGAAACTTTCAAAGCAATTTATTTTGTTTCTTTTGCATTAGCCTTCTTGGGAATATTATTATCTCAATCTTTTCAATTTGATAAAAAAGGAATACAATGGAACAAGGGAGCAACCTACGCTTTGCTTGCATCTTTATTTTGGGGAATAACGTATGCTCTATTCAAATTCTCTGCTTCATGGCTTGGGGCAATTCCTTTAGCCTTTATTCTCGAATGTTGTGTTACTATAACTGCTTTAATATGGATGCTATTCTCAAAATCAGGGGCAATTAAAAAGAAGGGGCAATTATCAATCAAAAATATAAAGCACTATTTCATATTAGCTGCTTTATTGGTTGGCGGTACTTTGTTTTTCAATCTTGCAATTCAGCAAATTCCGGTATTGGTGATTAATATACTAGGCAACTTCACTTTAGTTGTTTCAATATTAGCAGGACTGCTTTTTTATAAAGAAAAACTAACAGCGAAACAAATAGCCGGAATAAGCTTAGTAGTCATTTCTATTACCATTGTACAGTTCACAAAATGATTTTGCGCTTTATTTCTCTTTCAGCCTTTCGGAAACATAGATGTAGTCCTTATGCATTTGTTGGTAAATAAACGGATCAAACAGGTTTGCGTCAACATTTTTGAAATATTGAACAGCTTTTCTTTTATTCCCTTGTAAAAGGGTTGCATAGACTTTATAAATCAGAAATTCATTTTGTGCTTTAGCACCCCAATGCGTTTTCGCCTTCTTTACTGGCTTTTCATGGTGGTTTTCAAAATCACTTACAACCTGCACCAGCCAATCAGTCCTCATACTCCTGAATAATTCCCTACAGAGATAGAGAACAAACCCAATCGCCTTTTCATAATCCTTTATATACGCATATTGCTGGATAATCCGGTAATATGGAGAGGCCGCATTGAAATGATGGCTTGATTCCTCTGAAAGACAAATACCTGTGTAACGTGCAGCCGGAATTTCATGAAGGTGCGCCGGTATTTTTAATCCTTTTATTTTTTTATACCAGCTTATCCGTTGAATAACATTGCCGGTTTGTACAGCCTGGCTATATTTTAGAGCAAAATAAAATAACTTATCCTGTACTTCGGTCTGTTTGTGACGGTGATAAGCATCTAATAGTTTACCATAATAGCCTTGCAGGTAATCTTCATCAACAAACCATTCTATAAAATACTGCTGTGCATTTTTATTGGCAGCAAGCGATTCTATAAGTTCATCAGAAATATCAGGATGGCTTCTCAACATTAGCCCCATCGTTTGGCCTATATAATACATTTGTATCGGGCTATGAATTTTCTCGTCAAAAATTATAGGCAGGTTAAATACCTGTTTTAAGAACTGAATATTTTTTTGTCGTGCGGCAATACCAATCATTTCGATAACAAAAGGAAATATTTCTGTCTGCTTGCCCAATTGCCTGCATAGACTAACAATCCTTTTTGTATTTACGGTTTGTGTTGTAAGCGTAATAGATATTTGATGATGGAGCAGGTGAATGTCATTTGGAAAACCGTCTACTTGTTTAGGTTTTGTAGCAGTTGGTACACTAATGTTTTCAATGTTGGCTAACAGGCTACTCCAATCTTTGTAACCAATATAAGCCGCAACCACATCCAAAGTATATAGCCTTGGCTGCTCTACACTTCTGGCAAACCCAAACAATCTTTTTAATGTAGTAACACTAACACGTTCATGACAAGATTTGTTGATACTGTTTGCCAATCCATCGCAATCTTTTGAATAGCGTAGCGGCTTGCCGTACCGGGCTTCAATTTTTTGGCGAATTGCAGCAGTAATCATACAGGAAAGATAAAATAAATCTTAATGATAAAACCTGTTGAAGCGGAATGAACGGAATGAACGAAATGGATGAAATGCTTCAAGTGGCTTTGTATCAGGTAAGATAAATTACATTCAAAATATATTTCTATTATGGCTATTTACAGTTTTAGCATCACCAAACATATTAGAGATGATATGTACAATACAGAGTTTATTGATTTGGAACTTTCTGATGAAGAATACAGAAGTATAAACAATGACGATGAGAAATATTCAAAAACATCTGCTTTAGCCTCAAGAAAATTAGGTGATAAAGTGCAGGCAAATGGGTTTCCTAGTAAACTAAATACTATCAGAGCAAAGGAAAGCGGAAGTAAGAGGGGTGTAAAAAAATCTTCCACTAAAAAATCGTTTTGGAAACCTTTATGGGCAATTCCATTCAAATTTATTTGGTGGCTAATTAAGCTGCCATTTAAACTGATTTTCTCAAAATGATGATTAAACTTATAGCCGGAGAAATATCAAATGTGAAAGACAATATTTTAAATAAAATTGAAAAAGCACACAACTAAAATTATTTTTTAACTTCTAACATTGTAAATTTTGATGAAAGTTATTTATTTACTCCCAGTCCTCTTCTTTTGCCTACAAATAAAGGCACAAAAACTGGTTACTTATAACGGAGCTTATGATGATGGAAGGGTACAAAATGGAAACGCTACATATACCTATTATGAAGATCCCGATTCCCGTGAATACATTAAACAAGGGTCTTTTAAATATGTATTCAAAGGCTTGGAGGGCTATACTGGTTTTGACCAAATAATTTCAGGCAATTTCAAAGGCGGGCTAAAAAATGGCTTATGGAATTATACAATAACTATGAAAGATTTTGGAACAAATAATTCTTACAGCACAGGTTCCGTCACACTTCAAGCTAATTACAAAGACGGATTTGCCCATGGAAAATGGATAGAAGTAATTTCATATAAAAAAAGGTCAAAGGTACTAACCCGTAACGGCTATGCTTGGGGAACCTGGGGGCAGTTACAGACAACTACTATTGAAATGAACTTTGATGAAGGCTATTATAGCGGCATTGTTACTATTAACGACGGTTTTAAAAATATAAAAATAAATGGAAAGTACGATAACGAAAGTTATGCGGATGGCACTTGGATGCTGACAAGCCCCTCTGGAAGCAAGGAGTATGTTTACAAAGACAAATGTTATTATCAGTTTCTTGAAAGAGATAACAAAGGACAGATAGTACCACAGTATATGGGATATGAAAATGGAGCATCGCAATATCAGGGCATTATAAAATTTGAAAAAGAATATGAGCTGGTAAAAAAGGCATTATCATATTCCGAAGCAGAAAGAATAGATAATGGCTATTCATTTATTGATAATACTTCTTGGGCAACAACCACTATTAAAGATTATACAAATAGCCTCCTTGAAAATCAGTATTTTTTATATAAATATATCGGAGGGGATTTATCCTACGAAAAAGGGTTTATGGGTGGGGTTCAGTTAAATGCTGAACAGAAAGAGTATTATCCTATTTCCAATATACCGCTTTATCAGGAAGCCGAGAAAGCATTAGCTGCAAAGAATTACATGGACGCATTAAGCAAGTACAGCAAGTTAGACAATGATATTATTAAGCCTTCTGATAGTAAACTGCTCCAACAAAAGATAAAAGACACAAAAATATTGGCAGATAACCAGATAGCAACTTATATCAATGAAAAAGAGTTTTATGAATCTTATATAAATGATAAATCCTCGATTTTTCAGAAAGGATTTGATTCAATAATTTCAAAATTTGTTTTACAATTAAATATTTTTTCAAAATACACCATTGATAGAAATGCTTCGGGTGCACAAGCTACTGTTCAAGAAAAGCCGGATTTTACATCAAGAGGTATTAAAAACTTAGAATGGGGTAGTACATTTTATGCTCGTCCATTATTGAGTAATCCAAATTTTCATGAATACTCATCAGATGGGAAAAAGATTTCAGGTTTTGTCAGGTCGCAGCAAATAGCAGAATCATATGATGACAGGATTTCTGAAATAATATCGGAAATGCTTCGAAAGGAAAAAGATGATTACAAAAAAGATAATTACTTCGAGTTAAAAGATTACAGGATAGAGGTTTTAAATAGCTTAAATACGTTAGAAGGTAAAAAAGCTTTTCTTGTAAAAATTATGCGTTATGATGAATCTAATATAAATAAAGTTAAAAATGATTTAGAAGAATGTAGAAAATATGGAGTGCTTACTGATTTGCAGATTAAATTTATTGAAAGCAGCCTCGTCTACAAGAACTTTCTAACTCAAAAATTATTACTGCTGCAAAAAAATAAAATTGAAATAAATTATCCATCTAAGGGCCGTTTGCAGGTTTATAAAATAGAAAGAGCTGAATTCCTTAACCAATTTGATGAAGCGACTGCTCAATTTGAAGCGGCCATGGCTTTGATGGAAAAATAAAAGAATTAAAGCGGTCTAGTAATTAAAATTTGTTACAAAACTGGCGACTGCTAAGTATATAAAATCATTTTTTAACACCTTAAACCTAAAACTATGCCCTCTACATCAGAAACTGGCCACGCCAAAAATGTAGCCAACTTTGAAGATTTAATTTCCTTCTGCAATGGTTATAGCGGCTCCTACAATCCTTCAAAGGAAGCTTTAAAAATTGCTAACCTGCAAACACAATTTACAGCATCGCAAAACGTATTGAAAGAAGTAAAAAACACTCAAACCGCATTTAATAATGCAACTAATGCAAGGATGGATGCTTTTAAAACATTAAAATCCTATGCAACAAAAATTATTAATGCCTTAGATGCAACTGATGCATCTGCCCAAACTGTAAAAGATGCAAGAACTATTAACAGAAAGCTTCAGGGGCAAAGAGCTACACCAAAAGCAGCACCAGCCCAGCCACCGGCAGGTAGTGAACCAACAGCTCCAGACAAAACAATTTCATCCAGCCAGCAGAGTTACGATCAGCAAATTGAACATCTCGATAAATTAGTAGAGTTGCTGGCATCTGATGGTAATTACAAACCAAATGAGGCAGATTTAACTGTGGCGGCAATTCAGGCAAAATTAGCTGCTCTTAAAACTGCAAATACGGCTGTAGTTGACACCTATACAAATTGGAGCAACAGTCGTATTGCAAGACAAAATACACTCTATAATACATTAACCGGATTGGTAAATACTGCCCTCGACGTTAAGAAATATGTTAAGTCCGTGTATGGTGCTACAAGCCCACAATACAAACAGGTTAGCAAATTGGAGTTCAAAAACCGTAAAGACTAATTTGGTTAGACACACTATTATATATAAGTACCCTGCGGACAGGGTACTTTTTATTTTGGCTTGTTCACTTTTTCTTCGGTCTTTGGTAATATTCGGGCTGGACACAGCATAATTCCGTTTGGCAACATTAAAACTACCGTTGGCTCTTTCATAATTCCTTATGGCGTTGACATAATTACCGATGGCGATTTCAATGTTTCCTTTGGCTTTGACATAATTACCGCCATCTTTAACAAAACTCTCTTTGGCTTTTATAAACTTCTTTTCGGTGGACACAAAGCTCCTATCGGCAGCAACAATATCATCGGCAGACACAGCAATATTGGGCAGACCCCATTTAGAAGATCGGTGTTACTGTTCATTTGGAAATAAAACAGTCAGCTAACTTGTCCGAGCTGCAAATAAAGCACTTGGGGCTGGCGCACAAAACCATCGGCACAGAAGCCAACCAGCCCCAACAGCTTCATTTGCCCCACGCTTCCTGGCAACCACCCTAAGTAATAGCAATCAATAAGCTGGTTAACGCTTTCGTACGGGCTGCATACAACAGGCGGTTTGCCAAAATGGGGGCGGACGGAAGCCGTGTTTCAACTTTTGTTTTTCAATTTTGCTTCATATCCGGCAGGACGTTATTAATTTAGCTATGTACAAATCATCAGCTTTTATTTATAAATTTAGCTTCAGTTAGCCGGGCGGACGGAATTCTATTTCCCCCACTTCGGCAAGCCCTGAACGTTGTAGGCAACCCATTTGACACATCCTTCTTTTTAATTAGCATTCAAAAAATACGATGAACGAAATAAAAGTTTTAATAGAGAACTTACAAAAGACTAACACGACAGACCCAATCGGTTATTCAATCTATGGGTACGACACTAATGGAATTACAGTTTATGACATTTATCTACCCACAAAAGGGTTAGACAATTTCTATTTCATGACTTACAAAAATGAAGTATTGTTTGACATTGACTCAAATATAATTGAGCCATCAAATTATAAAACAACCCTTATTCCGACACAAGACCTGGTCGAAATGAATTTTAAAAAATTTCTCCATTACAATGAATTTTGCATTGTAGAGCATGACAGATTAAATTACTCAAATTATCAAAGCCCAACAAAAGATAAATCAAATGATTATTTGAATCTTGGCTATGAAGCATTCCAAAGCGAAGATTACGATGAGGCTTTTGACAACTATTGCAGAGCAATCGCTGAAAAACCTTATGACCCAGATTTATATAGAGCAAGGTCAAGTGTCTTTGATAAAAGAAAACAAATATCACTTGCCATTGATGATATTTGTAGAGGTGCAATTGCTAACCCAATAAGCAAACAAAATATTTACACTTTCGCCTTTGAAGGTTTGGCAGGAACTTATAGCGAAAATCTAAATTTTGAAGCAGCAGTTAAGTGTTATACAATCGCAATAGAAAATAATGGTAGCCAACCTTGGAATGTGCAGAATAGAGCAAAATGTTTTTCGCAGTTGGGTTTGCATGACAAAGCAATCCATGACATTAAAGAACTTATCGCAAATAAAAAAAGTATAGACCTTTACTTTGACTTAGGTGAAATATACTTAAAGGCTTCCCTAATTAAAGAAGCAAAAGACACTTTTACAGATGTTGTGAATTTTCTGCCCGACACAGACAACGAGATGTACAGAAAAATGTTAGACGATATGAACAAGCCAACAAAGGACAAAGCAAGACTACATTTACAAAAATTAAATTGACAAAAACTATGAACACAAATCCCATTGAAAAAATGAGTAGGACTTTATTTGATGAAACCTTTGAGATATTATTTGGCGAAGAGCAAACAATTAATTCAGGGACATCAAAAGTTATGTTCAATCAAAAACAAGCGTTACTCAAAAATAGAGCGACAGGGGAAATATTTCAAACAAACGTCTTTGCATCAGATAAAGAGCTTGGCGAATCATTGGTAATTGAAAATTATTGTTTTACCGAGTAGAATAAAGACCGCTGGACGACTTGGGCTGCCTACAACATGGGGTTTGGCGTTATTGGGGCAGGACGTTGTAATCTTCATCTTTAGCAACATGGCAGCAGTTGTTCGGGCAGGACAAACACCGGTGAGCATTTTATCTTAACTTGTACATCAGCAACGCATCAGCTTCGGTTCCGGGCGGACGTTTTTCAAATCCCCCAACAACGCCAAGCCCTTTCCGTTGGTGGCAAGTTTATCGGACACCCTACGCTTAGCAAAATGGACATTTGGAACTACATAGAAATTTTAAGCAACAAAAAACAGAGTTGGCTTTTTCCAAAAGACAACCTTGAAGAAAGGCTTATTGCCTTGACTAAAATTTTAGAAAATGGATACCCAACAACAATCCATAGTTTAATTCCATATTTAAAGGACAAAAACAAAGAAATTCAAAACGCAACTTGTAACACAATTATCGGACTGTTTGCAAAAATTGAGACCAAAAAAGGATATTACGATACGCTCAAACATTGCGACATATCAAAATCTGATATTGACCTTTACGAAAATATATTTTCACAAGAGCAGTTTGTACAACTTTTATCCATTGCATCTTTAAATAGCAGTGGCTACATTAGAGAGAAAGCTGTTAAAAAACTTTCAGTTTCCAACAACGAAAAAGCTATTCAATTTATCATTTATCGTTTAGCTGATTGGGTGCAAATAGTTAGACAGTCTGCATTGCAGGGAATTGAGAATTTCAAAAAGCCACAGTTTATTAATGCTTTTGTTGACAATCTTTCAATTTTTGAATGGCTGCAAAAAGTAGAACGAACAGATTTAAGTTCTGTTTACAATGGAATTATTAATTTCATCTTGACAGAAAACAAAGAATATGTTTTCAAAAACTTCCCTTCTTTTTCAGACAAGACCCGTTTACTTTTAGCCAGACATATTTCAAACTCTGCAAACACAATTCAAAGTGAAATAACGCTTTTGCTAAATGACAAGCATTTTTTAATTCGCAATTTTGCTCTTCAACATTTTGACAAATTATCACAGGAAGAAATCAATAATCTTTTAAAAGACAAATCTGCAAGAGTTAGAATTCAAGTGCTTTACAAACTTAAAAGCCAAAGTCATTTTAGTCAATTAATTCATTCCTTTTTAACAGACAAATCTGCATCAATTAGAGAATTTGCAAGATTTTCTTTGAAAAATGTAATTACGGATTTTGCAACAATTTATAACGACAACCTTAAAGAAAATAAAGAAATATTTGCATCGCTTTGCGGACTTGCAGAAACCAATGGCAAACAATTTTCTCAAAATATAGAACCTTTTTTGCAGGACAAAAAAATCAAAATAAAGAAGACAGCTTTCTTAGCCTTGACAAAATTAAATGAGCAAAAAGCCTACGATTTTGCAATTGCAAATTTGGACAATGAGTTTATAGGTATTAGAAATGTTGTTATTGAATTTTTGCAAAAGAAACTGAATGTTGAAGTATTAGAAAAGGCACGAGAAATTTATAAAAATGGAAAGTTTGACCTTAAAAAAGCAATGTTGAAAATGTTCAACAATATTGGAGGATGGACGACAATTGCAGACATAATAATTGGAACAATTGACGAAAATGAAAATATCAGAAATTTAAGTTTTGGCTATTTACAAATGTGGAAAGCAAAAGCGGTAAGACTTTTTACTCTACCAAAAGCAGACGAAATTGAAAGAGCAAAGAAAATTTTCAGCTTTGCTTTTGAAATGCACGAAGACAAAACATATTTCAAGGAAAACCCATTGACAGGGCTTGACTTCTATTTGAGATAACGTGAAGAAAACCTGCCACCAACAAAAGGTTTTGTGCAATTGGGGCTTGACGGAAGTACAATCATCGGCAGTGCATATCCAAGCTTTATATCCGGCGGACGGAATTCTGTTGGGCAGTAGTTCTAAACTTCGGCTTTTAGTTATAAATTTAGCTTCAGTTCCGGGCAGACAGTTGGTTAATTCCCCAACTGCACAAAGCCTCGAACGTTGGTGGCAATTATATAGCAGAGTTCATTAAAATACATAATATGGGACGCGTAATTATATTTTTAGCAATCACCATAACAACATTTTCAAGTTGTGCCGGACAAAATAAAAGCTTTAAGGAATTATCAAACAAACTTG
>JANNMN010000012.1:0-145207 GCA_031397865.1 Chitinophagaceae bacterium
CAATACTCAAACATTTTTGATAGATATTCGGGAAATGCTCTGTGAATTTTTCTTTGCTGAAATGCCGGCAATCCAGCCATACATGTTCTGTACCGGTGCGTTTCATTTCACTATCTATTGCTCTTGCTACAATATCCCTCGGCGCCAGGTCTTTTCTATCATCATATCTTTCCATAAAGGCTTCGCCATCTTTATTGCGAAGAATACCACCATCACCCCGCACCGCTTCTGTAATTAAAAATGCTTGTCCCTTCACTCCCGGTTCAAACAATGCAGTGGGATGAAATTGTATGAACTCCATATTCTCCACTCTGCCCTTTGCTCTATACACCATCGCCACACCATCGCCTGTTGCAATAGATGGATTAGTAGTGGTACGATATACTTGCCCATTACCACCCGTGGCCAGCAAAGTGATCTTGGCTATTATCTTTTCAATCTTATTGGTTTCAAGATTCAACACATACACTCCATAGCATTCCACATCAGGTGTTGCTTTGTTTACCAGGTAACCCAAATGGTGTTGCGTAATAATATCCACCACAAAACAATGCTTGATGAATTCAATATTTTTTTGTTTTGCCACTGCATCTATTAATGCTCTTTCCATTTCTTTACCCGTCACATCTTTATGATGCAGAATTCTAAATTCTGAATGGCCGCCTTCCTTTCCTCTTTTATAATCACCGTCTTGCTCTTTATCAAACTTAGCACCCCAATCAATTAATTCCTGCACCCGGTCCGGACCTTCTTTCACTACTATCCCCACCACTTTTTCATTGCATAGTCCATCACCAGCAATCAATGTATCCTCGATATGCTTTTGAAAACTATCATTCTCCAAGTCATTGACCACGGCAATGCCACCTTGTGCATACTTCGTATTGGTTTCATCCGCCGCAGCCTTTGTCATCACTAATACTTTTTTATCCGGAAACTGATCAGCCACTTTCAATGCATAGGTCAATCCTGCAATTCCGGATCCGATCACTAAAAAATCTGTTTGTCGCATAAAATGTTTTTTCACCAGCTTTTGCCTCCCTGCCGGTGGGCAGGTTTTTCAATGGCCCGCCCGGATGAATGAATTAAGAAAATTTTATTTTGTCATCGTTCTTTTCGGAAGGGCATCGTCCCTTGCGTCGCACACTTCATCTGCATTAACACGGATGAACATTTTTCTAAAATCCTTTACCGGGAACAAATATCTCTTTTAATCCTCAAATCCATTCTAATCAGTCAATCCGTGATTTTTTATATAGCCAATTGCTCCTTTCACAATAAACAACTGTGCCAGTCCATACGTAAGCATGATAATAACACCAGCTTGTTCAAATGGTTTGTAAAATTTGTCTATCGCCAATACGGAATCAGATATCACAAATAACAATGCTCCCAGCATCATCCATTTACCTGCTATTTTATTTTTAATAAATAACATATGCATAGCAAGCATAAACATAAAACTGATTACAATGCCATAAATGCGAACAGGCAACATCATTTCATAAAGATGTGGGGATAGCAAAATAATTAAAGCAGCATAATAAACCACTACTATCAGTAACAGCCATATATTACTTTTCACTTTTTCTCTTATCCGCACCAGGTGAAAGAATATGATATAGAAGATATGAGCAATTAAAAAAGCAGACAAGCCGAGTAAAAAGAAAATATCTTTTTTTGGAACAAATATCAGCAACACATCACCCATCAAAGAAAAGACCAATGCAAGAGCTACCCATTTCACCAGGCCATTTGCTGTGTCCTTTGTTTGCAATAGAAAATAAATCAGCAGCGAAGAAACAATAAGAGGTTTTGAAAAGTATTGAAGAGTTTCATTACCAAGTTGTACTGAGGTAATATTTACGATCAATGAAATAAAAAAAAGTACAAGCAGTATTTGTTTTGCCATTGGTTAACGTATGGGTGACAGTAGCCATTAAAATCACAGATGCTTTAGCAGCTCTGTATCGATCCCAAAATCCTATATTTATCTTTTCATCCGTGATACTGTATTAATCCTATAATCCGTGCTATCAGTTAAGCACACTATTCTCCTTTACAATTTCGGATCTCTCTTCTTCTTTTATTTTGCCCCAGCCACCTACTATGTTTCTTAGATTATGTATGCCTTGTCTTTTTAATAAAGAGGAGGCAATCACACTACGATAGCCGCCGGCACAATGCACATACAGGTTTTGTGTTTCTTCAAGATTAGCCATGCTTGCAGGGTCTGTCATTTCGTTCAGTGGAATGTTCAATGCATGTTTTAAATGTCCATCAGCAAATTCTGTTTCCCGGCGGACATCTATTACCACCAGGTTTTCATCATGTGGTATATCCATCATCAGTTCATCCGCTTCCACATCTATTATCATATCAGTTTCTTCACTGGCATTGGTCCATGCTTCATAGCCACCATCCAGGTAGCCTTTTACATTAGCAAAACCAACTCTTGCTAATCGAATGATGGTTTCTTTTTCCTTACCTGGCTCTGTTACCAAAATAATAGGAGAGGTAAAAGAAAGTAGGCTGCCTGCCCATTCTGCAAATCGTCCTTCTAATCCTATACTTATAGAACCGGGAATAAAACCCTGGGTAAAAACAGAAGCATTTCTTGTATCTAATACAATCACATCTTCCTGCATCATTTTTTTAAAATCAGCAACGGATAATTTTTTCAATCCTTGTTGAATCACGGCCTCAAGGCTTTCATATCCTTCTTTATTTATTTTCGCATTGATAGGGAAGTATAAAGGAGGCTCGGGAATGCCTTCTGTTACTTCTTTTATAAAATCTGCTTTGGAAGCAGCTTTCAATGCATAGTTTGCTTGTTTTTCTTCACCAATAGTGCTGGAGGTATTAGGTCCAAGGTTTTTGCCGCAGCTGCTACCCGGGCCATGTGCGGGGTATACAATTATATCATTGGCCAATGGAAATAATTTTGCATGAATGCTGTCAAACATCATTCCTGCTAAATCATTCATCGTTATCTCAGTACCTTTTTGTGCAAGGTCCGGACGGCCAACATCGCCTACAAATAAAGTATCACCAGTAAACACACAATTATTTTTTCCAGTTTCATCTTTTAATAAATAGCAGGAAGACTCTAACGTATGTCCCGGTGTATGTAACACTTCAATAGTAAGTGCACCAATACTAAACGTTTCACCATCTTTAGCAACATGCACCGGAAAATTAGTTTTGGTGCCAGGTCCATAAACGATAGGAGCACCAGTGGCTTTACTAAGATCGATATGGCCACTTACAAAGTCTGCATGAAAATGTGTTTCAAAAATATATTTGATGGTGGCTTTTCTTTCATTGGCCAATTGCAGGTAAGTATCAATATCTCTTAGTGGATCTATTACTGCTGCTTCACCATTGCTTTCAATATAATAAGCAGCTTCACTCAGGCAACTGGTATATAATTGTTTGATGTACATAACGTCAAATTTTATGGGGCAAATTTAGCTTAATAAAAAGAAAACGTCCCGCCAAAGGGCAGGACGCAGCGTTAAAAAAAATAAATACTTAGTTTAATAAGTCATCAATAAACTGATTCAGTTCCTTCAGGCGATTAACATTTACGGAGTAGTAAATAAATTTTCCATCCCGGGAAGTGTTTACAAAACCAGCTTTGCGCAAAATGGCTAAATGCTGGGATGCAACAGATTGTTCAAGACGTAGTTTCACATACAATTCGGTAACAGTGATTTTTCCTTCTTCATCAATCAGTTTCAAAATTTGCTGACGGAGTTTGTGATTAAAAGCCCGGATAGTCAAGGCAGCTTTCTTTACATTCATCAAATCTACTTTCAGAAGTCCACCATCGTCTGGAGAATTGTTTAAGGTTAGGGAGTAAGTGTTCATGTTCATTGGTTAAATAAAGGTGGTTGCTAAAATACGATAGTGTCGTATTTTATGCAAACGTTAATTGTTAATAAAAAAGCGTTAAGTTATAGCTTTAAACAGTTGAATAAAAATCTTTTACATAAAAAGGCTCGGTATAAGCCGTATCTGCAAAATCTTTTTTCAAGAACAAAGAATGGGCCAGTATAGCGAGATGATATGTATCTGCAACAGTATTAGAGAAAAAGGCATTATCATTAGCAATAATCTGATGGATCTTTGTAGAACCATTTCCACAAAAAAGAACGTTATGAGGTATTAAAAACTCCTGGAAGCTATTTTCATTTACAATTAAAGAATGAGCTTTTTTTATTTCAACGAGGTTTTTATCGTAGGTAGCGGTAAACACTTCCATGCGCCGGGCATCTATAACGGGGCATATCAGATCTACAGCCTCAGCTTGGGCTGCAAAAGCCAGCAACTTTAATGTGTTGACAGTAAGTAATGGAATATTTAAAGCATAACAAAAACCTTTTGCTGCAGAAAGACCAATTCGTAAACCCGTATAAGAGCCCGGACCAATACTTACCGCCACGGCCTGCAAATCTTTAGGTGAAAGTCCGTTTTTGCTCAGCAAATCATTTATTGCCGGATGAAGCCATGCAGCCTGATCATTCTTTTTTTCATTAAAGGCAATTGCAATTTTTTCGCCATTTTCTGAAAGGCAAACGGAAGCAATATCTGCAGCGGTATCTATGTTTAATAATAAACTCATTGGTATACAGCTTCTTGTTTTAATAATGCCGCAGGCTGATAACGGGGATTATTTATAGCCAATGTTTCAAGAAGAGAAACAATATTCTTCAACCCGATCTTATTTCCCCATTCAAAAGGGCCGTATGGATAATTAGTACCCAGCTTCATTGCAGTGTCGATTTCTTCTTTGCTGCTTACATTTTCCTCCAGTGCAAAAAAGGCTTCATTGATGATCATACTCACCACCCGGACAGAAACAAAGCCAACTACATCCGGCACCCATTCTACCTGGCGATTGAAAGAGGAAAAAATGCTAGCCGCTTTTTCTTTTACATCATCATCAGCAGCCGCTTCTATAATTGTTCTATTTAAAAAAGTGGGCCAGCCATTGATGCGGACAAAATTTGCGGGAAGCTGGTCATTGGTTTTCATAACATCGTTAATGATAAATAGTGAAGATGTTATTCCCTGCCATTCTTCCAATCTTTTTTCGGTAGAAGAAAACAAAAGGTCAATATAAGCAGCAGCACCGGGAATGTTGACTGGTTTTTCTACCCACACTATTTCCATAGTTGGTTGAAAGCCATGGGCCATCATCTCATTCTTAGTTTCTTCATTTGCCACTATTGCCACCAGCATAATTCTATTTTTTGCAAAGAAAACGTATAAAGCTAAATTCGTCTTTGTAAATTTTAAAACAAGACATGAGTAAAACCATCATTACCACCACCAATGCACCTGCACCTATCGGCCCATATAACCAGGCAATTCTGGCTGGTAACATGTTATTTATTTCTGGGCAAATATGTATTGACCCTTCCACCGGGGAGTTAAAAAACAAAGACATACAGGAAGAAACTCACCAGGTGATGCACAATCTGAAAGCTATATTACAGGAAGCAGGCATGGATTTTAACGATGTGGTAAAAACTACCATTTTTATTACTGACATGCACCAGTTTGGGGAAGTAAACCAGGTATATGGTAAATATTTTGAAAGCGATATGTCTGTCGAAGGCAGAGCTAAAGCAGGTTTTCCTGCCCGGGAAACCGTTCAGGTATCAGCCCTTCCCAAGTTTGTAAATGTGGAAATAAGTATGATAGCCGTAAAGTAAATCAAAGCCCTTGCCATTTATAATCTATTTGAAACAGAACCATGTTCGTCTCTACTATTTTCTTAATTTCACAAGCCATATAAAAATTATCTTCTAAAATTTTCAATCGCTGCTTATGAGAAAAGTTTTTACACTTTGCCTTGCCTCTTTATTTCTTGCTTTTACTGTTGCCATTCTTACAACAGGATGCACACAAAAAAATAAAACCGAAAACCTTGCTGAAAATAATAAGGTAAGAAAACCCGGTGATAACCATTATGATGGTATGGATAAGGCTACAGAGCTGATGGTATTGCAAACAAAAGATCCTGCAACTGGTAAAGTTCCCTGGAACAAACTTTGGGTTGCTATTGATCAAACTGAACAGGCAAAAACTGCCAGAAGAAATGAAAATTTTCCGGATGCTCTTTCATGGATTGAAAGAGGACCTAACGGAGATTTCTCCCGGATAAATGGTAATCCCCGTCAAAATGATGATCAGACATCTGGAAGAATAAGGGCTACGATGGTTGACTCATTAGACCCAACGCATAAAACAGTATTTGCAGGTAGTGTGGCTGGTGGTTTATGGAAAACAACGGATATAACTGTTGCTCCCGCCAACTGGACACCAGTAAATGATTTTATGTCCAATCTTGCTATTGCAGATATCTGCCAGGATCCTCGTCCCGGTTTTCAAAACAATATGTATTTGTGTACTGGGGAATCTTATTTTAATGCAGATGCGGTAAGAGGTGTTGGGGTTTTTAAAAGTACAGATGGTGGTACTACCTGGAATTTTTTATCCAGCACCAGTTCCTTTGTAAATGGAACGAGAATACTTTGTGACCACCTGGGAAATGTTTACTTGGGTACAAGAGGTAATGGATTACAACGTTCAACTGATGGAGGTTCTTCCTGGACTGATATTACACCAACAGGTATTGGAACCAGTGTTTGTGATCTGGAAATAAGTACAACTGCAACCGCAGGACGTTTACATGTAACAACTGGTATATTCAGTACATCGGGTTACCGTTTTACTGATGTGCCAACTACCGTTACACCCGGTGCAGGATGGACCGCTGCCACAACGCCTTTTACTACTTTTAATCAGCGTACAGAAATGGGTATTAATGGTAATACCTTGTATGCTTGTCCTGATAATGCCAGTCACCAGGTTCCTACAATCTGGAAATCTATAGATGGTGGTGTAAACTGGGCTTCTACTGGTGCACAACCAAGTGCCACCTGGGCTAATGGCCAGGGTTGGTATGATCTATCTGTTGGTATTAATCCAGCAGACCCTGATCAGGTAATAGTTGGTGGACTCGATTGTTTTAGATCGACTAACGGTGGTACCTCATGGGCACAAATTTCCCGTTGGGTAGGCCCATCATCTCTTACTTATATACATGCTGATCAGCATGACATACAGTGGTGGGATGGTGGTTCTAAATTATTGTTTGCCTGCGATGGCGGTATTCACTATTCTACTAATAATGGTACAACGGCTTCTGATAGAAATAAAGGACTTAGAATAAAACAATTTTACTCAGTAGCTATTCACCCAACTGAAGTAAATAATATTATTGCGGGAGCACAGGATAATGGAATGCATCGCTTAAATCATCCGGGTTTAGATAGCTCCATAGAATTTTATGGTGGTGATGGTATGTTCTGCGCATTCGATCAGAATGAACCGCAATTTCAATTTGGCTCTGCATTTAATAATAATATCAGAAGAACTCTTAACGGAGGCCTTAGCTGGGGAAATGTATCTTTTACCGGCGGAAGATTTGTAAGTCCGTGGGATTATGATAATGTTGGAAACAGAATGTATCTCTGTAGTGGTAATGGAAATTATATACGATGGGAAAATCCGCAGACAGGTAATACTTCTGCTACTATAACAGTTGCTGACTTTGGTGGTTTGCAGGTATCCGCAGTTCATGTATCTCCATACACTGCTGATAGAGTATTTTTTGGAACAAGTAATGGAACAACCAGCCGATTGGTTATGCTGGATGCTGCTAACACTGCTACGCCAACCAGTACTATCATTACACCTGCTGGCTCTGCCGGTTTCTTAAATTGTATCGTAACCGGTTCATCGGATCAAAATCTTATTGCTTGTTTTTCAAATTTTGGTGTTACCAATGTTTGGAGATCAACAGATGGTGGAACTACATGGATTGCCTCTGATGGTAATCTTCCTGATATGCCGGTAAGATGGGCTTTGTTTCATCCTGATACAGATACAAAAGCATTCATAGCAACAGCTACTGGTGTTTGGGAAACTGATTTACTAAATGGCACTTCAACTATATGGAATCCAAATACAACTTTCCCGAATGTAAGTACTGATATGATCAAGTACAGACCAATGGATCGTACCATTGCTGCCGGTACACATGGTCGTGGTGTTTGGACTTCTATTATACCTCCATCTGGTGGTGGATTTACTTTCACAAGTCCTGCACCTGCTACTGCAGCTTGTCCTGCGCCAGCAACCATGGATATTGTATTAGGTACAATTGCATCAGGTGGTTTTACCAATCCTATTACACTTACAGCAAGTACTCCACCTGCTGGTACTACGGTTAGCTTTTTACCGAGCAATGTTGTAACGCCGGGTAATAGTGTTACGGTAAGATTAAGCGGTACTAATACTTTGGCAGCCGGTTCTTACACCATTACTATTACCGGTACAGCAACAGGTGCTACTACACAAACAAGAGATATTACATTTACTATAACACCGGGTTCTGGGCCTGCTATTACAGCACAACCAGCTAATCAAACCGTATGTGCCGGTGGTAATGCTTCATTCAGCATTACATCAGCTTCTGCTACTTCTTTCCAATGGCAGGTGAGTACAGATGGTGGCGTTACTTATACCAACCTAACCAATGGTGGTGTGTATAGCGGAGTAACAACAGCTACTTTAACTATAACTGGAGCTACACTATCATTAAATAATAATCGCTATCGCAGTATTGCTTCTACACAGTGTGGAAGTACAACTTCCAACCCGGGAATATTAACGGTGAATGCTGCTACAGCAATTACCAGTCAGCCAACGAATGTATCATCCTGCACAGGTGCCAGTGCACAGTTCTGTGTTACTGCTACAGGTGCCAATCTTACTTATCAATGGCAAGTATCTGCTACCGGTTGTGGCGGAACATTTTCAAATATTGCAGGTGCTACTTCTAACTGTTACACTATACCAAGTGTAACAGCCGGAATGAATGGTTCGGCTTACCAGGTTATTGTAACCGGAAGTTGTGCGCCATTATCTGTTACTTCTAATTGCGCCACACTATCTGTTGCTACTACATTAAACATTACCGGTCAGCCCGTAAATGCTACTGTATGTGAAGGTGGTAATGCAAGCTTTACCGTTTCTGCAGCAGGTGCTGCTACTTTCCAGTGGCAGGTAAGCACAGATGGCGGTACTACTTATACCAATGTAACAAATGGTGGTGTATATAGTGGAGCTACTACTGCTACATTAAACATTACCGGTGCTACAGCAGCAATGAATAATTATTTGTACCGGGTAAACCTCACCAGCTCTTGTGGTAATGCTACTTCTACATCGGCTACATTGACAGTAAATACATTGCCAGTAATTACATCGCAGCCGCAAAGTGCCACTGCATGTACAGGTACGTCTGTTACATTTACTGCATCAGCAACCGGCACTGGTATTACTTACCAATGGCAGGTAAGTGCAACTGGTTGCGCAGGTCCATTTGTAAATATTGCAGGAGCTACATCAGCATCTTATACCATTCCTGCAGTAGTGTTGGCACAAAATAATACCGGCTATCGTGTTGTTGTGTCTGGCACATGTTCGCCTGTTGCTACATCAAACTGTGCATTGCTTACAGTGCTTACCGCAGTAACCATTACCAGCAACCCAACTAACCAAACTGTGTGTGAAGGAACCAATACTTCATTTACTGTTGGTGCATCCGGTACTGGATTGGTATATCAATGGCAGGTAAGTACAGATGGTGGAACTACATTTACTAACGTAGCCAATGGTGGTGTTTACAGCGGAGCTACTACTCCTACTTTAGTATTAACCAATGTGCCACCTGCGTTTAATAACTATCGATACAGAGCTATTGTATCAAATGCTTCCTGTACACCGGGTACATCCAGTGCTGCTACATTAACGGTAAATACTTTCCCGATAATTTCAGCACAACCACAAAATATGACTGTGTGTGAAGGTGGTAATCCAACGTTTAGTGTAGCGGCTACTACAGGTGTAGGTACGTTAAGTTATCAATGGCAGGTAAGTACAGATGGAGGTACTACCTATACAAATATTGCTGGTGCAACTGCTGCAACCTATTCTCAAACCGGAGTTCCGGTAGGTCAGAATAATTATCGTTTTAGGGTAATTGTAACTGCAGGTTGTGGTTCAGTTACATCAACAGCAGCCGTGTTAACAGTAAATGCATTGCCTGTTGTAAACTTTACTTTACCAGCAGTGCTTTGTCTTTCAGATCCCGCACTTACGTTAACTGCAACACCTTCCGGTGGTACGTTCAGCGGTCCGGGTGTAACAGCAGCTATATTCAACCCATCTCTGGCAGGCCTTGGACAAAAAACTATTCTGTACAGTGCTTCAAATGCAGGATGTGTAACTACTGTATCCCGTACTATAAGAATTGAAGAATGTGGGGAACGTCATCTTACACTGGAGCAATTCCCTGCAGTGGTTATTTATCCTTCACCTAATAATGGAAGGTTCAGCATCAGAATGCAGACCGACCTTTATACTAAACTTGGTTTGAAAATTTTCAATAGCATGGGCCAGTTGGTGAAGACACAAACATTTACTGGAATAGCTTATGGAAGTATTATACCAGTAGATCTCTTCAATGCTCCAAACGGAACCTATCATTTGTACTTATATAATGATGAAAAAAATCCGCTTTCGAAGAGAGGCGCAAGCATTGTTATTTATAAAGAATAATTGTTAGATGAATTATATAAATCCCATTTCGCCTTTGGCGGGATGGGATTTTTTTTATGGTGTTACCTTTTATGAAAGGTGACACCATAAAAAAAATATTTTCACGGATTGGGTTTGGTAAATCAAAATCCTGGATTTCTGCGAAGCAGAAAAATCCATGTTTATCCCTGTCTGCCGACAGGAAGGCGTTAAGTCAGTGTCATCCGTGTTCTTGTATTTAAAATTTATCATCTTTCAAAAAGCTGACAGCTCTTATTTAATTAGTCGTTACTTTTCCGGTAGAAATATATGAGAAGAATACTCCGATTTATATTGCACAAACCAATGCTGTGGGCGGCCAATAAATTTTCTTCCCGGCCGCAACGGGAAAAAATATTTGAAGCCTTATCCAAACTGGTGGATAATATTTTAGAACAACCGGGAGAAAAAGGATTGGTAATTCCATTTGATCAGCAAACCGGAAAATTTATCATCTTCTCCGATCAGCATAAGGGCCGCCGAAATGGTGCAGATGATTTTGTGCCGGCAGAGCCTAACTATCTTGCAGCATTAGATTATTATCACAAAAATGATTTTTGTTTTATCAACCTTGGCGATAGCGAAGAGCTATGGGAAAATAATCTGTGGCAGGTAAGAAAGAAAAACAAAGCCAGCTTTGAAGCGGAGAAAAAATTTTTGGAAAAGAAGAAGTTTATAAAAGTATTTGGCAATCATGATCTGTTTTGGGATAATGATCCTTTTGCCTGGTGGCAACTGCGCAGCATATTTGGAGAAAAAGTAAAAGTGTATGAAGGAGTGGTGTTAAAGGCATTAGTTAAGAGTCAGCAGTCGGGAGTAAATTCAACAACTACCAAACTACCGACTAACGACTCCCAACTCCCAACTCCCGAATCAGAACTCACCATCTTTCTCACCCACGGTCACCAGGGAGATGCACAAAGTGATGGTCACTGGTTCAGTAAATTTTTTGTTGCAAAGATTTGGGCACCCTTGCAGGCATTGCTGCGTATCAACCCAAACACACCGGCATATAATGCAGAAAAGAAAACGATGCACAACGTCATCATGTATGAATGGGCAGCTGCGCAAAAAGATATGTTATTGATTACCGGTCATACTCATCAACCGGTATTTGCATCATTAACTCACCTGGAAAGATTGTACAAGCAATTTCAACTGGCAGAGAAAGAAAGTAATAAGGAAGAATTAGCCAAACTATTGGATGAAATAAAAAAACGGGAACGGAGTTTTACAGCCGTGTCAATGGATTATATGAAAATGAATGCTTCTTATTTTAATACTGGCTGCTGTTGCTTTAGCGATGGTGATATTACAGGCATTGAAATAGAAGGCGGCTGTATCCGGTTAATAAAATGGTCGTTGGTAGATGAAAGTCCTCAGAGAATTGAATTGGAAAAGATGAGATTGGAGGAGTTGGTGTAAATATTTTAACGAACATGTATTCCCAAACGTCCAGCCCTGCTTGCACAAAACTGCATGATAGCTGCAGTTAATCGTCAATAGTAAGTGTATTTAAATTCTTGAATTGTGTTATCATAATTTATGTTTTTGATTGTGCCGTCAGCGTTGTAACTAACTGTCATTTTCACATTTTCAGAGCCATCTTCATTGAAAACAATTTTTTCTACAAGTTTACCTTTATCATTGAAAACTGCTCTTGATTTGTATTTCCATTCTTTGCCGTCATTTATTTTCCTTTTGATAAACCCAGTAATACTATTCGCTTCATGTGTGTAGTCAGTTTTTTCAACTAAAGAGCCATTTTCAAACTTAATTACTGTTCTTAATTTTTTAGAAGTGTCAAAAAGTAATTGATAATTTTCTTTGTTTACAGATTTTTTATCGACAAATATTTCAATAGAGACACTGTCTGGTCTTTGCGAAAATTGGAAGGACTGCAACTTATTCCATGTTGGATATTTTTCATAGTCTTTTGTGTTTGGTAAATGTCTGTCTGCACCTGGTTTAAGCATTTTTGCAAATTCATAATAATCTCTTGAAAAAAGTCCTCCCGCAGTATTGTAGTTCCAAATTGTCATTATGCTGTCTTTACTATCTTCTTGAGGAATACCTTTCATTATCAATATTCTCCCCATTTCATCATATTGATAGCTGTATTTTCCCCTTACTGTTCCTTCAAACCAAAAGGAAAAGAAGTTATTCTCGTCTTTTATAATATTACCGCTTTTGTCAAACTGAACATTTCTTGCAATACTACGGGATGAGCTGTCTTGTTCTGTGATTTCGCATTCTTTAACCTTGGCTGAGCGAACTGCGTTTTTTGGGAAATACTCCAAATTGAAATTTTTTGGACCGTCATAAATAAAATTCAAAGAGTCAATGGCAATGCCTTCATTTGAATTTATCGTCTGACTGGTGAGTTGTGTCTTTTTATTGTCACTACAACTTAAAAGTACAGTAAGCGATATAAATATTAAAAGTGTATAGAAGTTTAGGGTTATCATAATTACAGCCAACTCGCCGCTTGTAAATTTTCTTCTTTCAAATTTAATTGAATCCTCTTATAAAACTCAACAAAAAAGCCCCTCGTTTTCACAAGGGGCTTTCTATTAAAATCCTTTTTTCTTCCAGTTATTATTTTCCCGATTCCAGTCGGGTAATTTTTTATCAGGATCTAAAACCACTTCTTTTATTTCGCTGGTAGTAGGCACCGTAAATTTATAATCAGTACCCCGTTGCCATACTTCTACCGGCAAATCTATTTTATGTTCTTTGCCATTGGCTTCTTTTACCAACACGGTAACAGGCATTACCATTTTATCTAAATTCTTAATCACAATCTCGCCACCATTCTCTGGTTTTTCATCTTTATATTCTACTGTTTTTACTGTCTGGTCCAGCTTCCAGCTATTCAATACCCAGCCTCTCCAAAACCATCCAAGGTCTTCTCCGGAAACATTTTCCATGGTATGAAAGAAATCCCACGGCGTAGGATGTTTGAATGCCCAGCGACTGATATATTCTTTGAATGCCGATTCAAATCTTTCTTTACCCAATACTGCATCTCTTAGTACCGTCATCATTTGTCCGGGTTTAAGATAAGCAGCCACACCAAGATTTCCTTGCTGTATTACATCAGGAATATTATAGAGGCCATCCATATCATCACCAAAAGTATACTTCACCATAAACGGTGAATTTGGATCGCCAAAGAAACTGGCATCTTTAAATTCTCCTTTATTAAATGCTTCGGTAGAGCCATCATTAATAAATGTATTAAAGCCTTCATCCATCCAGGCATATTTTCTTTCATTACTTCCTACTATCATCGGGAACCAGGTGTGACCAAACTCATGGTCAGTAACTCCCCAAAGATCTCCACCCGATGCACCAGAGCCACAGAATACAATGCCGGGATATTCCATTCCACCAACTATGCCCGCCACATTAGTAGCTGCAGGATAAGGAAACTCAAACCATTTTTTAGAATAAAATTCAATACTTGCTTTGGTGAACTCTGTAGAACGTTGCCAGCCATTTTTTACAATACTTTCTACCGGATATACACTGATTGCTATACTTTTTTTACCACTTGGTAAATTTATTTTAGCTGCATCCTGCACAAATGCTTTTGATGCAGCCCAAGCTACATCTCTTGTATTGGCTATTTTAAACTTCCACGTTGTAGTAGCAGTTTTTGGTCTTGAGTTTGGATCTCTCACTTCTTTATCACTGCGTATCATCACTGTTTTATCGCTGTTCTTTGCAGCATCCCATCTTTTCATTTGCTCGGGAGTATAGCACTCCGATGCATTTTGTAACTCACCAGAACCAACTACTATTAAGTTTGATGGAGTTGTTACGGTAAAATCAATATCACCATATTCTAAATAAAACTCTCCTTGTCCCAGGTAGGGCATGGTGTTCCAACCTTGTATATCATCATACACAGCCAACCGTGGAAACCATTGTGCTACTTCATACACAATTCCGTTTTTAGTATTCAATCTTCCCATACGATCAGAGCCATATTCAGGAACCATAAATTCAAACTTCATCGAAAGTTTTACTTTTCCACCTGCAGCTTTTACTGCATCATTCAGCCATACCTGCATGCGGGTATCGCTGGTGATGGTTCTTGGTGTAAATGATTTTCCGTTTTGATCTGCGGTGATTGATTTAATTACTTCACCATCCGTAAATTTTGCATTGGCCCAACGACCACCTTCTGCTGTCGTAGTACTGGATGCTCGGGAATCTTTTTTATAAATATTCTGATCAAGTTGCAGCCACAGAAATTTTAGATTATCAGGACTGTTGTTGGTGTAAAAAATTTCTACATCACCACTTACAGTATGTGTAGCAGTATCCAGCTTGCAATTTATTTTATAATCAGCCCTGTTTTGCCAATACTTATGTCCGGGTTCGCCGCTGGCACTGCGGTATTCATTGCCGGGGTAAGGATAGAATTGCGGATTGAAACTTTCTTTATGATCATATTTGGATTGGGCAAATAACCCGATGAACATAAACAAAGCAATAATACTTAGAAAAGATTTCTTCATAGTTAAACGTTGTTTGAGGAGGAAAGATAAAACAAAAGGCTGCAAGTGGTGCTACCGTTGAAAGGGTATTTGCAATACTTTATAAAAATTTTCCCACTAAGACACAAATAGTACAAAACTTAAAAGGCAACAGCCATTCATTTCTTCGTGGCCTTTGTGTCTTTGTGGGAGATCTATTATGGGAAAAGGGATTCGGCTAATGCAACACTCTCTGGTTTTCCTACATCCACCAGCTTGTCGCCACTATGATCATAGCCCATAATGAGATGATTGGATGCAAGTTTGAGATAAACCTCTATCAATGAAAATTTGCCGGTGAAACCTGCTTCTTCCATCAAGCGGAAAATGTCATATTCAAAAACCACGACGCAGCTATAAGCCTTCGGTATAAGATCTTCTGTGGCAATAGAAATCCTTTCATCACCCGTACTGTTATTTCTCCATCCACACAATCGGCTTTCCTTATTGAATAAAAGATTGCGGGATGATGTACGATCAGTAACACCAAAAGAAATCAACGCCTTGTTGCTTTCATGAAAAGCAAGCAGATTGCTAATGTCGAGATCGGTGAGTATATCAACATTGCAGGTTATAAATTTTTCACCGGGGGTGAGAAAGTCTTTTGCTTTTAATAATCCACCGCCTGTTTCCAGCACTTCATCTCTTTCATCACTTACCAAAATATTACTGCCCCAGCCATCGTTTAAAACAATTGCTTCTTCTATTTGCTCCGCAAAATGATGAACATTAACTATTACATCTTTAATGCCTTGTTGTTGCAGGTATTCTATGTTTCGTTGCAACAAAGATTTCCCATTCACCATAGCCAGGGCTTTGGGATGCTTGTCGGTCCAGGGTTTAAATCTTGTGCCAAGGCCGGCACTAAATATCATTGCACCCCCAACCCCTAAAGGGGAGTATTGAGCATCATTTTTCATCTTTGTTGCTTAGTATGAATAGTTCTATTTGCTTAATTACAGATTCTAAATTTTTATCTACTTGTTCATTTGTAAATCTTATTACTGTTAATCCATCTTCCTCTAATTCCATTTGCCTTTTTTCATCATATAATTTGTTCTCGGGAAGATTATGAATACTACCATCTAATTCAATTACCAATTTGAGAGAATGACAATAAAAATCAAGAATATAAATAGCATATGGATGTTGTCTTCGAAATTTAAGACCATGAGGTTTCGTTCTCAAATAGACCCACAATACAGTTTCGGAATGAGTAGAATTATTTCTTAATTCTCTGGCTCGTTGATAGTGAAACTTGGTCGCCCCGTTATGCATTTTTTTATCCATAGTGAAAGCTTGTATTACTCCCCTTTAGGGGTTGGGGGTGTCAATGGATTCTGCCATTTTTTTTCATCCTGCACACAATGCTTCAATTCAATCTTCACTTTAAATTTATTTTTTAAATGCCTTGCCATCGCATCAGCCGCATATACACTGCGGTGTTGCCCACCAGTGCAGCCAAAACTTACCATCAGGCTTTCAAAATCTCTTTTGATATATTCTTCCACCGTAGTATCCACAATATCAAACACACTATTTAAAAATTCTGGCATCTTAGTTTGCTGTTCCAAAAAATCTATTACTTCTTTATCCCTGCCTGTTTGTGTTTTCATGCTATCCACACGGCCGGGATTTAAAATACCACGGCAATCAAAAATAAAACCACCGCCATTACCACTGTCATCTTTCGGAATTTCTTTACGAAAAGAGAAGCTACAGATTTTTACAAGCAACGGTGTATCAGCCGTAGCTTGTGTGGGAGTAAACTGCTGAATGATTTCATCGGCCACACACATATCCAATACTTTTTTGAATTCAGGAACAGAAATACCCAGACTTTGATGCTGAAAAAAATCTTTTAAATTTTTTAATGCCAATGGAATACTGGTAAGGAATTGTGCTTTTCTTTCAAACAAACCACGGAAACCATAAGCACCTAATACCTGTAGCAAACGAATCAATACATAACCGTTGTATTGGCTTTTAAAAATATTTCTATCAATCGGCTGATCGATAATTTTTTCAAAACTGTTCATATAGTCGTCCAGCAATTTATTTTTCCATGCATCCGGAAGATTAGCTCTTGCTTGCCAAAGCATAGAGGCCACATCATATTGCGGTGCACCCTTCATGCCGCCCTGGTAATCTATAAAGTGAACAGAGTAGCCGTTGTTGGTGATTTCACCAACAACATTTTGCACCATTATGTTCCGGCTTTGAAAATCCCTGAACATAAAATATTTGTATTCAGTATGAGTAAGATAATTACTCAGTGCTTCAAAATCATGAATCAGTTTTTGCTTATCATAAGGCTTGCGCAATGCATCTAAAAAATAATATTTGAAATAAAGCAGATCAGCCATGATGGCTTCTTTGCCAAACTCAGCATTGGTAACACATTGCGAATAATCCAAACCTTCATCACCTTTTATATGCAATTGAGCTAATGCTTCCAGGCTTTGTTTAAAAAGATCATACACTTCGTGGCTAAAACCTTTTTGCTCCAAATGATCCAGCAACGAAACATTGCCAAAATCTTCCTGCAGATAAAACATCTTATCATCACTAACAGCTAATATCTGGGGTACCGCAAGATTATTTTCTTTAAAATGGTTAGTGAAATAAAAGAAAGTCTCATTCTCTTTTACATTGGCTCCGTAGGTACCAATCACCGATCCCTGTTTATCATGCAGCCGGAAATAACGCCGTTCGCTGCCGCTTTGCGGAAGCACATCGATGCTCAATGCTTCGGAATTCCGCCACTGCCTATATAATGCGCCAATTGATTCTACTAAATGCTGCATGCAGCAAATGTAGCAAAACAGAATTTGTTTGTCATCGCCAGTGCTACTATCAACGTCCCTTGCGTCGCACTATTCATCTGCATATCGTTGCTCAGCAAATACAAAATATAGGCAAATAGAACTTTTTCCTCAGTAAATTAACTATAGCTCACCGGTCTAAGTTTCCTGTCAGTTCCTAACAGCCATTAGTTTTTTGGCTAAATTTGCCCATTCTTAATACTTATGAGTTACACCCCAACCAACAAAGTTCGTATCGTTACTGCTGCCAGTCTTTTTGATGGTCATGATGCTGCTATTAATATTATGCGGCGCATTATGCAAAGCAAAGGAGCAGAGATCATACATCTAGGTCATAATCGTTCTGTAAAAGAAATTGTGGAAACAGCTATTGAAGAAGATGTGCAGGGCATTGCCATCACCAGTTACCAGGGCGGCCATGTAGAATTTTTTAAATACATGAAAGATTTGCTGGAGGAAAATGGCTGCGGACATATAAAAATATTCGGCGGCGGTGGAGGAACTATTTTACCAGATGAAATTGAAGAGCTGCATAAATATGGCATCACCAGGATTTATTCGCCGGATGATGGACGACATATGGGATTAGAAGGAATGATTGAAGATGTGATAAAGCAATGTGATATTTCGCTGAATGGCACAGGAGATTACAAAACAGCGATGAAGTTGGGTGAAGTAAAAGATGTACGGAAGATAGCAAGAGAGATTACTAATGCGGAGAACAACCTCACTAACCACTCTCCAAAATCTTCGATTGGTGTAATACCCGTTCTTGGCATCACCGGAACTGGCGGCGCAGGTAAAAGTAGTGTAACAGATGAGATCGTTCGTCGCTTTCTCAACAATTTTACTGATAAAACAATCGCTGTTATTTCTGTTGATCCATCTAAGAAAAAAACAGGGGGTGCATTATTGGGCGATAGAATAAGAATGAATGCCATCTCGCATCCGAGAGCATACATGAGAAGCCTGGCAACAAGAGAAGACAACACTGCATTGAGTGCAGCTGTACAGGAAGCAATTGATATTTGCAAATCGGCTGGTTATGATTTTATAATATTAGAAAGTGCCGGTGTGGGACAAAGTGATGCTTCGATTCTTGATTATTGTGATGTAAGTATGTATGTGATGACACCTGAATTTGGAGCCGCCTCACAATTAGAAAAAATAAATATGCTGGACTATGCAGATCTTGTTTGCATAAACAAATTTGATAAGGCCGGTGCATTAGATGCATTAGCCGATGTAAAAAAACAATACAAAAGAAATCACCAATTATTTACTGCGAAAGATGAAGACCTTCCCATAGTTGGAACAATGGCCAGCAAGTTTAATGATGATGGAGTAAATCATTTGTTTGAATTGTTACTCAAAAAAGTAGAAGCAAAAACAAAAACCACTTTTGGTGAATATCATTTTGCAGAAACAGCAAAAGTGGGTCAGGCAGTTATTCCTGCCAACAGGGTTCGTTATCTATCAGAAATTTCTGAGAACAATAGAAATTATGATCAGTTAGTAAAAGACCAGGCTGCTATTGCAACCAAACTTTATCAATTACACGGAACATTAAATGTCTTCAAACAATCGGAATCTAAAACTCCCTCTCCTCAAGGAGATGGTTGGGGTGAGGCGATCCAACAACAAATCGATTTCTACACCGAACAACTAACTCCCGTCGCAAAAAAACTTATTACCAACTGGCCAAACAAAGTAGCTGAGTATAAAAAAGAATTTTATGAATACACCGTTCGGGATAAAGTGATTAAGCAACCAATGGTGACAAAAAGTTTGAGTGGTACAAAAATTCCAAAAGTTGTTTTACCAAAATATAAAGATTGGGGTGATATATTAACATGGCAGGGACAAGAAAATGTTCCCGGTCATTTTCCATTTACCGCTGGTGTGTTTCCATTAAAAAGAGAAGGCGAAGATCCTACCAGAATGTTTGCCGGTGAAGGTGGACCAGAAAGAACCAACAGACGTTTTCACTATGTAAGTGTGGAGCAACCAGCCAAACGTTTATCCACTGCTTTTGATAGTGTTACATTATATGGAGAAGATCCGGATTTTCGTCCGGATATATATGGTAAGGTTGGCAATAGTGGTGTAAGCATAGCTTCGGTTGACGATGCTAAAAAATTATATAGCGGTTTTGATCTCTGCGATCCGAAAACTTCTGTTTCCATGACCATCAATGGCCCGGCACCGATGCTGTTGGCATTTTTTATGAATGCTGCTATTGACCAGCAATGTGAAAAATATATACTAGCTAACAATTTAAAAGAGGAAGTAAATAAAGTCATTGAATCAAAATATAAAGCTGGTGAATTGCCAACTTATATTGGTATTGATGGAAAGCCCGTTATTCCAAAGAACGGAGAATTGCATGGTGCTTTACCACAAGGGAATGATGGATTGGGTTTACGACTGCTAGGTCTATCAGGTGCTGATGTATTACCTAAAGAAGTATATGAAAAAATAAAAGCCGAAGCATTGATGCAGGTAAGAGGAACAGTACAAGCAGATATTTTAAAAGAAGACCAGGCGCAGAACACCTGTATCTTCTCTACCGAGTTTGCATTAAAACTGATGGGTGATGTACAGGAATATTTTATCAAAGAAAAAATAAGAAATTTTTATTCCGTTTCTATCAGCGGATATCATATTGCAGAAGCAGGTGCTAATCCAATTTCGCAGTTGGCCTTTACATTATCCAATGGCTTTACTTATGTGGAATATTATTTAAGCCGTGGAATGAACATTGATGATTTTGCTCCTAACCTTTCTTTCTTTTTTAGTAATGGTATGGATCCGGAATACAGTGTGATTGGCCGTGTTGCAAGAAGAATATGGGCCAAGGCGATGAAGTATAAATACAAAGCCAACAAGAGAAGTCAGATGCTGAAGTATCATATTCAAACATCAGGAAGAAGTTTGCATGCACAGGAAATTGATTTCAATGATATCAGAACGACGCTGCAGGCATTGTATGCGATATATGATAACTGCAATTCCCTTCACACTAATGCATATGACGAAGCGATAACAACACCAACAGAAGAAAGTGTTCGCCGTGCAATGGCTATTCAGCTAATCATCAACAGAGAATTAGGTACGGCAAAGAATGAAAATCCTAATCAGGGTTCTTTTTTAATTGAGGAACTGACTGATCTTGTAGAAGAAGCTGTATTGGCAGAGTTTGATCGCATCACCGAAAGAGGCGGTGTATTGGGTGCAATGGAAAGAATGTACCAGCGGAATAAGATACAGGAAGAAAGTTTGTATTATGAACACCAGAAGCATTCCGGAGAATTGCCATTGATAGGAGTGAATACATTTTTGAATAAAAAAGGAAGCCCTACTATTTTGCCTACAGAAGTTATCCGCAGTACTACCGAAGAAAAAGAGCAGCAGATTCAAACATTGAAAGCTTTCTGGAAAAGAAATGAAGCAAGAAGTGAAGAAGAATTGCAAATATTAAAAGAAGTGGCGATCAATAATGGTAATCTATTTGCGCAGTTAATGGAAACGGTGAAGTATTGTTCGCTGGGGCAAATTACTCATGCATTGTATGAAGTGGGTGGGCAGTATAGGAGGAATATGTAGAATTTGTATATTTTTAATGACTAATCTTATTTTATGAAGCATTCTTATCCTTTTTATCTCATAGTTTTTTTTATATCCTCATTATCATACTTAGCTTGCGACAGGGAAGAAAATCCTGTACCTGTTAATAATTCTCCACAGGTAAATGGCTTTACTCCTTCAACGGCAGCGGTCGGTGAACAGGTAACTATAACAGGATCTAATTTTTCCGCATCTGTTTCCAATAATACTGTTAAGTTCAATGGTGTAAATGCTGTAATTAGTTCTGGTACCTCAACTCAACTGGTGGTTATTGTTCCTCAAGGCGCAAGCACAGGAAGAATATCAGTTCTTGTAAATGGGCAAACGGCAACTTCGGTTACTGATTTTATATTGTTAGGGATGGTGTCTACCGTGGCAGGCAATGGGATTGCAGGATTTGCAGATGGTACAGGTGCTTCAGCACAGTTTTCCTTTATAACAGACCTTATAACAGATCAAACAGGAAATATTTTTGTACCTGATAATAATTATCGGATTCGAAAAATAAATCCGAATGGTGTAGTTACCACCATTGCAGGAAGTGGAGTTAATCAGTTTGCTGATGGGGTTGGTTCTGCAGCCAGTTTTTCTACAATGCTAGGTATAAGTATTGATGCTACTGATAACTTATACATAGCGGATCTGGGAAATCATCGGATTCGAAAAGTTACTCAAGCTGGCGTAGTCACAACCATAGGAGGTTCGATTCCTGGTTATCTTGATGGGCCTGTAGCAAATTCAAGGTTTTATCTTCCTATGGGAGTGGCAGTTAGTTCCACCGGAGACATTTATGTTGCAGATGCAGGTAATAATAGGATAAGAAAAATATCAACCACGGGTATGGTTTCTACAGTAGCAGGGGATGGTGTTGCCGGTCATGCAGATGGGGCGGCAGCGACAGCAAGATTCAGCAACCCCATTAAAATTAAAATAGATATGTCTGATAACCTCATTATTTTAGATCAGAATAATAACAGAGTGAGGAAAATAACTCCAGCAGGTATTGTTTCTACAATTGCTGGAAACGGAATGCAAGGATTTTTGGACGGGCCAGCAGCTACTGCACAATTTGGTGCTCCTGCCGGATTAGCAATTGATCCTAATAATAACATTTACATAGGAGATCAGTTAAATAATCGCATCCGCAAAATTTCTAATGGGGTTGTAAGCACCATTGCAGGGACAGGTATCGCAGGATATAATGATGGAAATACTAGTGTGGCTAAGTTTTATAACCCTACGGGTCTTCATGTTACCTCTTCTGGATTAATATACATAGCCGATAATCAGAATCATAGGGTAAGAAAGATAACTTTTTGAGATTAGTACAGTTAAAAAAAGTTGTAATAAATAATGGCAATCTCTTTGCTCAGTTAATGGAGATGGTGAAGTATTGTTCGCTGGGGCAGATCACTCATGCATTGTATGAAGTGGGAGGGCAATATAGTAGTAATATGTAATTAAAGTTTTCCAGCAGCATCCTCATCCACCATCCACAAAATATTACCTTTAACCGGCTTTACTAATTGTGCAGGTAAAGCCGGGTTTATTTTTTTATGATTGATTATTTCTGCTACGACGGATGCTTTTTCTTTTCCTGCCACTAAAAAAATAATCTGCGCCGATTTATTTATGAGAGGTAAAGTAAAACTGATGCGAAAAGTTTGCTTTGCTTCCACCCACACTTCTCTCACTAATCTTTTCTTCTCTTTCAAAATATCAGTGTCGGGAAATAGTGAAGCGGTATGGCCATCTTCTCCAATGCCAAGTAATAAAAAATCAAAGACAGCTCTTTTTTCGTTGAAGAAATTTTTTATCGTTTCCTCATATGCCTTTGCACTTTTTTTTGCCGTGCCATCTACCGGCACCGGAAAAATATTTTCTTCGGGAATGGAAATATGATCTAATAAATTTTCTTTTACCATCTTATAATTACTATCTGCATCTGTATTTGCTACAAAACGTTCATCACTCCAAAATAAAAAAACTTTATCCCATGGAATGTTGGTACTGAATGCAGGAGTTGCCAGTAACTGGTATAATCTTTTGGGAGTGTTGCCACCAGATAACGCCACTGTAAATTTTCCTTTCTTCGCAATGCAGCGATTACATTCTGTTACAAAAAAATGTGCGGCCGCAAAGCTTAATACTTCTGCATCTTTCCAGACAGTAATGGCAACATTCTTTTTCATTGATCAGGATTTTCTTTTTTTCATGTTGATCTTAGGTACACCGTTCTCGGGTAGCAAAGTCCAATCGCAGCCTTGTTGTTTTATTAATTGCTGCGCAGCTTTTGGTCCCCAACTTCCGGGTATATAGTTTGGAAAACGGGGTGTTGATTCTTTGCTCCATGTTTCCATGATGGGTGTTACCACTTTCCATGCTTCTTCCACCTGGTCGGCCCGCATAAATAATGTAGCATCGCCCTGCAATACTTCCAGCAATAATGTTTCATATGCTTCCGGTACCGGCGCATCATAACTTTCTTTGTAAGTGAAATCCATTTCCACCGGAATAATTTTTAATTCAACTCCCGGTTCTTTTGCATGAAACAACAAAGACGTTTCCATTTCGGGTTGTATGCTGATGATAAGTTGGTTGGGTCTTGCATCCGACATTACTGAAGTGCCAAATAAATTATGCGGCACTGGTTTAAATTGTATAACAATTAATGAAGTTGTTTTGGCTAATGTTTTTCCCGTACGCAAATAGAAGGGAACATTTTTCCACCGCCAGTTATCAACAAATAATTTGAGTGCTACAAATGTTTCCGTAGTTGATTTTGGGTTTACATTTTTTTCTTTCCGGTAGGCCAGTTGTTTTTTTCCATTCAGTTTGCCTTCGCCGTATTGTCCTCTTACCACATTGCTGGCAATATCTTTTTTAGTTAATGGTCGTAATGCTTTTAGTACATCCACTTTTTTATTACGTACATCTTCTGCTTCCATAGAAACCGGCGGCTCCATGGCAGTAACACAAAGCAATTGCAGTAAATGATTTTGTATCATATCCCGCAAGGCACCGGCACCTTCATAATAATTGCCACGGCCACCTACACCAATATGTTCTGCTACAGTGATCTCTACATGGTCTATATAATTATTATTCCATACAGATTCATATACAATATTAGCAAAACGAAATGCCATCAAGTTCTGCACCGTTTCTTTACCCAGGTAATGATCTATGCGAAAAAGTTGTTTTTCCTTAAAATGTTTGGTAAGTAATTTGTTTAGATCCTGGGCAGTTTTTAAATTATGACCAAATGGTTTTTCAATTACAATTCTATCTTCATTTTCCTCATCAGCAAGATGATGAGAAGCAAGCAGCAAAGAAATTGGTTCTATAAAACGGGGAGCTACAGAATAATAAAATAAACGAACTGCTCTTTGCCTCCAATCCTTATCATTTTGATTTAATGTGATGGACAATCTGCGGAAAGTATCTTCTGCTGTAAAATCACCTTCAAAGAAAAAAAGATGAGTAGCAAATTTTTTCCATTGTTGCTTATTTGCTTTTCCGTTTCTTGAGAAAGTATTTACACCTTCCAGCATATAATTCTCGTATTCTTTCTCTGGCATCTTTTCATAATGCATTCCATAAATGGAGAATTGCTTTGGTAGAAATCCGCCGATGTATAAATTATAAAAAGCCGGTATCAGTTTTCTCCAGGCCAGATCGCCTTTACCACCGAAGATGATGATGTTGGCTGCCTGTTTTTCTTTCTGTTTCATAATAGTTATTCCTCTTTTGGTTTTTGTGCAGAAGTGGTAACAAGTGGCTTATCCACCCACTCAGCATGAAAGCTTCCTGTCTTGTCAATTCGTTCATAAGTATGTGCTCCGAAATAATCCCGTTGAGCTTGTACAAGATTGGCAGGCAGTCTTGATGTAGTGTATGCATCAAAATATTGCAGCGATGCAGATAATGCAGCAACAACATTTCCATTTTTAATAGCAATAGGAATTAAGTCCGCAATATCCTTTCTTAGTAATTGCAACACTGGTTGAAAAGCAGGGGACTGAATAATATTGGATAATACCGGATCTTGTTGATATGCTTTTTGCAAATCATTCAGCAGTAGAGAACGGATAATGCAACCGCCTTTCCAAACCCTTATTACTCCTGCCAGGTTGATCTCATATTTATACATAGCCGATGCAACACTTAATAATTGCAAACCCTGTGCATACGATAGCAGGAAACCAAAATGCAAAGCTTTTTTGCACATCGGAATAAGTTGTTGTTTATCTGCAATCGGATTATATTTTGGATGAGAATATTTTTTTGCTGCATTTATCCGTTCATTTTTCATGGCCGATAAGTACCGCATACTTACAGCTGCATCAATAATCGATAATGGTACATTCAAATCCATTGCACTTTGTGATGTCCACATGCCGGTGCCTTTTTGTTTGGCTTTATCCAGTATCATATCTACCAAGGCATTGCCAGTATCATCATCTTTTTTATTAAAGATGGCAGCTGTTATTTCAATCAAAAAAGATTGCAGTTCTGTTTTATTCCAGTCAGTAAATACCTTGTGCAGTTCTGCATTGGTTAAACCACCAATATTTTTCAATAAACCGTACACTTCACTGATGAGTTGCATCATGGCATATTCAATTCCATTATGCACCATTTTGGTGTAATGTCCGGCAGAGCCATTACCAATAAAAGTTATACATGGGCCATCTTCTGTTTGTGCAGCAATTTTTTCTAAAATATTTTTTAATTCTGCATAACCTGCTGCACTGCCACCCGGCATCATACTTGGACCAAATCTTGCGCCATCTTCACCACCGCTTACACCCATGCCGGTAAAATGAATACCTGTTGATTTTAATCGTTCAATTCTTTTATCCGTATCAGTGAAATGCGAATTGCCGCCATCAATTAATATATCGCCGGCTTGCAACAGCGGACTTACTTCATCTATTACTGCATCTACAATTTTTCCGGCGGGTACCAGCATCATAATGCGACGTGGAGTTGCAAGATTATTTACCAGTTCCTGCATGGTAGCGGCAACTTGTACTGATTTTCCTTCACCTGCCTCCGCTAATTTTTTTTGTTGCTCAGGATTTTTATCGTAGCCACATACAGCAATACCTTTATCCGCCATATTCAAAACGAGGTTGCTACCCATTGTACCTAATCCAATCATACCAAACTCTGCGGCCATATTTTTTTTTGTGAAGTTACGATGGTAGTAAGGCAGAAAAATATTTTGATCTTTAGTTTTTAGCCCGGCGACTGTAACTCCGGTCATCGTCCGTTGCGTCGCACTCTTCAGGGTTCTGTTCGCTGTTCATCTTTTTGAACCACATAGTAACATAAGTACATACGGGAAAAATAGAGTCTATGTGAGTATATCTATATATCTATTGTGTCTATGTGGTTCAGTATTGTTGAGTAATGGACAGGAAGTACAAGAGTGCGACGCAACCAAAGCTGCTAGTAGTACTACAGCTGGGCTACACACCTGTATTTTCAGTATCTTCACCTCTACAAAAAATTACAGGCGAGCCTGTGTCAACGATTTAATCAATTTCATTTTGCGATTTACAGAGTTTAATTTTCATCCCAATCTTTTAGAAGGTATTGAAGCATCTAATTACGAGAATGCCACTCCGGTGCAGGAACAGGTGATACCGCCGATAATTGCTGGCAGGGATGTGATTGCATCTGCACAAACTGGTACGGGTAAGACAGCTGCATTTTTATTACCGGTAATGAATGGTTTGTTGCAAAACCATGTGGATGGACAAGTGGGTGCATTGATTGTTGTTCCAACGAGAGAACTGGCAATACAGATTTCGCAACACATGGAAGGCCTTTCTTATTTTACACATCTTAGTTCCATTGCAATTTTTGGTGGTAATGATGCACAGAGTTTTGTAGCGGAGAAAAAAGCATTACAAAATGGTGCAGATATTATTGTTTGTACTCCGGGCCGTATGATTGCACACCTGAATATGGGTTATGTAAACATGAAAGGTTTGCAGTTTTTGGTATTGGATGAAGCGGATAGAATGCTGGATATGGGTTTTCAGGATGATATTAATAAAATAATAAAAATACTTCCCCCAAAGCGACAGAATTTATTATTCTCTGCTACGATGCCGGAAAAAATAAGACAACTGGCAAAAAAGATTTTGCATGAGCCGGTGGAAATTAATATTGCGATTTCAAAACCACCAGAGAAAATTATACAGAAAGCATTTGTGGTGTATGAACCGCAGAAGTTGCCACTGATAAAAAAATTATTGAAAGAAACGCCTTATAAAAATGCATTGGTGTTTTGCAGTCGCAAGCAAACAGTAAAGCAACTGACAAGAGAATTGAAACATGGTGGTATTAATGTTTCAGAAATTCATAGTGATTTGTTACAAGCAGAAAGAGAAAGTACGTTGAGTGCATTTACGGCTGGTCGTATTCCGGTGCTGGTAGCTACGGATATTTTAAGTCGTGGTATTGATATTGACACAATTGATGTGGTAATAAATTATGATGTGCCCGGTGATGGCGAAGATTATGTGCATCGCATAGGTCGTACAGCAAGAGCCGAAGCAGATGGAGCTGCATTTACATTGATTGGGGAAAAAGAGCAGAATAAGTTTGCAGCCATTGAGCACCTGCTGGGTAAAGAAGTGGAAAAGGCAGAAGTGCCCAAAGAATTTGGTGAGGCACCATCTTATCACCCGAGATCAAGATCGGGAGGATCAGGAAATAGAAAGCCACAGCGAAAATTTTATAAAGGTGCTCCGAAGCGGAGATAAGGGAGAAACACTGATGATCGGATTAGATTGATGAACACTGCTCATCGTTATATATCATATTTCTTCTGACGAGAAAAAAATCCTTGCTTATCTATACAATCAGTGTCATCAGTGTGCTGTATTTTTACAACATGAAATATCGTTTATCATTTATTTTTTCTGCAGTTGTAGTTATGTACAGCTGTACTCAAAGCAAGTATGCTGGTACCAACAAAAGTTATAAGGACCAGGTAAAAGCTTACGCAAAGCTGCTGGCTGAGTATCCGGTAAAAGATTCTGCAGGCCTGCCATATGCTACGGATTGGGTGGGCACTACTAATCTTTCAATGCGCCGTCCCAATTTTGTTATCATTCATCATACAGCACAAAATAGTTGCGAACAAACTTTGCAAACATTTACATTGCCCCGCACACAGGTAAGTGCTCATTATGTTATTTGTGAAGATGGTACAGTGCATCATATGTTAAATGATCTGCTGAGGGCACATCATGCCGGAGTTAGCAAATGGGGTAATACTACAGATTTGAATTCTTCCTCTATTGGTATTGAATTAGATAATAACGGCTTTGAAACTTTTTCTGAAGCACAGATGAATAGTTTATTATTATTATTGGATCGTTTGAAAAAAGCATATAGTATTCCGGCTTCCAATTTTATTGGTCATGGTGATATAGCACCAACCAGAAAGAATGATCCTAACTGGCGGTTTCCCTGGAAGCAATTGGCAGAAAAAGGTTTTGGGTACTGGTATGATGATGCATCGAATGTTTCTTTGCCTGTTGGCTTTAATCATTTACAAGCTTTACGCATTGTGGGGTTTGATACAAAAGATACCAATGCGGCTATCGTTGGATTTAAAAGACATTGGCTGCAGGATACTACTAAAGGATTGAATGAACAACAGATGAAAGTGTTGTATCAGTTGAGTAAGAGGTACCAATAAAATATTTTTATGGAGTTTGGAAGAGTACCGGAAAATGAATTGGAAAGCATTGATTTTTCTTTACCGAAAGAACCTGCGGATAATAAAAGCATATTGAAAGGTAAGGCGGTAAAAAATCCCAAAGTATATGTAGGCTGCGCTAAATGGGGAAGAACAGAATGGGTAGGCAAAATCTATCCACCCAAAACAAAAGAAAAAGATTTTCTTCAACACTATGTGGAGCATTATAATTGTATTGAACTGAATGCAACACATTATAAAGTATATGGTGAATTGGGCATCAAGAAGTGGGCAGAGAAAGCAATGAATAAAGATTTTTTGTTTTGCCCCAAGATGTACAAAGGTGTTACTCACTTTGGTAGTTTGAAGGGGAAAGATTTTATCTCCAATGAATTTTTACGGGGAGTTGCAGCTTTTGAAAAACATCTCGGCCCCATTTTCATACAGGTAAGTGATAGTTTTTTGCCAAAAAGAAAAGAGGAATTATTTACTTATTTAAAATCATTACCAACAGATTTACAATTTTTCCTGGAGGTTCGTCACCCGGATTGGTTTGTAAAAGAAAAGGAACGGGAAGATATGTTTGAATTTCTTAGAACTAATAGCATGGGAGCAGTAATAACAGATACTGCCGGCAGAAGAGACTGTGCTCACATGCATCTTACGCTGCCAAAGACCTTTATCCGCTATGTTGGTAACAGTTTGCATCCTACTGATTATACAAGAATAGATGCATGGGTGAAAAGAATGAAATACTGGTTAGATAAAGGCATGGAAGAATTGTATTTCTTTATGCACATGCATAATGAAGCCACATCGCCGGAACTGACAGTTTATTTGATTGATAAAATGAATAAGGAGTGTGGATTGAATTTGATAAAGCCGAAGTTCATTGACCCCAATGAATTTCGAAAGCCCAAACCAAAACAGAAAGGGTTGTTTGATTAACGAACCTCATATAGCTCATCCCATCTTGTAGTGTGGCGGTCGCTGATAAAATTTTGTTGCATCTTCCAGTTTCGTGTTGTGCCTGATGCAGCAAACTTCAATACATCATCTCTTTGACTAAAGTTTACGTTGTCTATCATCTCCATTAACTTTCGTTCTCCATTTTTATTATCGGTAAGAAATAAGTTTCCCTGTATGGAGCTATCGGGAACCAGCCCACTAAGCATTACCCCGGCTTTTTTATACATCTTACCTTTTTCAAATAAGCTATCTACCAGAGCTACGGCTGGTTTTATCAGTTCATTGGTAAGTGATGTTGCATGCGGAAGTATGGTATAGCTACTATGTGTAGCGCCGTGGTTAAAACTCACATTATGATTTTCTTCTTTTGATACCACAAACACATGAATGATGCTGGCAGCACTTTGTTGTCGCCTCAGTTTTTCTGCCGCCCGGGAAGTATAAGTAGCCACGGCTTCTTTAATGAAAGCAATGTCACCTACAGGACTGCCAAACATCCGGGTAGTGGCAATCATTTTTTTAGTCACAAGTTCATCTTCCATTTGCCGGGATGGGATGCCTTTCAGTTCCCGCACCAATCGTTTACCCACCACACCACCGAGATGTTTTTTGGCAAACTCTTCACTTACATTGCGCAGTTGCAGCGCATCATAAATGCACCAATGTTCTTTTAGCTTTTGTGCATACTGTTGTCCTATTCCCCATATATCTCCTACGGGTGTTTTTCGCAGAGCCTCTATTATTTTTTCTTCTGTATCCAGCACCATTACACATTGAGTCAGTTGTTTATTTTTTTTAGATAAACGGTTGGCCAGCTTAGCCAATACTTTTGTTGGGGCTACACCCACCGATACTTTAATGCCGGTCCATGTTTCAACTGTTTCTCTTATTTGTATGGCAATGGCTTGCAAATCTTCCGGTGGAAAAATACTTAAATCAACAAATGCTTCATCTACTGAATATACTTCCACATTTTTCTTGCCCAGCATCATTCGCAGCGTTTCCATCACCCGCCAGCTCAGGTCGCCATATAAATTATAATTGGAAGAAAATACTGCCACATCATGTTTTTCTATCAATGGCTTTGCCATAAAATATGGCCCGGCCATTTCCACTCCCAGTTTTTTAGCTTCATCACTCCGGGAAATAATACAGCCGTCATTATTGCTGAGTACAACAACAGGTTTATTGTCCAGCTTTGGTTTAAATAACCGTTCGCAGGAACAGTAGAAATTATTACAGTCAACTATAGCTTTCATCGTTTGTTGATAAAACCCCGACGGTGGCTTTCGCCCCGTCGGCGGTTAAAAAGAAAATTACTATTCGATAATATATTTATTCATCTCCTTATCTTCTAAAAATATAGAATGAGCTTTTTCAAAGTCGGAAATATTTCTAAACTGTTGTACCACCTTGTCGGTATTGATTAATGAATTGTCATTGTGCAGAATAGAATAGTACGAAGAAAATTCCCAATCTCTGAAGTCTTTCACAAAATCATGATGTTGCGCATTGCGGTGACAGTAGTAAATCATAGATCTTATATAATTATCATCATCCACAAGTTTTCTTTCAAAAGGTGCTTCAAATAACTGCCCTGTTCTTTTATGGGCTTTATTAATGGCCTGGGCATAAGAATTGAAAAAATGACTTAACTGTTTTGATGCATTCATCTTAAAAATTCCTTCACCATCTCTTCTTGGCACTTCCACATTTTCTTTTACATATACCAACAGGTGAAAATGATTTTTTAATAAACAGTAAGCCAGTGTTTCCAGCACATCAGCACAGTAAAATTTATACTGTTGCAGAAAGTAATGGTAGTTTCTTTCTTCTTTGAAAATATTTTCACTATTGACACCTCGGTTGTAGATGTGAAAGTATTGTCCTTCGATGAGTGGTTGAATATCCATACATTTTTATTTTCTTTTTCTTATCAGCCGCCGTCGGGGTTTTCAACCGCCGACGGGCCTTCTCATTACACCGGATGAATAACATACGTAACCACTCCCCATACCGAAAAATTGGTGAACTCTGCCAGGTTAATATTTTTATACCGGTTATTTTCCGGAATTAAAAATGCTGAAGAAAAATTCTTATGAAATCGTCTCACTAATAATTCACCATTAAGAATCGCAATAATAATTTTTCCATTTACCAATTTTACTGAACGGTCAACGATTAATATATCATTGTCAAAAATGCCTGCGTCTTTCATGGCATCGCCTTTCATTGTAAAAAAGAAAGTAGCCGGCTTATTTCTGATGAGTTGTTCATTCAGGTCAATACCTCGTTCCATATAATCGTCAGCAGCAGCACCAAAGCCGGTGGCGTTAGCCGTCTTCACTTCCTGTTGGGTGTATTGCTTTGAGCCTTTATAAGCAGACCCATAAAATTCATCTCCTTCCATAATCTTATTTTTTTGCGGGGCGAAGCCAGGGTAATCGCCTCAAATTTTTAATACTGATGTTACCAGCTAAAGAATAAATGGCATCAACTGTTGCGACGCTCCGTTCATCTTCCTGTTAGTATGGCATCATTTAAATACATGCCATTTCAAGCAGAGTTTAATTCTTTCCTAAAAGTAAAAAATAATTTTGATAAAACTAACTTATTTAGTAAATTAGTGCTAAGAAAATGGGTAAGCATTTTCTAAAACTTAAAAAGATGGGTTATGGAAAAGATAATCAACACTATTCCCGGCTACCGGGTGTATGAGTATTTATTGGTGTTAAGTCCGCATGAGGAATTATGGAATCGCATCATGAAAGTAAAAGAGGATTTTTCAACGGAGTATAAATCTGACCATGCCCGATGGGGAAAGCCTCATATTACCCTGGTCAACTTTCTTCAATATGAAATGATGGAAGAAAGAATACTCAACCGGTTGCGAACAGTGGCAATGGGTTATCCGCCATTCAAGGTGGAGTTGAAAGATTTCGGCAGTTTTCCATCGCATACTATATATATTAATGTAACCAGCAAGTTGCCCATTCAGAGTTTGATAAAACAAATTCGTACGGAAGGACAGCGGCTGATGAAGTTGAATGATGATAACAAACCTCATTTCATAATGGAACCACATTTAACTATAGCCAGAAAACTTAAACCCTGGCAATATGAAAAAGGTTGGCTGGAATATAGCAACAAGCATTTTACGGGCCGGTTTATCGCCGATACAATGACATTATTAAAAAGGTCTGTCGGCGAAATGAAATACCATTTGGCGCAACGGTTCGATTTTCAAAACCTGCCAGTTGCTACAAAGCAGGGAGAATTATTCGGGTAGATAACTATTTCGGACAGTAGCGAAATATAAGTGGGGTGGATTTAGTGAGACAAAGGAGAATAAAGAGTGAGTGAGTAAATGGATAACCCCGTCAGCGGTTGAAAACCCTGACGGCGGTTTATGTGAGAAAGAAACAACTCTTTGTTCTCCTTTTTTTATAAAACACAGATGAAAGCAATCTAATAATTAAAAAGAATAGTGATGTCAGAAAAATTACAACAAGACCATTTTAAAGTGGCACCTAAAAAACATGAAGCTTCACAAACAACTTCTAATGAAGATAGCTTTTCAAAACCTGACCAATATTTAGTTGGTCGTGGTGCACAGTTCAATACTAAAAACCGCTTCTTCAAAAATGAAAGTACCAGAGAACATATCGAAGGCATTGATGATTGGGAAGAAACCAATAAGCAAACAATCTATCTAGAACAGGAATCAAAAACAATTGTCAATAAAGTAGAAAGCAAAGATGTGGGGATGAGCTACAGTATGAATCCCTATGCTGGTTGTGAGCATGGTTGCATTTATTGCTATGCCCGCAATGTGCATGAATACTGGGGTTATAGTGCCGGGCTCGACTTTGAACAAAAGATCATCATCAAAAAAAATGCACCACAACTGCTGCGAAAATTTCTCATGCATCCAAAATGGGATGCTACACCCATCATGCTTAGTGGCAACACAGATTGTTATCAACCTGCCGAACAAAAATATAGATTGACACGACAGATGCTGGAAGTATGCAATGAATTTAATCAACCCGTTGGCATACTCACCAAAAACTCCTGGATACTGAAAGACAAAGATGTGCTGCAGGAAATGGCGAAGAAAAAAATTGTATCAGCTATGGTATCCATTACCTCATTCAATGAAGACTTAAGAAGAACGATGGAACCGAGAACTACTACTGCCAAACAAAAACTAAAAGTGATCAACGAACTAAGCAGCGCAGGAGTAAGAATGGGAATAATGATGGGGCCGATGATACCGGGATTGAACGAACATGAAATGCAACGCATCATGAAAGCAGCCGCAGATAATGGGGCAACATTTACTGCTTACACTTTTATTCGATTAAATGGAGCCATCAAATTTTTATTTCATGACTGGTTATATAAAAATTTTCCAGACCGGGCAGATAAAGTATGGCACCTGATAGAACAAAGCCATGATGGAAAAGTAAATGATACCCGCTGGGGTGTTCGTATGCGGGGCGAAGGAAGTATTGCGGAAATGGTAGCACAGCAATATAAAAAATATGGTAAGTTGTATAATATGAATGCAGAAGAATGGAGTTTGGATACGAGTATTTTTAGGAGGCCGGGAGAGCAGGGGAGGTTGTTTTAAAAATTTATTTTAAAAATAAATCAACAAATATTTGGCAACAACAAAAAATTAATTCAATCTTTGCATCGCAAAAATAAAAACATGCACCAGATACTATCACATATTGAAACAGCGAATCGGTTTAGTTCAAGAGGAGACTATGCGATGGCGGGGCAAGTATTGCTGCATGAATAAGTTAAAACAATGAATTCGATGAAATACAGGCCCCGCAAGAGATTGCGGGGTTTTTTATTTCCTCACTCCTCTCCTCAAGGAGAGAGTTGGGGTGAGATACTAATTGTTTTAATGTATTTATGTAATTGTAAACAAATTGAATCTATAACAAAAGCAAAATAAAAATTGATAAAACAATTGCGACATAAACGATTTACAACAACAATGAATGATAGACTAACATCACTCAGCTGCTATTGGTATGCACAGGCGACAGAAAGTATTATGCCCATAAGTAATGAGAATGATAGCAAACATCAAAGACCGGATTGTATCTATACGTAACTACATTAAAAATGTTTTACAAAGGAAAGCCCGGTCGCAAAAAACGACCGGGCTTTTTTATGCCTGTATTTGATAAAACGAAAACAAAGGAAGGTATGTGATGAAATTTTTATTGGCTATGATGATAATCCGGTTTTTATTCAGCCTCCTGGACAATGTAACAGAAGAGAATGTAGAAGAAGACATAAACGATAAAAACTGGTAATACATCCGGCAGAATATTTACTGCGATAAAAGATTAGATGCAGAAAGGAGGAAATAAGTGCTCCCTGTGAGATGCAACAGGGACACTTTTTCTAAATGCTCAGATGAAATGTTGGCTTTAGCTTATCTGGTAAAGTATCACACTGTGAATGTGGAGAACAGGGTTCGAACCCCGGAGTCAACCATTAAACGAAATGCGACCTAGTGTAATGGCAACATGTTCACCTCCCTTTCTTTCTGAAAGGTAAATAGCAGGTGAGTGTATTCAGTTCAATTCTGAAGGTCGCACAAATGATGGCTTATACCTGCCTGCCGGCAGGCAGGGTTCAATGGATAAGAGCACTTCACTACGAATTAAGAGATACAAGTTCGAACCTTGTAAGCTAACAAAAGATGGCTTGTAGCTCAATGGTAAGAGCAGGAACCTTATACGTTCAAGGTTAACAGTTCAAATCTGTTCAGGCCAACGAAAATATAATTGTGGTTTGGTGTAATGGTAACATACCAGTCTCATAAGCCGGAAGATGTTGGTTCGAAATGTAGCGAAGCGAAATTCATGAACACAAAAAATAAATATTATGATGAATAATCCGATGGCCGCAACAAATGATGACTTATCCCGATTGAAATCGGGAATTATCCTGATACGGTACAGCTTGATAGTTCCCTGCCCGTCCGGTCAGGCGGGGAATCTATCGGTCATCAATAATAGTCTCGTAGCTCAACTGGAAAGATGTATCCGGCTTTTAACCGGAGGGTTGTGAGTTCGAATCTCACCGGGACTACAAAGGATGAATAGCTCAATGGTAAAGCAGTCGTTTGTTAAGCGACAAGATGAAAGTTCGAATCTTTCTTCATCCGCAAAAAACCCTTTCGGCGGTTATAAACCCCGGAAGCGGATTGATAAAATGGAGAGTTGACAGAGCGGTAATGTGCTAGCCTGCTAAGCTTAGGCTGCCGATAATATCGGTACAAAGGTTCGATTCCTTTACTCTCCGCAGTTTGTTGATGAATATAATTCGGATATGAGTGAAATGATTCAGCCAATGTTCAAAGGAAGCAATATGGACGAATAGCTCCAATGGTAGAGCATTGCGTTGAAGCCGCAACTGTACAGGTTCGAATTCTGTTTCGTCCACCAATGATTTTTAATACCTGTATAGGAATGAAATGGAACAAGAACAACAACAATGGAGAAAATTAAATGGGCAACGGATTCAGCAACCGATTGAAGATGAAGTAAAAGATGTATTGATACGGGAAAGAGCAGCGGGACATGAAATGAAAGTATGCATCGGTACCGATAGCCAGGTGAAAGGAAAGGTGATTGAATTCGCTACCGTTATTGTTTTCATCCGGAAAGGAAAAGGGGGTTTTATGTACATACATAATGAAACTACTAAACAGAAAATGAGTATCAAACAACGGATGCTGACTGAAGTGGCCATGAGTATTAATATAGCATATAAGCTATGCAATATTTTTTCACGGTACAGTGTGGATATGGAAGTACATGCCGACATCAACACAAATCCATCATTCAAAAGTAATGATGCGTTGAAAGAAGCGATGGGCTACATCATGGGGATGGGGTTTGCTTTTAAAGCCAAACCACATGCCTTTGCCAGTTCAAGTTGTGCAAATAAAGTGGTGCAGTAAGCTGCAACACTATTGAGAAGGACCGAAGGATTTTACTAATAAAAAATTAAACCAAATGGAAAATTTATATACCCAGAAGGTAATTAATGCTAACAATGTGTTCGATGATACATTTCTGGATGCGAAAATGCTGTACTTATATTTCTTTAATCATTTACCCAGTATGAATTACATCAACCAGGTAGATGGAGAGAAGGCATTTGCGGCGTTTAAAGAAAAGTTTGCCGAAAAGATAAATCATACGCATCAATACAAATGGTATAAGCGAAAGTCTAAAAAATACCAGTTCGATAGAACGGTGTTGATTTTACATAACAATTGTATCGTAGAATTTGATGACAACTATTGCGAATTTTATCATGATGGAAAAGATGAAACATTTGTAAATGAATTGACGGAATTAGTTAATCAGTTTAAAGAAAGGCAAAGACGACAACCCTTGGAGATAAACTTGATTGTACAAAACAGAAGCTCTTTAGAATTAAAGGCTATGGCAATTAAAAGAACAAAACTGGATTTAAGTCTTTTTTACGAAGATGATTTTAAAGAAGTAGATGAATTGATACGAAAAAGATTAGGGCAAAAAAATGACAAAGGAATTGTATTGCTGCACGGCTTACCCGGCACCGGCAAAACAACTTACCTGCGTTACCTAGTAGGAAAGATCAAAAAGAGAGTTTTGTTCTTATCACCGTCTGTTGCTGGAAATCTAATGAACCCTGATTTTATCGAACTGTTGATTGATAATCCAAACACGGTGTTGATAATTGAAGATGCAGAAAATATAATCATGGACCGGAGGCATAACAGCAGTTCATCTGTATCTAACCTGCTGAATATATCAGACGGGCTGATGGCAGACTTTCTGAATGTGCAATTGATTTGTACGTTCAACAGTTCGCTTACCATGGTAGATAGTGCTTTAATGCGCAAAGGAAGATTGATAGCAAAGTATGAGTTTGGTAAACTGAGAATAGAAAAGTCAAAACGATTATCAGCACATTTAGGTTTTGATACAGAGATTGATAAGCCAATGACTATTGCTGAGATTGCTAACCCAAATGAAAAGGCAGTACAAGCTTCTTCAATGGAGGTAATTGGATTTAAGCGGCATGAAGTGATGATGAATTAAGTGAGAGTATTTCAAAAAGATTAGATTTAATATTAAGATGATCACCAGCGAACAGAACCCTGAACAGTGCGACGCAAGGGACGATGACCGGAGTTACTGTCGTTGGTAAACAAAAAAACAAAAATGAAATTAAAAATAACAGGAAAAGAATTAAGAGCTATCGGCTTTCCGGAAGGACCGGTGATAAGCGTAGCCATGAATGTGACGCAAAAAAATTACAAGCATCAGAAGAAGGAGCAAGTGATGGAATTATTACAAAAAGTATTGGCAAACCCGATAGAATATAAAAATGATGCTGTGCTGGCGTTGATAGCAGAGCAATTAATACCAAGATCACAAATAGATGGAGCTGAGGTATCGTTGAATCAATCCGGAATTCACTTCAATGTATTCGGACAGGAACACATCGAAGAAGGAGCCATGCACCAGATGTACACCGCTGCGAAATTACCAATCGCTGTTGCAGGAGCATTAATGCCCGATGCACACAGCGGATATGGATTACCAATTGGTGGAGTGCTGGCAACAGAGAATGCAGTTATTCCTTACGGAGTAGGGGTAGACATTGGTTGTCGTATGTGCTTAAGCATTTTTGATATTGATCCGAAAGAGTTGATACAAAAAGAATCGTATTTCGCAAGAGAGATCAACGAAGCTACTTTGTTTGGAAGTGGTCAGCAGTTTGATTCAGCATCTAACCATGCAGTAATGGAGAATGAATTGTTTTATCAATTGCAATTGCTGAAAAATTTACATGGCAAAGCATGGAAACAATTAGGATCATCCGGTTCTGGTGATCACTTTGTAGAGTTTGGTGTGGTGCATATTGCAGAAAAAGATGAAGTGCTTGGTATTGATGCAGGAAATTATGTGGGATTATTATCTCACTCAGGTTCCCGGGCAATGGGCGCCAACATTGCGAATCATTATACGAAAATTGCTATTGATAAAAGACGATTGCCACATGATGCAAAGAATTTAGCCTGGTTAACGTTGGATGAGGAAGAAGGAGTGGAATATTGGTTGGCCATGAATTTGGCCGGTGATTATGCAGCGGCTTGTCACTATATCATACATGCAAAGATTGCAAAGCAGTTGGGACGAAAGCCAGTAAAGATGGTGGAGAACCATCATAACTTTGCATGGAAAGAAATGTATGAAGGCAAAGAAGTGATCGTTCATCGTAAAGGTGCTACACCTGCTGGTAAAGATGTATTGGGAATTATTCCCGGTTCTATGACAGCGGATGGATTTATTGTAAAAGGTAAAGGGGAAGTGGCTGCCATCAATTCTGCATCACATGGTGCAGGAAGAAAGATGAGCCGTACAAGAGCTATTGCTTCTGTTACCGATAAACAATTTAAAGACGAACTGAAAAGGTTTGGTGTAAAATTGTTAGGTGGTGGATTAGATGAATCGCCTTTTGCTTACAAGGATATCGAAGTGGTTATGCAATCACAAAAAGCATTGGTGGATGTGGTGGGAAAATTTACGCCGAAGATTGTAAAGATGGATGGGGCGAAACATCGTTCGTGGAAAATAGACAAAGGAGAAGTAAGCGGCGAATAGTTTTTTCGAACTGGTATTTTAAATAATAAGGTATATAAGTAGTTCAATACTTTATATACCTTATTTTTTATGTATTGATTTTATTATTGGGCCACAAATTCCAGCACCATGTCATTTCCCTGGTAAAGCATCAGCTTGTTACCTTTTATTTCGTACCGGGTTGATTTTTCAAGTTGTATAAAAAAAGCATTTTCGATTTTCTGCACCTCTTCGCAAAACATTTTAGTAGATATGATATTTTTAATGCTCACATTTCTTCCGGAAATAGTTGCTGTGCTACCAAAACTGTTACAGCTTCCATTTCCACCGGCACTTTGCTGGGCCTCTAGAAATTTTATAAATGCTTTGGTGTTCACATCTTCTGTAACATTATTGATAACAACTTTTCTTAACAACCAATTGGTTTCATAGAAAGGTTTATTATCCATTACGATTTCTTTGTTACCGCCACAGGCAGTAATTAATAATATAAGTACTGCCCCAGTAAATAGTAATTGTTTCATAGTTGTATTTTTTGTTTGATAAAGATGTGAAAAGCCAATTACATACCTTTTGTAATGAAAAAATTGTGCAAGAATGTTGAATCACATATATAAAAAGAAAAAACCCCTGTAGAAACAGAGGTCGTAACCAAAACTAACTGCTATATGAGAAAATACTAGCTATTTTTATACTGCAGGTTTGAAGTTGAGGCTGCCAAAAAAGCCACCTTCTCTTTCTTCCTGGTCAGTAATTACAAAATCTTCTTTGAATGTAGAAAAACGAAACTTTCCCATGTGCAATTTTTGTTGCTTTATCTTTTTTAAGGAACCAAGGATCGTTCTTAATAAGTTTTTTTTCATAATTGTTCATTTGCTTACTCCTATTTTTCAATTTCCATGCCATACCGAAAAAAGCAATCTTTTTTTTGAAAGCAATTACAAATTGCTGAAACTCAAATATTGAAAATGCCGAAATTATAAGGGGAAAGGATTAATAATTATTTATGGGGAAATATCAATTAGGGAAAATGTTCCCCAATTAGTATAATTATGCCCGATTATACTTTAACGTAGATTTTTTTCTTATCCATCCAGTAGCAGATAGCCCACATAAAAATAATAACAGTTATTGCAAAGAGAAGAGAGCCAATTTTAGGATCGCCGGGAATATGTACTAATACTTTTTGATAAAGCCAGTTCCAGGGGTTTACATATTTAATCACTCCCTTTTCATTTACACCGTCAGCAATTCGGATCAATGCAAGGCCTTTTGGAAGAAAAGAACTTAAGGCAAAAACAAACAAAGCATTTTTACCAAATACATCAAAGAATTTAGTGAGCCACCCCTTTACATTTTTAAATTCTATCAGGTAAATCATGGTGGCAATGGTAATGATAGCAAGACCTGTGGTATATACTGTATAGGAGCTGGTCCATATTTTTTTATTGATGGGGAAGACCATATCCCAGCAAAAACCAGTAATGAGTAAGGCTACTCCAATTACAAATAAGCCGCTAAGCATCTCAAAGTTTTTGCCCTTCTTTATTATATAATCTCCAACCAGATATCCAAAGATCACTTGTACTATAGCCGGTATCGTACTCATAAGGCCTTCCGGATCAAAAGGAATTTTTTCTCCTTTATATATATGTGCCATTCCCAGCACTGCCTTGTCCACTTTATTTCCAAACCATCCAGCCATGCTGTATGGATCCCCCTCACCCAATAAAAAGCAAAGAGCCCAATATAGTAGCAGTAAAACCAAACCGGCTAAAAATGCTGCCCGGGGTTTTAGATAATAAATAATAACAGAAGCAAAAAAGTATGAAATCGCAATTCTTGGAAGCACCCCTAGAATACGAACACCTTGTAAATTTCCTTTACTATCCACATAAGACCATGGTTTAAAGGCCAAGCCACTGTCCGTCCATTTTACAAAAGGCCAGCAGGTAAGAAAAAGGCCAATAGTAAAAATCAACAAACTTCTTTTTAATACTTTTTTCCAAAACATTTTATCACCACCTGCCTCCAGTTTTGGCATTACAAAAGACATGGCATTGCCTACTGCAAAAAGGAAGAATGGAAAAACAAGATCGGTAGGGGTGAGGCCATGCCATTTAGCATGGTCAAGAGGAGCATATATATGGCCCCAACTACCCGGATTATTTACCAAAATCATCAGGCATACGGTGGCCCCTCTAAAGACATCGAGTGAATAAAATCGCTGGTTCAAATATTTATTTTTTAAAGAATTAAATGTAAGAATTAGATGGAATACACTCACTTATTAATTGCACGGAAGTAATTAAGATTAAAAATCATCTACTTGTTACGGGGCACATAAAAGTTTAATAAAAAGAAAGATCATTTATACATAAGTACTTATGAAGTTATCAGGATAAATCCTTCAAAATCTGTGCATTTTATTGTCTTTCCACTCACATCTTCGCCTATATTTGCAACCAAATTCCAAAAGCTATAATGATATAGCTGGAGGGATGATATTATTAGCTAGTAATCAATCAATTATAATTTATTTATGTGATTGAGATGGCGAAGCTTTATCCAAAACTTTATTTGCTTGACAAAAAAATGGTTAGCCGTTTATACACGGCCAAGATGGGAAAAAAAGGTAAACCAGCTGCTTACAGAAAAGGGCTTGGAAAGCTATTGTCCCTTAAATAAAATTAAAAGAAAGTGGAGCGATCGGGTGAAAATAGTGGAAGAGCCTTTATTTAAATCTTATGTATTTGTAAAGGTGAGTGATGAAGATCGTAGTACCGTAAGAATGACCAACGGAGCTATCAATTTTGTGTATTGGGATGGTAAGCCGGCTGTTATAAAAGAAAAAGAAATAGTTGCCATTAAAAGGTTTTTAGATGAGTATGAGAATGTGGAGGCCCGGCCATCAGAATTAAGAATAAATCAACGGGTGCGGATAACCAACGGCACTTTTATGGATCAGGAAGGCAAAGTATTAGATGTAAGAAAAAAAGTAGCCCGGGTGGCTATTGATAGCCTCGGCTACATTTTGGTAGCATATATTGACAGAACTAAATTAACTTCGGCCCAGCCTAAGTAAAACCTAATCTTATTTTTGCAGCCTTGGCTGCACTTTACTCAAAAGTTGTTTAAATGAAATTCTTCCGGATTTTATTATTGCTTTCTCTCCCATTTTATTTTTTCTCCTGCAAAACCCAGCAAAGGCTTCCTTATTACCTGGATAATATTAATGATAGTACAGGTAAAGGAGAAGTAAAGTTTCCGGATTTGAAAATACAAAAAGGAGATCTTCTTTCTATACAGATAAATAGCCTTAGTACCAGGCCAGAAGTTGATGTATTATATAACTTTCCAGTGCCGCCCGGGGCAGTAGCTGGTTCAGGTGGAGGAAGCCAATCAGGTTCTACTACTGGCTACCTGGTAGATAGTTATGGGAACATAGAGCATCATCGGTTAGGTGTCTTTCATGCAGAGGGCCTCACTAAATATGAGCTAGCCGCTGAAGTCAAAAAAAGACTAACAGAACCAGTGGAAATTTTAGCTAATCCCACAGTCATAATCCGTTATTTGAATTTTCATGTTACCGTACTTGGACAAGTAGGTAAAGAAGGACCTGTAACTGTACCCGGTGAAAGGTTAACTATACTAGAAGCAGTTGGACTGGCGGGAGGAATTACTGACTATGGAAAAAAGAATAGTGTAAGAGTTTTAAGAGAGGTGAATGGTCAACGGGAAACTGGAATTATAGATTTATCAGATAAAAATTTATTCGAATCTCCGTATTATAATTTAATGCAAAACGATGTAGTGCTTGTGGCACCTACCCGGCAAAGGATGAATGATGCGGAACAACAAAGAGCTTTTCAAAAAATATCAATGGGACTTACCTTGGTGGCTGCAGCAGCAACATTGGCCAGTATTTTCATCAAATCAGGTAATTAATCTGTCTCAAAACTTCTTTAATCAGAAAACCATTAAATGCAAGAACCGGTTAGCAAAAGCAATACAATAAACGAGAACAAAAGTGAGCTCTGGAATCTTAGCCTGCGGGATGTATTTTACAAATACGTAAGGTTTTTGCCGCTATTTGTTTTATCTGTTGCATTTTCTCTTTTAATAGCTTTTTTATATCTGCGGTATGCTATACCTATCTATAGCGTAGGTGGCAGTATGCTTATCCGTAGCGAACAGCAGGGCGGTGGATCAAGAGGAGGTGATGAATTAGAAAGCCTGATTGGAAACAATAAGGCATCTAATATTCAGAATGAAATTGAGATCCTTAAATCAGTACCACTCATGCAAAGAGTGGTAGATAGCCTGGGTCTGCAGTTTAGCTATAGTGCCAAAGGGAAAATAAAAACAGTTAATATATACAAGCAGGGTCCATTTGTAATAAAGACATTACAAATTGCAGATAGCAGTCTCAGCTTTACTTTAAAAGTAAAATTTATAAGCGAAACCCAATTTACTATTAACGATGAGCCAAAGAGATTTTCTTTCGGTCAGGCATTTAAGAATGCATATGGAGTTTTTACATTAGTAAGAAATCCGGTGGCTTATGTAAGCAAGGAATATAAAGTAACCTGGAAACCCACTATACAGGGAGCAGCCGAATATGCAGGAGCAATACAAGTAGGACTTAAAACTCCCGGAACAGGAATTTTGTTTGTAGGAATGCGGACCAAAAATTCGCAAATGGGAGCGGACATTATTAATCAGCTAATGGACGAGTATAGCAGGTATAGTGTGGAGCAAAAAGAAAAAGCTTCTATAAAAACATTAAATTTTATTGAAGAAAGGTTGGTAGAATACAAATTTAAAATTGACAGTGTTCAAACTATCCTCAACAATTTTGCAAAAAGAAATAACCTGATCAACCCACAGGCACAATCAGAAAGCTATTTTGGTAAATTAAATGAAGCAGATAAGACAATTATTGAGCAAACAACAATGCTTACTGTTACTGATATATTAAGTAGCTATTTGCGGGATAAAAGAAATCAATTTGAAAAAGTGCCCACTACTTTAAGTTTGAGTGACCCTACACTACTTGGTTTAGTGGCGGAATATAATAAGGCACAAATAGTAAGACAGCAGTTGATAGATGCCAATGTGCCTCCAAACAATCCCCTGGCAAAAGAAGCCGGCGACCAGATAGAAAAATTAAGAACTAGTATTCAGGAAAATTTAAGAAACATAAAATCTTCTATCAGTTCAGGAATATCAACAATAAGAAGCAGAAGTGTAGAAAGCCAGTCTCAATTAAGATTACTTCCAGAAAAGGAAAAAGAATTACTGCAAATTCAAGCCGTAGTAGAATCATTGCAGGGACTATATTCCTTTTTGCAGGCAGAAAGAGAGAAGCAGGCAATAAAAAAAGAATCAAACGTTTCTAATTCAGAAATTATTAACAGGGCATATCCCAGTAGCGATCCTGTTACACCTAATAAAAGAGCCATACAGTTGCTGGCCATATTAATAGGTATTGGCATTCCTGCATTAATTCTTTTTGCCAACGAAATGCTGAGTGATAAAGTAACTACCCGTTTCGATATAGAAAAAATTACACAGGCACCTATACTTGGGGAAATCGGCCACTCATATTCTGACAAAGTACTCGTGGTTAGTAAATCAACCAGGAGTATGGTGGCAGAGCAGTTTCGTATCATACGATCCAATTTGCAATATGTGATTAACAAAAAAGATAAATCCACAATACTTGTTACTTCATCATTTAGTGGAGAAGGAAAATCATACGTATCGATAAATATTGGGGCAGTGCTTGCACTGGCAGGAAAAAGAACTGTGATCCTTGAGTTTGATATACGTAAACCCAAAGTATTAGCAGGTTTAGAAATGCCTAAAGGTCCTGGTATCACCAATTATTTATTAGGTAAGGGAGATCTTGCTGATTTAATAAAACCAGTACCTGAACATGAAAATCTTTTTGTATTAGGTTGCGGACCTGTCCCACCCAATCCATCAGAGCTTTTGCTTGATCCAAGGATGGATGATATGTTTGCCTGGTTGCAATCTAATTTTGATGTGGTATTGATAGATACAGCACCAGTAGGAATGGTAAGTGATGCGATGACATTGGCTAAGTACACTGACTGTACTTTATACCTTGTTCGACAGGGGCACACTTTCAAAAAGCAAGTTGCATTGATTGATGAGTTTTACCAGGATAATAAATTGCCTAAAGTTTCTATCATCATCAATGATGTAAAAATCAAACCTGGCTATGGTTATTATGGCTATGGCAGGTACGGCTATGGATACGGCTACGGCTATGGAAGCTATTACGAAGAAGAAACTCCACCAAGTGGATTTTTCGATAAACTTCTTGATAAGCTGGATGTGAGAAAACTTTTCTCAAAGTCGAAAAAGAAATAAAAATTTACATATTACATGAGAGTATTAGTAACAGGAGGCGCAGGCTTTATTGGCTCTAACCTGGTAGAGACCCTATTGCAGGATAAAAGAGTAACCTATGTAAGGGTATTGGATAACCTGGCTACAGGTTCTTTAAAAAATATCGAAGGCTTTCGCAGCAATTCAAAGTTTGAATTTATAGAAGGGGATATCCGTAGTTATGAAACATGTCTTGCTGCATGCGATAGTATGGATTTAATTTCTCACCAGGCAGCATTGGGTTCTGTTCCCCGTTCCATCAATGATCCGCTTACTACTAATGATGTGAACATTACCGGTACGCTGAACATTTTTACGGCAGCAAAGGAAAAAAATATAAAGCGGATAGTGTATGCTGCCAGTTCATCTACGTATGGAGATCATCCAGATCTGCCAAAGGTGGAAGAGAAAATCGGCAATCCATTATCACCTTATGCTGTTACAAAATATGTAAATGAATTGTATGCACGGGTATATGGAAATCTATATAGCTTAGAAACAATTGGTCTTCGCTATTTCAACATATTTGGCCCACGGCAAAATCCAAATGGTCCCTATGCGGCTGTTATTCCTTTGTTTGCAGAGGCATTATTAAAAATGGAACCACCCACTATTAATGGAGATGGTAGCCATAGCAGAGATTTTACTTTTGTAAACAACGCTGTGCAGGCAAATGTACTTTCTTTATTTACGGAGAATAAAGAAGCGGTAAACCAGGTATATAATATAGCCTGCGGTGATCAAACATCTTTGCTGCAGTTGTTTGATGGTTTAAATAAGGAAGCAAAAACAACATTGCAACCGATATTAGGACCAGAAAGAAAAGGTGATGTAAAGCATAGCCTGGCAGACATTTCTAAAGCAAAAAAAATGTTGGGTTATGAGCCGGCTGTAACGGTGGAGGAAGGTTTGAAAAAAACTTTCAATTGGTATAAAGAAAATATGAATTGAAGAAAATGTCAGCAAAGACAATCATTATTACAGGCGGCGCCGGATTTATAGGCTCACATGTGGTTCGCCTTTTTGTAACTAAGTATCCTGATTATACCATAGTCAACTTTGATGCATTAACTTATGCAGGTAATCTTGAGAATCTACGGGATATAGAAAAAGCACCTAACTATATTTTTGAGAGAGGAAACATTCTTAGTACCGATGAACTCGATAAATTGTTTACTACATACAACCCTGATGGAATAATCCACCTGGCAGCAGAAAGCCATGTAGATCGTTCTATACTGTCTCCATTGGATTTTGTTTACACGAACATTGTGGGTACAGTAAATATTCTGAACGCTGCAAAAAAATATTGGGGTAATGATTTTTCCGGCAAAAGATTTTATCATGTTTCTACTGATGAAGTTTATGGCGCATTAGGTGATAAAGGTTTTTTTACAGAGGAAACAAAATATGATCCTCATTCACCCTACAGTGCATCCAAAGCATCCAGTGATCATTTTGTAAGAGCTTATCATGATACTTATCAGCTTCCGATAGTGGTAAGTAATTGCTCCAACAATTATGGCCCCAATCATTTTCCCGAAAAATTGATTCCTCTATTCATCAATAATATTATTAACAAAAAACCATTGCCGGTTTATGGCGATGGCTTATATACAAGAGATTGGCTTTTTGTTAAAGATCATGCATCAGCCATTGATCTTGTTTTTCATAAAGGGGAAAACGGAGACACTTATAATATCGGCGGCTTTAATGAATGGAAGAATATTGATTTGGTGAAACTACTTTGCAAGTTGATGGATGAAAAGCTGGGTAATACTGCAGGCACCAGTGAGCAATTAATAATGTATGTAAAAGATAGACCCGGGCATGACAGACGCTATGCTATCGACGCTTCTAAAATTAATAGAGAACTTGGATGGATGCCTTCGGTAACTTTTGAAGAAGGCCTTAGCCAAACCATCGATTGGTATCTTGCTAATACAGAATGGCTAAGCCATGTTACAAGTGGTGAGTATCAGCAATATTATGATGAAATGTATAGTGAGAAATAAATTTTACTATTTTCAAAAATCAGCTTCGCAAAAATTATTCTTTTAAAAATGTATTACTCCCATCCCACTTCTATTATTGATGAAGGATGTGAAATTGCCAATGATGTAAAAATCTGGCATTTCAGCCACCTGATGGGTGGATGCAAGATTGGCGATGGAAGTATTCTTGGCCAGAATGTTTTTGTGGCGAAGAATGTAGTGCTTGGGAAAAATGTAAAAGTGCAAAACAATGTATCGCTGTTTGAAGGAGTGATTTGCGCAGATGATGTTTTTATCGGGCCATCAGTTGTTTTTACTAATGTGATCAATCCCCGCAGTGCTGTCAATAGAAAAAATGAATTTCAGAAAACAACTATTAATAAAGGGGCTACCATAGGAGCCAATGCAACCATACTTTGCGGTATCAGCATTGGTGAGTATGCATTTATAGGTGCAGGTGCTGTGGTTACCAAATCAGTTGCTGCCTATGCATTGGTTACTGGTAATCCTGCCAGGCAAACAGGCTGGATGAGTGAGCAAGGGTATAAATTAAATTTTGATGAAAACGGACTTGCTCTTTGTCCGGGTAATAAACAGCAATATAAATTTGCTGATAAACTCGTTACAAAATTAGATTAAGTCGTTAACTGTTCTTTAGCCATAAAAATAATAGTTGAAAAATTTTGTATTGATAGGAGCTGCCGGATACATTGCACCCCGGCATTTAAAAGCAATAAAAGATACTGGCAATAATCTTTTAGCGGCATTGGATATTCATGATTCTGTGGGAATATTGGATGCCAGTTTTCCGAATGCACATTTCTTTACAGAGTTTGAACGATTTGATCGGCATCTGGAAAAATTAAAAAGGGAAGGTGTTACTATTGATTATGTAACTGTTTGTTCTCCAAATTATCTGCATGATGCACATATCCGGTTTGGATTAAGGATTGGTGCAGATGTGATTTGTGAAAAACCATTAGTGCTTAATCCATGGAATGCAGATGCATTAATGGAGATGGAAAAAGAAACAGGTAAGAAAGTATATAACATTCTTCAATTACGATTGCATCCTGCCATTACTGCTTTAAAGAATCAGGTAGATACGGCACCAGGTAAACATCAAACAATTGATCTTCAATACATCACTGCCCGGGGAAATTGGTATCAGTATAGTTGGAAAGGCAACGAAGATAAGAGCGGAGGAATAGTAACCAATATTGGCATTCATTTTTTTGATGTTCTTTGCTGGATTTTTGGAAAGTATACTTCGCTGCGGGTTGATCAATTGGATGCAAAAACAGCTACCGGCAATCTTGAATTAGAAAAAGCTTCTGTAAATTGGCAATTAAGTATTGACGAAGAATTATTGCCGGCGAATATAAAAAATAATGGCGGACGGACTTTTCGGTCTTTGCTAATAGATGGACAGGCTATTGATTTTAGCAATGGCTTTGATGATTTGCATACCAAAGCTTATGAGGAAATATTAAAAGGCAACCGTAGCCCACTTTCAGAAATAAAAGATGTGATTACACTTATTCACCAGATAAGAAATTTTAAATCTTAAAAGAATGAAAGGAATAATACTGGCAGGGGGAAGCGGCACAAGATTGTATCCTATTACAAAGGCAATTTCCAAGCAATTGATGCCGGTGTATGATAAGCCGATGATCTATTATCCGCTATCTACATTGATGCTGGCTGGTATCCGGGAAATACTGATAATAACAACACCGGAAGATAATTCACAATTCAAAAGATTATTGGGAGATGGTAAACAGTGGGGTTGTCGTTTTGAATATGCTATTCAGGAAGTGCCAAACGGTCTTGCACAGGCTTTTGTAATAGGTGAAACATTTATTGGAAATGATAAAGTGGCATTGATACTCGGGGATAATATTTTTTATGGTGGGGGTTTTAGTCCTTTACTTCAATCAGCAGCTAATGCTGATGGGGCTGTAATCTTTGCCTATGCAGTTAGCGATCCGGAAAGATATGGAGTGGTAGAGTTTGATGCAGACTTTAAAGCATTAAGTATAGAAGAGAAGCCAGCAAATCCAAAAAGTAATTATGCAGTACCAGGTCTGTATTTTTATGACAACGAGGTAGTTTCTATTGCTAAAAGTATAAAACCCAGTGCGAGAGGTGAATATGAAATAACTACTGTGAATGAAACTTATCTCAAAAGAAAAAATTTAAAAGTATCCGTTCTTGGCCGGGGATTTGCTTGGTTGGATACCGGCACTTTTGAAAGCTTGAGTGATGCAAGTGAATATGTAAGAGTAGTTGAAAAAAGGCAGGGATTAAAAATTGGTTGCCCGGAGGAGATTGCCTGGCGAATGGGATTTATAACCCGGCAGCAGCTAATGTTATTGGCAGAAGAAGTTTCTAAAAGCGGATATGGCGAGTATCTGAAAAAAATTAAATAGTTAATTTTTATTTCGAAAGAATATGACAGAACAAATTGTTCAGCACAATACGGAAGTAAAGTCAGGCGAAAGATTTGAATTCGGGAAAAATTGGAATGATTTTTTAAAATCACTTACTCCCGAAAATATAAAACATGCCGAGACATCATTTTTGGAATTGATGGAAGGCTCGGATGTAAAAGATAAAACATTTTTGGATATAGGATCAGGTAGTGGATTGTCCAGCCTGGTAGCAAGAAGATTGGGCGCAAAAGTTTTTTCCTTTGATTATGATCCTTATTCAGTTGCTTCTACAAAGGAATTAAAAAACAGGTTTAGTAATGATGATGCAGACTGGAAAATAGAACAAGGTAGTGTGTTGGATGAAAACTACATGTCATCTCTGGGGTCTTTTGATATTGTTTACTCTTGGGGAGTTCTTCATCATACAGGTAGTATGTGGCAGGCTATTGAAAATGCACAAATACCGGTAAAGAAAGGCGGATTATTTGTTTTGGCTATTTACAACGATCAGGGAAACAAATCTAGCCGTTGGTCAAAGGTTAAAAAATTATATTGTTCTGGTGTTGTTGGCCGAACCATTGTAAAATCTACTTTTCTGCCTTACATCTATAGCATCTCTTTCCTTATTGATGTTATAAAATTGAGAAACCCTTTTACTCCTTATAAAGAGTATAAAAAACAACGGGGTATGTCTGTTTATCATGATCATATTGATTGGTTAGGGGGGTATCCTTTTGAAGTGGCAACTCCCGAGGCTATTTTTCATTTTTTGAAGAAAAAAGGCTTTGCATTGAAAAATCTTACTACAACAAATAGTAAAGGCTGCAATCAGTTTGTATTTGAAAAAATTTAATTCATACCTGAATTAATAATAAATCCTAAAAAAATTCCAATTAGTCAAGACTGATGCTTAATAAAAATTCCTACAAGAAAGGAGTATTATGGATGCTGCTATTCAACAGCATTGCACGGGGAATTAGTTTTGTGCTTAGTATCATTCTGGCAAAAAATTTCTTACCCGCAGATACAGATGTTTACCTATATGTATGGAGTCTCATCAATGTAGTGATGGTTATCATTTCTGCGATTAATCTTATGGCAGCGGGTCCGGAGTACATTCGGCTTTGTGAAAACGGGGATTTAAAAGAAGCTGCAGATCTTAATAGTGCCTTTATTAATATTTACCTCTTTCCGCTGGTAGTTTTTTCTTTTTTTACTTTCTTATTTCCCATCGGTACCTACAATTTAATATCTGGGTTTGAGGTTTCCCAATTGATGCCGGCAAAAGAGATGCTGCGTTTTTCGGGTCTTTGGTTGGTGATGGTGGTGCTCAATAATTTTTTAGGTAATGTATTGCTGAGTCGAAAATATTTTGTTGGTTCCATTTTAGGACAAGCCCTGGCAGCAGGCATTACATTATTGTTCATATTAGTTTCTAAAGATAATTTTGGCATCAGTAGTTTCTTTATCGGGCAAATAGCAGGCAATGCCATTTGTCTTTTGTTTTACATATATCAGCTAAGAAGAAGGATCAAAGAAAAATTCCGATTCTTTTATTTTCAGATGGGTCCTAAGATTTTAAAGGAGTTAATAGCTTCTGTGCTTATCGCTGTTCCCACTCTTATCAGCAATTTTATACTTGTTTATTTGTTGAGTCATTTAATTACCGGTCAGCTTAGTGCTTATAATTATGGAAGCACATTGGCTAATTTACCCGATGTAATAATACTCTCGCAATTCATATCTATCATCGGAGTTAAGTTTTCTGAAATAAGTGCCAGCAAGCAGAATGATGTTCTGTTCAGGGCACTTAGATATTTTGGTAATCATCTTTTCTTTGTAATGTCTGGTATTGCTGTTATTATTAGTTTGACAAGTCCAATTATAATACAGGTTTTTTATGGCAGAGATAACCTGGGTGAGTCAACCTTTAACTCAGCAACTCTTACGTTGACGCTTATTTCATCCACTCTTGCATTTAAAGCATTAGATACTTTACATAACAGGGTATTTGCCTCATTACAGGCATTGTCTGTATTAATGAAATATACTGTGCCAATAAAAATATTGAGCATAGGGTTGCTTGTATTACTGGCTTACCTATTCCATTTTGAGGGAATTTTAATTCATCAGTTAATGATGCCATTAATAATGGTAGGTCTTCAGTTTTATTTATTGAGCAGATATTTACCGGGTGAAAAAATACAAGCCTATATTGGGCAGATCATGTTGTTGTTTTTCGGTAGTCTGTTAGTATATGCAGGCTGTCGTTTCTTGCTCTCTTATGTTTTAATGCCAATATCCCCAATCTTGCAGGTACTTATAGTTTGCGCAATAGTTCTAACTATTGGATTTATTTTTGAAAAAGTATTTAAAATGACCATGCTTTTTGAGGTTGTTTTAAAAAGAGCATTGGGTTTTGTAAAATCAGAACCTGGTACTGGCAATGCAAATGGATAAGCAAAGGCATTCTAAATTACGGATGGTTTTCATTATACCTACGTTGGATAAAGGGGGTGCGGAAAGAGTACTGGTGAATTTTGTAAACCAATTGGATTTATCAAAGTATGAGCCGGTAATTTTTTGTCTAAAAAAAACAGGCGGCCTGGTGGAAAAGGTAAAACCTGAAATTGCTGTCATTGATATTAAAAAACCAAGGGTTTACTTCTCTGTATTTAAAATTAATAAGGAATTAAAAAAAATTAATCCTGATGTTGTAATAGGGTGGTTGGGAAATGTAAATGCCGTACTGGCTTTTTATAAATGGCGACTACCCAATAATATTGCTATCATGTGCAGGGAATCTTCCATTCCTTCTTTATTTAACAGCCATTATAGCTTGCCTTTTCTCTTTAATTACATGTATAAGTTCTATAACAGGTTTGATGGAATTATAAGCCAGTCTGTGGCGATGAAGGAAGATCTGGTAAATAACTTTAAAGTAAAGAACGAAAAGATCAAAGTTATTCATAACCCAGTGGTTATTCAAGTAGATAACACCAGCATGTCGGCACAAGCCACTGCTTTTATTGATGGCAACTCAAAATTTCTTTTGTTTGTAGGCCGGTTTAGTAAGGAAAAGCAGATCGAAATTTTATTAGATACTCTTTTATTACTTTCTGAGAAACACCGTTTGATTTTGGTAGGCTATGGCCCACTGGAGGAAATGGTAAAGCAAAAAATTGTAGATAATAATCTTAATGGAAGAGTTTTGATTGTAAGCAACTGTTCCAATCCCGGACCTTATTATAAAAGAGCAGATTGTATTTTGCTTTGTTCTGCTTTCGAAGGTTTCCCCAATGTAATACTTGAAGCAAATGCATATGGATGTCCTGCAGTTGTTTACAAAACACAAGGTGGAGCGAAAGAAATAATCAATGAATATAACGGAGTATATATTGAACCTGAATCTGATGGAGGTATTCAATTATTTGCAGATACAATAAGACTGGTATGTGGTGACACTCAAAAATTTGATAAAGCAAAAATTGCCAGCCTTACTTTAGAAAAGTATGGAGCTGATAAAATTGCTAACTGTTATTTAGACTATATCACCGAAGTGATCGTAAAAAAGAAATCAACTAATAATTAATTAAAGCTTTATAAAAGCAGAGCTGTAGTATTTGTAAAATGAGTGAGGTGCTAAAAAGAAAAGTAATACAACACATGTTGTATAGTGGTTTAGGAGGTCATGGAAGTGTATTTTTCTCATTAGTAGAAGGAGATGTCAATAAAGAATTTGATTACAGAGGTGTGTTTTGTGGAGTAGTCGATATGCGGGAAGAGTACAGGGATAAGTGTAATCAATTGGAAATACCTTATCAATATTTGAAAAAAAAGCATGGATTGCATTTGGCTTCCATGTATCATCTCTTTAAATTCTTTTATAAAAATAAGCCTTCGGTTATTTTTTTACACGGTGTTACTTTCGGTATTATTTCAGCTTTATGTTATAAAATTATAAACCCCGGCACCAGGATTTTGGTAAGGGATACACAAGCTCATCATCTTAAAACTAAAGCAGAATGGTTTTGGATGTTTTTTTGTGTTGCGCTGGCAAAAAGAATTGTAGTGCTTACAGAAGCTTCCGGCGAGGGAATAAAAAAGAAATTTGGCTGGCTGGTAGGAAAAAGAAAATTAGTTACCATTCCTAATGGATTGAATATGGCAAAGTATCAACCAGTATGCTTTGCGCCAACTGAAAAGAAGATAGCCATTGGCATGCAGAGCAGACTGCAGCCTATAAAAGATCATTCCACACTGATCAAAGCCTTTAAAATTGTAAAGGATAAGTTGCCTGATTATACTTTGTCCCTTCACATAGCAGGCGATGGAGAAACAATGCCTGACGTAAAAAAATTAATTGAAGAGCTTGGACTAAGCCAGCATGTGGTTTTATATGGCATGCTAAATGAAAAAGAATTATTGGATTTTATGCAGTCGCTACAAATATATGTCCATGCTACTTTCGGTGAAACGTTAAGTAATTCTATTATGCAGGCAATGGCCTGCGGGTTACCAGTCATTGCATCAGATGTGTGGGGAGTAAATAATATGATTAATCATGATAAGAATGGATGGCTTTACACTTCCAAAGATCATGAACAACTGGCTGATAAAATTGAACTATTAATTACTAAACCTAAAAGCAGAAAAGCCCTTGGCGATAAAGCAAGAAATTTTGCTGAGCAAAATTATAGCAACGATGTAATGTTCAATTCTTACAAAAAGCTTTACAACTAATTTTAATAAATCATGAATGAATCAATTCTGATAACTGGTGGATGTGGATTTGTAGGGTCCAATCTGGCCCTTCGATTAAAAAAAGATTATCCAGAAGCAAGGATTGTAGCAATGGATAATCTGAAACGTCGTGGCTCCGAACTTAATATTTCAAGATTAAAAGACCAAGGCATAGAGTTCATTCATGGCGATATACGAAACAAAGAAGATTTTAATGATGTCGGTGATATATCTGCATTAATTGAAGCAGCTGCAGAGCCTTCAGTTTTATCGGGTATCAACACCACCCCCGATTATGTACTTAATACCAATCTGGGAGGCACCGCTAATTGTCTTAACTACGCAGCTAAAAACAAAGTAAAATTCATTTTTCTTTCTACCAGCAGGGTTTATCCTATAGCAGATCTTAATAAGATAATTTATACAGAAGGGAAAACGAGATTTGAAATAGGCGAATCCCAGACATTAGCCGGTATTTCCAGTAAAGGAATAAACGAAAAATTTTCTTTAAATGGAGCCAGATCTTTTTATGGCACCAGTAAACTGGCATCAGAATTATTGATACAGGAGTATGCAGAATTCTATGGATTAAAAACAGTGATCAATCGTTGTGGTGTTATCACAGGCCCATGGCAAATGGGAAAAATTGATCAGGGTGTAATAGTATTATGGCTAGCAAGGCATTTTTGGAAAAAGGAACTTAGTTATATAGGTTTTGGAGGTGAGGGCAAGCAGGTAAGAGACATTTTACACATCAATGATCTGTACAATCTTGTTCAGATGCAATTGGTGGATATTGATAAATACAATAACGATATATATAATGTAGGTGGTGGTTTGGATATAAGCGTCTCTTTGAAAGAGCTGACTTTACTTTGCGAAGAAATAACAGGAAATAAAATTGTAATTAACAGTTTGCCTGAAAATAGGCAGGCAGATATTCCACTTTATATAACTGATAATTCAAAAATAAATTCTTTGTCTGGTTGGAAACCGAAAATTACTCCAGCAGAAATTTTAAAAGATATTTTTGAGTGGGTGAAAGCTAATGAAGTAGATGTAAAAAAATTGCTTAGTTAAATAGTGGGATTAATTTTTAAAATGAAAAAACTACATGAAAATTGCATTAGTAACAGGTTCGTCTGGGTTGATTGGGGGAGAATCAGTGGAGTTTTTTGCTGACAAGTTTGATCAGGTAATCGGCATTGATAATAATCTGCGATCATATTTTTTTGGTGCTGAGGGGTCAACTGATTGGAACAAGAATAGATTGGAAGAGAAATTTAGCAACTTTATATCGTACCCTGCAGATATAAGGGATTATGCAGCACTGGAAAAAATTTTCAAGGAGTATGGTAATGATATTAGTTTAATTGTACATGCCGCAGCACAGCCAAGCCATGATTGGGCTGCAAAAGAACCGCTTACAGATTTTGGAGTAAATGCCACAGGTACATTGAATATGCTGGAATTATGCCGGCTGCATTGTTCGGATGCGGTATTCATTTTTACATCCACCAATAAAGTATATGGGGATACCCCAAACTATCTTCCGCTGATTGAAAATGAATTGCGATGGGAAATACAGGAGAGTCATCCATTCTTTAAAAATGGTATAGATGAAAGTATGAGTATCGATCATACAAAACATTCAGTATTTGGTGCCAGTAAAGCAGCAGCAGATATAATGGTCCAGGAGTATGGCAGATATTTTGGAATGAAGACCGGAATTTTCAGAGGTGGATGTTTAACAGGCCCCAATCATTCTGGTGCACAGCTACACGGCTTTCTTGCATATCTTATGAAGTGTGCTATCTCCGGAAATCATTATACCATATTTGGATATAAGGGCAAGCAGGTAAGAGATAATATACATAGTTATGACCTGGTGAATATGTTTTGGCATTTTTATCAAAATCCTAAACCAGGAGAAGTATATAATGCCGGTGGCGGTAGATTCTCTAATTGCAGTATGTTAGAGGCAATTCATTCCTGTGAAAAAATAAGCGGCAACAAAATGAATTATTCTTATGCCGAAACGAACCGCATTGGCGACCATATTTGGTACATAAGTGATGTGTCCAAATTCAAAGCACACTATCCGGGGTGGGATTATAAATTTAATCTGGAAGATACCCTGGTGGAAATGCATAATAATATGTTTCAACGATTAAATGGTTAATAGTATGGGATTTACAGCATTCAGGATCAGGGCTATCAAAAAAATAATTGATATTAATGAAAAACTTTTTTTCGAGAGAAAAATGAAGCGTTTCTATAAAGAGATCGGTAATATCAATAGAATAATAGATGTAGGTGCAAATAAAGGACAGAGCATTGATTTCTTTTTATCCATAAATCCTTCTTGCATTATTTACGCTGTAGAGCCCAATCCGGAATTATTTGCTTTGCTAACTAAAAAATATAAAGGCCAGAAAAATATTCGGCTTTTTAATTTCGGCATTTCAGATAAATCGGGAGAGAAAATATTTTTCGAGAATGTATTTGATTATACATCTTCTTTTGAAGAATTGAATATGGATTCAGAGTATCTTAAAAAGAAAGCCAATGTACTTGGTGTTAAGAAAGAAGACATTGTAAAGAAAAGCTACCCTGTAAATACTGTTACTCTTTCCCAATTAATAAGTGATGAAAAAATAGCGGCACCGATTGATGTTCTCAAGATAGATACAGAAGGTCATGAGTACCATTGCCTGGTAGGGCTTTTTTCTGGCAATGTATCCGGTAGGATAAAACATATGCAACTGGAAAATCACAATGATGACATGTATGCCAACAGAATTGGCTTTGCGCAAATAAATGAACTACTGAATACAAATAACTTTTTTGAGTGTAAAAGAATTTCACACGGATTTGGCGATTTTGATGAAGTAATATATTCTCAGAAGATTACCAAAATATGAAACTTAGTATAGTTATTCCGGCGCATAATGAAGAGGAATCAATTGTTGAAACGATTGATGCCCTTGAATCGGCACTCAATACTATTAAAATCGATCATGAAGTTTTAATTGTAAACGATAATTCGAAAGACAATACGGAGGCGGTGCTTAAGCAGCTGTGCGAAAAATATCCTTCAGTAAAATACGTAACTAATACCGGTCGCAATGGTTTTGGTTATGCAATTCGTTTTGGATTAGACCGTTTCTCTGGCGATTGTGTAGCGATTATGATGGCCGATTTGTCTGATTCGCCTTACGACCTCATAAAGTTTTATACAACCATGTTGGAAAAAAATGTGGATTGTGTGTTTGGTAACCGCTGGGGTAAGGGAGGTAAAGTAATTGATTATCCTTTTATTAAAAGAATAATCAATCGTATGGCTAATTGTATTATCCGGATTTTTATGAACATTAGGTATAACGACACTACTAATGCCTTTAAGCTTTATAAGAAAGAAGTTATACAAGGAGTAAAACCAATCTTATCACCACATTTTAATTTAACAATAGAAATACCTCTAAAAGCTATCATCAGAGGATATACATACGCAGTAGTACCAAACTCCTGGACAAATCGTAAGCATGGTGTTTCAAAATTGAAGATAAGAGAGATGGGCAGCCGATATTTTTTTGTTTTGATGTATTGTTTTATAGAAAAATATTTTTCCCGCGGAGATTTTAAAAGAGAGCAAAATATAAATAAAGAATAGGGCACATGTTCAATAAATTTTTTATAATAATAAGTACAAGCAAATTGCTTCCGGGCAATAATGAATTTAGAAAGCTACTTTCATTTATTACAATAGTAGCCTTGCTGCTAAGGGTAGGTGTTATGATAGGTAATAATCCGCTAACTCTTAAGTATGATGAAGTTGACTATTACATGCTTGGAAAAAATCTTTATGAAGGAAAAGGATTTGTAGCACATGAAAAAACACAGGTACAATTTCAGGGAGGCAATCCTGGAGAACCAACAGCCTACCGTACTATTATATTGCCAGCTTTCTTGGCTTTACATTTTTTCATTTTTGGAGATCACATAATCTTTCCTAAGATATCGTTGATAATCCTCTCGGCATTATGTTGTATATATATCGGTTTATTGGGAAGGAAAGCTTTTAATGCAAAAGTAGGATTGATAAGTGCCCTTGTGTGGGCCTTTTATCCCACAGCATTGTTAAGTTGGTATTCGGCTGACAAGGTCTTTACAGAGGGGTTGGGAATTTTTTTCCTGATTGCATCATTTTATTATTTATTATTTGCATTTAGAAATTATTCATTCAAAAATATTTTTGCATCAGCAGTATTGTTTGGTCTTGCTATATTAACAAGAGGATATCTTGCATTAGCATTACCACTCGTTGTTGCCTATCTTTTTTTCTTTGCAACGGAGAAAAAATTTAAAACTGCATTTTTATTTGGTTTGTTTGCATCAATAATAATTGGGAGTTGGATGACTCGTAATTACTTTGTAATGGGCAAGCCAGTACTTTCCACACAAACGGATTCATTTTATTGGGGTAATAATGATTGGACAAAAGGCTCCGTTAATAAGGAAGTCTTTACCATGTCACCATGGACAGCACCGCAAGTTCAAAATCTTGTAATCAAATATCCTGGTATTCAAAATTACTCAGAAATACAATTGAGTGAGGTATGGTCAAAAGAGGCATTTGAGTATATGAAGCTACATCCTTCAAGAACATTAAGTTTGGGTGTTAAAAAAACGGCCGCCTATATTCTTCCTTTGCAAGTGTGGAGTGCAGGATTTTATAAAATTCACTATGTATATTTATTCTTATTGATTGGTACAATAGCAGCATTTTATATTATTAAGAACAGGAAAGAATATTTTTTATTGCTTTTACCATTTGCAGGCGGTTGGATTGCCACACTCCTTACAATTTCTATGGATCGATACAGGTATACCGTAGAACCATTTTTTATCGTAATCGGGGTTTTTGGTCTACTGGAAATTTGGAGTAATTATAAAAACAGGCATAAGTACAGACAGGCTGATAAATTGATAAAGGCACAATGACAAGTAAGAAGAGAATTCTCCATGTATTATATAGTGGATTAGGCGGGCACGGTAATGTATTTTTCTCACTGGTAGATGCGGATAAAGAAAATGAGTTTGAGTACAGTGCAGTGTTTATGGGTATTGAGCCTGTAAAAGAAGAATATATTCAAAAGTGTATTGAAAAAAACATCCCTTTTCACGGTGTGCAAAAAAAGATAGGGCTTGATTTAAAAGCATTTTACAAAGTATATAAATACATCAAAAAGGAAAAGCCGGATATTGTTTTTCTACACACTCCTTTAAATATTCTACCAGCTTTTTTCTACAAAATGGGTAATTTATTCCATTCAAAAATATTTGTAAGAGAAACTCAGCCAAATCACTTGAAAACATTTCAGGAATGGGTTTGGCTTTATGTAGCCTTCTTCCTTTCAAATAAGATCCTTTTTTTGTCAGAACAATTTAAGGAAGACGTAAAGAATAGATTAGGTATCTTTTTCAGAAAAAAGAAAAGTAAGGTTATCCCAAATGGTATTGATCTTAATACATTTAAGCATGGTCCACAAACAGATTTTAATTCCGAAACAGTACTATTGGGAATGCAGGGAAGGCTTTATAAAACAAAAGATCACCTCACACTTATAAAAGCATTTGCAAAATTGAAGGACAAGCCATATTTCCACAAATTGCAACTGCACATTGCAGGAGATGGCACAATGAGAAATGAATTAGAATTGTTAGTTAAAGAAGTGGAAGTTACAGAAAAGGTTAAATTTTTGGGCATGTTGAAAGAAAAGGAATTGCTTATTTTTCTTCAATCACTTGGCATATACATACATGCCTCAGGGGGAGAAACTATGAGCACTGCTATTATGCAGGTAATGGCATGCCGATTGCCAATTATTGCTAGTGATGTAAAGGGAATTAATAATATGGTTATCCACCATCAAAATGGTCTTCTTGTTCCTGTACATGATGCAGAGGCGATGCTTTCCGCTATTGATACCATGTACAATGACGAGGCATTGAGAATGCGACTTGCTGAAAATGGTTTTAGGTTTGCAGTTGATAATTTCTCGAATGAGAAAATGTGGGCAAGCTATCGTAATGAATTCAATAATTGCTAACTCATACTGAATTTTAAAAAGAATGCGTAGAATTTTACTTACCGGCGGTGCTGGTTTCATTGGAAGTACTCTGGCAGAAAAATTATTGGAGAATGAATGCCACCTTACCATTGTAGATAATTTCGACAATTTTTATCCACGGCAGGTAAAGGAAAAAAATATAAAAAATTTTATTCAACTTTCACAAGTAAATTTTATAGAGGGAGATATCAGCAATACTGGCTGGATCGAATCGGCACTGGCATCTTTTGAGTTTGATGTTATTCTTCATCTTGCAGCTAAAGCTGGCGTAAGGCCGTCTATTGCCGATCCGCTTGGTTATCAGGAAACGAATGTAAAAGGAACACAAAACCTATTGGAGTTTGCCAGAAAAAAAAATATTAAACAGTTTGTATTTGCATCATCCAGCAGTGTATATGGAATAAATGGGAATACTCCATGGACGGAAAATGATTATGTGTTGAGGCCCATTAGTCCGTATGCAAGTACAAAAGTATCTGGTGAGTTGTTAGGAAATGTTTATTCTCATCTTTTCAATATCAGGTTTTTAGCCTTACGATTTTTTACGGTTTATGGACCAAGGCAACGACCAGATTTGGCAATACATAAGTTTGCAAAATCCATCTTGAACGATGAGCCGATAACTATGTTTGGCGATGGAAATACAAAAAGAGATTATACCTATATAGATGATATAGTGGATGGAATTGTTAGTGCAACTAATTATGATCAATCTATGTATGAAGTTATAAACCTTGGAAACAATCAAACAATTTCATTATCAGAAATGATAAACATATTGGAGCAGGTATTTGAGAAAAAAGCTATCATAAATAAGATAGCAGAGCAACCCGGAGATGTGCCAATTACCTATGCGGATATAACAAAGGCCCGCCAATTACTCAACTATAATGCGAAAACAAATTTTGAGGAAGGGATAATAAAATTCAAAGATTGGTTTATTGGATAATAAAGTAGCTAACGTAGTTAAAAATTATTACACAATTTTCAAACCACCGTATCTAAATAAAAAAATAATGGAAAGAACATTAGAGCAGTTGAAAGAACATTACCAGATTGAAAAGGAGCTGGCAAACAAGTTGAAAAACTCTTCAAAAGAAGAACGGAAGGAAATGTACACTGCTGTTTATGATGAGATGTTAAAAAAAGTTCCCCACCATCCATTATTAACAAGAAAAAAATCAACAGAGGAAACTGAAAAAAGTGTGGCTGCGCAAATGGAATTCCTGCAACGATTTATGGGAGATGATGCTGTGTTTGCTGAAATAGGTGCAGGTGATTGCACCCTTACTTTTGAAATGAGTAAAAAAGTAAAGAAAACATATGCCATAGATGTTTCTAATGAGATATCTAACCAGAAGAATAAACCTGCCAATTTTGAATTAATAATTTCTGATGGAACCAGTATTCCTTTGCCACCAGAAAGTGTAAGCCTTATTTATAGCAATCAATTAATGGAGCATATACATCCGGATGATGCAGTAGAACAATTGGGAAACATTTTAAATGTACTGACAAAGGGTGGTAAGTATGTTTGCATTACCCCTAACAGAATAAATGGCCCACATGATATTTCAAGATATTTTGACAATAGTGCTACCGGTTTTCATTTAGTGGAATATACTTTCACATCATTAAAAGAGTTATTTAAAAAAACCGGATTCAGCAAAGTGCATGGTTACTTTGGGGCTAAAGGTGTTTATGTGCGAATGCCTTTCTTCCTTATTACACTTACAGAGAAAATTATTGCAACATTGCCGGCTTCCATCAGGCGAAAACGAATTTTCGACCCTTTCTTAAATATAAGAGTGGCAGGTGTAAAATAACTGACCTCCATTATTTCTTTTCTTAAAGAACACTTAGCGAATAGATGAAGATTTTATTTGTGCAGCATATGAATGGCATCTCCGGCTCGGAGCTTTATTTGCTACAACTTTTACCTGCACTTAAAGAAAATGGTATAGATGCGGAAGCTCTTATTGTTTTTAAAGAAAATACTGGCAGAAATAATTCATTTGTTGAGCAGCTGTCCCATAGGAATATTGTTACACACCAGTTTTATGGCAGCGGCCCATATTCTTTCATGTTGTTGTTTAGAATTAAAAAGCTGCTACAGGAAAATAAGTACACCATCATTCAGAGCAATCTGATACATGCAGATTATTGGATGGCAATGGTAAAACTTTTGTTTCATCGTCAAATGAAACTGATAAGTGTAAAGCATGGCTTTGATGAGGCTTATTCTGCAAAATATGGGTTCAATACCGAAAAATTAAATAGAAGCCCTTTTGTATGGGTTCAACGGCTGTCGGGGTATATGATGAACAAGAACGTAACCATCTCCAAAGGAATTTACGACTTATATGTAAAAGGAAAAATTACAAAGCCTTCTAAAATCCAAATTGTTTATTACGGGTTGAATTTGGATCATATTCAAAATACAGGGTTTCAGAATACTGATAACACCAGGTATGCTATCATTCTTGGCAGATTAGTAAAATATAAAGGCCATGAGTATCTTATTAAAGCATGGCAAAAAATAAAACAAGCAGATCCTTCTTTAAAACTTTATATTGTTGGCAACGGTGCTTTCAAAGAAACGTTGATGAAGCAGGCTGCCGAACTGGGATTAAATGAACAAGTTCATTTTCTGGGTTTCCAACCTAATCCTCATCAGCTACTTCATTTTGCAAAATTTTCAATTGTCACTTCTATATTCGAGGGATTTGGTTTAATAACCTTAGAAAGCTGGCATCATAATAGACCAGTAATAGCTTTCGATGTTCCGGCTTTAAATGAAATTATTGATAGCAATGTCAATGGAATTTTGATAACCCCGTTTGATACAGATGAACTGGCTCAAAAAATAATTCATTTGTTTAAATCTCCGGAAGACGCAAATGAAATGGGGGAGAAGGGCAATCTTAAACTAAAACAAGATTACAATCTTGAAAGAATGACTAAACAAATGATATCAATTTATCAATCCTTATAATTAACAAACACCATCAGTTATGTGCGGAATTTCAGGGTTTATTGATTTTGGAAAAAAATCTAACAAGGATATTTTAATAAAAATGACTACCAGCCTGGCTCATAGAGGCCCGGATGGCGAAGGTTTTTATTTTAAGCAATCAGACTTTGCACAGGTTGGTTTAGGCCATCGCCGGCTAAGTATTATCGACCTGAGTACATTTGCGGGGCAGCCAATGGAGTATAAACAATTCCAGATAGTTTTTAATGGTGAGATTTATAACTATGAAGAAATAAAAGAGGAGCTTTTAAAAAAAGGTCATTCGTTTGTAACCAAAAGTGATACTGAAGTAATTCTGCATGCATACGAAGAGTGGGGGTTTGATGCAGTACATCGTTTTATTGGCATGTTTGCTTTTGTTATTTACGATGAAAGCAAGCAGCAGGTTATTGCCTTCAGGGATAGAAGTGGCGTAAAGCCGTTTTATTATTATTGGCATAAGGGATTATTTTTATTTGCCTCGGAGTTAAAAGCATTTCATCAGCACCCTGCATTTGAAAAAAATATTAATATAGATGCCGTGGCAGCTTTTTTACAGCATGGTAATGTGCCGGCACCTCATTCCATTTTTGAAAATGCTTATAAATTAAATCCGGGCCATTACCTGGTGCTTGATTTACAAAAGTCAAAACTGGATAAAACGCAATATTGGAACGTATATGATTTATATAACCGCCCAAAGATCAAAATAGATCTACCGGAGGCTTTGGTAGAAACTGAAAAAGTTTTAAAGAAAGCATTTGAATACAGAATGGTTTCTGATGTGCCGGTAGGTGTTTTTCTAAGTGGGGGATACGATAGTAGCTGTGTAACAGCCCTCTTGCAAGAGGGTAGAACTGAAAAGATAAAAACATTTACCATTGGTATGGATGAGGCAAAGCTGGATGAATCGCCGTATGCAAAAAAGGTTGCCAATTATTTAGGTACAGATCACACGGAATATCATTGTACCGATGAAGATGCAAAAGGAATTATTCCATCTCTCTCTTATTATTATGATGAACCGTTTGCGGATAGTAGTGCTATACCTACCATGTTGGTAAGCCGATTGGCAAGAGAAAAAGTAACGGTTGCTTTATCTGCTGATGCGGGGGATGAATTATTTGCCGGGTATAATAAATACGAAGTTTATTTACAAAGAAGAACAAAGCTTAGTCAAATGCCTGCTGGTATTTCTAAAACAATGCATCATTTGTTCAAGGCTTTTCCCATGCATGCAGTTCCCTTTGTAAAGAATAATCACTTGTTTGTTAACAGGTATGACCGTTTTACAGAAATGCTAAAAAGCCCCACCTTCAATACCATCTATGCTCTGTCCAGCGAATTATTTACACAGCGGGAAATTAAAAACCTATTTGAAAAAGAAATAAAAAGAATTGACACTAACTACCGGGTAGATAAATTAAAGAAAGAATTTTATGATCCACTCACTTTTATGATGGCGATTGATTATGAAACTTATATGGTGGATGATATCTTGCATAAAGTAGATAGAGCTTCCATGTCTGTTGCATTAGAGGGCAGAGAGCCTTTTCTGGATCATCATATTCTTGATTGGGTATCACAATTGCCCATGGACATGAAATACAGAAATGGGGAGAAGAAGTTTATTCTAAAAGAACTGGTGCATAAATATATTCCCAAAGAAATGATGGAGCGGCCAAAAATGGGTTTTGCCATTCCTATCATGACGTGGATGAAAACAAGCTTTAAGGAAATTATATATAACTACCTTAACGAAGACTACATAACTAAGCAGGGAATCTTTGATAAAAAAGAAATCAACCGTATTGTTCATGGTTTTTATACAGGACATCATGCATCCCCGGAAAAGCTTTGGTACCTTTTAGCATTTCAATTATGGTATAATGAATGGATGAGTGAGACCAGGCAGGTAAGCATTCAGCCAGAACAAATAAAAGCAGAGGCTTAATATGCCGGAAGAGTTTCAACTGATATTCGTCAGCGATTTTTTAAAAGTACCGCTTTGTCTTTTATTGCTGTATGTAATTGCATTCAGAGTAAGGGTGAAGTATAAGGGTACAGAAATTGAAAAGTATTTTATTGCGGGTCTTACTTTTAGGATCATGTTCACTGTTTTTTATACCCTAATAATAGGGTATTATTATAAAGGTGGAGATACCGGGATGTTTTACCAGGCTTTAAAAGATATGCAGAAAGCTGTTGAAGATGACTCCTCTTTTTTGAAAGAGATTTATTTTAATGCTAAGCTTGATCCTGATAGTTCACTTACCAGTTACTTTATGTATGATGGCTTCGGGGTTATACATTACTATATGTTCCAGGTAAGTAATTACATGGTACCCAAGTTTGCTCTCCCCTTTTCCATCATTTTTTCTAAAAGCTATCTCTGTATTTCTTTCTGCATGACATTTTTTGCTTTTGCCGGAAGCTGGCGTTTATTTAAACTTTTTTATTCTTTCTTCCCGCATCTGCATAAGAAAATTGCTATTGCTACCATGTTTATTCCTTCTGTTCTATTCTGGAGCGGTGCTCTTATGAAGGATTCAATTTGTATGGGGGCACTTGGTTTTTTTATATATGCATTTCACCAGCTTTTTTTTAAAAAGAAGAAAATTCTTATTAATCTTATCATTGTTGCATCTTCCGGAATTTTACTTTTTTATGTAAAGCCATATATCATTTTATGTGCTTTGCCCGCCTTCCTGGTGTGGGCTTTTTTATTATTAAATAGGAATATTAAGGATAAGGGCTTCAGGATGTTTGCAACACTTATTTTTACTATCGCCACTGTTGCAGGAAGTCTTTACTTTATGCAATCTATTGCTAGTTCGGAATTAGCGTCACAATATGCCACACAGAACATTGTAAAGGCCCTGGAGTCGCAACAAAACACTTATAGTCTTACCGAAAGTGCTGGTTCATCATTCAATGTAGGAAAGGTGGGTGATTCGCCTTTATCCATTATTATGTTATTCCCGGGTGGAGTGGTTACTTCTTTATTCCGTCCTTTTTTATGGGAGGTAAGAAGCCCCGTAATGTTGCTAACCGCTTTAGAAGCTCTTGCATTTATGTTTCTTACTGTCCAATGTTTCCGGTATACCTCATTTAAAAAATTTAAGCAGATAATGGGACAGAATCCTGTGCTGATATTCTGTTTTATTTATGCCATTCTATTTGCCGGCCTTGTTGGTATCAGTACATTGAACTTTGGTACACTTGCCCGGTATAAAATTCCGGCACTTCCTTTCTTTGTTGTTCTCTTATTTGTAATACTGGATAAAGTAGGCAAGGCTTCTCCGGATGTTATTTTACATAAAAAGTTGTTTTAGATATTATGTGTGGTATAGCAGGTTCTATTAATCATCGATTAGATATTCATAAACTTACTAAAGAACTTTTTCATCGTGGCCCTGATGAGCAAAGTACTTTTGAAGAAAATAATCTTCAATTACATCACCATCGGCTTTCAATACAAGATATCGCAGGTGGCAAGCAGCCCATGCATTATCAGCATCTTACTATCATTTTCAATGGCGAAATATATAACCATCGTGAAGTAAGAAAGAAATTTGGATTTGTTTGCCAGACAGATTCAGACACCGAAACGATTTTACACAGTTATGCCACTATGGGTGTGGAATGTATGAATGAGTTTGACGGTATGTTTGCTTTTGTGATTTATGATAGAAAAAAGAATTCACTTTTTATTGCTAAAGATAGGGCGGGGAAGAAACCTCTTTACTTTTTTTCAGATAAGAACTCTTTTGTTTTTGCCAGTGAGTTGAATGCATTGCAGGGGCAGGTACATGCAAGCATTAATGAATCTCATATAGAGCAATATCTTCGATATGGTGCTTTTCATAAAGAAGCAACACCTTACAATAAAATAAAAGAATTACCTGGTGGGCATTATGCAGAAGTGGATCTGGCAACTGCAAAGGTTTCTATAAAACAATGGTGGAATATTCTCCCTTTTTATAAAAACAAAAACACCGCTTCACTTACAGTTGCTTTGCAACAAACAAATGAAGCCTTACATACTGCTATCAAAAGAAGATTAGAATCGTCCGATCTGGAAGTGGGTTCTTTTCTTAGTGGTGGAATAGATAGTGGCCTTGTAACTGCTATTGCTTCGCAGTACAAGCCGTCACTTAAGACTTTTACAGTTTCTTTTACTGGAGCATATGATGAAGCCCCACTGGCAAAATTGGTTGCCAATAAATATAATACACACCATACCGAGATCAATATCTCTTTCGATAATTTAAAGAATGATATTGAAAACATATTGGCCAATTATGGAGAACCATTTTATGATGATTCTGCGATCCCAAGTTATTATGTGAGTAAGGAAGCAAGAAAATATCTTACAGTAATATTAAATGGCGATGGTTCGGATGAATTGTTTGGTGGATATCGCCGCTATGTTCCTTTTTCCAAATATGATTTTTTTGCCAAATCATCTGCAGTAACAGGAATGGCAGGAATGATGAAAAAAATTATTCCCTACTCAAAAGATAAACAATCAATACTTAACTATTTATATCGCTTGGCTGATCTTGCTTCGCAAAAAGAAGAAGATGTGTATTTTTCTGCTACCACAGATATTTTTAGCGGATTTACTTCTTGTATAAAATCAGTTGAAAAAAATCCGGTAAAAGAGATTGCTGATTTATTGAAAAGCCTGCACGGCTCCGGGCTTTCTGGCTTGCAGAAAATGATGTTCATGGATTTCAATACCATTTTGCCAGATTTGTTATTGGTAAAGATGGATATCGCCACCATGGCAAATTCATTAGAGGGTCGTAGTCCGTTTCTTGCGAAAGAAATACTGGAATTGGCTCCTGGTTTAAAGGATGAATATAAAATAAACGGTAGCACCACTAAATATCTATTGCGAAAATTAGCAGCTGATTATCTGCCAGAACAATTGATCAATCAACCCAAAAGAGGTTTTGAAGTGCCGCTGAAGAAATGGGTGGATAATGAATTAAAAGAAATAATATTTGACTACCTGGATGATAGTAATTCCTACGCAGATAATTTTATTGATAAAAGTTTTACCAGAAATTTATTGCAACGGAAAGTAAATGTGCCTGATGAAAAAAGAGCAAAAATGCTCTACACACTTTTTGCATTAAATGTGTGGTATAAAAAATGTGTGAAAGGTGGCTAGTAATAATAAAGATTTTAACAGTGGAAAATTTGTTATCTCTCTCGATTTTGAATTGATGTGGGGAGTAAGAGATAAGAAAACTATTGAAAGTTACGGGACGAATATATTGGGTGTGCGGCAGGCAATTCCGGCTATGCTCAACTCTTTTGATAAGTATAATGTAAAGACCACTTTCTCTACTGTTGGTTTCTTATTTGCAAAAAATAAACAGGAATTAAAAGCCAACATCCCAACTGTGTTGCCAAATTATACTGACGGCAATTTATCGCCTTACCCACATATAGATAATTGCGGCAATGATGAAACCGATGACCCTTATCATTATGGATACTCATTGTTACGGCAAATCGCCGGTAATAATAATCATGAAATAGGTACACATACTTTCTCTCATTATTATTGTTTAGAACCCGGACAAACTATCGAGGCTTTTAGTAATGATCTGAAGGCTGCAAAGAAAATTGCTGCAGCTAATACTATTGATGTAAGAAGTCTTGTATTTCCCCGTAACCAATTTAATGAAGAATACTTGCTTGCTTGTAAAGAGGCCGGTGTTGATTCTTACAGGGGAAATCCACAATCATGGTTATACCAGGGGAGAAATACAAACGAAGAAAGTCTTTTTAGAAGAGCTTGCCGCTTTATTGATACCTATTTTAATATAACCGGCCATCACTGCCATACTAAAGAATATGTTACGTCTTCTTTAATTACAAATATAGCTGGCTCCAGGTTTTTACGGCCGTATAGTAAAAAATTATCTTTTCTTGATTCACTTCGTTTGCGGAGAATTAAGAAAGCTATGTTGCATTCGGCAAAAACAAATAAGTTATTCCATCTCTGGTGGCACCCACACAACTTTGGGGTAAATCTAAATGAGAATATTACTTTTTTGGAAAGCATATTAAAATATTACAGTGAACTAAATGACCGTTATGGTTTTCAAAGTATTACCATGTCTGCTCTCACTGATGAATTGAAATCTTCTACATGAATAAAAAGATAGTATTACTTTGTTCTGAATGTTTTTCTACTACTGTTCTCTATAATCATATCAACTCCACTTTTCCTGTTCCGCATATAATTATTGAAGAGCCGATGCGGGGCATGGCTTTGGCTAAAAGAAGATTTAAGAAACTTGGGTTTTTTCGTACCGCCGGTCAAATTCTTTTTAGTTTAGTAATTGTACGGTTGGTGAAAATGGGTTCCGGTAAAAGAGTAAAGCAGATTGTTGATCAATACAAATTCAATGAATCAGCAATTCCGGAAGACAAAAAGACTAAATTTTCTTCTGCTAATGATGCAGCTTGTATTGAATTTCTTCAGCAAGTAAAACCTGATATTGTTTTGGTAAATGGCACAAGAATTTTATCTAAAAGATTACTCGAAAGTGTAAATGCAACTTTTATTAATATGCATACCGGCATCACCCCGCAATACAGGGGTGTGCATGGCGGATACTGGGCAGTGGTAAATAATGATTATGAAAGATGCGGAGTTACCATTCATTTAGTAGATAAAGGAATTGATACCGGAGCTGTTTTATATCAGACAAAAATAAATGTTACCCCGAAAGATAATTTTGTTACCTATCCTTATCTCCAATTTGGCGAAGGAGTTCCATTGGTAGCAAAAGCAGTGCAGGATGTTACTAACAATTCTTTGAAGTCATATATACCTTCTGGCGATAAAGGAAAACTCTGGTATCATCCTACCATCTGGCAATATTTATATTATCGCATTTTTAAGAATAAAAAATAATTACACTGCCTGTAGCTGAGCTGATTGAATACAGTTACAGTAACAGGCTTTTTCTTTTATACTATGCCCAAACTTATCCGAATTACAACAGCACCTATCTCTCTCAAATTATTATTGAAGGGCCAGATGAAGTATATGCAGCAGCGTGGCTTTGAAGTAGTAATGGTAAGCAGTGAGGGTAAGGAGTGGGATGAAGTAATTGCAAATGAACAATGCAGAAGCCAAATTATTCCAATGACTAGAAGGATGACACCTTTTGCAGATCTTAAATCTCTCTGGCTGTTATATAAATTTATAAAAAAGGAGAAACCAGATATTGTTCATACACATACACCCAAGGCAGGATTATTAGGAATGCTGGCAGCTAAAATGGCTGGTGTTAAAATAAGAGTACACACTATAGCAGGTTTACGGTTTATGACATCAAAAGGTTTTCCAAGAAAAGTAATGGTGAGTATGGAGAAACTAACCGGCTGGGCAGCCACACATGTATGGCCCAATAGTTTTTCTTTACTACAATATATAAAAGAGCATAAATTAGTGAATAATAAAAAACTGGAAGTAATTGGACTTGGATCCAGCAATGGTATTAATCTCTCCAGGTTTTCTGCTTCAGCATTAAAGCCGGAAGTACTGCAAAAAATAAAATCATCAATACAGTATGATGAAAAATTGATTTACTTTCTTTCTGCCGGTAGAATAGTGCATGATAAAGGAATAGATGAACTGGTAAATGCATTCATCAAAATTTATGAAAAGAATAAACAAACCCGACTTATACTGGTAGGTGCTTTTGAAGATGAAGTAGATCCTGTAAGCGATGCTACCAAAGAAATACTAAAAACACATCCTGGTATTATAATGACAGGCTGGAGTGATGAGGTAGAATACTATATGCAGTTTTGTTTTGCATTGGTACATGCATCACACCGGGAAGGTTTTCCAAATGTATTGCTGCAGGCAGGTGCAATGTTGTGTCCCATCATCTGTTCCCGCATAGAAGGCAACATAGATATAGTGGATAATGAAAAGACTGGGCTGATTTTTGAAGTAACTAATGAGCAGCAATTATTTCAAAAAATGGAATTCGCTTTAGCTAATACTACTTTAGTAAAAAAATATGCACAAGAGCTCCGCCATAAGATAGAACAGCATTTTGATCAGCCTGTTTTGCACACTATTCTCCTCGATAAATACCGCAAAATGCTTGATTAACGGGCTTTTGTCCGGCTCCAATCGGAAATTTACGAATCCCCCCAAAGTACTAGTACCCCATTTCTCTTTTTATTCTTTTCAATGCTTTGTAATCGACGTAGGTGTGATTAGTTTAGCTAATCCAAAATCCAAATCGATGAAATCCACATTGAAAAAACCAGTGGCCATTGTTGGCTATTCAGGCCATGCCTATGTCATAATTGACATACTGCTAAGTGCCGGTCGTCTTGTAACAGCTTACTGCGACTCAGAAGAAAAAGCATTCAACCCTTATCATCTTGATTATCTCGGCAAAGAATCTGATGTCATTCACAGACTGAAGAAATTTGATTTTTTTGCTTGTGTAGGTCATAATGGTATCCGGGAAAAAATTCACACCCAACTGAGTCAGTATCTTGGCAATCCAATCAATGCTATTCATCCCAGTGCTGTAATATCAGCATCTGTAAAAATGGGTGATGGTGTAATGATAGCTGCTAATGCTACTTTAAATCCGTTAGTTGAAATTGGCCAGGGAGTTATTTGCAACACATCATCCAGTATTGATCATGAATGTGTGATCGGAGACTTTACTCACATTGCACCCGGTGCAGTATTGTGTGGTAATGTATTCGTTGGCAGAAATACTTTTGTAGGGGCTAATTCAGTAGTTCGCCAGGGAATCAGAATCGGCGACAATGTAACAATTGGCGCAGGCACTGTAGTAGTAAAAGATATTCCGGATAACTCAACAGTTATTGGAAATCCAGCTCGTCAATTGGTGAAGAAACCTCTTCGCAAGTTGATCGCTGCTTAAGTCCATAGTGTAAAAAATTAAATCATAAGCCTGCCGGTGCTTTCCATAGCATTGACAGGCTTTCTATTTTAACAAACTGGCATAATTTTTTGATGACGAGGCTGATAAAAACATCCCTGTTATTTCTTTATCTTGCAGGGTCTTATATCATTATTTTAAGATATGATCAGTAGTAGAAATAAAACAAGAGTACTCTTTATTGGAAAAGCGGATAATGCATATGCAAAGACAGCCGCCGATTTTATACGGACTCAATTTGAAAACCCCGTTATTGTATTTTCTAAACGTACAGAGCCGTTTCCAAAGCAGTTATTTGAGTGGGAAGGAGATTTGATAATTTCTTACTTAGCACAGTGGATAATTCCGGATCAATTATTACGAAAAGCTAAAAAAGCAGCCATTAATCTGCATCCTGGCCCGCCGGAATATCCCGGAATCGGCTGTACCAATTTTGCGATCTATAACGGCGAAAAAGAATTTGGAATTACTTGTCATCATATGCTGGGCAAAGTAGATTCAGGTTCTATTATTACTGTAAAAAGGTTTCCCATTTTTGAGGCCGATACTGTGTATTCAATTACCCAAAGATGCTATGTAATTATATTGCATACTTTTTTTGAACTGATGAGTGATTTTTTACTAGGGAAAGAATTTCCTGAAAGCAGGGAACACTGGACAAGAAAACCATTTACAAGAAAACAATTAAATGAATTGTGTGAGCTGCGACCCGATATGAGTGAAGAGGAAACACAACGAAGAATAAAAGCTACTACGTATGGAGATAAAGTGTGGGCAGTGGTAATGGAAGAATCAAAATAGCCAGCTTGCATTAAATCTATCGGCACAATCAATATCTTTTATGAACCCACCAAAAAAGCAATTTCAAAAATTTATCATTCCTCTTTATTTTTTTATGCAGCTTTCCCGTAAAGCTTATGCTAATTATTTGAATAACAAGATTTATGGTCATGCACAGGCTATAAGAAAGGCAAATAGGAAGATTTATAAATTACTGACTGAAAAACCTGATCTTATTCCGGATGATTTGAAATCCGATATGATAGCCCTGCTGAATCATTATGATATATGGTTTGCACAATTTAAAGAGCTGAAGAAAAAAAATAAACCACAGCCGGAAGACGAATTCATTTTTCAGCAATTGGATAGCCAGTCGGCATTTCCGAAAATGGCAGAGGAAAAAGTATTTGGTATGTATGAAAAAATGAAATCACTTACCAAAAAAGAAATTGCCGGCTAAAGAAAATTAAAATAATAATGATGTTTGACCTGAATAAATTTATACATGCAGAAGTTCTTGGAAGAACGGATTCTTTTTTCCAGAAAGATATTGATCAAAACAAAGTAGAATTAACTGCAACTATTGAAGGAAAAAAAGTGCTGGTGATTGGCGGCGGCGGAACAATTGGTTCTAATTATATCAAATCAATTTTAAAGTTTAAGCCAGCCGCTGTTGTTGTGGTTGATTCTAATGAAAATGGACTTACTGAACTGGTTAGGGATGTTAGAAGCACCAAAGATCTTTTTGTACCGGATACATTTATCACTTACCCGGTAAATTTTGGTAGTGATATATTTAAAAAGATTTACCAGGAGTATAAGCCATTCGACATCATCGCAAATTTTGCTGCACATAAACATGTACGCAGCGAGAAAGATATTTTTTCCATAGAAGCTATGGTGCAGAACAACCTATTGTATGCACATGACTTGCTGAGCATGGTTGTACATGATAAGCCTTCCAGATTTTTTTGCGTTTCTACTGATAAAGCTGCCAACCCCGTAAATATAATGGGCGCAACAAAAAAATTGATGGAAGACCTGGTCATTACCTATGCTTCTAAAATGCATTGCACGACCGCTAGGTTTGCCAATGTTGCTTTTTCCAATGGAAGTCTATTGGATGGATATATAAAAAGAATGTTGAACAAGCATCCTTTGTCTGTTCCCAAAGATGTTACAAGATACTTTGTATCACCTGCTGAATCAGGTGACATCTGTATGCTTACTTGTATGCTGGGAAAAACAGGAGAAATATTTTTTCCAAAGTTTAAAGAAGATATGCTTACCGGGTTTTATGATATCACCCATAAGTTTTTACAGCAGCTTGGTTATACAATGCTGGAGTGTACATCTGAGCATGAAGCAAAAGAAATTGCTGCAAACATGAAGGAGGGAGATAAGAAATATCCGGTTTATGCTTTTACATCAGATACAAGTGGCGAAAAATTGTATGAAGAATTTTATACAGATGAAGAAACTCCCGATTTTAATCGTTTTATATCGCTGGGTGTAATTAATACAACCGGCAATAAACTGAATGACCTGGAAGGGTTTTTTAGCAAAATGGAAAACTTGTTAAAGAATAAGAAAGTAGAAAAAAGTGAACTGGTTCAATTGCTGGGCGAATACATTCCTACTTTCTCACATATAGAAACAGGCAAGCTGCTCGATAAAAAAATGTAATTAATTTATTTTAGAAATTTTATACAATTGCTATGATACCACTTTCTGTCCCCAATATTTCCGGTAATGAATGGAAGTATGTAAAAGATTGTCTTGATACCGGATGGATTTCGTCGGTAGGTGCTTACGTTACTAAGTTTGAACAAATGGTGGCTAACTTTGCCGGCGCTAAGTATGGAGTGGCGGCAGTTAATGGAACTGCGGCCTTGCATATTTCTTTACTATTAAGTGGAGTAAAGCAAAATGATTATGTGATATTACCCAATCTCACATTTGTGGCATCAGCTAATTCTATAAAATATCTGGGCGCAGAACCTTTATTGATTGATGCTGATCCTGACCTCTGGCAAATGGATTTGAATTTGCTGGAAGAATTCCTGGCAACACAAACAGAAGTTAGAGAAGGTTCTTTGTTTTATAAAAAGAATGGCAGAAGAATCGGCGCCATTATGCCGGTGCATATTTTAGGTAATATGTGTGATATGGATCGCTTTCTTTCTATTGTAAAAAAATATCCATTACCGATTGTAGAAGATTCTACAGAAGCATTGGGTTCTACTTACAAAGGAAAAAGTGCAGGATCATTTAGTCCATTGGCCTGTTTTAGTTTTAATGGAAATAAAATTATTTCAACCGGAGGTGGCGGAGTAATAGTTACGGATGATGAAGCATTAGCCAAACATGCAAAACATATTACCACTACAGCAAAAGCAAGTGCTGATGAATATTTTCATGATGAAGTGGGATATAATTATCGCCTGGTAAATGTGCTTGCGGCAATAGGAGTGGCACAAATGGAGCAACTGCCACAGTTTATTGAAAGGAAAAGAGAATGCACGGCTTATTATAAAAAAGAACTAGCCGGTGTTGGCGATATTCGTTTTCAACAGGAGTTGCCTGATGTGAAAACAAATGCCTGGCTTATCACTATTCAAACTGATAAGCAACAGCAATTGCTGGATCATATGAATGCCAACCAGGTTCTCTGCCGCCGCTTCTGGCTGCCGATGAGCAGGTTGCCGATGTATAAAGACTGTGAGTACATACAACAAAAAGATAATGCAGGATATATATACAGCACCTGTGTAAGTATTCCTTGTTCTACCAACATCACTAATGAAGACATGGCCGTAGTAGTAAAAGAAATAAAGGCAGCGATCGGATAATATTAATTGGCAGGAATATGTATAAATTCATAAAACGTTTTTTTGATATTATTTTTTCACTGATTGCTTTGCTTATCGCATTGCCCATCTTTATTCCCATCATTATAATGTTATTAATAACCGGTGAACATGAGGTATTCTTCAAACAGGAGAGAATGGGATATAAGAATAATACATTTGGCATTTTTAAATTTGCTACCATGCTGAAGAATAGCCCAAACATGGGACTTGGTGATATGACGGTAAGAAAAGATCCGAGAATTACTTCTGTAGGAAGATTTCTTCGCCAGAGTAAATTGAATGAACTGCCTCAACTGCTCAATATACTATTAGGGGACATGTCGTTTGTAGGTCCACGGCCATTAATGCGAACAGGCTTTAATCGCTACACCGAAGATTTGCAAAGTAAAGTATATAATGTTACACCCGGTCTTACGGGTATAGGCTCTATTATTTTCAGGGATGAGGAATTAGTTATTACTCAAAGTAAATTGCCACCGGAAGAATGTTACCGGCAAACCATTTCTCCGCATAAAGGAGAATTGGAACTTTGGTACCAGCAGCATCAAAGTTTTTATACTGACTTCATGATATTGTTTTTAACTTTCTGGTATGTAGTTTTTCCACAAAGCAAGCTGGTGTATAAAATTTTTCCATCTTTACCGAAAAGAAATTTCTGAGCAGCTTTCATCTAAATTGTAATTTCGAACACAAGAAGATTAGTAAATATGTTTAATCTGTTTTCTAAATCCAGAAGTTCAAAACCGGATTTCAGTCAGCTGGGTGTGGATATGCATTCACACCTGTTGCCTGGCATTGATGATGGCTCTCCTGATATTGACACTTCTTTAAAGTTGATACAGGGAATGATGGATATGGGTTTTAAAAAATTTGTAACTACTCCTCACATTATGTGGGATATGTATAAAAATTCCCGGGAGATCATTCTTGAAAAACTGGAAGTAGTACGAGAAGCATTGAAGGAGGCAAGTATGGATGTGGAAATTAATGCCGCAGCAGAATATTTTTTGGATGATCATGTGGCGGGATTATTAAAAGACAATAAACCTTTGCTTACAGTAAGTGGGAATATGGTATTGTCAGAATTTTCATTAGCCTATCCCACCCATGGATTAAAAGATATTTTATTTGAAATGCAGATGCAGGGCTATCAACCAATCATTGCACATCCTGAAAGATATATTTACCTGGAGCATAACAAAGATTTTTATGATGAGCTAAAAGAAATTGGCTGCTTCTTTCAGTTAAATATTCTTTCGCTGTCTGGCCATTATGGAAAAACGGTACAGGAATTAGCTCATTATCTCATTAAGAAAGGCTATTACGATCTGGCAGGTACTGATCTACATGGCTTTCGTCACCTCGAAGGATTGCATAACCCCGCTATCACCGTCCCATTGCAAAAGCTAATTGATACGGGTAAGCTTCGGAACTCTGAATTATAAATTATTTTTATAAATCATTTTCGGCGGTTGAACTTTTTAGTTTCAAAGTTGTAATAAGTAATGCTATGAATGCATTCACCATCAAAGACCTTGAAAATCTATCTGGTATTAAAGCCCACACTATCCGCATATGGGAACAGCGGTATCATTTTCTTAAACCCCAGCGGACAACTACCAACATCCGGTACTATAGTAATGAAGAGTTGAAGATAGTGCTCAACATTGCCCTCCTTAATAAATATGGCTTTAAAATTTCTCATATTGATAAAATGCAACCGGCCGAAATTAAAGACCGGGTGCTTTCATTAGGTGATGCAAAGGCCATCCAGGAAAGAGTAGTAAATGAGTTGGTGCAGGAAATGATAGATCTCGAAATGGACAACTTTGAAAAGATCATCAACAATTATATTAGTGCCAAAGGAATTGAAAGAACAGTAGTACAAATCATTTTTCCTTTTCTTGAAAAGATTGGGATACTGTGGCAAACCGGTCATATACATCCGGCACAGGAGCATCTTGTTACAAATGTTATCCGCCAAAAATTGATCGTTGCTATTGAAACTTCTATTCCCCGCATACGAATTGATAAAACATTTCTTCTTTTTTTACCCGAAGGCGAACATCATGAACTAGGTTTATTGTTTATGTATTACATGCTTAAAAACCGGGGAATCAAAATAATATACCTCGGGGCAAATGTGCCGGTAAAAGATGCAGAGCATATCATCACTATAAAAAAACCTGATTTTGCTTACATACATCTTACTGCTACCTGCACCAATTTCAGTTTTGAAAAATTTCTTCTAAATGCTGAAAAGCGATTCATCAACACTCCAACCATTATTTCCGGGCAGCTTACACAGCATTACCGTAAAAGAATTCCAGATAATGTGCAGTTCAAAAGGTCATTAACAGAAGTGATGGAGCTGGTTTCCAGTTTATAAGTTGGAAATCGTTTTTGTTGATCGGTTTCGTAAGTTTCAGGTCATTTATTAAACAGAATACCTGTTTCAAGCTTCATTTTGTTTAATTTTACGTCCTAATACTTAAACAGAATGTCAGCACCAGAATTCAACGAAATGCTCTTAAGCAATGCCAATTTTTTAAAGCCTTTTGCTATCAACCTTACCAGGGATACCGAGGCTGCAAACGACCTGTACCAGGAAACGATGTATAAAGCATTGGCCAATCATGATAAGTATAATGCAGGCACAAATATTAAGGCATGGCTTTTTACCATCATGCGGAACATTTTTATAAACAACTACCGCAGAAAAGCGAAGCAAAAAACCATTATTGATAATACCCCAAATGATTTTTTGATTAACCTTAATCAAGCCTCTGTACCAAATGCAGCAGAAAGTGATTTGAGGATAAAAGAAATTCATTCAGCAATTCATGAATTACCTGAAATATTTAAAACCCCATTTTTATTGTACTTTGATGGTTATAAGTATAATGAAATAGCTGACGTACTGCATGAGCCACTTGGAACTATTAAAAGCAGAATTCATTTTGCCCGTAAATTATTAAAAGAGCAAATCAGCCGTTATTAAAAAAATAAAATTGTGGGTGAAAAATCTGTTGTAGTTATTGGAAGTGGTTTTGCCGGCTTATCTGCAGCCTCATTTATGGCCAAGCAAGGATGGAAAGTAACAGTAATTGAAAAAAATGCAACCGCCGGTGGCAGAGCAAGACAATTAAAGGAAAACGGTTTTACATTTGATATGGGCCCGAGCTTCTATTGGATGCCGGATGTTTTTGAAAGATATTTTCAGCAATTCAATAAAAAAGTTTCCGATTATTATTCCCTCGAGCGGCTCGATCCTTCTTACCGTATTTATTGGAATGATGGCAATACAGATATACCTGCCGATTTTTCTGCTTTAAAAAATATTTTTGAAACATTAGAGCCTGGCAGCGGCGATAAACTGGAAAAATACCTGGAAGGAGCCGCCTATAAATATGAAGTTGGGATAAATAATCTTGTTTACAAACCCGGTCTTTCTCTTACGGAGTTTATGGACTGGCAAACAGTAAGCGGTGTTTTTAAACTGCAGGTTTTTTCTTCTATAAAACAACATATTGCCAAATATTTCAAACATCCTAAGTTGCGCCAGCTAATGGAATTTCCCGTTTTATTTCTTGGCGCATTACCAGAAGATACTCCTGCCTTATACAGCCTGATGAATTATGCTGATATAAATGGCGGCACCTGGTATCCGCAAGGAGGTATGTATGCTGTGGTAGATGGAATGTATAAGCTTGCTGTGGAGCTTGGTGTTACTTTTAAGTTTGAGGAAAATGTAAGTGAAATAAAAATTGAGGAGGGTATTGCCAAAAAAGTAATAACCGATAAGAATGAATACGAAGCAGATGCTGTAATAAGCGGAGCTGATTATCATTTCACTGAAACAAAATTATTGCAGGAACAATATCGTACCTATTCGCCGGCTTATTGGAATAAAAAAGTGATGGCCCCGTCTTGCTTATTATATTATGTGGGGTTAAATAAAAAAATTAAGAACCCGGTTCACCACTCATTATTTTTTGATGTTTCGTTTGAAGAGCATGGTAAAGAAATTTATAAAGATCCTAAATGGCCTGCCGAACCTTTGTTTTATGTAAGTGTTTCATCAGTAACAGACGACTCGGTAGCACCTGCAGGTCATGAGAATATAGTTTTCCTGATACCGGTTGCTTCTGGTTTGCAAGGTGATTCTGAGGAGCTTAGAGAAAAATATTTTCAAATGATCATGAAAAGAATGGAAAAACATATTGGCGAACCGTTGCTGGATTTCGTGGTTTATAAAAAAACCTATTCAGTAAGCGATTTCGTACATGATTATAATTCATTCAGGGGTAATGCATACGGACTGGCTAATACACTGATGCAAACGGCAATTTTCAGGCCTGCCTGCAGAAGTAAGAAAGTCAAAAATCTATTTTACACCGGCCAATTAACGGTGCCAGGTCCGGGTGTGCCTCCAAGTTTAATAAGTGGAGAAGTAGTGGCAAAAGAGGTTGTCAAAGTATTAGGATAAATTGTTATTTTACAAACGATGGTTCAATTATTTCATTCAGTAAGTGAAGGGTGCAGTCAGCTGGTAACAGAAGGCTATAGCACTTCTTTTTCATCTGCCATCCGCATGTTGCATAAAGATTTAAGAAAACCCATTTTTAATATTTATGGATTTGTTCGGTTTGCAGATGAGATAGTGGATACTTTTCATGATTATGATAAATCAAAATTGCTGGAGCAATTCAGAATAGAAACGTATGATGCCATTGAAAGAGGGATCAGTTTAAATCCTGTTTTAAATAGTTTTCAACGAACCGTTAATCAATACGACATTGATCACACACTTATCGATGCTTTTTTTCACAGCATGAAAATGGACCTCGAGAATAAAAGGTATGATTGTGAAGGATATAAAGAATATATCTATGGCTCGGCAGAAGTAGTTGGACTTATGTGCCTCTATGTTTTTTGCGAAGGAAAAAAAGAATTGTATGATGAATTGAAAGGAGCTGCCCGATCCTTAGGAGCTGCTTTTCAAAAGGTAAATTTTCTGCGGGATATAAAATCGGATTTCAACGGTTTGTCAAGAGTTTATTTTCCGGGATGTGATTTTAATAATTTTACCGAGCAACAAAAAAATCAGATCGAAGAAGATATTCATTCCGATTTCAGCGATGCATATGCAGGAATACTCACCTTACCGGTAAAGGCAAGGTTTGGAGTGTATGTTGCTTACAAGTATTATTTTTCTTTATTCAAAAAAATAAAAAAGATGGAGCCAGCGAGGGTGCTGGAAGAAAGAATCAGGATCCCCAACTATCGTAAAGCCATGATCATCTTCAGGGCAGGCGTTAAAAATCAGCTAAGGTTGATATAAACATGGAAATAGCACAGGTTATATTAGTGGACGAAAATGATAAGGAGGTGGGTGTGGCAGAAAAGTTGCAGGCGCACCAGGAAGGAGTATTGCACCGGGCCTTCAGCATATTTATAATAAATAAAAATGGAGAGATGCTGCTGCAGCAACGGACCGAAAAAAAATATCATAGTGGAGGCTTATGGACCAATGCTTGTTGCAGCCATCCTGCACCCGGTGAAGAAACGATAGCTGCTGCTAAAAGAAGATTGAATGAAGAACTGGGTTTTGAAGTGCCTGTTAGGAAAATATTTGACTTTATTTACAAAGCAGAATTTGATAATGGATTAACTGAATATGAATTCGACCATGTATTTGTAGGCGAATACGATGGATATATAAATTATAACACTGATGAGGTGATGAACATATGTTATAAATCGATTAGTGAAATAAAAGAATCGTTACTTACGCATCCTCAAAAATACACTGCCTGGTTTCACCTGGCTTTCCCTAAAATAGAACAGTGGTATTATAAGCAGCTAAAAGATGAAAAGGTGTAAATAAACTAATTTTGAACTATGGTAGTTGTTTTTTACATATTGGTTTTGATCGGTACATTTTTGATAATGGAAGGAGTAACCTGGTGTACACATAAATTTGTAATGCATGGTTTTCTGTGGTATTTACATAAAGATCATCACCAGGTAGAGCCGGGTTTTTTTGAAAAAAATGATGCATTCTTTATCATATTCGCTGTACCAAGTATGTTGTTGATATACTTCGGCACTTTCAACTATGTGTGGTGGCAACAGGCAATTGGTTTTGGTATTATGGCCTATGGATTTGCTTACTTTATGGTGCATGATGTTATTATTCATCAACGCTTCAAATGGCTTACCCGTAGTAACAACAGTTATGTAAGAGCTATTCGCTGGGCACATAAAATGCATCATAAACATTTAAACAAAGAGCAGGGCGAAAGTTTTGGAATGCTGTACGTAGCAAGAAAGTATTGGCAGAAAGTGCAGCGGGATAAGAAACTTATGGCGGGTAATAAGAAAGTAGAATATGCTCCGCAGGCAGAATAATTATATCCGCAACACTAATCTTTATTCCTACAATTTACTCTTTGCTAAAATCAACTAAATACGATTTTATTTTTTTGGGTGCAGGCTGTGCCAGCCTTAGCTTATTAATGCGAATGATCCAGAGGGGAAAGTTTGGCGATAAGAAAATTTTATTGATTGATAAGGAGCCTAAAATAAATAATGACCGCACCTGGTGCTTCTGGGAAAAATCAAACGGCTTTTTTGAAGACATTGTTTACAAGAAATGGGATACCGTTTCTTTTTTAAGTGATGATTATTCATCTGCTATGAATATTGCACCTTATCAATATAAAATGATACGGGGAATTGATTTTTACGATCATTGTTTTTCTGAAATAAATAAACAAGCTAATGTAGAAGTTACTTATGGACACATTCATTCAATAATCAAGAAAGGGGAATCGTTGTTGGTAGGTATTGATGATTTTGAATTCAATACAGGTGATGCTATTGTTTTTAATTCTATTTATGAACCAGCAACTGTAAGTAATAATAGCATAAAGCTGCTTCAACATTTTAAAGGATGGATCATACGAACTGCTAAGCCTGTGTTTGATCCACAAAAAGCTATTATGATGGATTTTAGGGTTCATCAGAGCTATGGAACTACGTTTGCTTATGTACTTCCGCTTACAGAAAACACTGCATTGGTTGAATATACATTGTTCACTAAGGATCTTTTAACAGCAGACCAATACCGGGATGAATTAAAGGATTACTTGCACCAGTTTCATGAAATTAATAGCTACGTCATCGAAGAAGAAGAATTTGGTGTGATACCAATGACCAATGAAAAATTTACATTCAAAGCGAAGGGGTGGCAAATTGGTACTGCCGGTGGGCAAACAAAAGCATCGAGTGGTTATACATTTCAATTTATTCAAAAACAAAGCGAACAAATATTGAATCAATTGATAGCTGGAAAATCTCTATCCTTAATTCCTGCCACAGCGAAGCGATTTAGTTTTTACGATAACACATTACTGCACATTCTTTATCATAATAAACTTCCTGGCGATAAAATATTTGCGCAGCTATTTAAAAAAAATAAACCCCAGCAAGTGCTGAGGTTTCTGGATAATGAAACTTCGTTGAAAGAAGAATTAAAAATTATTTCTACATTGCCCACTTTGCCTTTCTTAAAAGCGGCTCTCCGGCAATTTTAATTACTGATCAGGATCCATTTGCATAAACTCTCTCTTTACTGCTTTCAGCATACTGAATAATTGTGCAATTTGTATCAATAGCAAAATAACTAATGCCAGCAACACATACCAGGGTAGATCAATAGCCTTGATAGGTGTTTCAATTTTAGCAAATTTTATATTGTAGTAGTTGGTAAGTGCAGAGCCAAAGGCCATGCCTACTAATAAAAAAGAAATAAGCGAATACACCACCTTCATAAACATGATTCGCATGGTGGAGTAACCAACTTTAAAGTTTTCCAGTATAGCAGCAGGAATTATTAATACCAAGGCTATCCAGCTCCAATTCTTATTAAAAAAAGAATCACTTAAGGTTAGGCTTAATACAAGTACTAATACAATGGACATTAATCCCCACGGAAATAAAAGAAAGGTAGAAGGCCTTCTTGTTTGAGTTGCCATAGCAGTTGGTTTTGATTAGACAAGGAAGATAGAAAATATTTATTGAATTTAAATATTTTACAAAAACAACTGCTCTGATTTTCTACTAGTTATATTTTCCTCTGCGGCGACTATCTTCCAGAAAGATCTGCAAATAAACTTTCTGCTCAATTCTTTTGAGATGCAGATCCGCACTGTTTTTTGCTAAACGATCATTAAAATAAATATGATGTTCGAACCCAATGCTAGTACTGCGGGATATATTCAAGGCGATACGGGGTTTTAATATAGCCGTGATGCTGGTGCCCGGTATTCCATCATAAGTGCGAATCCAATAATAGTAAGCATTAAATCCTGCACTTACCCACCGACTGAGATTTAAGGTTTCTTCTATTCTACCTTCAAAGCCGCCACCGAAATTATAGTTTCTGAATTCTGAAGTGTCTGGTCCGAACCGGGTACTGTTACCAGCCAAAGGCACACCGGCTATATGAATGCCGGAATATAAATTGGAATTGCGTCCGATATTAATCCTCGAAATAATGCCGGGGCCAAAACCAAGAGTACCTAATTCAAAAATTTTATTATTCCAATAATCATAATGCTGAAAAATACCTGCCAGTATTCCATGTTTTCCTTTCACAATATTTTTACCAAATAAAATTCCATAGCCCAATACATTATCAATGATTCTTATTTCCTCACCATACCTTGCTTCCATTCTTAATCGAAAAACATCAAATGGTTTGCGATGTCTTATTTCAAATGGATCGCCATAATCAAATTGCAGATTAAAAATGGCATTGGTAGAACCGGTGGCAAATTTATTATTATCATTCACCTTATGCATTCCACCACTCAGTGTTATGTTCAACGGCTCTTTCTGATATACTTCTCTGCCGGTAACCCGAAACATTTTTCCTTGGGTTAATCTGTTGAATCCACGGGGCGGATTAATAATACCTGCCAGCACTTCACGAAAAACTCTGTTAGCACCTCTTGTTCTATCATCTAAAATATTTGAACTGATTCTATACAACACTTCACCCAAAAACATTCCGCTAATTGGTGTATTAATGAAATCATTTTTTGATGGAGGGTCTGTTTCTCCAAACAATTCCCACATCAAACTGCCACCCACTGCAAATGGAAATGATTGCCAGAAATTGTATCCATTAGCCCTGGCAGTATTGAAATAATAATTACCGGTATGTGGATGCCCAAGAAAATTTATACCAAAACGATCCTTGTCCCACACCCATGGACCTTTCAGATTACTTTTCCAGCTTGATAAACTTATCCTGGCCCAATCATATTTAAAAAGATACCTGACTACTGCCCAGTTTACAATATTGGTAAATGCTACACGGCTTGCCGGCATCCATAGAGGATATTTTTTATTATACACCGGATCATCATTCAATAGATCGCTATATATATTATGACCGGGAGTATATAATTCTGCCGTTTCTCCTTTTGGAATACTGATCGTATCATCTTCATGAGTAATGGAAGTATCTGCCATGATGATAGTGTCCCCCCGAACAAGAGTATCTCGGGTGGGAACAGTTTGGGCAAAGGATGCCACACTAATAAATACCAGTGTAAGGGGTAGAATTATTTTCTTCATCTTATTGATTGATTAGTAACTGATAACTGTAGCAATAAATAGTTTGAGTGATGTAAATAGATAATTATTATACCCGTAAAGAGCAGCAAATGTGCCAAAGAAGAAGAGAGAGTGAAAGAAAATGCTGAGTATGATTACTGTGGTTGAAGTCGTCCCGCCACCGGCGGAACGAAGATGCAAGTAGTACTAAAGTTGAGAACATAATTGTATTTCTCTCAAAAAAATAAGTGGCCTCGCCAGGAATCGAACCTGGATCTGGAGCTTCGGAAACTCTTATACTATCCATTGTACTACGAGGCCAAAAAAAAGATTGATTTCAAGTTTACTTTATCAATCCTGGTGCATTAGTGGCAAATATTTTTACCGCTATGGCCAGCAATATTACGCCAAAAAATTTTCTTACCGCAATCAAACCGGCAGGACCTAAGAGCCTTGCAATAGCTCCTAAAGATTTTAAAACAAGAAATACAATTATAAGATTTACAAGAATGGCAATCAGCAAAGTTGTTTCTGTATAATTGGCTTTTAAAGACATAAGTGTGGTCAACGTTCCCGACCCTGCTATCAAAGGAAAAGCAATGGGAACTACAGTGGCCGCTTTTACATTGGATTCACTTTTGAAAAATTCAAGACCCAATACCATTTCCAGACCAAGAATAAAAATAACAATAGAACCGCCTACGGCAAATGATCCGACATCCAAACCCAGCAATTGTAAAAATCCTTCACCAATAAAAAGAAACAATACCATCAGTGCTCCGGAGATCAATGTAGCTCTCCATTCTCTTATGCCACCCATTTTTTCTTTTAGTGAAATGAGTATGGGCACAGAACCAACTATATCAATTACCGCAAACAAAGTAAATGATACGGTGAGTAATTCTTTGTAATTAAGTTCCATGGAAAATAAGTTTTAGTAAAGCTAATCTATACTAAAAAGAAGAAAATTAAAAGTCCCGCATTTTTTGCAGGACTTTTAATTGGTTATCGATAACGATATTTTTCTTTAAAGAGGTTTATTTCCTGTTGCAAATGCGACAGGCAATTCCGGCACAGGCAATCAGAATACCGTTGTTCTATATAAGCTCTTTGCTCTGCAGTAAGAGTAATGCCATAGCATTGGCATTGAGTAATGTTGCCGGGCTTACATTCAAACAGGCTGTTGCAGCGGGGGCAAAGTTTTTGTTCATGCAGACTCATACCATTTTGTTTATCAGAACATAAAACGAATTCCGCCATAGGAATTAAACCCAAGAGTATTAAAACCACTGATCTCGGTGTACTTACTGCCAGTAATGTTGCGCAGATCGGCAAACAGTTTTAATTTATTTTTGTGCAATGAATAATCAACATATACATCCCACAGAAAATAACTTTTTAATACCGTACGGACGGTGGCAAAAGTTGTATTATCAAAATAGGCATCATTTCTTTTTCCTACACTTAGTAAGTTGGTGCTAACAAAAAGTTTTTCACTCAGCCTGGATGAAAAATTGAAACCGAAAGTTGAGGCTGGTCTTCTCAGCAAATTATTATAAGTAGTGTCCTTTCCATTTTGCCGGGTAGTTATTTTACCGGTAGTATAAGTGTAAAAGGTTTTGATAGTCGTATTGCTGCCAATTTTATAACTGGCTTCCAATTCTACACCATGATCTTTTTGTTTATCCTGGTTAATGTATTGGGATTGAAAAGTAACTGGGTTGTAAGAAAAGAAAATTACATCTTTTACATTTCTGCTAAAGCCAACTGCCCGGCCGGTAAATTTATTATCCGTAGTAAAATATTGAAATCCTGCTTCTGCTGTTAAAGCAGATTCTGGCTGCAGGTCTTTATTTCCATATTCAGAAAAAAGCTGGTAAAGCGAAGGTGTTTTGTAGGCCGAAGAAATATTGGCAAACAGTTTCACTTTTTTATTTATGAGGTAAGATGGATTGATATTAAAAACAAAATGACTACCGTAAGTAGAATGAAAATTTATACGACTGCCCACTTCCATATTAAAACCAGCAGTTGTATTCCAGTTAGCTGCAGCATACAATCCTAATTGTGTTTGATTCAGGCTGTCGTTGGAATATTTAGAAGTATATGGTCCAAAAAATCCGGTAGAAAAATATTCCTGGTCAGATTTTGAACTGCGATAATCAACACCAGCGGTAAGTTTTACCTGTAAGCTTAATGGAGTATGCAGATATGCATCCATAAAATGTTCGCTACCGGTATAAGTGCCTTTTGAATATGTATCAAATCCATTCTGGCTTTTTATTGAATCGTCAATATAAACCCTGTCAATATTATTATAGTTGTATAATACAGTGAGCTTGGTTTTATCAAAAGTAAATTCATTTCTTACACCTGCCTGCCAGCTTTTTTGCTGATAGGTATAATCCAATTCATCTGTAAAAGCTCCCTGGTCAATATCTCCTTTTATTTTGCCATAGCGGAGAAAAGGCTGTATATAGATTTTGTCTGACGGTTTTATTCCAAGCCCCAATTGAATACTGTTTTGTTGAAATTTATCTTTATCCGTAACGGGAAAATTATTTTTATTAACCGCTTCATTTATTCCCTTGGTTGAATGAAAAGAATAGGCAGCATTGTAATCCACCATTCCGGATTTGCCATTAATATTTGCATTGCCTCTGAAGGTTTCATTGCTGCCATAACTAAGCTGTGTACTTCCGGCCACTTTCTTATTAACTGCTTTCCTGGTAATGATATTAATTACCCCAGCTATCGCATCACTTCCATACAAAGTAGACTGACTTCCTTTTAGTATTTCTATCCTTTCAATATTATAGATAGAAAGATTTCGGATATCAAAGTTGCCACCAATACCAGACGGATCGGAGATAGGCACACCATCTATAGTTATTAAAGTATGTTCTACTCTTGCGCCACGCAGATATACACTTTTATCTTTTCCGGCGTTACTATTTGCTCCGCTGATAAAGACACCTGATTGTTCTGTCAGCAGTTGCGATAGATCTTTCCCACCTGATCTTTCAAGTTGGTCCCTGGTAATTATAGTAACTACTTTACCAGTTAGTGATGTTTTGTTGGGATACTTGTTGGCGGTTAGCACCACCTCATCTAAAGAAGTGCCTGTACTGTCTTGTGCAAATAGCTGACTGCTGATTATGACAGCAGCCACTACAAAAAAATGTTTTTTCATGTTACATGAAATTTTTGTTGTGACTGCTTCCGAGAAAATAAGAGATAGAAATATAAATGTCCTGCGACTTTTACATTTCATGCCTTTCACCCGAAAGCTGAATGTTGTTTAGTTGATGTGGCAGGTCTTCTGGCTTATGACATTCTCAATTCCTTCCCATCCCGTTTGAAGCGGAATAGTGGTTTGTAGTTTGAGAAATTTCCTTTGTCCGCCTACGGCGGATGTGGGGTGTCATTTACAGCTACGGGGATAGCGTCAGATTTTAACTGACTTCCCTTTTAATCCCGGTTATTAGGCCGGGAACCAAATCACTGCAAATGTAAGGAGAGAACTTTTTTTGCGCAGAAGAATTATCAACAGTAGGGTGAATAAACTTTTTGGAAACAATCCAGTCTATCCTGTATTATTTTTCTGCATGAAGCAACTTTAAAAAAAATCATCTTTAATTTAACAGGGAACAACGTACTGAAAATCCATTTTCTTCGTTCAGTCATTATTATCATTCCCCCACAACCTTTCCTTTTTAATTTATTTCCAAAGCTGCTGTGATTTTATAACCAGTGGAAAATGTAAAATCATTTTCTTCAAAACCACATGCAATGAAGTGTATTAGCAAGATGACCGTAGCCACTATTATTTCTTTTTTTTATTTACAGGCTACAGCACAAGATTATATTACCAAATATGAAATTGGTGCAGCCATTGGCGTTTTTATTTACCAGGGAGATTTGACACCACGGCGATTAGGTTCTTTTGAAACCATGCGATTCGGGGCTATTCTTCATGGTAGTAAAGTGATGAGCCGTTCATTTATGGTAAGAGCTAATCTTGCTATTGGCAGATTGAGTGGAGATGATGCAAAGTATGATAACCCTGAATTTCGGAAGCAAAGGAGTTTTAATTTTAGCTCACTTGTAATTGAACTCTCGGGTCTGCTTGTATGGAATCCACTTGGGAAAAATAATGTTGAAAAAGGATTCTCTCCTTATTTATTCGGTGGCGGAGGGCTAAGTTATTTACGGGTAAAAAGAGACTGGAGTAATTTTAATGCAGCTTATTTTGGAGATGGATCAGCTATTTTACCAGGATTAGTTTTGGATGAACAACGGCAACCTCCCACAATTATTCCTGTTATTCCATTGGGAGCAGGCATACGATATAATCTTTCGCAGCGGATTGCTATTAATGCAGAGTCCTCTTATCGTCTTGTTTTCACTGATTATCTCGATGGTTTTAGTAAAGCGGTTAATCCAAATCAAAATGATCATTATCACACTACCTCGTTAGGTGCTATCTATAGAATTGGGGCAAAGAATACCTTGCGTTGCCCGGTTATTAAATACTGATGTTACTTTATTTTTTGGGCAGCTTGATCCACTGCAAAGAAAGGCCCACATAATAGTTTCGTTTCGGCGCTGCATTGTAAAAACGGTTGGCTGCTGCATTAATGTCGTTTCCTAAACTGTAGCTTTCATTCAGTAAATTATCGATGCCTGCATAGAAGTTGACTTTATACTTTTTTTGATAAATGTTTTTCCAACCCAATCTGCAGCCGAGTAAATGATATGCTTCAGCTGAAGCTGTATTAGCATCATTTAAAAAAATATCAGAAGCTCCATAATAAGTTATGTTGGAGTAAATACCTTTCTTGAATAGAACATCTGCCAAAACCGATATTGTATTAGAAGGAACAGAAGGAACTGTTTTGCCGGAAAAATCATCAGCACCTTTAATAAATGTGCCATAGCGAAAATGATTATAAGTGTAGGCCACATTAAATCTATAATAATCAATAAAGCTTTTTTGAGGACTGATAGATAGATCGGCTGTTAGCTCAGCACCTTTTTGTTTTACATTGCCGGCATTTATAAAAAAATCGGCACCGGAAATATCTCTTCGTTGTACCAACGCATTATTTAATTTAAAATAAAAGGCAGTTGCTTCCAATCTAAGTTTGCGATGAAACAGATCATAGGTAGTGGTCATTTCATAGTTCCAGCCATATTCAGCTTCCAGCTCGGTACTGATAATGCCTGTGGAAGGAAGTAACTCGCCAACTGTAGGAGGAGAAAACCCTCTTGATACAGTTGCCTTCAACGATAGGTCTTCCGTTATTATTTTCTTTAATGAAATTCTTGGAGTCAGTTCATTTTTATAGCTGCGGCTTTGTTGCATTACGGGGTAGCGGTTGAGCCGGGTGAATTGAACTTTTGTTTTATTAAGACTGATGCCGGTATTAATAAACCAACTTTCTTTTACATTTATATCTCCCTGTACAAAAAAATTGTAAGTAGTGTAATTAATATCATCATTGGTTTGTAAAGTATCTGGATGGCCATTTTTATTTTTAGAAACCTGTGTATTAAAATATCCCTGTTGAAATTCGCTGCCAGCCACTAATTGCAAACTACTTTTTTCCTGCCCGGTGTATTCTTTGTCAAATCTTTTATTAAATGTAAAAATAGTTCTGCCGCCAAAACCGGGTTCGTTCCTTCTTTCATAATTGCGGATAGCCGGATTTTTTATTTGTGCAAAAGCCCCATACAATGTGGTGGAGTTTTTAAAAGAAGAATCAATAGTGTAAATATTTGTAAAACCGGCTGTAATATTTTTTTGATATATAGCTGCCTTCGCATTGACAGCAGAAGGAAAACCACCAGCGGCTGGTCTTGCTACTTTGGGGTCGGCATTAAATTCAGACAAGGTTAATGCCCCTGGTGTTTGATAATACATATCAGTAAATAATAAAGAGGCGGATAGTTGTTGCTTATCAGAAATTTTTATTTGCGATTGCCAGGAAAAATTATCCCTCCGCATTCTTGATTGAGTTCTGTATCCATCACTCTGGTTGTGGGCATAGGTCAATTGATTTTTATTGTCTTTACTGCCAAATCTTGCTGAAGTAAAAATGTTTTGCAGATTATAAGTTCCGGTAATGTATTCAAGACTTGCTCCCGGTTGCCAGCGATCCAGATTGTTTAATAATATTAATCCGCCTGTACCTGCGCCATACATGCTGCCCGCCGGGCCTTTATATATTTCTATGTAGGAAAAATTATTATAAGCAAATTGGTTAAAGTAAGTATTACCTCCGGCATCGGTTATGGGAATATCATTCCAGTACACTTTTACATTGCGTACTCCAAACGGCGAACGAAGTGAACTGCCTCTTATATTTATCCGATAGCTGCCGGGTGATCTTTCTTCCATTCTTACTCCGGCCACAGAATTAAATCCATTGACTAGCGAAGTTTTATTATAGCGATCAGCATTGTTGAACTCTACTATTTTAACCGATGTAGTAGTGCTACCTGATTTACGGTTTTGTTCAAATGCTTTTACAGTTACTTCATCCATTGTTTTGGAACTGTCTGGTATTTCTTCCTGCGAAAAACCAATAGTGCAAATAAAAAGAAGAGAGCAAATAAGAATAATTCCTTTCATAGAAGAATGAATGTAACGCAATAAAGTTAGAATGTTTTCTTTGTATCTTCAAGCCATGAGTACAAAGAATAAACTAAACCTTGTTGATGTAAGCCTTATCGTAGTAAGTTTAGTTATTGGAATGGGTATTTTCAGAAACCCAGCTTCTGTAGCTGCCACTTCAGGCAATAGTTCTATCTTTTTTTTATTATGGATTGTAGGTGGTGTAATTGCTTTGTGCGGAGCTTTGACATATGCAGAAATTGGACAACGTTTGCCTGCAATGGGTGGATATTATAAAGTATTTGCTCAATGTTATCATCCATCGGTGGGATTTTCAGTTAATGCCATTATTCTAATAAGCAATGCAGCCTCATTAGCGGTAGTAGCATTGATTGGAGCAGATTATGTAAGTGATTTGTTATATGGAAAACCTAGCGGAGTTATTTTCAATACAGCTGTTGCAATTGTGGCTGTCGCTATGTTCTTTGTTGTTAATTTGTTTGGATTAAAAACAAGCAGCCGCACACAAAATATTCTTATTATTATTAAAGTAGGGCTGGTAGTTCTTTTAATTGCGAGCATATTCAAAGGGGTGATAATTGAGCCCCATGGCTATGAGGAAAATTCGCCATTGTATACATTGGATAATAATAGTGCTTTTACATTATTTCTTATTTCACTCATACCAGTTTGTTTTGCCTACGGAGGTTACCAGCAAACCATCAATTTTGGAAGTGAAGTGAAAAACCATCGTATAATACCGAAAGGAATAATTATCGGGATTATTATTGTGATTTGCTTGTACCTGCTTATTAATGTTGCATATATAAAAGTAATTGGGTATGATAAAATGAAAAATGCTTCTGCTATCGGTGCTTTACTTTGTGAAGCATGGTTTGGAAAAGCCGGAGGCAAAGTATTTGATGCATTAATGTTTTTATCGGTACTTGCTTATGTAAATATCCTGCTAATGAGTAATCCAAGGGTAATGTTTGCTATGAGTGAGGATAGAGTGTTTCCCAAAATCTTTTCTTACCGTCATCCAAAAACAGAAGCCCTGGTCGCTGGCCTTGCCACTTTTTCACTTATTACAATCGTCATTACTTTTTTTGGAAAAGGAGTTGATAATATTTTGAATTTTACTATGTTTCTCGATAGCATCGGTATGAGTACTTCAGCAGCTACTTTATTTGTTTTGCGAAAGCGAAAACAAAACGAAGCATTGGTAACCGGAACCTGGAATAAATTTACACCTGTATTGGCTGGCTTCTTTGTATTCAGTTATTTTATGATTGCTGTCGGGGTTGTTATTAAAGATATCAATGCAGCATTGATTGGGGTAGGCCTGCTTGCATTTTTCCTGGTCATTTATTATTTCTTTTATCATAAGAAGAATATATAATGGATATCTCACAAATCATCAACGAACTTGGCGAAGACCGTGAAAATTATTTTAATGCGGTAGCACCACCCATCATGCAGACCAGCAACTTTTCTTTTAAGAAGGTAGCTGATTTAAGCAAAGCTTTTGAAGATGAAATGGGTGGATATCTCTACAGCCGTGGTTTAAATCCTACCGTTGATATTCTTCGAAAAAAATTAGCCGCATTAGATGGTGCAGAAGATTGCTTAATATTTAATAATGGCGCAGCGGCCATCTTTGCTGGCATTTTTGCCAATGTAAAATCCTGCGATCATATTGTTTCGGTAAGAGCTCCTTACACATGGGTGCAAAGAATGTTTGATGTGATACTACCCCGCTTTGGTGTTACATCCACTTATATTGATGGAACAACAATTCAAAATTGGGAAGTAGCTACTCAGCCCAATACAACATTTTACTATCTCGAATCACCCAATAGCTGGGATTTTGCTTTGCAACCAATAAAAGAAGTGGTAGCCCTGGCAAAATCAAAAAACATTACAACATTAATTGATAATAGTTATTGTACTCCGCTGTATCAAAAACCTATTGAAATGGGAATTGACATAGCGATGCAGACGGCCACCAAATACATCGGCGGACATAGTGACACTCTTGGCGGAGTGCTCAGCGGCACACATGTCATGATGAAGAAAATTTTCGACAGTGAATATTTAAATATCGGCAGCGGAATTCAACCCTTCAATGCATGGCTGCTGATTCGTGGATTAAGAACAATGCCCGCAAGAATTGAACGCATTACAAAAACAACTGCTGATGTTGTAGCATTCATAAAGCAACATCCAAAAGTAGAATCTATCCTTTTTCCTTTTGATGAATCTTTTCCGCAGTATCAACTGGCCAAACAACAAATGAGTGGCGCCTGTGGATTATTCACCTTTATTTTGAAAACAAAAAAAAGAGAATCTATCGTACAATTTTGCGAATCGCTGCAACATATAATGATGGCCGTAAGCTGGGGTGGCCATGAAAGCCTGGTGATACCAAAATGTGCCGGACTAAAACCCGGCGATTTTAACCCGGCAAGCAAAGAGCATCGGTATATAAGAATGTATGTGGGTTTAGAAGATGCCGCCTACCTCATTGCTGACCTGGAAAAGGCTTTGGCGGCAATTGAATAGCCATTGTTTTCCGCACAAAAAAAATCATGATACAGGCGGCACATTTCAATTATTTTTGTCAAATATGAAATGGAGTTTATTTGTTCTGCTTTTTCTAAGTATCGGAAAAATTTCTTTGGCCCAGGGAAAATGGGATTTAAAAAGATCGGTGGAATATGCCCTCGAACACAATATATCGGTGCGGCAGGCCGATTTGCAAATACGTTTTGCTGAATTGGATCTGCACCAAAGCAAATTATCTCAATATCCAAATGCCAATCTTAACAGCAGTGCAGGTTACAGTGCAGGCCGCAACCAGGATCCCACTTCTTTCAGTTTGATCACTACCGGTTATGTATTCAACAATTATTCTTTGCAGAGCAGTGCTGATCTCTTTAACTGGTTTACCAAAAAAAATACCATTGCTGCTAATGAATTAAATTTAAAAGCTACACAAGCAGGTGTAGAAAAAGCAAAGAATGATGTAGCATTAAATGTGGCGGTGGCTTATCTGCAAATTTTATTGGCAAGGGAGCAGATCACTTTAGCGGCAGTAAGAGTGGCGCAAACAAAAGCACAATTAGAAAGTACCCGTAAGCAGGTGGATGCAGGAAAATTACCGGAATTGAACGCCGCTAACCTCGAATCAATATTAGCAGCCGATAGTTCAAGCCTCATCACTGCACAAACCACAGCATTGCAAACATTATTACAAATGAAGGCATTGTTGAATATGGATGCTGCGGTTGCTTTTGATATTGTTACTCCCCCTGTTGATATGATTCCACTGGAAAGCCTGGCGGATATGCAACCGGATGCTGTGTATAATTTGGCAACTTCTAATATGCCTCAACAAAAAGTGGATATACTAAAAGTGCAGGCCGCAAAAAAATTAGTGGAAGTGGCACGGGGATCTATGTATCCCACTTTTTCAATATTCGGAAGTTTGGGTAGCGCCTATAATAATAAAGCAAGAGAAATAAGATCGAGAACACCCGTAATAGCACCCATCGGTACTGTTACAGTAAGTGGCACACCTTACCAGGTTTTTTCTGCATCTCCTTTTGATTTAATCACCTTTGGTAACATGGATTATTTCAGCCAGGTAAATCAAAACCTTCGCCAGTCGATAGGAATAAATATGAGTGTGCCGATTTTTAACGGTGGTAGTTTAAGAACAGCCTGGCAACGATCTAAGCTGAATGTAAAACAATCCGAATTGCTGCAAGAGCAAAACAGTTTTACGCTGAAGCAGGATATTTATACTGCTTATAATGATGCAGTGGCTTCTCTGCAAAAATATAATGCGAATAAAAAAACTGTGGAGTCATCGCAAAAGGCTTATGATTTTGCAGTGAAAAGATATGAACTGGGTTTACTATCCACTTATGATTTAATTACTAATCAAAGTAACCTGCAGCAAGCCAAAAGCCAGTTGCTGTATTCTCAATACGACTATGTATTTAAAATGAAATTGCTGGAGTTTTATAAAGGACAGGGATTAAAATTGTAAGCAATTTTATTTTCAAAATAAATTTATATGAACAAAAAATTGAAATGGACATTAATTATTCTTGGGTCATTGCTGGCAATATTTTTTGTTGCCAAAGCCATGGGCAGTAAGGATAAAACAGAAAAAGTAGCCATCGAAAAAGCAACTAAAAGAACAATTGTAGAAACCGTGAATGCTAGTGGTAAAGTATATCCGGAGATAGAAGTGAAGATCAGTCCGGATATAGCCGGGCAAATAACAGAGCTTAATGTAGAAGAAGGCGACACGGTAAAAAAAGGAGAAGTGCTGGCCCGCATCTATGCAGATATATATGCCTTGCAAAGAGATGAAGCATCTTCGAGAGTAAATCAATCAAGAGCAACAGTAGATAATAGTAAAGCAACATTGGAATCTTTAAAAGCAAATCTTGACCTGGCAAGACAAACTTATGATCGAAATAAGTCGTTGTTCGATCAAAAAGTAATTTCAAAAGCAGAGTTGGAGCAGTACGAAACAACTTTACGTTCTGCACAGGCAAATTATAATGCCGCATTGCAAAGTATAAAGAGCCTGCAGGCAAATGTTCAATCCACCCAAACAGGATTGAGCAAAGCAAATAAAGATCTCAATCGTACTACCATAACCGCACCAATGGATGGAGTGGTATCATCACTAAAAGTAAAGAAAGGTGAAAGTGTGGCCGGTAGTAGTTTTAATGTAGGTACAGAAATGATGACCATCTCTGATATGTCGGGAATAGAAGTAAGGGTGGATGTAGGAGAGAATGATATTGTAAAAATAAATATCGGCGACTCAGCTGATGTAGAAGTTGATGCTTATAACAATAGGAAGTTTAAAGGAGTAGTTACAAAAATTGCCAGTAGCATTAAAGGTTCTTCGGCACTTACATCATCTAATGATGTTACCAATTATGAAGTAAGAATAAAACTGGACGCCTCTTCTTACCAGGACCTTACAGGTAAAACATTTCCATTTCGCCCCGGCATGAATGCAAGTGCTGATATAAAAACCAAAAGAGTAGATAATGTATTGGCGGTGCCGATGACGGCGGTGAATGCGAGAGTAAAAGGCAGCGATAAAAGTATGGCTGATAAAAAGAAAGAAGATAAAGAAAGTAAGGGCGATGAAGAGAATGATATGACAGCATCTACAGGCGATGATAATGAATTGGAAGAAGTAGTATTTATTTTGCAAAAAGATGGCACTGTAAAAAAAGCCGTGGTTAAATCCGGCATACAGGATATAAATTACATACAGATAATAACTGGCCTCAATGCAGGCGATGAAGTGGTGATTGCCCCTTATATTGCTATCAGTAAGAATCTGAAAGATGGTATGAAGGTGAAAGTAGTGGAGAAGGATAAGCTATTTGAAAAATAGTAATGCAAGCTGCGAGTAGATAGTTACAAGACGCTACTACTTCAGTTTCTCTTACAATTGTTATGACTCTAAATTTCGAAACTCGTAGCTAATAACTCACAACTTTGAATTTATGCGTTTTGGTATAATCGGCAGTGGAAGTTGGGCAACAGCACTTACAAAAATTTTGGTTGACAGAAAACATACTGTCAACTGGTGGATACGTAATGCCGATACCATAAAATATATACAGGAGCATCATCACAATCCAAACTACCTCGCAGCGGCACGGTTTGATGTTTCATTACTTTCTATGCACACCGATGTAAAGACGGTAGTGCAACAATCAGATGTGTTGATCATTGCCGTTCCATCCGCTTATGCAGAAGAAAGCCTACAATACCTGCAACCGGAAGACTGGCTGGATAAAAAAGTAGTGTCAGCTATTAAAGGATTATTACCCGAGAAAAATATTTTACTTAACTATTATTTGCAAAAGCAATTTAATATTCCATTAGAAAATTATTTTGCGGTGTTGGGTCCCTGCCATGCAGAAGAAGTGGCGCAGGAAAAATTATCTTACCTCACTTTTTCGGGAACTGATATTACTACTGCTTCTGAAATTGCTTCTCATTTTACTTCCGATTATATCAGCACCATTGTTAATCATGATATTTTGGGTGTTCAGTATGCAGCGGTGTTAAAAAATATTTATGCATTGGGAGCAGGCATTGCACATGGATTAAATTATGGTGATAATTTTCTTAGTGTTTACATTGCCAATGCGGCGGATGAAATGGCCAGCTTCTTAAAAAAATTTGGTGCCGAGCATATCACCGTTGGTGAACATGATATTGAAGAAGACCCAATCACTCATCGTAAATCACCTAACTATGCAGCATCCGTTTATTTGGGTGATCTGCTGGTAACCTGTTATTCGTTGCACAGTCGTAACCGCAGCTTTGGCAGCATGATAGGCAAGGGCTATACTTTAAAAACTGCACAGCTGGAACTGGGCATGGTGGCGGAGGGTTACAATGCTGCTAAATGTATTTATCATATCAACAAACAAGTGGAAGCATCTATACCTATAGCAGAAACTATATATAAGATATTGTGGGAAGAAGTTAAACCTTCAGAAGGCTTTAAACGGATAGAGCAGGTTCTGGTGTAAGACACTGGGAACAGGGATGACAATGATTAAAAGATAAAATACTTTTAATCGATAATTATCCAAAAGAGGAAAACGAAACCGTGAAAATCCCTCCAATCCGTGTCATCCGTGTTATTGTATTTTACTTCAAACATTTTCATCAAAAACTTTAACTTCATGGGTATAAACTAATTCCTCCATGATTCATTTTTTCCAGGTCTTGTTTTTAATAGCCGCTGTTGTTCTATTGGTATTAAATGTGCTTGAGTTCAACAAGTGGCAGGAGGCAAATAAAGAAAGCAGTATCAAACGTTATCCCATCAAATGGTTTTATTTCATCCTTACTTCATTGGTAGCCCTTGGCTGCATGATTAACATAATTGTTTTTTGGATAAATAGAGGCTAATAAAAAAGATCGGAAGCTATTCCATCAGCCAGCAGTTTTCCTTCTCTCGTAAGAATTATTGAAGAGTCGTTTTGCATTACAAGATTATTTTCTATAAACCTTTTTGTTTTGGAAATAAACTCAGCAGGTTTAATGTTGAATCTTGTTTGCAGGTAATTCATATTAATTCCTTCCATTGTTCGAAGGGCCGTCATTATGTATTCATTCAACTGCTGTGTGGCCGTAAGTATTTCTTTTTCAAAGGGAATAATGCCTTTGTTTATTGAATAAATATATTGTTGGTTATTTGCCACATTCCATTGCCGTTCTGTTCCGTTAAAAGAATGTGCCGATGGGCCGATTCCAAAATAATTTTTTCCACTCCAGTAAGAAGAATTGTGGCGGCTTCGCCAACCTTTCCTGGCAAAATTGGAAATTTCATAATGCTCATAGCCAGCATCCTCCAGCCATTGCATCAGCAGCAGAAATTGTTCTGATTGTTTATCCGGATTCACATCTTCACTTTGCTTTAGCCGTATCATTTTATCCAGTGGAGTTTTTGGCTCCACCGTTAATGCATAGCAGGAAAGATGTGGAATGTTTAATGCAATAGCCGTCTCCACATTATGTTTCCATTTTTCATTTGTCAGATGCGGAGTGCCATATATCAGGTCAATAGTGATATTGCTGAAATATTTAGTTGCCAATTGCAGATTGTCTATTGCCTGTTTCGAAGTATGTGCCCGGTTCATCCATTTCAGATCTTCTTCAAAAAAACTTTGTACTCCAATGCTCAGCCGGTTGATGCCTGCCTTTTTCCAGCCGATGAGGTTTTCTTCAGTAATATCATCAGGATTTGCTTCTAATGTCATTTCAGCATCATCAGTTACTGTAAACTTCTCCTCTATTTTTCCCAACAAGTTTTTTATTTCATCCACCGAAAGAAGAGAAGGAGTGCCGCCACCAAAATAAATAGTGGAGGTTTGTTCATCGTTTACTGATGGAAGCAGTTCAATTTCCTTTAGCATAGCCGCCATCATTTCATCCTTGTAATGCAAAGAAGTAGCAAAATGGAAATTGCAGTAATGGCAACTTTGCTTGCAAAAAGGAATATGAAGATAAATGCCAGCCAATTTGTTTGAATTTTAATGAATAATTTTACTAACTACTCCCTTTCTTACGTTAATTAAATAGAAAGGCAAGTGAGCCATGAAAAAATTCAGACTGCAAATATCGGTGCTTGTTTTTTTGTTGCCGGGTATTTATACATCGGCCCAAACTTATAACCTGCATCTGCGTGGAGTAGATAAGGATTCTGCCAGCATGGTGGAGCAACTTGGTTTGCAAACAAATTTTACTTCCCGTATTACCTGTACAGAGTATGTAACCAAATTACCTGCGCAGTTGCAGGCAAAAGGATATGTTACAGCATCCATCGATAGCATACATTTTGATTCATCTTTTGCCCGCATGGTTTTATTTGCCGGAGAATTGTATCGTTGGGCCATTATTGATGCCAGTACCATAGAACCAGAGTTGCTGGATGCAGTAGGCTGGCGGGAAAAATTATTTATGAATAAGCCCATCAATTTTTCGCAGGTACAATTGCTGCAAGAAAAAATGCTGGATCATTTGGAAAACAATGGCTATCCGTTTGCCAAAGTTTACCTGGATAGTTTATCACTAAATACAGATAGTGTGGCTGCATTACTCAAAATAAAAAAAGGACCGCTGTATAAAATTGACAGCATCCGGCTGTATGGCGATGCAAAAATTTCTAATGCCTACCTGCAGCGGTATTTGGATATTCCGAAAGGAAGTATTTATAGCAAAGAAAAATTAATGGCTGTAAATAAAAAAATGCGGGAACTAACTTATGTACAGGAAGAAAAACCTTTTGATCTTACACTGCTTGCTACCGGGTCAGTATTGAATATGTATCTGAAACAAAAGAAAAGCAGCCAGGCCAATGTGTTGATCGGATTTTTACCAAATCCGCAAGGGCAGGGGGCAACAGGCAAAAAGTTTTTAATAACCGGTGAAGCAAATATTTTATTGCGAAATGCTTTTGGCTCTGGTGAAACTATCGGGCTTAATTGGCAGCGGTTGCAGACACAATCGCCACGACTCAATTTGTTGTACCAGCATCCATACATTATAAAGTCGCCGTTTGGTTTAGATTTTTCGCTGGACATGTATAAAAAAGATACTAGTTATTTGAATGTAAATTTTCAACTGGGTGCACAGTATGCATTAAACAGTACACAATCGGGGCAACTTTTTATTCAGCGGTTTCAAACAATTCTAAGTCTTGGTGCTTTGAATACGGCTGGAATAATTCAAAACCGCCGACTGCCCGAAGTGGCCGATGTTAGTTCTTTTAATGTGGGGCTGGATTATGATTTCAATAAAACGGATTATCGGCTTAATCCCCGCAAAGGAAATGAACTGCGGCTGATAACTTCTATCGGAAAAAAAACAATTAAGAAGAATAATGAGATCATTGATCTGAAAGACCCGAATGATCCCGGTTTTGATTTTAATAAGCTGTATGATTCGCTGACGTTAAAATCTTACCAGCTCCGGTTAAGAGGTACGGCCGCCAAATATTTTCCATTGGGAAAACAAGGCACTGTAAAAACGGCGGTGAATGCCGGCCTCTTGCAAAGCAAGAATGTTTTCCGTAATGAATTATTTCAGCTTGGGGGTTACAAACTACTGCGGGGTTTCGATGAAGAAAGTGAATTTCTTTCTCACTTTGCTATTGGCACCCTTGAGTATCGCTTTTTATATATCACCGGGCAAAACTCTTATTTCTATGCATTGGTAGATGGCGGCTGGGGACAAAACAACAGTACAAAAGATAAATTGAACTATAGCTATTTTGGCACAGGCCTTGGCGTTGCATTTGAAACAAAGGCCGGCATTTTTAATCTTGCCTGGGCGGTGGGTAAAAGAAATGATACGGATTTAAAATTGAACAGATCTAAGGTACATTTTGGGTTTGTCAACTTTTTTTAAAAACTCCTTCATTAATGTGAACTGCACTTCAATACTTTTGCAAAACAATTTTTCCTTTTGAGCCGCTTTATCTTTTACACTATATTTTTATTTTTTTCCATCCAAGTATCCGGGCAGGTATTAATGGATACCACCAATAAACCTGCAACGGATTCTTTACCACCGCCCACTAACCTTGCTCCCGAAGACAGTCTGCTTATCCAGTCAAGTTCAATTCCACCAAATATTGTATTTGATTCTTCATTAGTCAATTCAATTCATCCGTTTTTAATGGCCAGTGGCGCCATACCATTGATAAAAAGAAGAACGGATATCAGTTTCAAACCAGCCATAGCAGAACAGCAGGCGCCACCATCCAATGTAAGAGCATCTACCGGCAAAGACTTGCTCTTTTACCTGCTGGTAGCATTGTTTATTTTATTCGCCATTCTCCGGCAGGCCTTTTCAAAATATTTTACCGATCTGTTCCGGCTTTTTTTTAAAACCACACTCAAGCAGCGGCAGGTAAAAGAGCAATTGGTGCAAACTCCATTACCGTCGTTATTGCTTAATGGCTTTTTTGTAATTACCGGTGCATTATACATTGCTTTTCTAATGCAGCATTTTGGATTAAATCCGGTAGGCAATTTTTGGCTCATGGCTCTGTATTGCGGTATGGGCTTATCTATGGCCTACTTTATAAAATTTGCCGGTCTCAAAATTTGCGGCTGGTTGTTTAATATGGATGATGCGGCCAATGCCTACATTTTTATCGTCTTTTTGGTCAATAAAATGATTGGGATAATGCTGCTGCCATTCCTTTTGATATTGGCTTTTTCAAAAGATGATGTGTATACTACCGGCATCACTCTTTCCTGGTTTGTTATCGGCGGAATGATCCTTTACCGCTTTATTTTAACCTACTCTGCCATTCGTAATCAGGTCAAAGTCAACCCATTTCATTTCCTTTTATACGTAGGCGCCTTCGAAATAGCACCTCTTTTGTTGGTTTACAAGGCGTTGTTGATATTTTTCAATCAAACTGCTTAACTTTGTTCTCAACTTTAGCCGAACCGAAACATGAGCAAAAATGGGGTTATAAAGGCCGGTGAACAGGCCAAAGCAATACAGAAAATCCTGATTACCCAGCCTAAGCCTGAAAGCGAAAAGTCTCCGTACTTTGAACTTCAGCGTAAATACAGCCTGGAGCTGGATTTTCATCCGTTCATCCGATTGGAGGGCATACCTGCACGGGATTTCCGCAAGCAAAAAATAGAAATACAGAATTTTACTGGGGTAATATTTACCAGCCGGAATGCAATCGATCATTTTTTTCGCACCTGCGAAGAAATGAAAGTGAATGTTTCGCAGGATACCAAGTATTTCTGTATCACTGAAGCAGTGGCTTTATACCTGCAAAAATTCATTCTCTATAGAAAACGCAAAGTTTTCTATGGTGCTGATGGCACCAACAAGAGTATGTTTGATGTTATCAACAAGCATAAGGCTAATGAAAAATTCATGTACGTATGTTCAGAGAATCAGCAGGATAATGAAATAGTAAGCTGGCTAAAAGCCAACAACTGCGAATTTGTATTAGCCTTTATGTACCGCAGCGTAAGCAGCGATGTAAAGGAAGTGCTTTTGAATACTGAATACGACATCATTTGTTTTTTTACGCCAAGCGGTGTAAAAAGTTTGTTTGATAATGCTCCAAAGTTTAAACAAAACGGAACCGTAATTGGTGCCTTCGGCAATAATACTTCCAAAGCGATTGAGGAAGCAGGATTGCGATTGGAAATAAAAGCACCACAACCACAAACTCCAAGTATGGTAGCAGCTCTTGAGCAGTTTTTGGTGGCGGCCAATAAGAAAAAATGATTTTAATAAAAATGCATTATAAACAAAGGACACTGCAAACGGTGTCCTTTTCTTTTTGTACGACCTTTACTTTATATAAAAAAACTCTTTCATAATTCACCTTTGTCCTCTCTTCAAAAATGAAACACACTAATCAACTTATACAAGAAACAAGTCCGTACTTATTGCAGCATGCACATAACCCTGTCAATTGGTATCCATGGGGTGATGAAGCTTTGCAAAAAGCTGTGGCGGAAAACAAACCGATATTGGTAAGCATTGGATATTCAGCCTGTCATTGGTGCCATGTAATGGAAAGAGAAAGTTTTGAGGATGAAACTACCGCTGTAATGATGAATGAAAATTTCATCAATATAAAAATAGATAGAGAAGAACGGCCCGACCTCGATCATATTTATATGGATGCGGTGCAGGCTATGACAGGTAGCGGCGGCTGGCCATTAAATGTTTTTTTGACGCCGGAAGGAAAACCTTTTTATGGCGGCACTTATTTTCCTCCGCAAAAAGCATTTAATAGACCATCATGGATGGATACATTGGCAAGTGTGATGCAGGCATTTAAAGAAAGAAGACATGAGATAGATGCGCAGGCAGAAAACCTTACGCAACATTTATTACAATCAAATTCTTTCGGTGTACAAAAAGTAGAAGGAGAAGAAATTTTCTCTAAAGACCAAACTGAATTGGCCTTTGAAAACTTAATGAAAGCAGCGGATACAGAGTGGGGCGGATTTGGAAAAGCACCCAAGTTTCCACAAACATTTTCTATTCAATTTCTTTTACGATATAGTTATGAGAAAGAAAAATCAAAATCATCCGAGTCTGAAGTCCCTCTCCGAAAGGAGAGGGGTTGGGGTGAGGCCGAACATGCTCTTCTCTCTCTCGACAAAATGATCGAAGGCGGCATTTACGACCAGGTGGGTGGTGGCTTTGCCCGATACTCTACCGATACAGAATGGCTGGCTCCCCATTTTGAAAAAATGCTGTATGATAATGCATTACTCATGATGGTATTGAGTGAAGCATACCAGCTTACCAAAAAAGAACGGTACAAAGAAGTGATTAATGAAACTATGGTCTTTATCCAACGGGAATTAATGCATCAGCAAAAAGGATTTTATGCAGCATTAGATGCCGACAGCGAAGGAGTGGAAGGAAAGTTTTATGTATGGAGTAAGGAAGAAGTAGAAAAAATAATTGGTGATGATTCGGAAATCTTTTGTGACTATTATGATGTAACTGAAAATGGTAATTGGGAGCACAGCAACATACTACGTGTAAAAAAACCGTTAGAAATTTTTGCTATAGAAAATAAAATAGCGGTAGATGAATTAAAATTGACTTTGCAAAAAGGAAGAGAACAATTGCTGCAGGAAAGAAGTAAGCGAATAAGACCACAGTTGGATGATAAAATTATTCTCGGCTGGAATGCATTGATGAATACTGCCTGCAGCAAAGCATTTGCCGCTACAGGTAATGATGCTTATCGCCAATTAGCTATTGACAATATGCAATTTCTATTAAAAGCATTTGCTATTAATAATTCTGTTGAGTTTCATCACACCTGGAAAAACGATACAGCAAAGTATCCTGCATTTTTAGATGACTATGCTTACCTGGTGCAGGCATTAATTCATTTACAGGAAATAACAACCGATACTAACTGGCTTGCCAAAGCAAAAGAAATAACCGAATATGTTATTCAAAATTTTAGCGAAGAAGAAACTTCCTTTTTTTACTATACACCGGCTTCGCAAAAGGATGTGATCGTACGGAAAAAAGAGGTGTATGACGGGGCGGTACCCTCCGGCAATTCTGTAATGGGGTATAATATGTGGCAACTTTCACTATTAACCGATAATAAAACCTGGCAACAAAGAAGCCTGGATATGGTGGCATCTTTGGGCAAAGCCATTACCCGGTACCCTACTTCATTTGGTAACTGGGCTTGCCTGCTTTTAGAGATAATAAATGGTACCAATGAATTAGTAGTGATGGGGAAAGATATTACAAACGTTCATACTGAGTTGTTGGCCGCTTATATTCCTCACCGTGTATTAATGGCAACAGTAACCGATAACAATGAATGGCCTTTGCTGGCTGGTAAGACTGTTACTGATACAACTGCGATTTACCTATGCCGTAATTACACTTGCCTGAATCCCGTATTTTCTGCAAAAGAGCTTATCTTGCTGATAAACAGTAGCAAAAACGAGTAATTAATTTTAAATTAATACAATAAAACATTCCTAACTTCCGTTTGAAATTTTACTTCGGATTTTACTATTTGATTTTTAAAAATAAATGATAACCTTGTGTCAGCGAATAGTTCAAAATATTATATTTGCCCAATACCCTTTAAGTGTATGAAAATGAAAAACCTTTATAATGCCCTTTACGCAGTTGCCTGTATATCTCTGCTGGCAAGCTGTGGCGGAAGTAGCAAAAGTGGAAAAGGCGGAAGCCTTCCTAATGATGGACAAGTACATGGTGTAGCTCCCGGAGGAAAGTATTCTCTTCCAAAGCCTCCAGGTATGGTATATGTGCCGCAAGGTACATTCCACATGGGTCCCAGTGATGAGGATCCTGCTTATGCATTCAGTGCCCGCAACCGTTCTGTATCTATCAGCGGTTTTTGGATGGATGCCACTGAAATCACCAACAATGAGTATCGTCAGTTTGTACAATGGGTTCGTGACTCAGTAGTAGCTAAAGAGCTGGGTTATGTAAAAACTGGTAAAGACGGAAACGAGTACATCGACAGAGCCAAAATGAAAACATTCTGGAGTTCAAAAGATGTAAACGAAAAGTTAGGTGGTACTACCATTGCCCTTCCTCCCGATGATAGAATTTTCGGCAAAATGGAATTAGACCCTTTGAAAATGGTTTACAAGGTAGAAACCTTTGATCTGAAAGAAGCGGCTAAAAGAGAAAATGCTGGCAAACCAAGATCTCAATTCATAAAAAAATATCCAGTAGCTGTTTATCCTGATACATTATCATGGATCCGTGACTTTGCTTATTCTTATAATGAGCCAATGACCAAGCGGTATTTCTCTCACCCTGCTTTTGGTAACTATCCTGTAGTAGGTGTTAACTGGAAGCAAGCTGAAGCTTTTTGTAACTGGAGAACTCTTTTACTTAATACATGGCTTGATTCTAAGAAAAGATCACAAGAGTCCGACTTCCGTCTTCCTACAGAAGCACAGTGGGAATATGCAGCAAGAGGCGGTCGTTCACAATCAATGTTCCCCTGGGGTAACTATTACCTGCGTAATAAAAAAGGATGTTTAATGGCCAACTTTAAACCCGGCCGTGGTAATTATCCTGAAGATGGTGGTTTCTACACTGTTCGTGCCGATGCTTACTGGCCTAATGATTATGGTCTGTATTGCATGAGTGGTAACGTAGCTGAGTGGACTTCTTCTATCTATTATGAAGGTCGCAACAATTTTCAGCATGATATGAACCCGGATGTTCGCTGGAATGCCAAAGACGATGATCCACCGTTGATGAAACGTAAGATCATTCGTGGTGGGAGCTGGAAAGATGTTGGCTATTACCTGCAAACTGGTACCAGTACTTATGAGTACCAGGATTCAACCAAATCTTACATCGGCTTCCGTTGTGTGATTGACCTACCCGCTGCACCAACTAAAGGCCGCAGATAAAATTTATTAATTACTTTAATCAAAAATAATTGAGAGAGCAGAAAACGATCCTGCTCTCTCATTTCCTCTCTCTTATTTAAAATTAAACCACTTTTAAAAAATCCAATTATGGCAGCAGCTATTCCTTCCAAAGTCAGTAAGATTGTAGACGTATTCGTTTCAGTCGGCGCAGCAATCGTTATCTGGGGTGCTCTACAAAAAATTCTTCATGCTCCCAACGCAGATTTCTGGCTTAAGGCCGGTTTAGGAACCGAAGCAGTAGTGTTCCTTGTATATGGAGCTTTATATGCATACTATCCCGCAGTTAAAGATGCTTCGCATGATGAAGAGCAGTTTTCTGTTGCCGGAGGAAAATCTAGAGCCGCATTTGGTTCTATGGATAAAATGCTGATGGAAGCAGACATTACACCAGATACCATGAAGCGTTTAGGTGATGGGTTCAAACAACTGAATACAACTGTAAGTGGTATGAATGGAATCGGCGATACAATCAATGCTACAACTGATTTTACCGCTAAAACAAGAGAAGTAACTGGACATTTGGATAAAGTAAAAGATGCTTATATGACTGCTGCTTCTTCTGTAGGTGCATTTAATCAGGCCACAGAGGGTGCCAAAGTATTCCATGATCAGATACAGGTGCTTACTAAAAACTTGTCTTCTCTGAATACTATATATGAACTGGAATTACAGGAAAGTAATAACCACCTGAAAGCATTGAATGCTTTCTATGGTAAGTTGTCTGAAACTTCAAATACGATGCTGAACAGTGCAGAAGATGCTAAGAAAGTACAGGAGCAGATCGGTAGCCTGGCTACTAACCTTGGCCGTCTGAATGGTATTTATGGAAATATGTTAACAGCAATGCAAGGTCGTAGCTAAAACTAACAAGTAACAAAAGTCCCTATCCGTGATTCGGAAAAAGTCACTATTACTAAATTAAAAACCACAAATTTCCATGTCTTTACCTAAAGAACCCAGGCAAAAGATGATCAATATAATGTACCTGTTCTTAACAGCTATGTTAGCCTTGAACATCTCAGCGGAAATTCTAAATGCCTTTAAAACGGTAAACCGCAGCTTAGAAAATACGAATGCAACCGTAAATACCTCTACCGACGCCATACTAAAATCTCTTTTGCAAAAAACTACAGAAGATGCAACCAGAGATAGGGCAACTATTTGGTATCCTAAAGCACAGCAGACCGTAAAAGTTTCAAAAGAACTTTATGACTACATTGAAACGATTAAAAAGCAGATACTCACTTTGGCAGGATCAAAAGCCGATGATCCTGCAAAGTATGACGAGGGTAATCAAAGCATAGTAACTAAAATGATGGTAGATGATGGCAAAGCAAAAGAATTGTTTGCAAAATTATCAAAGTATAAAGCCGACATTCTTGCTATTGACCCTGCCATTGACAGTAATTTTAAATCTTCATTGCAAATAGATCTGTCTAACCCTCCCGGTCAGGACGGTAAAATAAAGCCGTGGGAAATTGCTTATTTCAATATGGTTCCTACCGTAGCTGGTCTTACCATTTTGAGCAAGTTTCAGAATGACATTAAAACAAATGAGAACAAGGTAGTTGCATTTTGTCACCAAAAAGTTGGCGAAGTAAAACTGGTATTTGATTCATATGCTGCAATTGTTGGTCAAAGCACCAACTATGCAATGCCTGGACAGGAAATAGAAATTACAGCTGGTGTAGGAGCATATAGTAAAAGTTCATCACCACAGATTTCTATCAACGGATCTGGAGTAAGTCTTGGTGAAGAAGGTTATGCATCTTACAAAATGACTGCCAGCAGTGTTGGTAGCCATACTGTCCCCGTTAAAATTAGCTACTTTAATCAGGTAACTGGTAAGCAGGAAGTATTAGAAAAAAATGTTGAATATACCGTAGCTGCACCAGGAGGTACATCAGTTGCCTTAGAAGAAATGAATGTGCTTTATATAGGTTGGCAAAATAAAGTGAGAATTGCTGCAAGTGGTGCAGGAGATGAAAAAGTACAAGTATCAATAAGTGGTGGTGGTGGTTCAGTATCAAAGACTGGTGCAGGAACATACATTGCGAATGTTACCACACCAACCAATGATTGCAAAATCAATGTAACAGTGGATGGTAAAACATCAAGTTTCCCATTCAGGGTTAGAAATATTCCTGATCCGGTGGCTACAATCGGTGGAGTAATGAGTAACGAGAATATGACTGCAGGTCAGGCCAGGGCACAAACAGGTGTTGGTGCTTTCATCAAAGATTTCCCTCTGGATATTAAATACCAGGTGGTAAGTTTTACCATTGCGGCAGATAATGCGGATGGAGATATTGTAGAAGCTGCTGTTCAGGGCAACATGTTTAACGGTTCTGCGTTAACTATAATGAAAGGTCTGGGTGCTAACAGAACTCTGACAGTTGACAATATCCGGGCACAAGGTCCTGATGGAAAAGTTAGAAAAATACCAGGTCTGATTTATTATATTAAGTAAAAATTTCAGCGGAAAAATGAAAAATCTTATTATTAAAGGAAGTATTTGTTCACTGATTCTCTTGTTGATGGTTCAAAGTGCTGATGCACAAAGAACAGGACGCAGAAGAACCACTGGAACTAATCCCCAACCTGCAGATACGTCTGGAAGAGGTAATCAACAGCAAAACGTTAATAATACCTCTCAACCATCAGGTTATAATCCTTATGGCAATATTCCTATTGTTGTAGATACCAGTGGTGTTACTAATAATAGTATAAGTAAATCTTTACGTATGGATGGTGCCTTCGATAAAGGTAATTTAACAGCAAGAACACCGTTGCCTTATGAGCATCTCCGCTGGGATGATGCATTATATGCCCAGAAGGTATGGCGGGAACTTGACCTGCGGGAAAAAATGAACAAGGTTTTTCAGTATGAATCTAGTGATGATAATGGAAGCCAGATCTTTATTGATATGCTCTTAAAAGCTGTTAATTCAGGAGAAGTAACGGCTTTCAGTCCATCAGATGATAGATTTACGACTCCTATGGGTTTGCCAGAAGTTCAATTATTAACAACCGGAACAGCGGATACCGTTGCTCAAACTAATGTTAACGACCCTACTTTAATTGAAAGATATGTAGTTACCAGAGCAAGTTTTGATGCTAAAAGTGTTACAAAAATCAGGATAAAAGAAGAGTGGGTATTTGACCGGGAGTCAAGCAGAATGTTCTGCCGTATAATTGGGATTTGTCCTTTAAAAACTTTGTATTTACCAAATGGCAAAGAAAGAGGTGTATCACCAATGTTCTGGGTATATTATCCCGATTTACGTCCAACTTTGGCTAAGTACGAAGTATATAATTCAAAAAATATGGGACAAAGCCGTATGACATGGGAAGAGCTTTTTGAAAGCAGAATGTTCAGCAGCTACATTGTTAAATCAACAATTGATAATCCAGCTAACAAAAACATCAGAGGTTATATTAATGATCCGATTCTTCGTCTTTTAGAAGGTGATAATATCAAAGAAAAGATCTTCAACTTCGAGCAAGACCTTTGGTCATATTAAAAATTGAACAACAAATTTTTATAAATTTTAAGCCCCTTTTTGAGGGGCTTTTTTATTGTTGAATAGGAATCTCAGTTATTCAATAAAAAATCTTTTCAAAATCGTAAAAGTCCTATAGGAATGTTGAATTAAAGTTGTATTTTCGTCTCGGTTTTTCATAGGATATTGGATTTTAAAAACGGGGCTGAATTTCTATTCTGGCCCCATTTTTTTTGCACTACCTTGAGCTTATCGAAGGGTAGTATAAAGAATTGCAAGGCCATTAGTTTACCAATATTATTTCTCCTTAAAATAATTAACCACCACCCTTGCCCTGCTGGCCCCGATTATCTTACCTATTTCAATTTCACCTTTACCCTCCCTTATTGTTTCCGTTATTTTTTTAACTGATTTAAACTCTTTCAACAAAGTATCAGCGGTTGACTTCCCAATACCCGGAATATCTTCCAATTCATTTTTAAAAGTTCCCTTACTTCTCTTTTGCCGGTGAAAGTTGATGCCAAAGCGATGGACTTCGTCCCTTATGCGGCGTACGAATTTTAACGGCTCACTATTGTAATCAAGTTTTAATGATTCTTTATCGCCGGAAAAGAATAATTCTTCTTCATTTTTGGCCAATCCAACTAATGTACTCCGTCCTTCAACATCCAGCTCCACCATAGCTTCAATAGCAGCACTTAATTGGCCCTTTCCTCCGTCTATTATTATCAACTGGGGAAAAGACTGATCTTCTTCCTTCAACCGCTTATATCGGCGGAAAACAGCTTCCTTCATGGTGGCAAAATCATTAATACCCTCCACCGTTTTTACATTAAAATGGCGATAGTCTTTTTTACTCGGCTCCCCATTTTTAAAACATACCATGGCGGATACTGGATAGCTTCCCTGGAAATTAGAATTGTCAAAACATTCAATATGTACAGGTAGCTCTTGCAATTGAAGATCTTGCTGCAATTGTTCAAGCAATCTTAGCTTGTCAGGGCTTTTTATATTTAGCTGCAGCCTTTCTTCTCTTTTTATTTCATCAATGTAATGCAGCACATTTTTGTGTGATAGCTCCACTAGCTTTTTTCTGTCGCCTCCTTTAGGCACTGTTATTACTATTTCATCCTGCGGATAATCAATAGCAAAAGGAATTACAATCTCAGTGGCATCGCTGTTAAAAGTTGTTCGTAGTTGAGCAATTGAGAAACTTAATATTTCTTCCGGTGTTTCATCCAGGTGTGTTTCTACTTTTATAGTATGTGTTTGAATGATAGCACCATTGCGTATCATTAAAAAATTTACATAAGCAATATCTTGCCTACCGGCAGGCAGGTCTTTTTCCTGCCCGTCGGGCAGGCGGGCTTTTAGAATAGAGAATACATCCACATTGCCCATTTTGCTATTGGCAACTACCGATCTTGATTGATAGTTTTCCAGGAAATCAATTTTCTTTCTTACCTGTTCTGCTTTTTCAAAAGCAAGATTGGCTGCTTCGGCTTTCATTTCTTCTTTAAAATGCCGGATCACAGGAGATAAGTTTCCCCGTAACAGGTTTTTTAACTGCGAAAGGTTTTCATTGTAATCTTCTATGGATTGCAATCCTTCGCATGGGCCTTTGCAATTTCCCAAATGATATTCAAGACATACTTTGAATTTCCCCTTTTTAATATTGTTTTCTGTAAGGTTAAGAGAGCAGTTCCGCAGTTGAATAGTTTGTTTGATAAACTCCATCAACTCTCTTACTTTTTTTACAGATGTGTATGGTCCCAGGTATTGAGAGCCATCAGGTATTTTTCTACGGGTAAGAAAAACCCTGGGGAAAGGTTCATTCTTAATAACAATAAAAGGATACGTTTTATCATCCTTCAAATTTATATTGAAGCGGGGCTGAAACTCTTTGATCAAAGAGTTTTCTAATAAAAATGCATCCTGTTCAGTATTTACAATGGTGTATTCTATCCGGGCAATACGTTGTACCAGTTCATGAGTTTTATAGCTGGTAAAAGTTTTAGTGAAATAGGAACTAACTCTTTTGCGCAGATGTTTGGCTTTGCCTACATATAAAAGCTCATCCGCAACTCCGTAATATTTATAAATTCCGGGTTGCCGGGGAATGGTGGCAGCTATATGTTGAAATTCTGCGGCTGTCATTTATAATCATCTTCATTCCAAATTACTTTGGTGGTGGTAATAACTTCAGGCTCACCGGGTTTTTGTGTGGTGGTAGTTACTAAAAAACTTCGATCGGTTTGCCACAACATTTTTTTATTGAGAAATCCATTGCGATTGTTGATCACTCTTTCGATAATAATATTAGTTACTTTATCGCCGGTGGCAATATTCGGCTCTATAAGTAATTCCTGTTTTTGTATTTCCTCCTTTCTAGGGTCGATGGGTGTATATGTAAATATTGCTCTTTTCAATGTTTCATCGTACCGTGTTTCTTCTTTGTATCTTTTGGATACTTTATGATCTGCCAGGTCTGGAATATCTAAAAAATCTTTGGCTGCTTCCCGAAAATTTTCTCTATTAATAAAGGTGGTATCTCTTTGGATTGTGTCAATAGAAATGATCTTTCGAATAGAGTATAAAGAGGTATCAACATGAGCTATCTGAGCTTCAATTAACGAACGAACTGAAAAAAATTTTTTTGCAGGTTCTTTATCTTTTTGATTACAGGCAGTAATTGATAAAATGAGAGGGAAGAAAAGTATCCAGTAATTTTTCATGGGCTAAAATTAAAACAAAAGGGTTTTCCAAATGCTTAAAGCTTTTCATAAAAAAATCCCGTAGCTAGTAGTATGAGCAACGGGACAGCCTTTCGGCAATTTGCAGTTAGTATTAGTTCTATCTGAGCATAATGCCCAGTTTTAAACCATAATCAAAGAGAAATTCTTGAACCGGATATGTTTTTTTGAAACTTGACATTGTTTGATACCTAACCTGTGGACCAATGCGCCACTGGGTTCTTCCGGTTGTATTGGCTACAAATACTTCAACTCCGGTATTAATATTCCACTTGCGAATAAGAGAAGGAATTTCTGCATAGTTTTTAAAGTCGGTTGAAAGCAGGTAAGATTGATTGTCGAGTACAAAAGTAGGCTGCACATTTCCACCTACTCCTACAAAACCTTTTTTGCTTTTCAGAACTTTCAACTCCAAACCGATAGGTACTCCGGCAGATACATACAAATTGCGCAGCCAGTTAGTATTATATCCACCACTGGTATTTCTATAATTTGTATAAGCAGATACAGTATTTGTACCACCAGCGGCATTGCTAAGTGCTATAGTAGTGACCTCTCTTGGATGGCTGTAAGCTTTAATATCATACTTGCTTATAGAAAACTGAAGGCCACCGGTAAGGGTAATGTTTTTCGAAAGCGGATAACCACCAGTAAGAGCTAACTGAAATCCCATATCCGGTTTATGTGTTACAATATTATTTACATCTGGCACATATACGTTGGCAAGCGGTATAGCATTACCAGCTTGAACAGCTTTTATAAAAGCTTTATTTTCTTTAAGATTACGATAACTGATGCCAGGAGTAAAACTTAACTGTAATGATAGGCGTTTTGCTTTTCTTTTATGTTGATATGAATTAACTACACTTTCAATGGTAAGCAGGTTTACGTCTGTAATAATACCGGTACTCTTATTGGTAACGTCAGTTCCATTATCACCGGGGGTGTCATCTGTTGGTGTAGTAAACAAACCTTTCTCTGAATTGGCAGATAAAGGCACAGCAGCGACCATATCTGTTTTGTTATTAGTCACTATATTTTTTCTTACCGCTGTTGTCAGCATTGTTTCAGAACGGGTAGATGATATAACGGGTGAAACTGGTTCAATTGTATTTTCATCTGAATTTGCAATCAATGTTTCAGTAAAATCTGTGTTAGGCTGTATTGCTACATCAGCCAAAAGAATAGACGGCTGATTTTTTACTACAGCAGAAGAATTGTTTTTATTTGAATTTTTAGCCGGAGCAATAAAAACTTCTGTTGGTTTATTTTGAAGGCTGGCTATTTTGTCCGGACGGGTTATAGGAGCATCGGCAATAGTTTGATTTTTTCCAGGATTATTTACCATTACAAAAGTAACAGCGGTAACAGTAATTAGTAAAAGTGCAATGCCAATGCCGTACCAACGTCTCCGGGTATGCAACGTCCCATGGATGCCATTCCATACTTTTTCAGAAGGAAACATCCTGTATTGGTCAGCATTTTGTTTTACAAACTGCTCAAAATCTCTGTTATTAAATCTATTCTCCATAACCAGTCATCCATTGAGTCTGCACTTTTCAGGCAGGTACGTTTAAATTTATCGGTGGCTTACGGCGGCAAGCCAATCATTGTCTTGTTTTGGTTTCTGCAATATTTTTTTACGAACTAAAATATCTTCTAACATTGCCTTGGCCCTGGTATATTGACTTCGGCTTGTACTTTCTTCTATATCGAGCATATTGGATATTTCCCGGTGACTATATCCTTCTACTGCGTAGAGGTTAAGTACTGTTCTGTATCCAATCGGCAACATCCTTATACATTCTACCACCTGCTTAGCCTGGATGATGGCCGGCACACTGTCTTCTCTTACTTGCACTCCTGTGGCATGTATAATATCAACACTTTCATTGAACTTTTTATTCTTCTTCAGAATATTAATACAGGTATGTACCACTATTCTTCTGATCCAGCCTTCAAATGCACCCCTATTTTCAAAAGTGTGTATTTGTAAAAAGACTTTAATAAATCCTTCCTGCAGCATATCTTCCGCATCTTCACGGTTATGTGCAAACCTGTAACACACAGCCAGCATCTTAGGACTGTACCTGTTATACAGTTCCCGTTGAGCGGCGGCATCATTCTTCAAACAACCTTTTATTATGGCTTCCTCAGTCATATGTTCCTTGGGTTGCCTGTAATTTAGACAATTTTACTGAACGATTGCTGCATAGAATTGTAATTTTTTTATAAGGCTGAAAAAAGCAAAAGGGTGAAAGTCAATGCTTTCACCCTTTTAATAAAAAACGGGGATAAATATTATAACGATGCTCTGAATGCAAGAATGTAATTTCTACCCGGAGCGGAGAAACCCGAGGCAAAGTAGCGATAGTTTTTATCCAGTATATTTTCTATACCAGTTTGTAGTGAAAAGTTTTTATTGAAAGTATAACTGGCTCTCCAGTTAACAGTTATCCATCCGGGCATTCCATCTGGTGTGGCATATTGCCCATTGTCTTCGCCATCTGGATTATAATCTTTTATTTTTTTCCAGCCATTAAATAAAGAATATAGTTCTGTGTTGATTTTTTTATCAGTTAATGTAATGCTTGTTTTACCAAAAATTGGGGGCACATGATCCAGAGGTTTAGTAGTGCCATCAGGATTTTTATACCTACCAAAAGTTTGATTGATGGTATTATCCCACGAAATTTTTTTACTCAATTCAATTTTAAGCCGTGCATTAATACCTCTTACAAAAGCCTTATTTACATTTTGACTGGCATATACCGCAGATCGTACACCATTATAGTTTATTGAATCCTGTCCGTTCAATTTAAATGGAGCAGTTGCAATGGCATTTTTAAATAATGTATAGAACCCCGTCATTTCAAACATTACTTTACCCGATATGGTTTGAGAAAAACCCAGATCAAGATTGTAAGTGTATTCTGGTTTAATAGATGAATTTGGAATGATGACTCTTCTGCTGGCCGTGGTTGATTCAAATATTTTTACCACATCATCTATATTAGGTGCCCGAAAGCCAGAAGAAAGATTTCCTGTGGCCCGAAAATTTGCAGATGGCAAGTACACCAATCCCAGGTTGCCAGTTACAGCAAATGGACTTTGTTTTATATCAGTAACCGGCAAATTAAAAAACGAATTATCAATGATAGTAGAGTGAAGACTTACTGTTTGTAAACGAAGGCCATCATTTAATATCCATTTACCATTTTTAATTTTCAGTAAATGTTGTGCATAGACACCAAAGTAATTCATCTTATTACTGCCATCGGGATAACGGGTGTCCAACTTTGAAACTGCACCTGTATGGATGTTGGTACGATCAGCCACCGACGTTACATCATTCAACTGACCATCGAATCCCATATTCAATTCATTATTATCCCAGGTTTTTCTTGCATCAATAATAAAGCCCATCACTTTTACATGTTCCCTTCTGCTATCAAGCCTGTCGTATCTTCTATATTCTCTTTGCTGCCTGCTTTCTTTTATATCTTGGTAGTTAATATTCATTTTTATTTGGCTAAAAAAACCAGTGGTAACGGCATCCAGTTCATAAGAAGCCAGCAATCTGGTTTGCGGTCCATAGTACCATTCTGCAAAACGTAAGGCGGTGCCAATGCTTCCACCAAAATCTTTTATATCCTGCAGCCGGTCATATCTTGGTACATCAGTAGAGTTGGAATATTGAATATTTAACCGGTGAGATAATTTTTCATTTTGCTGTAAAGTTATTTTTTGTAAAATGTCCCACTGTTTATAGCCAGAATAAATTTGTACCCGGTCATCAGGGTTGGTTCGTATGTAATCAACACCAGCTACTGTTTCGATATATTGGGAACGTCTTCCAAAATTGGGGTACTTATTATTGTAATGTCTCCCCATTTTTACATCACCAAAATCGCTGTAAGTGTAAGATTGTAACCAAGCAAGTTTTTTTCCGCCAATGCTTGCATCTGCATGTCCTGTTTTTTCATTATTGACAGTGCTATAGCGAACAAATCCATTTGCTTTTACTCTTACTTTGTCATTGGTAGAAAGTTGGGGTAATCTTGTACGGAAATGCACCACACCGCCAAGTCCATCACTGCCGTACATGGTTGATGCAGGACCATACAATACTTCTACTCTTTCCAATATATTTTGATCTATAGTAATTGCATTTTGCAAATGACCGGCACGGTAGACAGCATTATTCATTCTGATGCCATCTACCACCAGTAATACACGGCTGGCTTCAAAGCCACGGATAACAGGGCTACTACCGCCTTGCTGACTTTTTTGTACGAATACATTTCCTGAATTAATAAGCAGGTCGCCTGTATTCTGACTATTGAATTTTGCAATCGTCCTGGCACTAAGCACATCTATTTTTTGCGCCAGGTTTTTTTTATTCTCTACAAATTTGTTTGAATATATTATTGCTTCATCCATACTTTTTTCTTCGGCAGTATCTTGCTGTGCAATGCAATGCACATAAATACATAGCAATGCTGAAAGCAATGCAATCTTTCTCATAAATATTTTTTTGATTACATAAATCGACTGTACAATAAATAATAAATGTAATCAGGCTTGCGGTGGCGGTGTAATGATGGAAATGGATTGTGTGGAGAGGCGAGGCGTGGCTGTTAACAAAAACTCTGTTTTGATTTTCTTATAAAAAGTTAATTGCAGTGATGAGTTATCATACGGCGACATCAATAGTTGAAACAATTGAGCCAGCACTTTATTGTCAGCACTATTTTCTTGTTGATTTTTTTGTAATTGCTTTACCAGCCTGGTTTCATCATCGTCATATAAGCCGGTAAATGTGTAATTGCCATTTTCAATGCGGGAAGATTTAATATCAAACATCCTGTTATTTAACCAGATCTCTTTACCTGATTTAATCCAATTAATATCATTTTCAGAAACTGTAACAGTAAGCAGCCATTGTTCTTCCATCCGCTCCTTAATACGGTGCTGTATTTTTTTTTGTTGATATTGAATTAAAAAAGAGGCAAACAATGGAACTGCCGTTAACAACAGCAAAACAGAACTTGCAATTTTTGTAGAGGTGATTTTCAAAGTCAGGTAATGAGAAATAAAGTTACCATTATTTCTTTTTGATGAGACTATCTATCGGATGCCGGGCTCTTAAGGTGTCCATTACAGATTGTGCCCAATTGGTTATTTTGGATCTTTCTTCGGTCGTAAGCCTGGCGGTTTTATGTATCCGGGTGTAATCTCTGATTGGCATCTTACTTTCTTTTACTTCGTCAATTACCTCTTCCATTTTATGGAATTGGTAGCGAAGGCTTTTATTGGTGTATTCGTCAAGATTAAATTCTTTTTTCCCATCTACAATATGATCATTTAACCACCATAACACCGGCTGAAAATTTGAATACCAAGGATAGTCGGTGTTATTGCTATGACAATCATTACAAGCTTTTGCTAATATGGGTTTTACATCAGCCGGAATGTTATATACATTTCCAATATAATTAGGTTGAGGCTCATCAGCTTTATTCTTTTTAGGACGAATAAATTGAATGATAATTAAAGCGGCAAGCAAAACCAGCATAATTTTTTTAAAGATCTTCATGTTAGTTTTTTGTTGTTATTGGTTATTGATTAAAATATTTCCTGTCATTTGCGGCGGGATAGTAATGTCCATCATCGTTAAGATAGTAGGCGCAATATCTGCAAGTTTACCGGGATTTAGAATTCCTCTCCATTCTCTATCAATAATAAATAATGGAACAGGATTTAATGTATGGGCAGTATTGGGTGATCCATCTTCATTGATCATATAATCTGCATTACCATGATCAGCCGTAAGAAAAATAGTATATCCATTTTCCAACGCTGCTGTCACTATTTTCTCTACGCATAGGTCTACTGTTTCCACAGCTTTGATTACTGCTGTCCAGATGCCGGTATGGCCTACCATATCTGCATTAGCATAATTCAAACAACAGAAATCAAAAGTTTTGTTTTCAATCTCCGGAAGCATACAGTTGGTCAGTTCAATTGCACTCATCTCCGGTTGCAGATCATAAGTGGCTACTTTTGGGGAAGCCGCCATTACTCTTCTCTCACCCTCAAATATTTTTTCCCTTCCACCGCTAAAAAAGAAGGTAACATGGGGATACTTTTCTGTTTCTGCAGCACGGATTTGTTTTAAATGATTCTGTTCTAAGATTTCGCCCAGTGTATTGTTTAAATTATCTGTTTCAAAAATTACATTTACTCCGGAATAGGTACTATCATATTCTGTTATGGTGGTGTAATGCAATTTCAATTTGTGCATACCCCATTCCGGATAATCATTTTGTGTAAGCACCTGACTTATTTCCCGGCAACGATCTGTTCTGAAGTTGAAGCAAAGAACTACATCATCATTTTTAATAGTAGTTAATGGCTGTTGCCCTTCATTTAAAATAACAGTCGGTTTTATAAATTCATCAGTGATATTGTTGAGATAAGAATTTTCAACCGCCGCAATTGCATCAGTAGCTTTTTCTCCTTCACCTTTTACCAATGCATCGTAAGCTAGCTTTATTCTTTCCCAACGTTTGTCACGGTCCATTGCGAAATAGCGGCCACTTACGGTTGCTATTTTTCCAACAGAAGTATTAAGATGCTGCTGTAACTCTGTTATAAAACCCAATCCGCTTTTTGGATCACAATCCCTACCATCAGTAAAAGCATGTATAAAAACATTTTCCAATCCTTCATCTTTGCATACATCTACAATCGTTTTTAAATGATTGATATGTGAATGAACACCGCCATCACTTACCAGGCCGGTAAGATGTAAAGCCTTGTTGTTTTTTTTGGCAAAACGAATTGCATTTAACAGAATTTCATTTTTTCGAAATGAGCCATCTCTTAATGCTACATTAATCCTTTGCAATTCCTGGTAAACTACCCTGCCGGCACCAAGGTTTAGATGGCCAACCTCAGAATTTCCCATCTGCCCTTCCGGCAGCCCTACTGCTTCGCCGCAGGTAATCAAGGTTGTATTAGGATATTTTGCATATAACGATTTAGTAAAAGGTACTCGGGCATGTTGAATTGCATCGGCAGAGGCAACTTTTCCGAGGCCCCAGCCGTCCATAATAACCAGAATAATTTTTTTTGAATGCATTTTTGAAGGAGTCTTTAAAGTTTATGTAAAATCATAGATTTCAGGTAACAATACCAGTCTGTATCCTGTAAAACTACATCCAAAACGGTTATTTGCCAGACTTATATAGAGAATAAATGCTGGTTTTTAGTACTTTAGTACCAGCTTAAAGAAGAATAGTACTGTGGCATGTTTTTAGATTAGTATACCAGTGAAAACCAAATTTGTTATGAAACACATATTTACTACACTAATTTTTAGTTCCCTTGTACTGCTTTCTTCCTTTACGAAGCAAAACAGTATCGATGGAGTTATTGGTGCATTGCGCCAGGGAAACTCAACTCAATTGGCTGGCTTCTTTGATGACAATGTAGAATTGACATTCCCTGACAAAAGCGATAGTTACAGCAAGGCGCAAGCCCAGCTGATTATTAAAGATTTTTTTAGCAATAATGGTGTAAAAGGATTTGAGCTAAAACACAAAGGCGATAATCCAAATGCAGGACATTGGTGCATTGGCACATTGCAAACAAATGCCGGAAGCTTCCGAACTAATGTTTTTATGAAAATTAAAAACGGTAAGGAAGTTGTCAAAGAAATCCGTTTCCAGGCAATAGATTAACCAACTATAAAACATTTGAAAGCTCCGTTTAGTTAAATAAACGGAGCTTTTTTTATTAGGTGATGAAGCTGAAAACGAAATACTATTTTTGTTGTTATGAATTTTGATGAACAATTGAACCTCCTGGTAGATGAGGCCTTGAAAGAAGATATTGGTGATGGCGACCATTCAACTTTATCCAGTATTGCTGCTGATGCAAAAGGCAAAGCTGTATTAAAAATAAAACAAGATGGCATACTGGCTGGTATGAAGGTTGCTGAAAAGATTTTCCAGTATAAAGAACCGGCATCTGTTTTTACTGCATTTAAAAAAGATGGCGATGAAATGAAATATGGAGAAAAAGCTTTTGAAGCGGAGGCTTTGGTACATACTATTTTGCAATGCGAAAGATTAGTACTGAATTGTATGCAACGGATGAGTGGCATTGCAACACTCACTAAACAATACACCGACAAACTGAAAGGCTATAAAACAAAATTGCTGGATACAAGAAAGACAACTCCCAACTTTCGGCTGCTGGAAAAAGAAGCAGTAAAGATTGGCGGTGGCGTTAATCACCGTTTTGGATTGTATGATATGATAATGCTGAAGGATAATCATATTGATTATTGCGGAGGAATAGAAAAAGCAATTGATAAAGCAGCAGAATATGTAAGAACTGTAAAACTGGATTTGAAGATAGAAGTAGAAACAAGAAGTGTGGATGATGTGAAAAGAGTAATAGCAATGGGCAAGGGAAAGGTATTCAGAATAATGCTTGATAATTTTAAACCAGAACAAATTACAGAGGCTGTCGCTTTAATTGGTGAGCAATTTGAAACCGAAGCCAGTGGGGGTATCAATCTGGAGAACATTGAAGAATATGCAAAAACAGGAGTGGATTATGTAAGTGTGGGTGCATTGATACACCAGGCAAAGAGTTTGGATTTGAGTTTGAAGGCAATCATTAGCACAAGTATTATTGGATAATCATTAAATTAATAACATAAATAATCAATCTTACACATGAAAAAAACACTTCTACTTTCCCTGGCAACTCTTATTACAGTTATTTGCTTTAGTCAAACTCAAGCAGAAATGAATGAACAGGCCAACAAAGAATACAAAAAGGCCGACGAAATCATGACAGCAGCCTATAAACTTGCAATGACCAATCAAGATGCGGCCGGCAAAAAACTATTATTAGAAGCTCAAAGAGCATGGATAAAATATAAAGAAGCTCATTGCAATTCGGCAAGCAGCCAACATGAAGGAGGTTCCATGTACCCCCTGATTTATTATTCTTGCCTTACCCAACTAACAAAGGAAAGAACTGCAAAATTAAAAGTGTATGTTGAAGAGTTTTAGAAATAATTTTTAATAGGTTCTATTTTAATATGAGTAAAAAAAATAAACCAGATACAAGAGGCTTTGTTTACAGCACTGATCCTAATTTTTCTTTTGAAGAAGAGCAATCGAATAAAGAAACGCTGCTGCCTGCACAACAAAAACTGAAAGTAAAACTAGACAGCAAACGACGGGCTGGAAAAGTTGTTACGTTGGTGGATGGCTTTATTGGTAAAGAAGATGACCTGGAGGTATTAGGTAAAAAACTAAAAACTTTTTGCGGCACTGGGGGCTCTGCTAAGGACGGAGAAATAATTGTGCAGGGAGATCAACAGGAGAAAGTATTGCAGTGGCTGGTTAAGAATGGATATAAGTTGGCAAAGAAAATTTAAGATTATCCAACAAACCCAATCTTCCGATGACTTCCATCGCAATAAGGTTTATTGGCAGAAGCACAGCACCTGCATAAAGCCACTGTTCCTGTCTTCGTTTCTTCCCGGCCATCACTATGTACAATCAGGCATTCTGTTTTTATTAAGTAAGGTCCATTGGGTGTTACTTCTACCTTCATCATGTTTGCGGATTCGGCTACTACTTTATCTGCCGGTTCACCAGCAAGTGCTTCAGCATTCAAATAATAACTCAATGCACCACTCGGGCATTGGCGAACCTGTTCAATAATTCTTTCGGTAGTTGCTCCATCCATTTTTATCCACGGCCGTTCTCTTGGATTAAAAACTTCTATCAATCCTTTCCAGCAGATGGTTGAATGGATACACAGCTTTGGTTTCCACACAACAGTTACTTCGTTGTTAGTGTATTGTAATATTTCTTTTGGCATAAAGAAATCTTTACACCAAGTTACGAATATTGCTGAGTAGAATTCATGCAGTACAAGTGTGCGACGCAAGGGACGATGATATTAGTACTACAGATGACAAAACCCCTGTTATATTTCTGAAAGGAGAATTTTTTCTTACTCCCTAAAGGGGGATAGGACTACTCTTTCTATTCAATCACTAATTAACAGAAATAGATACATAAAGTAGTAATTCTTATACCTAAGTCTCCCCTTTAGGGGGACAGGGGGTTACTGCCCCTGCGCCTGTGAATATCCTTTCATTCCTCCCCACATGTTCAGCAACTCAAAAGAACATATTTTGAAGTTGCCACTCAGGCTTACATACAGGCCGATCACATCTTGCTGCGTCAATGGATAATCATCAATACTTTCAAAACGAACATTGTATTGATTAACGAGATTGGTATAAACAGAACCAGTAGGCCACACCTGTGTACCACGGTTGCTGATGTTGATGAGATTGAATTTAACACCGGCATGTCTTTTACATTTTTCCGCAATGGCAGTTGGTTGTTCGCCGCTTTCAATAAAAAGATCGACACCTACTATGGTTTCAGCTTCACCCTCTTTAGAAATCATCATCGGGTTGGTTTCTAATTTCAACGGAGTAGGAGTGCCGGGTTTGTTGGTAATAATTTCTCTTGCACCTACATCAGGTTTTTTACCAAAGTTGCTGATAATGGCTTCTGCAAATTGTGTAGTATTTACAGATGGTTTTGATTTATCGCCAAAGTCGCCGGTGTGTGTGCCGTTCTCTAAGGTATAGCGCAATGCATTTTCTATGATGGATGCATTTTCTGTTAAACCAAGATGACGAAGCATTGCAATACCACTTAATAATAAGGCAGTCGGGTTTGCAATATTTTTTCCGGCAATATCTGGTGCGGTACCATGCACGGCTTCAAAGATGGAAATATGGTCGCCTATGTTTGCTGATGGAGCAAAACCTAAACCTCCTACTAAACCAGCACATAAATCAGACACAATATCTCCTTGCAGATTAGTTAATACAAGAACATCAAACAGATCTGGTCTTGTCACTAATTTCATGCAAAGGTCATCTACAATTATATCATCCGATTTTATCTCCGGATATTCTTTTGCCACTTCCTGGAAACATTCTAAAAACAAACCATCCGTTATTTTCATAATGTTGGCCTTGTGTACACAAGTAATGCGTTTAGTCATTTTTTGTTTCGCCATTTCAAAAGCATAGCGAATCACCTGCATACTTCCCGGCCTTGTAATAAACCGGCGGCTCAGTGCCACATCATGTGTCAACATATGTTCAATGCCACCATAAGTATCTTCAATATTTTCTCTTACAACAGTTATGTCAATCGGGATGCCTGCTTTGCTGAAAACCGTATCCACTCCATGTAGTGTGCGGAAATCTCTTTTGTTAGCAAATGTGTTCCAGGTTTTGCGGGCCGTTACATTAATACTCTTTACACCTTTTCCTTTTGGTGTTTCCATCGGGCCTTTAAATAATAAGCCCAATGCTTCAATAGTTACTTTAGCTTCCGGCGTCATACCGTTGTTGAAACCTTTGTCAAACACCCATTTACCCATATCTACAAAATCATATTCCAGCGGAACGTTATTCGCTTTAAAAATTGACAACACGGCTTCCATTATTTCAGGGCCTATTCCATCACCTTTTGCAACAGCTATCTTCATAATTTATGTCACCCTGAGTTTATCGAAGGGTGTGGCGCAAAATTAAGTGCTACATACCGAATACAAGCACACAGATGACACGGATTGAAGGGATAATATGGATTTTTTCTGCCTCGCAGAAATTGGATGATTTTTTGACCTTTTAAAGCTGAAAATCCCTTAATCCAATTCAAATCTATTCAATCCGTGATTTTGTTTATTTTTACGGCATGACCAGCATGATATCCGAAGGAGTGAAAGTGAGTGTAGAGACATTCTACCAGGCTGACTACAGCAACCCGTTGCAATCGGAGTTTATGTTTGCCTACCGCATCAGCCTCGAAAACCATAATTCATTTCCCGTAAAACTGCACCGCCGCCACTGGTTTATTTTTGACAGCAATGGAAGTAACCGGGAGGTGGAAGGCGAAGGAGTGATCGGTGTACAGCCTACCATACAACCCGGCGAAAATTATCAATACGTAAGCGGTTGCAACCTCCGCACCGAAATGGGCCGCATGAATGGCACTTATCAAATGGAAAACCTCCACAACAAAAAAATGTTTGACGTCAGCATTCCTTCTTTTGAGATGATAGTGCCGATGAAGAATAATTAAAACAACCCCCCTGTCCCCCTAAAGGGGAGACTTAGACCCGAATTTCATTTCTCCCTTTCTTCATTCCTTACAGCAGTTAGTTTTTATTTTGATACCGGCTGTAGTTTTTCATGGCATCTTCGTTGCGTCGCACATTTCGAGGTTCTGTTCGTTGCTGAGCTTTTGATTTCTTACTGATGAGAATTATTTAAATTTGGAAAAGAACTCTTTACATTTTTAAGCTATTAAACAAAATTCATTTAAGGTTAAAATGAAACATTTCTTTATTCTATTTTTTATTTTGGGCCTTAAATCCCCGAGTCAGGATAAAATAACCGTTACACAAAAAGGTTGGCTTGTTTACAGACATGGGGACATGCTTGCATTTCTTCCATTAAAAGACCAATCAAAAACACCAACGTACACAAATTTTTTTACAGAAGACAAGGGTTATGGTCAAAGAATGAATAACAGTTATTCTGCACCGTATAAACTTCTAATCGCAAAAACTTTTTTAATAAACACCTACGAATATAATTTGAAGTCTAAGGGGGACAGCTTATTAGGGAGATTTAAATACTACATACAGCCAGTTAAATATATTTATAATGTTGAAAGTATTGAAAAAGATACTGCCGATTATTCGGCTGGCGGCTGGACTTTTTTAATAAATGGCAAACTGGCTTATTATCCTGTTTTCCATTTTATTGAAAGATCAGGAAAAATACATTTCTTAAATTATAGCGACTCAATATTTGCAAAAAAGGGAGGGAGACGTAAAACAATAAGCATTTATCCACCACATTGAAAGTATAGTATATTCTTCGCAATTGCTCATCTTTGTTACTTCAGTTCAAGTGTGCGACGCAAGGGACGATGCTCAATGAACTGGAAGCTGGTAACAAAAAAGAGAAACTTAATCCTCTAAAAGATGTTTGAATAATATAAAGAATCATCGACCTAAGTCTCCCCTTTAGGGGGACAGGGGGTTTGTATTTATCTTCCTCGTCCTCTCCTTCATCAATGAAATTGCTTCTTCTTTCGATTGAAACATATTGCCATTAATGTTGACCAAGTTGTCGGCCAGTTTATCGTAACGTTTCGTAAGCAGCCAGGTAAAAATGTGCAGGTAATGAATACCATCAAATACAATGGCTTTGTTGGCAGCAAATTCATCTTTTCGTTTTATAAATTCTGCAGGCATTTCGGTGTAGTGCATACCGGGGCGAAGATGATGGATGATATGATAGCCATCATTCCAGCATTTGTGATTGTACACGGTATTGATACAGTTGATGGAACTGGTGTAGAGATTTTCAGGGTCTTTCGCATCAATGAAAGAATGCTGTGCCCAGTTGCCCAGCATCATTACTAATCGGGCAAACAACAAGGGAATAATAAAGACAGCCAGCGTTGCTTTCAGATTTACGAAACACATACCGATACAAAATGCGAGATAAATATATTCGCCGGCAGTAAGGCGTTGGTACAGTTTCTTTCTTTTGCGGTCGAACAGATAACGGATGGTATTAATAACACCAACAGAAATGAATTTGAAAAAGTAAGCAAGAAAACCTTTTACACTGTCCCGCTGATAAGCCATAGTACTGCTGGTATCATCCGGCATATTATTTTCTATATGGTGCATGCCCATGTGGTGACTGAAATATCCTTCGGGTGCATGGCCAAACAATGGACAGATAAACCAGGTGATATAGCCATTCAAAGGTTTTTGATAAGGAGCTTTGAACATTTTTCTATGGCACAGGCAATGAAACATCAATCCAAAACTTCCTTTAAAATAAAATTGTGCTACATAGAAATATGGAATAGCAACAGCCCACCACCACCAGCCTTGCAGTGCCGGAGTGAATAAAAGTATGGCCACCGGCACCACCAATAAATGGATAGTGGTAAGCAGGTAAATAAATGGAAGATCTCTCTTATCATTCATGATGCGCAGCCAAAATTTATCGTACAAGCTGAACTTTTCTTTTGGAATGTAAACAGGGTCCGTAAGTGTGGCGGGGAGTGATTTCATGAGGCCGTAAAAATAACACGGATTTTTTGGATTTTGAATGGATTGAAGGGATTAAAAAGGATAATGTATGCTTAAATCAATTGGGAATAGGCAATGGGCAATTAGCAATAGGCAATAAACATTTTTTAACCCAATTTTTAGTTTAATGAAAAGAAATATACCTATAAATGAAACAAAAAAATCCGTGATCCTATTTGGGTTTGTATTTCGCTTCTTCCAGTATTTTTTTCGGGTCGGTCTTCATTAGTTCATCCAGTTTTACATCCGGATTTTTACTCACATATTTTTTTATGATCTGCCAGCCGATCCATTGGCCGATATTTCCGGGAGATGCTTCCTGTGATAGCCCTTGTGTAAATGGTGCCTCGCCAATATAAGTTTGCAGTACAGAAGGTGTGAGTGAATGCAGGTCTTCATTTTTTACAAGATAGCTCCAGATATTTCCTTCATATTCTTTGCACCAATCGAGTTGCTGCTGGGTGTAGCCGGTCTTTATTGAATCAGGAGTAGTGGGCAAAAATTTATCCAGCAGATACCATTGTTTTCCTTTTTCAATCATTTGTTCTATTAATGGTTTGCCACCACTCTGGTCTGGAAAAATATCTTCCACTACGGCTTTCATACAATTGGCGGTGATGTATTCTTTAGAAAAACGACGGGAGATATACAAAGGAAAAAGCTCTTGCCCCTGCTGCGATTGGTAAACAGAAAAATCTTTTCCTGCATATTGCTGTAGACCGATGGCTAAGCCGGTGCTGGTGGCTGCTACACCCGGTGCATCAAATGGTCCTACAAATAAAATGGCTTTACCAGTTTTATATTTCGGAAAATAATATTTTACAAATTGAAAACCTTTCTCCAATTCTTTCTTCAGCCAATCTGTTTTTTTATAAATTAATTGAAGCGTATCATAAATGGATTTGTAACCCCGGATAAATTCTTTGGTAACAAGTATAGTATTGCGACTGGTATCAGCACCATCCACACCAAGAATTTGTTGCATAAAGTCAAGATAAAAATCAGGATGCTGCTGTTGTACTTTTTGTAAACTGGCGGAAAGATTATTGGTATCAATACTGAAAAAACTTTGATCAAACCGTTCAATGAGAACTTTCACTTTTATATCAGAAACATCAGGTATGCCGTTCTTGTTATTATTACAGGCAAAAAAAATAGAGCTTAAAAGAAGAATGGTGGTTATTTTTTTCATGGCTATTGAAACGAATGGCTTGAGTAAATGTTGTGGTAACGAAAGTACAGTTTTTAATAAATATCTGTTAACTACCTGGTGTGAGTATAAAGACTATGTGTGTGTTCCTATGTTTCTATTGTGGTTCCCAAAATGCAACAGTTTTTGTCAGTTGATAGTTAGGCTAATCTTGTAAATTTGCTTTATGAAAATAGCACTGGCACAACAGAATTATCACATCGGAAATTTCGAAGATAATACCCGAAAAATCATTGAAGGAATTGAATGGGCAAAAAAACAAGGTGCCGACCTTGTAATGTTTTCTGAGCTGTGTATCTGTGGCTACCCTCCCCGTGATTTTTTAGAATTTGAAGATTTTATTAACAAATGCTATCACTGCATTGATGTAATAAAAGAATATGCAGATACCATAGGTGTTTTAATTGGTGGCCCTGATAGAAATCCTGTACGGGAAGGCAAAGACCTTTTTAACGCCGCCTTTTTTTTATACGAAAAACAAATAAAAGGTGTTGCACATAAAACTTGTTTACCTAACTATGATGTGTTTGATGAATACCGTTATTTTGAACCAGCTTATAACTGGAAAGTAATTGAATTCAAAGGAAAGAAACTGGCTATCACTATTTGCGAAGACATCTGGAATCTTGGCGATAATCCGCTGTACCGCAATTGCCCGATGGATGAGCTGATGAAACAGCAACCAGATATTATGCTGAACATTTCTGCATCACCATTTGATTACACTCATGTAGAAGACCGCAAGGCTATTGTAAAATTGAATACATCAAAATATAATTTACCAATGCTGTATTGCAACTGCGTAGGCAGCCAGACGGAAATTGTATTTGATGGCGGCTCCTTGATCTTTGATAAAAATGCAAACATGGTCAAGCAACTTCCTTTTTTTGAAGAAGCATATGAGATGGTTGAATTAAAAGATGACGGCACATTCAATCAACCGGTATTGATAAAAGCAAATGCATTGCCCAATGCAGAATTTAGTCCGCTGCAACTGGATTATGATCTATGCACGGCAGAAATTTATAATGCAATTGTGATGGCCATTAAAGACTATTTCAAAAAAATGGGGTTTGCTAAAGCAATATTAGGCAGCAGTGGCGGTATTGATAGTGCAGTTACATTGGTACTTGCCTGCGAGGCATTGGGAAAAGAAAATGTGAGAGCAGTTTTGATGCCTTCGCAGTATTCAACAGGTCATTCTGTAAGTGATGCGGAGCAGTTGAGTAAAAATTTGGGCAACCCCTATGATATCATTCCGATTAAAAATATTTACGAAAGTTTCTTGACGGAGCTGAAACCCATTTATAAAGATTTGCCTTTTAGTCTGGCGGAAGAAAATATACAAGCAAGAACAAGAGGAAATTTATTAATGGCAATCGCCAATAAGTTTGGATATATTTTATTGAACACATCTAACAAAAGCGAACTGGCAACCGGCTACGGAACTTTGTATGGAGATATGGCTGGTGGATTAGGAGTATTGGGTGATTGCTACAAAATGCAGATTTACTCATTGGCGAAATATATTAATCGCAACGAAGAAATTATTCCAAACAACATATTAGTAAAGCCGCCTTCTGCTGAACTAAGACCGGGACAAAAAGATTCGGACTCCTTACCCGAATATGCAATTCTTGATCAATTATTATATCAATACATAGAAAGAAGACAAGGCCCTGCTTCTATAAAAGCACAGGGCTTTGATGCAGCGTTAGTGGACAGGGTTTTAAAATTGGTCAACATTAATGAATATAAACGAAACCAGTTTTGTCCCATCATCCGTATTTCACCCAAAGCTTTTGGAGTGGGCCGCAGAGTGCCGATCGTTGGAAAATATCTTTCTTAATTAATGTACAAAGGTTACTACTGCATTTTGTGTGCTACCACTTACAGTAATATTTTGTGAAACCACCAACTGTGTTTCAGAAATACTTACCAGTGTAAACGTACTGCTACCCCCCGTAAATAAAGGTGTTGAAATAAAAAGTTGTGTTTCGTTGGTTTGAAAATTCCAGGTAAATGGAGTTGTTTGCGGATCACCTGCATTGCATTTAAGAGGGCCTTCGTCCAATGTGCCTGTACCTGCAGCTACAAAAACAAGTATATTATCTTTTTGACAGGCTTGTATAAAAGCTGAAACATCAGAACCACCAACAGTGGCGGAACTAAACTTCCATGATCCCTGGGTTATTAATTCTGATTTTGTCTTTGCTGGTGGCGGAGGGTCTTCTTTGCAACCAGTTAAAAAAGATGCACTCAATAAAATGGCGGCCATCAATGTAAAAAGATGTTTCTGCATAATAGTTGGATTTTTAGCTAAAGTACTCAAATTTATCAGGTATAAAACGGTAAAATACCAGAAATAGTGTGGTATTTTTTGCCAATCAACCATAACGGCAAATTATTTGCATACATGCAATTCGTAATTTGTGATACATTAAATTTTTCCCATGTTTAAAACAGCAGAAGATATTCGCCAGCTGAATGATAAAATCAGCCAGGCCGGACAGTTTACCGATAAATTAAGAGAAGAGATAGGCCATGTTATAATTGGACAAAGTCATATGCTCGACCGGCTGTTGATTGGTTTGCTTAGTAATGGGCATGTGCTGCTGGAAGGTGTACCCGGACTTGCAAAAACATTGACGATAAAATCTTTGGCCCAGGCCATTCATGCAAAATTCAGTCGTATTCAATTTACTCCCGACCTGTTGCCGGCTGATGTGATTGGTACTTTAATTTATAACCAGCAGAAAAATGAATTTGTAGTTCGAAAGGGTCCCATTTTCGCCAATTTTATTTTGGCCGATGAAATAAACAGGGCACCAGCAAAAGTGCAAAGTGCATTACTGGAAGCTATGCAGGAAAGACAAGTTACAATTGGTGACAGTACGTATAAATTAGATGAACCGTTTTTAGTATTGGCTACGCAAAATCCATTGGAGCAGGAAGGAACTTATCCATTGCCCGAGGCGCAGGTGGATAGATTTATTATGAAAGTGATTGTTGATTATCCATCGATGAAGGAAGAACAATTGATTCTTCGGCAGAATATACAAGGAGCCTTTGCCACTATCAAACAAGTGGTATCTGCATATGAAGTGATCAATGCAAAAGAATTGACCCGGCAGATATATATGGATGAAAAAATTGAACAGTATATTCTGGATATTGTATTTGCCACAAGAAATCCTTCGCAATACAAATTGGAGAAATTAAAGCCATTAATATCATACGGCGCATCACCAAGAGGAAGTATCAATCTTGGATTGGCAGCAAAGGCACAGGCATTTTTAAATAAAAGAGGTTTTGTAATTCCGGAAGATGTAAGAAGCATTGCTAAAGATGTGCTGCGGCATCGCATAGGACTTACCTACGAAGCCGAAGCAGAGAATGTAAAAGTGGAGGATGTGATAGAAGATGTATTGAAACAAATTAATGTGCCGTAAACCCCAAACCCCTTAAGGGGCTTTAGAGTCTGAAAGAAAAAAGTACTTTTCCAATGTATGCTCACAACTACCGAAATATTAAAAAAAGTAAGAGAGCTTGAAATAAAGAGCAAGAAAATCACTACTGATCTTTTCACTGGTGAATATCATAGTGCCTTTAAAGGAAAGGGTATGTCGTTTAAAGAAGTACGAGAATATGCTGCTGGTGATGATATACGTTTTATTGATTGGAATGTATCGGCAAGGTTTGGTCATCCATATAGTAAAGTTTTTGAAGAAGAAAGAGAGCTTACAGTAATGTTGCTGATTGATATAAGTAATAGTTCAACGTTTGGAACTACTTATGCTAGAAAGAAAGATATCATTACAGAAATAGCGGCAGTGCTTAGCTTTTCTGCGGTGAATAATGCTGATAAAGTGGGAGTGATATTTTACAGCGATGTGATTGAAGCATATATTCCACCGAAAAAAGGAAAACAGCATGCTTTGTACATTGTGAGAGAATTGCTGAGCAAAGAGCCAAAGGGAAAAGGAACAGCAGTAAGCAAGGCACTTCGTTATTTTAATAACTCCACCAAACAAAAAAGCATTGCATTTATTCTAAGTGATTTCGTAGATGCTAATTATGAAGATGCACTTCGCATCGCCGGAAAAAAACATGATGTGATTGGCATTAAGATCTATGATAAAATGGATCAGCAATTACCGGATGCCGGTTTGTTGCAGGTAAAAGATTCAGAAACCCGACAAACAAAATGGGTGGATAGCAGTAATAATTTTGTGAGATACAGTTATGAACAGGAATTTTTTCGGGTGACGGAATACAGTACCCAAACTTTTAAAAAAGCAGGTTGCGATTTGCTGCATGTAAGAACCGGAGATGATTATGTAAGAGTCCTTCAACGTTTCTTTCTTAGCCGCAACAAGTAATAATGATCTTCAAAAAATACATACTTTTTTTTATCGGGTTGTTTTTTGCGCAGTTGTTAACTGCACAGAATGTTACTACAATAAAAGCTACTGTTGATAAGAATAAAATTTTGATCGGTGAGCCAATTGAGTTGAAGGTGGAAGCTAATTTTTTTTCCGGTTCAGTTATTAATTTTCCTTCGGTTGATACTATTGAGCATTTTGAGTTTCTTGGAGAGGCTAGTATTGATACCGTTAAAAGAAGTAACAGCACCACTATTACAGGAGCATATAAAATTACCAGCTTCGATTCCGGCCATTGGGTAATTCCATCTTTTATAATTGCCGGAGGAATTAAAACAGATACTATTCCAGTAGATGTGGTGTTTTCGGAATTTGATCCCAAACAGCAGTATCATGATATAAAAGATATTCTGGATGTAGAAGTGAAGGAAGATAAAAAAGAGTGGTGGTGGTATGTGGCAGGTGGAGTACTAGCATTGGCTTTGCTTTTATATTTTTTATTGAAAAAGAAAAAAGTGGTAGCTGCACCTGCTCCAAAGAAAATGATCAATGCATATGAAGAGGCAATGAGACAGCTGGATCATCTTCAAAATGAAAAACCGGCAGCTAAACAATACTATTCCACACTTACCGAAATATTCCGGCTATATATTTTTAGGAGGAAAGGATTATTGTCATTGCAAAAAACTACAGACGACTTAGTAATACAATTACGGGATTTGAATTTGAATAAAGAACAGTTTGATAAACTTTCACAAGCATTGCGATTGAGTGATTTTGTAAAGTTTGCAAAATATATTCCTACTGCCGAAGATGACCGGAGTAGTTTCAATGAAATAAAGAATACGATAATAACGATTGAAAAATCGGAAGTTGCTGCTACAAAAGCTGATGTAGGTAAAAGAGGATAAACAATGCTGTACGATTATTTTAAAAATATTCATTTTGTTTACCCATTTATGCTGGGGTTGTTTGCCTTATTGCTATTATTGATCTGGTGGCACCTGAAAAAACAAAACAGCCGTCAATCCACTTTTACCGTTACCACTACTCATGCATTTCATGTAAACTCCTGGAAAAATCGTTTCCGCTATTTACCTTTTCTGTTACGGTTGCTGGTTTTAAGTTGTTTGATAATTGCATTGGCCCGTCCGCAAAAAAGAAATGATGAGCAACGATCTGAAGGTGAAGGAATAGATATTGTGCTATGCATGGATGTAAGCGGTAGCATGGGCTCCCGGGATATTGCACCATCCCGTATGGAAGTAGCAAAGGAAATGGCCGAAGAATTTGTTAGAAGCCGACCGGTAGATAGAATAGGACTGGTAATTTTTTCCGGAGAAAGTTTTACACAATGTCCTGTTACTACAGATAGAAATACATTAATCACTCAGATACAAACTTTGGAAAGTAGAAGACTATTAAAAGATGGAACGGTGATAGGTGAAGGATTAGCTACTGCAGTAGACAGGCTGCGGAGAAGCACTGCAAAATCCAAAGTGATCATATTGATTACTGATGGAAAAGAAGATCCTCCGGATACAAGATTGATAGATCCGTTAACTGCATTGGAAATTGCAAAATCGCAAGGGGTAAAAGTTTATACGATCGGTATTGGTGCATTGGCCTCTACTATAGTGGAAGTAACTGGCAACAAACCAGCAAATAGAAATGCCAATATTGATTTTATAGATGAAGACCTGTTACGAAAAATTGCCAATGAAACCGGCGGTAAATATTTTCGGGCAAGAGATAAAGATGCACTTCGCAGTACGTACAAGCAAATTGATGAACTGGAAAAATCCAAAATTGACGTAACCTCTTTCATGCGGTCAGAAGAAAGATTTTTACCGTTTGTACTGGCAGCATTACTTTTTCTTTTTATAGAAACGCTGTTGCGGTTTACTGTATTCAAAAAATTCCCCTGACAATTTATTCTTCATCCCTTTTATCAAACCATCAAAGGGTGTAGTATCTTGCAAGCCAATGAAATGAGCCCAATTAAAACATGTTAATCGCTGTAGTGAATATCACCGGCGAATAACAAGTGACAAAATAGAAAAATAAAAATATACACTTGAAAGCAACCGTTTACAAATCTACCGGCAGTTGGTACACCGTAAAAGATGAAACCGGAAAATTCTGGGATGCCCGGATGAAAGGGGTAATGAAACTGGATGGGATAACTTCCACCAACCCCGTAGCTGTTGGAGATATAGTAGAAATAGAATCGCAGGCTGACACGGATAATTCAGCCATCATTGATGAAATTCATAACCGGCGCAATTATATCAACCGCCAATCTCCAAGGCATAAGTACCAGCATCATATAGTTGCTGCCAATCTTGATCAATCGATGCTGGTAGCTACATTAAAAGAACCAAAAACATCACAAGGATTTATCGATCGGTTTTTAGTGGCATCAGAAATGTATCATGTATCACCGTTTATTGTTTTTAATAAATCAGATTTGTACAAAACAAAAGAACTGGATAAATATGCGGAATGGAAAGCGATGTATGAAGCGGTGGGCTACAAAGTATTTTTGATAAGTGCAGAGAAAAAAGAAGGAGTAGAGGAAGTGCTGGAATTATTAAAAAATAAAACCACTCTCATCAGCGGACATAGTGGTGTGGGTAAATCTTCTTTTTTAAATGTGGTGTTTCCCGACATTAATTTAAAAACCCAGGATGTAAGTGGATGGAGTGGTAAAGGGCAGCATACAACTACGTTTGCCGAAATGTATGATCTTCCTTTCGGCGGCAGAATAATAGATACTCCCGGCATGCGGGAATTTGGATTAGTAGATATTGAAAAGCAGGAGGTGTCTCATTATTTTCCGGAGATGCGGGACAGATTAAATAATTGTCAATTTAATAATTGTCTGCACTTTAATGAACCGGGTTGTGCAATAAAAGAAGCTGTCCGGAATAACGAAATACATGAAGACCGGTATGTGAGTTATGTAAATATTATGGAGAGTATTGAGCAGCGGAGTTATTAGAAAACCCCCTGTCCCCCTAAAGCCTGCCTGCCGGTAGGCAGGGGGAGACTTAGGTCGATGTTTCAATTAATTTAGGAAACAGTATAAGAGGAGAGTAGCATTCTCCGAAGTGGTTCAATAAAAAAGTTGCGTAACGATATACAGATGAAGAGTGCGACGCAAGGGACGATGCCATGAAAAACTAAAGCTGGTAAAACCCCTGTTATTTTCTTGAGAGATCAATTCTAACTATTCCCTGAAGGGAGAATTAGTTTTTCTTTTAATAAAAGAATTGCTATTAGGAAAGTCAATATTAAAAAAGAATATTCTGACCTAAGTTCCCTTTAGGGACAGGGTTCTTACGCAATATTCCTTTTCCCATCATCAAACATCCGGGCTTCAATGACTCCAGCCAATTCTACCACAGCTTTATTGTCTTTATTCAATGCATCTTTTGTCTTGGTAGGAAAAATAGATACACCGTTGTAAATGCTATAGTGCAGAGTTATGTTGTGACCTTTAAAGCGAAAGTCCCAATCAATAGTATCGAAGTCGTCTTCTTTGTGAGAAAATTTTACATCAAAATCCTGGCTCAGGATGTTGGCCACACGATAGAATTCTTTTAATCCTCCATCATCGGCAATAATGGCTTCGGTGCAGCCAAGGGTGGTTCGTAGGGTGAGACTCATAGTAAAGGTGTTTAGTTATTTTCATAGACTGGATACTAATATAATAAGCTGCACCACAAACGAAATTAACTTCTGAATTTCTTTGCCTTCTTGGCATCCTTAACGGCTTTGGGATCGCCACTCATCAGTTTTTCTGCGCCTACATTTTTACCGTTGCTGGGGCAACCGGTTTTGCGTTTAAACATATTACTCAATGTGCCACAAGAGGCAAGCAACATCATCAGGCTCAGCGATATCGCAAAAATTCTAAGGTTTCTCATTGTTTTACAGATTACTTCAATAACGAATTTACTATTTATTAATTGCTTATTTAATAGGAAAATTACGAGGAGCCTGGAATTGGCAATAAGCAATTGGCAATAAGCTAGTAAGCTCAATCAGCATTTGTCTATTGCATATTGCCAATTGTCTATTTCTCTCTAAACCAATCCGCATACCCCACATAATTATTAGCTATCCGGTTTATTTCGCCACTTATCATTTCCTGCGGAATATCTTTTACTTTTTTGGCCGGCACACCGGCATAAATACTTCCGGGTTCGCAAATCGTATTTTCCAGCACTACAGCTCCGGCAGCAATGATGGTATTGCTATGCACCACTGCATTATCCATTACTATCGCACCCATCCCTATCAGCACATTATCATGCACCGTGCAGCCATGCACTATCGCATTATGCCCGATGGATACATTGTTGCCAATAGTAGTGCCACACTTTTGATACGTACAATGAATACAGGCACCATCCTGCACATTCACTTTATTACCCAGGGTAATAAAATTTACATCACCCCGCACTACTGTATTAAACCAAAAACTGCAATCATCACCGGCAGTTACATTCCCAACAATGGTAGCATTGGGAGCAATAAAACAATTGTTGCCAAATTGCGGATACTTATCTTCTACAGGTAGTATTAAAGGCATGTGTAATTAAAAATTAATAATTAAGAATTAATAATTGTTTTTGTAGCCAGCTTTTGTTTTTCATGGCATCGTCTGTTGCGTCGCACTTTTCATCGTTCGGTTCGCTGCTCAGCAACACCTCTCCATATTAACACTCTGATGTTCTGAGAGTCTGCCTCCCTCACCTCAAGGAGAGGGGTAGGAAAATTTACTACAGCGGAGGTTAACCGGGTGAGGTGTTACTATTGCAAATTATAGAATTTCTTTTCATTCCCTGCCTGCCGGCAGGCAGGTTTGTGGTGAAGTACGATATTTGCCTTATGACTCAACGGGAAATCTTCCTTCGCCACATTGCACAAACATCCACTGCACCGCTTGCACTCGAAATAGTAAAAGCAGACTGCTGCACTTTATTCGGTGCTGATGGAAAAGAATATATTGATCTCATCGGCGGCATCAGTGTGGCCAATGTTGGACACCGGCACCCGAAAGTAATTGCAGCCATACAAAAACAATTAGAAGCTTATCTGCACATTATGGTATATGGCGAATTTGTAGAAGCACCACAGGTGCAATATGCCAAATTGCTAACGGATAATTTACCATCATCACTCAACTCCGTTTACTTTACCAACTCCGGTGCCGAAGCAGTAGAAGGAGCAATGAAACTGGCAAAGAGAATCAGCAACCGTACACAGATCATTGCATTCAATAATTCCTACCATGGCAGCACACAAGGTGCATTAAGTGTGATGGGAGATGAATACTGGAGAAATGCTTTTCGTCCCTTGTTGCCCGATGTGCTGCACCTGGAATACAATTCGTTTGATTCATTAGAAGAAATTACGGAACTAACGGCTTGTGTAATTGCCGAAACGGTGCAGGCGGAATCAGGCATTATCGTTCCCACAAAAGAATGGATAAATGCCCTTCGAAAAAAATGTACGGACACCGGAACATTGTTGATACTGGATGAAATTCAGGCCGGTTTTGGCCGCACCGGAAAACTCTGGGGCTTCGAACATTTTAATATTGTTCCTGATGTTTTGTTACTCGGCAAAGCATTGGGCGGTGGCATGCCACTCGGTGCATTCATTGGGGATAAAACATTAATGGATGCATTTACTGATAACCCGGTGTTGGGACATATCACAACATTTGGGGGCCATCCGGTAAGTTGCGCAGCAGGAATGGCAGCTATGAAGGCATTGCTGGATGAAGATTGGATAGAAAAAGTGCAGCAAAAAGAAAAATTATTTCATTCTTTATTACATCATCCGTCAATTAAAGCCGTTAGTTCTTTTGGATTATGGATAGCTGTAGAATTTGATTCATATGAAACAAATAAAAAGATCATTGATGCCTGTATAGAAAAAGGTGTGCTGACAGATTGGTTTTTATTTGCTTCTGATTGCCTGCGCATATCTCCTCCATTAATTATTTCAGAAGTTCAGGTAAAAATAGCCTGTGAAATAATTATAGGAGCTTGTCGGGAGATTTGAGTATTGATTATTCCACTTCTACAATCACTTCCACTTCAACAGTAATGCCCATCGGTAATGAATTAGTGCCAATGGCAGATCTTGCATGTTTACCTTTATCACCAAAGATGGCTACCATCATATCACTGTAACCATTGATCACTTTGGGCTGATCTTTAAAATCATCCGTACAATTTACCAGTCCCAGCACCTTTACAATTCTTTTTACTTTACTTAACTCGCCCAGCTCTGCTTTCAACACTGAAATATGATTGATAGCACATAAGACTGCCGCTTCATAGCCCTGTTCGGTTGTCAGCTCCTTACCTACTTTCCCTGTGGTATGTGTGCCATCGGCTTTCATCGGTCCTTTACCGGAAAGAAATAACAAATTGCCCACTCTTACTACGTTCACATAATTGGCCACGGGTGCAGAAGGAGTTGTAAGAACAATTCCTTTTTCTTTCAACCGTTCTTCAGGAGTTTGTGCTTGCATAGTGTAAACAGTTAAAACAGTTATCAAAAAAAGAATAAATTTTCTCATGTAATATTATTAAAGCAATTGAAAAAAATACGCAGCAATCAAGGCGCCTATGATAGGGCCGGCAACCGGAATCCATGAATATCCCCAATCACTATCTCTTTTATTTTTTATCGGTAAAATAAAATGTGCAATCCTTGGTCCTAAATCTCTGGCTGGATTAATAGCATAACCAGTCGGTCCTCCCAAGGATAAACCAATACCTAAAACTAATAATGCAACAGGTAATGCATCTAATGTTCCTAATGAGGTATTTGGTTGCGACATGGCCAATGCACCAAAGGTGAGAATAAACGTACCAATGATTTCGGTAATAAGATTATAACCCACATTACGAATAGCCGGTGAGTTACAAAACACTGCCATTTTTAAATCTGCATCGGTTGTTTCATCAAAATGTTGTTTGTAAGCCAGCCATGCAATACTTGCCCCGACAATAGCACCACCAAACTGGGCAGCGATATAAGTAGGTAATAAAGAAGAATCAAAATCCCCGAAGACAGTTAATGCAATTGTAATTGCAGGATTCAAATGACCACTACCACCAAGTTTGGTAGATGCATACACTCCTAAAAAAACAGCCATCGCCCAACCGAAGGTTATTACTATCCATCCACTGTTCTGGCCTTTTGATTTAGAGAGTAATACATTAGCTACAACACCACAACCCATAATGATAAGTAAAGCTGTGCCGATAAATTCACCGATGAATGGAGACATAAGCAATTGTTTTAGTTTGGAGAATAGTTTTTTGCTATAGCATTAAAGTTATTGATTTGTTCTTTTATCCAGTTGTCATCTTTAATTAATGCTTCTGCCATCAGTTGTGCTACCTGCGGTGCCATGGCAATAGCAACTTTTGCATCCAGCAGCAACTGCCTTGTTCTTCGGGATAAAAAATCTTCCACCGTCATACACATTTCTTCCTGCACCGATTTTTTAATAAGGGCTTTTAATTCCTCATGGCTCAATAAAATTATTTCAGCAGGAGTTGCGGTTTTATCGTGGCCATTTAATTTCAGTTCTTTGGTGATGCAGGGATTTTGTGGTAAACTATTTTGCTCAATAGCAATGTTAACCACATCTTCTGCCATCTTACGGTAAGTAGTCCACTTGCCACCGGAGATGGTTATTAATCCGGAATCGCCAATGCTTATTAAATGATCTCTGGATAAAGCAGCTGTCTTCTTGGTTTTACCTTTTACCAATGGCCGTAATCCGGCAAACATACTTTTTACATCACTCAGCTGCGGGTCTTTGGTAAGATAGCGGCCAATATGCTTGAGGATAAATTCAATTTCTTCTTGTAAAGGAATTGGTTCCGCCAGAATATTTTCTACCTGTGTATCCGTAGTACCCAACACAATTTTATTATGCCATGGCACAGCAAATAACACTCTTCCATCATCTGTTCGTGGAATCATAATAGCTGTATCACCCGGTAAGAACTCTTTGTCAACTACTAAATGTATTCCCTGGCTCGGAGTTATAATGCTTTTGTGTTTTGCATCATCCATTTTCATAATGGCATCGGTAAATACTCCGGTGGCATTAATAACCACTTTGCTTTTTATCTCATAGTCTTTTCCGGTCAGCGAATCTTTTACCCACACCCCACAAACTTGGTGTTGCAGTTTTAGAAAACCGGTCACTGGAAAATAATTAAGCAACACTCCGCCCTGCTGTACTGCTGTTTGTGCAATGCTGATAGCAAGCCTTGCATCATCAAACTGACCATCATGATAGAGGACTGCACCGGTTAGTTCTTCCGGATCAAGGGTCGGAGCTAGTTGTAAAGCTTCTTCTTTGGATAAAAATTGCGATGGTCCAAGGCCCAAACGTCCTGCCATCCAATCATAAATTTTTAATCCGATTCCATAAAAAGGTTTTTCCCACCACTTATAATTAGGAACAATAAATTTTTGATTGTGTACTAAGTGCGGGGCATTCTTCATTAGTAATCCTCTTTCTTTCAGAGCTTCCATTACCAACTTAATATTGCCCTGCTGCAAATAACGAACACCGCCATGTACAAGCTTAGTACTGCGGGATGATGTGCCTTTGGCAAAATCATATTGTTCAAACAGAATTGTTTTTAATCCTCTGGATGCTGCGTCTAAAGCAGTGCCTAAGCCGGTGGCGCCACCGCCAATGATACAGATATCCCACTCTGATTGGGATTCTAATTGTTGTATCATGTGCTGACGATTCATAGTTAAATGCTGAAATTGATTCTGTTGCCCCTTTTGTCACCCTGAGTTTATCGAAGGGTGTCAAAAGGGGACTTAAATAACGTTAATCATCCTTCGATAAACTCAGGGTGACAGGGGTATTTCGTTTATTCACGACACGTTTTTATTTGTTTTAGCTAATTTTTTAATTTCCTCCCAATCTCTCTTAAACAATGCTTCTTTCTTTTTTCTTGACTAGCCTTTAACTTGCTTTTCCCAGGCGATTGCATTATTTATATCATGAAAATGTTCTTCATATTTTAATTCAACGTGCCTTCTTTTAAAAGTGAAGCAACTTTCATTGTAACCGGTATTGTGTTCCCATAATCTTCTTTCCAGATCATTTGTTACTCCGGTATAATAAAAACCGTCTTTACATTGAACGATATAGACGTAATAGTTGTGGCCAGTTTTCATGTTTAATTAGTTGTATGTCAGGTTGAGCTTACCGAAGCCTTTACGGTCTGATAATCACCCTTCGATAAACTCAGGGTGACATCGGCGTCTCATTACTTAGCATCCGCCCATGCAATGCTCGCCTTCACAGCCCGTTGCCATCCCTCCACCAGCTCATTTCTCTTTCCATCTTCCATCCCCGGCGAAAACTGTTTATCCACCTGCCATTGTTCTTGTATATCACTCACATTTTTCCAATAGCCAACTGCAAGACCGGCAAGGTATGCGGCACCTAACGCCGTTGTTTCTGTAACCTTTGGCCTTACCACTTTCGTATTTAGTATATCACTTTGAAATTGCATCAATTGGTTGTTGACGGTTGCTCCTCCATCCACTCTCAATTCCTTTATTTGAATACCACTATCGGCTTCCATGGATTTTAAAACATCATAGGTTTGATACGCGATACTATCCAGTGCTGCTTTGGCAATATGTGCATTGCTGCTTCCTCTTGTCAGGCCTAGGACGGTACCTTTTGCATACTGGTTCCAATGGGGCGCCCCCAGTCCTGCAAACGCCGGAACAATATATACTCCGTCTGTATCCTGTACCTGTTGCGAAAGTTTTTCCACTTCAGATGACTTACGG
>JANNMN010000032.1:0-120822 GCA_031397865.1 Chitinophagaceae bacterium
TCCCAGAAAAATTCATCATGGGTATGAAGCTGGGCATGTATGTCGCTTGTGTATAAAATGGTAAAACGATTTATTGCAGAAGAAGATGTTTCCTGTTTACCAGTGGCAACAGGAATGACTCCGGCCACACCTGCCAGTGATGTACCTATTCCCACCAGGGTACTTTTCTTCAAAAAATTACGGCGGGTTTCTTTGTTTTCATTAGTTGGTAAAAAGCTCATGCAGCGATCATTTTTCTTTAATTGTAATCAACAATAAATTTGGATCATATATCTGCGGTAAATCGTAACAGTGATCACAATGTTCCGCCAGCTAATTGTCTTAACTGGTAGCTGAAGATTGGTTGAAACATCTCAATAAATCGATTCTACTTATAATATTATTGATCAATAACCCATTTTAATATAACTCCATCCCAGTTCCTGTTTCATTGCAATTTCACCAAGTTCCATTTTTACAAAACCGGATTCAGGTATCATCGTTTCCTTTCCGACTTTTCTTTCTGCCATCGTATTTTCACAGGCAAAAAAAGTTCTTTTATTGAGCTCATAACAATTTTTTTGAGCATTATATATATTCAAAGTTTAACAATCATACCTTATAGTAGTGTAGAGGGGCACACATAATCACTTACTTTGATCTTACCACTGTCTTTAATTGCTTTAAAACCTGCCTTTACATCCACCAGGTTATGATATCCTCTTGCGCGGAGAATGGAATTGAATATCATAGAGCGGTATCCGCCGGCACAATGCACATAATAAGTTTTGTCTTTATCAAGCTGCGCCATGCTTTCATTAATAAAATCCAATGGTGCATTCTCTGCATCTGCTATATGCTCACTCTGAAATTCTGATGGCTTGCGGACATCCAGCACATTCACATTTTCTTTACTCATCTTCTCCGCCAATTCATTAGAATCAATAGAAGTAATTTGGTCTATTTCTTTGCCAGCATTCTTCCATGCATCAAAACCGCCTTTTAGGTAGCCGATTGTATAATCATAACCAACTCTTGCTAACCTGGTAATAACTTCTTCTTCACGACCCTCATCGGTTACTAGCAATATTTCTTGTTTGATATCCGGAATCATGGCGCCGACCCAAGGTGCAAAACTTCCATCAATACCAATATTGATAGAGTTGGGTACAAACCCTTTGGCAAATGTTTGCGGAGCTCTGGTATCCAGTATCAATGCACTTGTTTCATTCGCTGCCGATTCAAAGGCCTCGGGATTTAACGGATGTTGTCCTCTTTCCAATACTTTATCAATGCTTTCATAACCTTGTATGTTCAGCATTACATTTAATGGAAAGTATGCAGGAGGTGCGGTCAACCCTGTTGTGACTTCTTTTATAAATTCTTCTTTGGTCATATTGGCCCGCAGTGCATAGTTTGTTTCTTTTTGATGACCCAATGTATCAGTAGTTTCTTTGCTCATGTTTTTACCACAGGCACTACCAGCACCATGTGCAGGATATATAGTGATATCATCTGCAAGGGGCATTATTTTATTACGCAATGAATCAAAAAGATAACCGGCTAATTTTTCCTGTGTTAAATCCGCCACTGCTTTTTGTGCAAGATCCGGACGTCCAACATCACCAATAAATAAGGTATCGCCAGAGAATAACGCCACGTCTTTTCCATTTTCATCATTTAAAAGATATGAAGTGCTTTCCATAGTATGACCGGGAGTATGCAATGCTTTTAAGGTTACATTGCCTATTTTAAATACTTCCCCATCTTTTGCAATATGTGCTTCAAATGCCGGATTGGCATTGGGACCATACACAATTGGAGCACCGGTTTTTTTGCTTAAATCTAAGTGACCACTTACAAAGTCGGCATGAAAGTGAGTTTCAAAAACGTATTTGATTTTTGCATTGTTGCGTTCTGCTTTTTGAATGTAGGGTTCCACTTCCCGTAACGGGTCGATAACAACAGCTTCGCCATTACTTTCAATGTAGTAAGCACCTTGTGCTAAACAGCCGGTATATATTTGTTCTACTTTCATAGTATTATATTTTGATGAAACAAATTTGAAGTTATAAGTGAAATCTATCTATGACTTATGTCACAAAGGATGAGTAATGTTAGTTAAGAAATAATTCCTTGATGATAATGTAAATGCCCATCACCAGTACAAACCAGCCAAATCCTCTTTTTAAAACAGGGCTTGGAACTTTTTCTGCTATTTTGCTGCCAATAAAAAGCCCTGCAATTGCAAGAAGAGTGAATATTATTATCAACTCCCAGTTATATTCAAATTGCTTGAGGCTGAATAGAAAACCAAATAATGAATTGATGGCAATGATGAGTAATGAAGTACCTACTGCTGTTTTCATCGGTAACTTCAGAAACAATACCAGTGTAGGGATGATGAGAAAACCTCCACCTGCCCCAAGCAAGCCTGTTACAATACCAATACAAAATCCCAGCAGCATCAGGGGCAATACTTTTTGATCTGTTATTTTTTCAACAGCCTGTAGTTTAGTAACAGGTTCCTGATTACGAATCATGGTAATAGAGGCTGCAAGCATCAATATGGCAAATATAACCATCAACAGTATTTCTTTTGTTACTGGTAAGTTGCCTAACGTAAACACAACATCTGGAATGGCAGGAAGTAAATAATTCCGGGTAAGAAAAATAGATAGTATAGAAGGGATACCAAATTCAGTAACTGCTTTAAAATCCACTTTGCTTTTTATATATGCTCTTATGCCGCCAACTAAACTAGTTGTGCCGACAATAAATAATGAACAGGTAGTAGCCAATAATGGATTTACTCCCATTAAATAAACTAATACCGGCACTGTAAGTATAGAGCCGCCACTACCGACCATGCCAAGGGAAATGCCAATCAGTATGGATGCTATGTAACCAACAATTTCCATGTAATTATTTTGTGCAAGATTAAATGAAAGACCCTGCTCACACTGTGACAGAAATCACACCACTTATTTTTATAATAACTCGATCATGTTGCGGTGAAGTTTTACCAGGTTTCGCTGTTCCATTTTTTTTAGTAGCCGGGATATAACTTCTCTTGAACTGTTTAAATCATCTGCAATTTGCTGATGAGAAAGCTCCAATGTTTTTTTTCTTGTTTTATCCGCATGCCGTTTTAAATAAAATTCTAATCGTTCATCCATATTATGAAAGGCGATGTTATCTACCACAGATAATAATTCATCAAACCGGCTGCGGTAAGTTTGAATAACAAATTGGTACCAACTTTTGTATTTGTTCATCAAATCATCCATCAACTGCACAGGAATCATCAGAACTTCGGTATCCTCTTCTGCCTTAGCCATTATTTCGCTGGTTTCAGATTGTAGGGCACAAATCATAGATACTGCACAGGCCTGTCCGGGACCAAGATAGTACATGAGGAATTCACCTCCGTCTGGGTTTTCCCTGTATATTTTTATCTGGCCTTGTAAAACCAATGCGGTTGATTTGATATACTGGCCAGTCCGCATAATTACTTCACCGGCTTTAAAATTTTTCTGTACAGCTTCTTTCTCAATCACTTCAATCAAGCCGGGTTCAAATTGCGGGAAGATTTTTTTCCAGTCCATAGGATGAGTTTAATTTTCTAACACTTTTTCCATCTGCATACTTCGGCTTCCTTTCACCAGCAGGTGAGTATTTTCAAAATGCTGTTGTGCCAACCATATCTTAGCTTCAGCAGAATTGTTGAAAGAAAGATAGGAATGATTGGTTTTTAAAAAATCACCACCTACTAACACTACGGCCTTCCAGTTATTCTGTTGTATAACTTCAATTATGTTTTTATGTTCCTTCAAACTTTCTTCGCCCAGTTCGGCCATAGCACCAAGCATCAACACTTTGTTATCACCTTTTATTTTTGAAAAATTTTCTATCGCCAGTTTCATACTGCTCGGATTGGCATTGTATGCATCCAGAATTATTTTGTTTGAACCTTTTTCTATTAATTGTGAACGGCTGTTGGAAGGGGAGTAGTTTTCAAGAGCAGTTTTTATTTTTTGTTCGGGTACATTAAAGAATTTCCCAATGGTAACTGCCGCCAGCACATTTGGCAAATTATATTCTCCCACCAGTTGTGTATGAATAGTGGTTGGTTCTAATCCTAATGTGATGCCTACGTCCAAATAAGGGTCGCTTTTCTTTACTTCACCAATCACATGTTCACCTTCTTTTGTTCCGTATTTTATTACACCACTAATGCCTTTGCTCATTTGCTGCAGGTAATCATAATCCCACAATACAAAGGCAGTACCGTTATTGCTTCGCAAATAATCAAACAACTCTCCCTTTCCTTTTTTTACACCTTCAATGCCGCCAAATCCTTCCAGGTGTGCTTTGCCACAATTGGTAATCAACCCATGTGTGGGTTTTGCATACACACAATAGCTTTCTATTTCTTTTTGATGGTTCGCACCCATTTCTATCACCGCCATTTTAGCATCCTCTTTTATTTTTAAAATAGTAAGCGGAACCCCGATATGATTATTCAAATTTCCATCGGTGGTATATGTTTTATACGAAGAAGAAAGCACTGCATGAATTAATTCCTTGGTAGTTGTTTTTCCATTACTGCCGGTAATAGCTATAAACGGGATAGTAAATTGTTCCCGATGATGTTTGGCTAATTGCTGCAAAGCTTCCAATGCATTCTCTACTAAAATTGTTTTGCCAGGTATTTCAAAGCCTGCTTCATCAATTACTGCATAGGCTGCTCCGGCATCCAATGCCTGTTGTGCAAATACATTTCCATTAAAGTTGTCGCCCTTTAATGCAAAAAAAATATCACCTTCTTTTAATTTACGGGTGTCGGTTTGTACAGAAGGATATTGCTTATATATTTTATATAGTTGCTCAATAGACATACAGCAAAAGTAAGTGTGATTATTAATACTACTAATTCGTATTCCCTAAAGCTTTGATAGAAAAAGAAAAACCCTCCGGGTTGGGGAGGGTTTTAATATTAATTCAATTGTCGGTTATCTTTTTTGTCTTTTGGTTTTGTAGTGCTGACCAGTTTTGCGGCCATTACCTTCCGGACTTCCCATGCGGTTCATTGCGCAACGGAAACCAAGTGTACTAAGAGCCTGATCTTCTTCTAAGAAACGACGGCTGCCTGGTGTAAGCCAATAAGCTCTATCGTTCCAGCTACCACCTTTGTACACTTTAGATTTCTCCGGATGTATCATAGTAGTAACTCCATATCCGTATTGAGATTGAGAAAGTGAGTCACCATCCAGGTAGCTGATCACATTTCCTCTCTGGTAGTTTCTTCTGTTCTTACTTTCTTCGTCAGTCACATCCGCCATTTTTACACGGCCGGTGCTATCTCTCTCATATCTTGTAGTAGGATCCATAGTGGTAGAATCTGCTACATATAATTTCTGAAACTTATTACCACGGAAAGGGGCAGGCTGATCGTCAAAGTCAAGTGTAGAAAGCGGACGGTAAGTATCTTCCACCCACTCACTCACATTACCAGCCATATTATAAATACCAAATCCATTCGGGAAGAAAGATTTTACTTCTGCAGTGTAGAAGGCACGGTCGTTCAAACCTCCAGCCACACCGGCATTATCACCAGAGCCTCTTTTAAAGTTGGCTAAGAATGTACCCTGCCAGCTACCACGACGGGTATCTCTCAGGCCATTTACATTCTGTGCCCATGGATATACTTGCTTGTTGGATTGTAATTCCTCACCTCTTTTTCCTTCTTTTACAGAGGGACGGGGGTTTTGATTGATCAAACCATAGGCTGCATATTCCCACTCCGCTTCAAATGGCAAACGATAATCAGGTAATAAAACTCCAGACTCCATAGTAGCCACGGTAGTTTTAGGTTCACCTTTTGCAGTTTTTATTTTACCGGGAGGGGCAGTGTATAATCCTAATAAATAAGATTTAGTAGTAAAGTTGTTATCACCCTGTTGTGCACCGGGTTTTACGTTTGCTTTATTTACATAACCTTTCTTTATCAAGGTACCTTCATTCACCCTATCACTCCTCCAAAGACAGAAGTCTTTTGCCTGTCTCCAGGTAACACCTACTACAGGATAGTTATTAAATCCCGGGTGGCGGAGATAAAACTCAACCATTGGTTCATTATAACTAAGCTCACTTCTCCATACTAATGTATCGGGAAGTGCACCTTCCAGAATTTTTGCATTGGCCGGATCAGAGACATCAAATACTCCACTCAACCAATGTAGATATTCACGGTAGTGTAGGTTAGATACTTCGGTACGGTCGATATAAAATGAAGGAACAGATACACGACGGGGAATATTATTCCAATCGCCCATCACATCTTCTTCTGTTTGTCCCATGGTGAAGGTTCCACCCTGAACAAAAACGAGACCAGGCCCCAGGCCCTGCTCTTTGGCTTTGGATACTTTAAATCCGCCCATGTTTTTGTCATTGTAGTTCCAGCCGGTGGCATCCGACTTGTCTTGTTTTTTCTTGAAGAGGCCGCCGTTCTTACATGAACCGAGCAGCACTACGCAGGATACCAGGATTGTTAAGTTTCTCATTGTTTTTTGCATAAACCTATGAATTGGATAAATTTAACGCTGAATGGGGTTAAATTATTGCAACTGTGCAGGAATTTTACCACCAGAACTGCGAATATATATACTTTCAGTAAAAGCAACTGCGCAGATATACTTTTTTTCAGGGGAAAAACCCCATAAAACCAGTGTGTTAGAGATTATGAGATCCCCCATTTTTATCATTTTCATTTTCACCTTTTTTTACCCTGTTTTTACCGCCAATGGGCAGCGGATTTACACACCCAATTCAGTACTGGCATCCGGCAATTGGTATAAGCTGGCAGTTACCAATGCCGGGGTATATAAAATAGATATTTCTTTTTTAAATACGTTGGGGGTTAGCACCAACAATCTTTCATCAAATAGTATCCGGCTTTTTGGAAATGGTGGCCAGCTACTGGCCGAAGCAAATGCAACAACCCGAATAGATGATCTACAGGAAAATGCTATACAAGTGGTGGATGGTGGCGATGGAATAATAAATGGCAGCGATTACATACTTTTTTATGCCAATGGTCCGAATGAATGGATAAAAGATTCTGTCAACCTTCGTTTTTCCCATCAAAAAAATATTTACAGTGATAAAGCTTATTGTTTTTTAAGTGTTGGGGGCAATGGAAAACGAATTACAAATTCGGCGCTGGTGCCAACCGGTAACTTAACGGTTAATAGTTTTTCAGAAAGAATTTTTCATGAATTAGATACGGTCAACTTTTTGGCAAGTGGTAAAGAATGGTATGGAGAAGAATTATCATCACTGCCGGGTAGAAGTGTGACAAGAAATTTTGCGGTTAATGTTCCTAATGTAATTTCCAATGCCGCAGTCCAATTAAAAACAAATTGTGTAGCAAGATCGGCCGGGGTAAGTAGTCGGTTTGATATAAAAATTAATAATCAGCCGGCGGGGCAGTTACCCATTAATTCAATTAATGGTGGTCCCTATGATTTATTTGCACAACAAGCAACCGGGTTTGCAAATGGTATTGCTTCGCAAAATATAGACATCAGCTTTACTTATGTTCCCGGCAGTTTTAATGCGCAGGGATGGATAAACTGGTTTGAAATTTTTACCCGACGCAATATTTCACTCAATGGAATTGATCAATTGCTTTTTAGAGATTGGTTGAGTGTTGGAAATTCTACTGCCAGTTTGATAGTGAGTAATGCAACTGCTTCTACTCAGGTGTGGGATGTTACTAATCCTTTAGTGCCGTTACAAATGCAGGGAAGTTTTGTTAGTAATGAATTTCGTTTTAATAATATAACAGATAGACTGAAAGAATATGTTGCGTTTAATACAAGTAATTTTTTATTGCCTACCGCAGTTGGAAAAATCAACAACCAGGATCTGCATAATACTTCCCCGGTTGATTTCATTATTGTTACTCATCCATCATTGCAACCGCAGGCACAACGATTAGCACAACTGCACCAGCAGCAAAATGGAATGAGAACATTGGTAGTAACGACTGAACAAGTATATAATGAATTTGGCAGCGGTAGTGGTGATCCTACCGCCATCAGGGATTTTGTAAAAATGTATTTTGATAAATACAACAACAGTCCGGGTAATAAATTAAAATACTCGTTGCTTTTTGGTGATGCTTCTTTTGATTATAAAAACAGGATCAGCAACAACACTAATTTAGTTCCTGCCTATGAAAATAATTTTTCGTTGGATCCATTATCAACTTATGCATCCGATGATTTTTATGGCTTCCTGAATGACAATGAAGACATCAATTCCGGATTAATTTTAAATCTTCTGGATATTGGTATCGGCAGAGTGCCTGCAAAAAATATTACGGAAGCAAAAAATTTTACTGATAAAGTCGCTGCTTATTTTGCTCCGCAAAGTTTTGGACCATGGAGAAACAATCTCACTTTTATAGCCGATGATGAAGATAATAATCTTCATTTGCAGGATGCAGAAATAATTACTACTACTGCGGCAACTGCCAATCCTGTCTTCAACCAACAAAAAATTTATTTGGATGCATACCGGCAGGAGAGTGGTGCAGGCGGTAGTGTATATCCACAGGCAAACCAGGCCAGTAATAATCAAATTTATAATGGAACATTGATATGGAATTATAATGGCCATGGTGGTTCTAATAGATTAGCGGAGGAAACTATTTTGGATCAGCAAGCAGTAAACAACTGGAACAATCCAAACAAACTTCCATTATTTATTACCGCCACTTGTGATTTTGCACCGTATGATAATCCGGGTGTCAATTCTATTGGAGAAAATATTTTACTACGACCAAAGACAGGTGCTATTGCTTTGATGACTACAACAAGACTGGTGTTTGCTTTCAGCAATCGCATCATCAATAATAATTACCTGCAATTTGCATTGCAGCCAGATGCAAATAATATTTACAAAACATTGGGTGATGCTGTAAAAGATACAAAAAATTTTACTTATCAATCTTCTGGTGATGTAGCTAACAATAGAAAGTTTACGTTGCTGGGTGACCCTGCTTTAACTCTTGCTTTTCCAACACTAAAAGTGCGGGCAACAAAAGTAAATGGCATTCCCGTATCAACTGCAGACACATTGAGTGCTACAGAAAAGATAGTAATAGAAGGAGAAGTAACAGATGTGGCGGGTAACCTGCTGAATGATTTTAATGGAAATGTTTATCCAACTGTATTTGATAAACCACAAACAATAAATACTCTGGCCAACGATGCAGGTAGCCAGGTTACGAATTTTCAATCCCAAACTAATATTTTATTCAAGGGAAAAGTAACCGCCACCAACGGAAAATTTTCTTTCACCTTCAAGGTGCCAAAGGATATTAATTTCCAATTTGGGAATGGAAAACTTAGCCTGTATGCAGAAGATGGAATAAAAGATGCCAATGGAATATTTACCAACTTTATTGTAGGCGGCACAGGCAATAACATTGGTGGAGATAATGCAGGTCCGGAAATAAAACCATACCTGAATGATGAATTGTTTGCCAATGGGGGCATTGTAAATCAAAACCCGGTATTGATTGTAAAACTTGCAGACTCATCTGGCATTAATACAACAGGTACTGGCATTGGTCATGATATTGTGGCTACGTTGGATAATGACAACAGAACTTATTTTATCCTCAATGATTTTTACGAAGGAAATTTAAACAGCTATCAGCAGGGTGTAGCCAGGTTTCAATTGCCGGAATTGGCCCCCGGGACGCATAGTTTAAAAATAAAAGCATGGGATGTGTTGAATAATTCGAATGAAGTGATTCTTGAATTTGTTGTTGCCAATGATGAAGAACTGGAACTAAGTCATGTATTAAATTATCCTAACCCTTTTACCACCAATACCAGTTTTTGGTTTGAGCATAATAAGCCGGGGCAACCATTACAAGTACAATTACAGATAATGACTATTACTGGCAGAATTGTAAAATCATTAAGCCAATCTATTACTACTGACGGAAATCGAAGTACTCAACTGCATTGGGATGGGAAAGACGACTATGGTGCAAAACTTGGCCGTGGAATTTATATCTATAAATTAAGTGTTTCCGTACCGGGTAAAAAGAGAAAAGAGGTACTGGAAAAACTGGTGATACTGTAATTCCCGCATTTTAATTTCAATTTCAAAAGAACCAGGGTCATTTTTTTGACGTAAATGGATGTTTCAGACCAACTGTGTATGCGTCAAATTTACTTTTTTGTAATTGCGGTATTTTTTCTTTCACCCATTGCCTCTGCGCAACATGGGTCTATCCGTGGGTACATTAATGATGCAGAATTAGAAGTGCCAATACACGGGGCCACAGTCAATATTGCCGGCAACAAAGGTGACAACTCTGATATGTTTGGTATGTTTAATATCACTGGTATTAATCCGGGCCAATATGAAATGTTGGTATCTCATATTGGATATAAAACAGAATTATTATTGGTAGAAGTAAAGCCGTCAATGTTATCGATGGTGAATGTAAATCTTAAAAAAACTAATCTTGATCTGTCAGAAGTAAAATTGAATAGTAAAAGAACCACCACTTTAAATGCCATCAGCACTATAGATATCCGCTTAAGACCTGTAAATACTTCACAAGATGTATTGCGAATGATACCAGGTTTATTCATTGCACAACATGCCGGTGGTGGTAAGGCAGAGCAAATATTTTTACGGGGCTATGATATTGACCATGGCACAGATATTAATGTTTCTGTAGATGGGATGCCGGTAAATATGGTAAGCCATGCACATGGTCAGGGATATGCTGATCTACATTTCCTTATTCCTGAAATGGTGGAGAAAGTAAATTTTGATAAAGGTCCTTACCAGGCCAATAAAGGAAATTTAGCAACTGCCGCATTCGTTGAATTTACTACCAAAGATTTTTTAGATCACAATTCTATCAAATTAGAAGCAGGCCAGTTTAATACTCAACGGGCATTTGGTCAGTTTAAAATTTTTAATAAGCAAACAGATAAGATCCGGCAACAATTTTATGTGGCGTCTGAATATTCTGCATCAGACGGATATTTTGAAAGTCCGCAAAATTTTCATCGCTTTAATATGATGGGGAAATACAGTGCATGGTTTGGCAATCAATCCCAACTCACTATTCTTGCTTCAACTTTCGTCAGTAAATGGAATGCATCGGGCCAGGTACCTGACAGGGCAATAAAAGCTGGCATCATTGGACGTTTCGGTGCTATTGATAATAGGGAAGGTGGCAATACAAGTCGTACCAATATGACGGTGAAATATAATCATTTGAGAAAAAGTGGTTGGAAATCTACCGACCAGGTTTATTTCAGCAGATATAAATTTAATCTGTATTCCAATTTTACTTTCTTGCTTAATGATCCAATTGAGGGAGATATGATTAATCAACGGGAAGCAAGAAGTATTTTTGGTTTTAGTACAACAGAATCCAAATCATATTTAATGGGTAATAAAAAAACCACTACTGAATTTGGTGCAGGTTTTAGGCTGGATAATGTAAGCGATATCGAATTGGCAAAAGCACCCAACAGAATTTTTAAAGAAAGTGTACAGAAAGGTGATGTAAAAGAGTTTAATAATTACTTATATGTAAACCAGGATTTGGAATTGAATGCTAAATGGACTTTGAATGCTTCTATTCGATACGACCGATTTATATTTCAGTATAAAGATGAACTGGCCAATGCAACAGAATTCAGCAAACAAGCAAGAGGAATTGTAAGTCCTAAGTTGAATATTAATTTTTCCCCATCACAAAAATTAAAATTTTACCTGAATAATGGAATTGGATTTCATTCAAATGATACAAGAGTAATTCTGAATAATACTGCTAATGATATTTTACCAAGAGTATTGGGTACTGATTTGGGTGTAATAATGAAACCAGATAAAAACCTGGTCATAAAAGCTGCTTTATGGCATTTTTATTCTGAACAGGAGTTTGTGTATGTAGGTGATGCCGGTGTAGTAGAACCAAGTGGCAATACCAGAAGAATGGGAGTTGATATATCTGCCCGATATCAGTTTAATAAATGGCTGTATGGGGACGTAGATGTAAACCTTACAAAAGCTAGAGCCATTGGTGAAGTAAAAGGAGAAAACTATGTTCCGCTGGCTCCTTCCTTTACAAGTATTGGTGGTATCACTGCCAGGGCACCCAATGGATTTAGTGGCTCACTTCGCTATAGATTCATTGATAGCCGACCTGCTAATGAAATGAATACGGTAAAGGCACAAGGTTATTTTTTATTGGATATGGTGGCATCATACCGCATTAAGAAATTTGAAATATATATGTCTGTAGAAAATATGCTAAACAGCGAATGGAGAGAAACACAGTTTGAAACAGAAACCAGGTTAAAGTTTGAAGCAGCCCCTGTTTCAGAAATTCATTATACTCCGGGCTCACCTGCTGCTTTAAAAGCAGGGGTTACTCTTCATTTTTAAGTGTAATCACTGTTTAAAAGATTGTAAAAGACCTTATTGCAGGTCTTTTTTCATTTCCGCAAATCTGCCAGCAATCGTTTGCCGTAAGTAGGATGGTTACCTTATCAGATTTAACAAAACTTAAATATTGGTTATGCGAAAAACTCGACTCTTCCGGCTGACAACAAAAATTTTGCTTCCGGTCTTCCTACTTTTTTCCCAGGTTATTTTTGCTTCCAGTCATCGGGAAGCACCGTTGATTTCTAACGATCCGCTGGCGGATAATACAGACTTGTATGCCTTCCGCAGTCCGGATGATCCAACTACTGTAACAATTATTGCCAACTACATTCCTTTTCAATTACCAGAAGGAGGGCCTAATTATTACTCATTTGGTACCGATATCCGTTACGAAATTCACATCAAAAATAAAACAACAACTACTGGTGATGACATCACTTACAGGTTTACTTTTTCACAGGTAAATCAGGATCCAACCACTTTCTTTAATATCCGGTTAGGTCAGCAAAACATTAAGACAACTTATATCTGCGAAAAGAGTACCAATGGGGGTATGACTTTTACAACTATTGTAGCCAATGGCATAGTGCCTCCGGCAAATATTGGCCCCCGTTCTATTCAAAATAACGTAGTAGGATTGGGTGCTCCAAATTATAATACATTAGTTCAAAATGCGGTGGCTACTGCTACTACTACAGAAAAAGTTTTTTGCGGACCTGCAGACGATCCTTTCTTTGTGGATCTTGCCGGTGCATTTGATGTAGGCAACTTCCGTCCTGAAGGAAATACTACCAACCCTACCAAAGATGGTTTAGCAAGATATAATGTACACAGCATTGCATTAAAAGTTCCTATCAATCTTTTACAGAAAGATGGTAAAATGGTAAGCCAGGCTGCTAATATCCTGGATGGTGATTTTGTAATTGGTGTATGGGCTTCTGCAAGCCGCCGCCAGATAAAAACATTAAACGCAGCAGGAATGCCTACTTACTCTGGTAACTGGGTGCAGGTATCAAGAATAGGTATGCCACTTACTAATGAAGCTGTTATTCCATTGGGTAGCAAAGACAGATGGAATGCAACAACTCCATATAATAATAATGATCTGCAGTTTGCTCCATTCTTTGTAAATCCGGAATTGGCTTTATATATGGATAGCTCCAAGTTTGGTGGTGCAGTTCCATCATTAAATGATTTGAGAATTCAATCCCGTTCTCTTGGAACTTACGATTTCAGAAATGGCCGACCAGGTTTGTTTCCTTTAAAGGGTTCACCAGCATTAGCAGGTACTGCTTTGGATGATGCAATCTTCGGAACAATTTTATTACCTAATAATAGCAGCCCCCGTGCCGTTGACCTTCTTCCTATTTTCTATACAGGTGTTCCTAATCTTGCTCCTTATCAGTTAGCCACTGGCAAAAATAATAATGTGCTTGCTCCGGGAAAACCTTTCATCAATAACTTTTTACCTACACTTGGTGATATGCTCCGGTTGAATATGGCCGTGCCGCCTACTCCGAGAAACGACCCGAATTTCAGTTCTCTTGGTATTATCCAGGCAGCAGTACTTGGATTAACTAATCCTTCTTACAATGGATCAACCATGATTCAGTTTATTCCTAACATGGATGGATTTCCAAATGGAAGAAGATTGGAAGATGATGTAACTACAATCGAGCTGCAGGCTGTAGCTGGTGTAGCATTAGCTGCTATAGGTTTATGGTATGATGATTTTACCGGTACAGGAAGTCCTGTTACTAACAAACTGGTACGTACTATCAGCTTTAAGGCAGGACCTACTACTAATGATACCACTTTCCGCACCACTTTCCCTTATGTGCAGAATCCGTGGAGAGGATTTGATTACACATTAAAAGCAAGGTTCTAATCCAGGGGTTAGCATTATCTATTAAAAAATTTGAAATAACTCGTTTATGAAAAAAATTATAAATATATCAACAGCCCTACTTCTTAGTATGTGCCTGTTAAATTTTACAGCCTTTGGCTCCTCACATAGAGAAGCCCCATTGATCTCAAACGATCCGCTGGCGGATAACACGGATGTGTATGCTTTCAAAAGCCCAACCGATGCGGAAAAAATAATCCTTATTGCCAATTACATTCCTTTCGAGCATCCGGCTGGTGGACCAAACTGGTATAATTTCGGAACTAATATCCGTTATGAAATTCATATCGATAATAAAACCAGTACCACTGGTGATGATATTGTTTATCGTTTTACTTTTCAGCAGGTAAATGAAGACACTACTACGTTTTTTAATATCCGTTTAGGGAAGCAAAATTTAAAAACAACTTATACTTGCGAACGCAGTATGGATGGTGGTGCTACTTTCACTGTTATCAAAACAAATGGTATTGTTCCTCCAAATGATATAGGCCCCCGTTCTATTCAATCTGCAGTGGGTTTAAATGCGCCAAGCTATCAGTCATTGGTACAGGCGGCTATTACTACTGGCACTACCGGGGAAAGAATTTTTTGTGGACCTATAGATGATCCATTCTTTGTAGACCTGGGTGGTGCATTTGATGTGGGCGGTTTTCGTACGGCTGCACAAGGTGCAAGAGATGGTTTAGCAAAATTCAATTGTCATTCTATCGTTTTAGAGGTTCCGGTTTCTACTTTACAGAAAGATGGAAAAACAGTAGCACAAGCTGCTAATATATTGGATGGTGATTATGTAATTGGTGTATGGGCTTCTGCAAGTCGTCCACAGATCACTACATTAAGTGCTACAGGTGGTGCGCCAACTACTTCAGGCAACTGGGTACAGGTATCAAGACTGGGTATGCCATTAACTAACGAAGCAGTTATTCCTATTGGTCAAAAAGATCAGTGGAATGGAACAAATCCTTACACTGGTGATCTTGCTTTTGCGCCTTTCTTTAAAAATCCGGAGTTGGCTCTTTATATGGACGATTCACAATTTGGTGGAGCAGTTCCAGGTTTGGCACCTCTTCGTATTCAAACCCGTTCATTAGGTGCTTTTGATTTTAGAAACGGAAAACCAGGTTTGTTTCCTTTAAGAGGTAATCCTGCATTGGTAGGTACAGCATTAGCTGAACCGCCATTAGGGTTTGCACATATTCTTTTACCAGATAATGTAAGCCCAAGAGCTGTTGATATTTTACCAGCATTCTTTACAGGAGTTCCTAATCTGAGACCTTATCAGTTAGCAACAGGTAAAGCTGGTAATCCATTAGCTGCCGGTAAGCCATTTATTAATAATTTTCTTCCTTCACTTAGCGATGCTTTACGGTTGAATATGGCCGTACCTGCTACGCCAAGAAATGATCCGAAGTTCAGTTCTTTAGGTATAGTGCAGGCAGCAGTATTAGGATTAACAGATCCTGCATACAATGGTAATGCAAGTTTGCAGTTTATTCCAAACATGGATGGATTTCCAAACGGAAGAAGATTGGAAGATGATGTAACAACTATTGAATTACAGGCAGTGTCTGGTGTTGTATTAGCAGCCATCGGTTTATGGTATGATGATTATCCCGGTACCGGCAGTCCGGTTACTCCACAATTGTTGAACGTACTTACTTTCAATGCTGGAGTTACTAAAAATGACACTGCTTTAAAAACAACTTTCCCGTTTGTGCAAAATCCATGGAGAGGATTTACTGGTGCCAGCTTTGCTGCTCCTGAAAATCCAACACTGGGTCTTACATTGCCAGAAGGTGCATTGATAGCTTATCCAAATCCATTTAGAACAACGGTTACTTTCCAATATAAGATGGCTACCGGAGGCGATGTAAAAATTCAATTGAGTAATGCAGCCGGCCAGGTAGTAAGAGAAATAAGTCAGGGTGGACGTCCGGGTGGAATAGGTTTTGTAACTATTGACGGTACAACCCTTGCATCAGGAGTTTATTTCGCCAGGTTATTTATTGATGGAAAAGGATTTAAAGCAACGAAGGTTTTAAAACTCAATAATTAGTATATCTTTTACCGGGGGATAAAATTTTATCCCCCGGATATTTTAACCAACTTCAAAACAAATAGAATTATTATGAAAAAGAATTATTTCCTCAGCCTGCCATTGTTGCTCAGTATCCTTTTAGGATCGGCAACATTGATCAATACAGGTTGCAAAGGAAAAGAAGCAACAGCACAGCAAAGCGGCAATGCAGATGTGCTGGCCATTCCCGCCCTTTTTGAAAGGAAAGGAGAATTGGCAAATGCCGCTGAATGGCAAAAAACAAAAGATAAGGTTGCCGAACTCAATCAAAAAATTGCGAAGGACAAAAGCGATGCAAAATCAAGATTACAGATTGCTGCCATTTATTTAGCAGAAGCAAGAGTAACCGGGGAGCATCCTTATTATTATCCTGCTATTTTACAAATACTCGATGGAGTGCTGGCACTGGATCCTAAAAACTTTGAGGCATTAGTGTATAAATCCTCGGTAAAATTATCGCAGCATAAATTTGCCGAAGCAAAAGAAATTGCACAACAGGCACAAAGCATCAACCAGGATAATGCCTATATATATGGTCTGTTGGTAGATGCTAACGTGGAATTGGGAAATTATGAGGAAGCTTTAAAGATGTCTGATAAAATGCAGGCTTTAAAACCATCATTAGAATCCTATTCAAGAGCTTCATATCTGCGGGAAATTTACGGTGACTATCCGGGAGCTATTGAAGCCATGAAGATGGCGGTACAAGCTGGACTACCAGGATCTGAGCCGCAATGCTGGGCTAAAAAAACATTAGCCAATCTATATGAGAAAACAGGAAAATGGGACGAAGCGGAAAACGAGTACAATGAAATATTTGCCATGAGACCGAGTTATTCATTTGCATTTGAAGGTTTGGCTAAGGTTGAGAAGCAACGTAAAGAGTATAAAAAAGCAATCGAATTGTTGGAAAAGGCTTCAGCCATAATGCCTGAGTTTTCTTTTGAAGAAGAAATGGGAGATATATATATGCTGATGGGAGAAAAAGAAAAAGCTATGGCAAAGTACAGCAATGTGATCACTATGCTGGAAGAAGATGAAAAATCAGGACATAGCTCCGCTTTGGAATTTTGCAAGCTGTATGGTAAACAAGGCAATTATGAAAAGGCGATGGAGTATGCTGTAAAAGAGCACCAGGCCCGGCCAGAGAATATTGACGTTAACCAGGCCATTGCTTGGGTAAGCTATCAATTAAATAAGAAAGAAGAAGCTAAGCAATATATTAAGGCGGCAAAAAAAACAGGTTCTAAAGACCCTGAGCTACTCGAAATAGCAGCAAGTATTGAAAAATCTTAATGGATAAATGAGCGACCGCTAAAATTTTTCAATAAAAAAATAATTTTAACAATAAAATTGGAAATGAAACGTTTTTCTCGAAATCCTTCATCCACTGTACACCTGAATAAAGAGGTTCATCGTGGGGAAAAAACCAGAAAAACATCTTTTTTCTGAATCAGATAAATTTTCTATTTTAGTTTTGTATTTAATCAAAAGCTCTATATTTACACCATTATTAAAAACTTTCTAATGAGACCAACTGCTTTAAAACTAACTGCCGGACTCCTGCTCTTTTGTGGACTATCATCCGCTGTAAAAGCCCAGGATACTATTAACGTTGTAACAACTGCTGTTCCTTTTCTTCGTATTTCACCTGATGCCCGTTCTGGCGGAATGGGAGAACTTGGCGTCGCCACTTCTCCAGACCAATATGCCGGACTTTGGAATATGGGTAAAGTAGCCTTCAACCAATCAAGTGGAGTGGGTGCTACATACACTCCATGGATGAAAGACCTGGTAAATGATGTTTATCTTTTAGCTGTTTCTGGGCATCATAAATTTGCTGATAATCAGGCAATCAGTGCTGCTGTGCGTTATTTTAGTCTTGGTAATATTCAATTTACCGATGTCAACGGAAATGATTTAGAAAGCTTCCGTCCCCGTGAATTTGGAATAGACATCGGGTATTCCCGTCGTCTTAATACAAAAAATGGTGTCGGTCTTTCTTTAAAATATATCAACTCTAACCTTGCGAGTGGTCGTTCTTTTAATGGAACAACTTACAAGGCTGGTAGTGCAGTAGCTGCAGACCTTGGCTGGTATCATGATTCTAAAGGTCAAACTGGAACAGGATGGCAGTGGGGCGTTGTTTTACAAAATTTAGGTACTAAAATCGGTTACACTGATAATGCAGATGCTAAAGATTTTATTCCTGCAAATCTTGGCCTTGGTGCTAACTATACAAAGAAATTTAATGCAACTAACACTATTTCTTTTGGGGTTGAAATAAATAAGTTATTGGTTCCGACTCCTCCTAGCCAAAATGATCAAGCGGCCATTGATGAGTACAGGTCTAAAGGTGTTCTTGGAAGCTGGTTTAGCTCACTTGGTGATGCACCAGATGGCTTTGGTGAGGAACTTAAAGAACTTCAACTAGGTCTTGGTGCTGAATATTGGTATAATAATCAGTTTGCACTTCGTGCCGGATATTTTTATGAAAATAAAACAAAAGGAAATCGTCGTTATTTTACTGCAGGTTTAGGTCTTAAGTATAATCTCTTCGGTTTCAACTTTGCATACATTGCACCTACTGGTAGTGGTGTTACTCGTAATCCACTGTCAAATACATTGCGTTTTTCTATCCTATTTGACTTTAGCGGTGGTAGTGGGACTGCAGCAAAAAAATAAGCGAATAATATAGTAGGTATAAATTTTTATCCCGTCCCGATTTTTTCGGGACGGGATTCTTTTTTAAAAGATATTTGATAAAAATAAACTCATGTCATATCGCATAGGCACAGGTATCGATTTTCATAAATTGGCAGAGGGAAGAGACCTCTGGATCGGTGGAGTAAAGATTCCGCACCATAAAGGCTCATTGGGTCATAGTGATGCAGATGTACTGTTGCATGCCATCTGCGATGCATTGCTAGGTGCATTATCATTAGGGGATATTGGGACACATTTTCCCGATACTGATGCTACTTATAAGAATATAGATAGTAAAATACTACTGGAAAAAACGGCCAGGCTAATTGAAGAAGAAGGGTATAAAGTAATAAACGTTGATGCCACCTTATGCCTGGAGCAACCTAAAATAAAACCTTATGTTTCTAAAATGCAGCAAATCATTGCTGATATTTTGAACGTCACTGAAAAAGACGTTTCGGTAAAGGCTACTACTACTGAGCAAATGGGATTTGCCGGAAGAGAAGAAGGATTAATGGCACAGGCAACCGTATTGTTACAAAAAGTATAAGATAATTGAAGGGAATAATCCTTTAGTCAATACTTACCTTTGCGGGCATGCATTCCATCCCAATAAAAATTATTAACGAATCAAAAAATCCACTTCCGGAGTATGCCACTTCTGGCTCATCAGGTATGGATATAAGAGCCAGCCTGGGTGCGGCTGTTTCATTACAACCCTTTGAAAGGGTATTAATACCAACAGGGCTTTTTGTAGAATTGCCTGAAGGATATGAAGGACAGATACGGCCCCGAAGTGGTCTTGCCATTAAGCAGGGAATTACCTGCCTTAATACTCCTGGCACTATTGATGCTGATTACCGGGGAGAAATTAAGATCATATTAATCAACCTTTCACAGCAAGAGCAAGTGATTGAACCGGGCGACAGAATTGCCCAAATGGTATTTCAACAGGTAACAAAAGGTAGCTGGCAGGAAGTAGCACAACTTGAAATTTCTGAAAGAAACGTAGGAGGCTTTGGCCATACTGGAAAACAATAAATAACCCTAATGATAAGACTATTATTTATACTTATAACAGCGATCTCTCTTTTTACATCCTGCCGTTCTGCCCGAAAAATACAAACTGCAATTGCAAAAAAAGATACAGTCATTACCAATCAGCCGGAAATACCTGTTATCAATCCTAAAGCGGATTCAATTGCATTCATCAAAGAAAATTTTAACCGGGTACTTAACAACCGGATAAACTATACGACCTTCTCTGGAAAAATAGATGTGGACTATACTGATGCTGATGGAAAAAAGTTTAATGTAAATGCACATGTAAGAATGTATAAAGACAGTGCTATCTGGGTTTCTGTAACAGCTATCCTCGGTATTGAAGGATTGAGAGCCCTTATTACCAAAGACTCAGTAAAGATTTTGAACAAACAAGACAAAGTATATATAGCGAGAAGTGTATCTTACTTGCAGGAGGTAACTGCATTGCCATTAAATCTTTCTTCACTACTAGACCTGCTGATCGGCAACCCTGTTTTTCTTGATTCAAACATTGTTTCTTATTCTACAGGAGATAACACTATTTCATTACAAAGCAATGGTAGTTTTTTTAAAAACCTTTTTACTATAGGTGCAATGGATAAGCTGGTGCAAAGCAGCAAGCTGGATGATATGGATGAAATGAGAAGCCGCACTTGCTATCTTACCTATGCTGATTATGAAACAAAGCAGGGAATTAATTTTGCTACCAAACGAACTATCAATGTTTCTGAAAAGAAAAAACTGGATATTAAACTGGATTTCAAGCAGTATGCATTTAATGAAACGTTAAGTTTCCCCTTTAATGTGCCTAAAAATTATAAACAAGAGTAGCCAGATAAAATTAAATTTGCAAATAGTCGTTATAGAATCTCTTTCCCGCACCCTGTTTTTATTAACCCACATTCCATTTTACTATGAAGAAAAACATAATTGCACTATTATTTTTTTCGGGATTGGCTACTTCGCTGCTTGCACAGCCGGGACAGGACAAATCTCAACTGGAAAAAGAACGGCAGGAACTTCAGAAAGAATTAAAGGAAATTCAGAATACCTACAACAAAGTAAAAGGGCAAAAGAAACAAACTCTTGGCCAGCTTACTGTGCTTAATAGAAAAATAAATTTGCAGGAGCAATATATAAATTCAATCAATAAAGAATTAAAGTCTATAGATGATGATGTGTACCTGAGTAATATTGAAATATACAGATTGCAAAAACAACTGGATACTTTGAAAGCCCAATATGCCCGTACTGTTGTGTATGCATATAAGAACAGGAGTAGTTATGATTACCTGAATTTTATTTTTTCTGCTAATAGTTTTAATGATGCTGTAAAAAGGGTTACCTACTTAAAAAGCTACAGGGCCTATCGGGAAAAGCAAGTTGCTACTATCAAAGAAACACAGCTATTGATAGCACAACGAAAGCAACAGCAACTGGGCAGAAAGAATCAGAAAAATGTGGCGTTGAATAATCAAACACAACAGGTGAAAGAACTGGAGGTGCAGAAAAAAGAAAAGGATGTGGTGATTTCAGAATTAAAATCGAAAGAAAAAGAATTGGGTGGGCAGATAGCTTCCAAAAAGAAAAAAGATAGAGATCTTCAAAATGCTATCTCAGCAATTGTGCGTCGTGAGATAGAAGCTGCAAGGGCGAAAGCAAAAGCGGAAGCAGAGGCTAAAGCTAAGGCGGATGCCGAAACAAAAAAGAGAGCAGATGATCTGGCAAGAAAAAATAATCCTGCTCCCACCAATCCAACAACTACACCAGTGGTGGTAGCCCCGGCTAAAAAAACGGAACCTGTAAAAAAACCAGACAGTTATCTTGATCTGAATGCAAAAGACGTGGCATTGAATAAAGAGTTTGCTACCAACAAAGCAAGATTGCCATGGCCTGTAGATAATGGTATTGTTACATTGCGGTTTGGTACTAATCAAATACCAGGTACAAAATTAACTTTTGATAATCCGGGTATAACAATAGCAACTCTATCTGCCGGGGTAGCGGTAAAAGCGGTATTTGATGGTGAGGTAGTGGGTGTTTATAATTTGGGTGATGGAATGGCTGTAACAATAAGACATGGTAAATATTTTACGACATACAGTAATCTAACCGGAGTAAGCATAGGAAAAGGAGCTGCCGTAAGAACCGGGCAACAAATTGGCCGTGCAGGAAGAGATGAGGATGGCAACGGTGGCCAGGTTGATTTTATATTGATGATCGAATCCAGAAATGTGGATCCTGCGCCTTGGTTGCGCAGATAAAATAATAGTGAACAAATAAAAATGCCACGAAGTTTTTTCGTGGCATTTTTATTTATAGAAATCTTTCATACAGCTTTTCGTACAGTGGAATAATGTTTTCTATATCGAAAAGTTTTGCATGTTCTGCAGCTCTTTGTTTAAACATATTCAATGTCTCATCATTTTTTAAAATAGATAGTGCCTGCTTACTCATCGATTCCACATCGCCAACTTTACTCATATAGCCGGTATCACCGGGAATATTTATTTCTCCCAGGCCACCTGCATCAGTTGATACAACAGGCACACCGGCTGCCATAGCTTCCAGTGCAGCTAATCCAAAACTTTCATATTCGGAAGTGAGTAAGAATAAATCTCCGATGGCAAGAATATCTTCCATCTGCTCCTGCTTGCCTACAAAACGAATCTCATCACTTACTCCTAATTCCCGGGCAAGATCTTCTGCTGTAGACCGTTCTGGTCCATCACCAATAAATAATAGTTTCGATGGCACTTCTTTATTTACTTCGGCAAATATTCTTACTACATCATCCACCCGTTTTATTTTTCTGAAGTTGGAAGCATGTAATAATATTCTTTCACCATTGGGTGCAATTACTTTTCTGAAAGCATCTATCGGCTTGCGGGTAAAACGGCTTACATCTACAAAGTTGACAATAACTTCTATTTCTTTTTCAATTTTAAAATGCTTAAAAGTTTCATCCCGCAGATTTTGTGATACAGCAGTGATGGCATCGCTTTCATTTATTGAGAAAGTAACTACGGGTGCATAAGTTTTATCCCGGCCTACTAATGTTATATCAGTACCATGCAGTGTAGTGATGACGGGAATATTCTTTCCTTCTTTTTTTAAAATTTGTTTGGCCATATATGCGGCAGATGCATGCGGTATGGCATAATGCACATGGAGTAAATCCAGATTATTGTTTTTTATAACATCCACCATAGTGCTGGCCAATGCAGTTTCATATGGCGGATAATCAAATAACGGATAAGTAGGCACCTGCACTTCATGATAAAATATGTTAGGGATAAAGCCATTCAACCTTACCGGCTGCTGGTAGGTGATAAAGTGTACCATATGGCCTTTTTGTGCAAGGGCCTTCCCCAGTTCTGTAGCCAAAACGCCGGAGCCTCCAAATGTGGGATAACAAACAATTCCAATTCTCATAGTATGTATAAATATGGTTACCGAAGGTAACAGTTTTGGGGCAGGAAGGTTTGCCGTTTAACTTAAATCTTTGGGGTAGAATTTTATCTTCTCTTTATCTTTAGCAAAACTGAAACAATGGGAAAGATGCTTAATAATGCCGGGTGCAGAATAATGCCGAATAGAATTCCTGCAGATGAAGTGTACGACGCAAGGGACGATGATAGTAGTACTACAGCCGGGCAAATAAAAAAAATATTTTTCCTGGTAGGCTTATGCTTTGTTGTTATTAATAGCATTGCACAAAGTGATTCTGTTTTTATTAAAAAAATTTCTGACGAGATACTGACGAATAGTAAAGCCTATGATAACCTTCGGCATCTTACCAAACAAATTGGTGGTCGCTTGGCCGGATCACCCGGTATGGTAAAAGCAGAAAACTGGGGTAAAGCAGTAATGGAAAGTTATAAACCCGATAAAGTATGGTTGCAGGAATGCATGGTGCCGCATTGGGTTCGGGGTGGAAAAGATGAGGCGACGGCTAATTATGATGATCAAAGCAGCAGAAAGATAAAGCCTGTTAAGAAAACATTGGACATAGCGGCACTTGGTAATTCAATTGGCACGGGTAATAATGGACTTTCGGCTGAAGTGATACTGGTAAATTCTTTTGAAGACCTGGAAAAGAAAAAAGATGAAGTGAACGGAAAGATTGTTTTTTACAATTATAAATTCAATGATACCTATGTAAATACTTTTCTTTCTTATCGTGATGCAAGTCCGTATAGAGGACAAGGCCCCAGCCGTGCAGCGAAGTATGGTGCAAAGGCAGTAATTGTAAGGAGTATGAGCCATGCTGCAGATAATAATCCGCATACAGGTGCTACAAGATATGATTCTGCATATGCAAAAATTCCGGCAGTGGCGATTGGATTGAGAGATGCTGATTGGTTGGGTAAACAATTAGAAAAGGGAAGAGTTTCTGTTTCATTAAAAACCAACGGACATTTTTTACCAGACACTATCGGTCATAATATTATTGGTGAATTAAAAGGCACTGAATTTCCCGATGAAATAATTACAGTTGGCGGGCACCTGGATAGCTGGGATAATTGTGAAGGGGCACATGATGATGGTGCAGGCTGTGTGCAAACAATGGAAATACTCAGGGCATTTAAAGCTCTAGGTTATCAACCAAAAAGAACGATACGGTTTGTATTATTTGCCAATGAAGAAAATGGATTGCGGGGTGGCAACAAATATTCAGATGAAGCAAAAGCAAAAGGAGAGAAACACATTTTTGCACTGGAAAGTGATGCCGGTGGCTTTACACCAAGGGCATTGGGTTTTTCGGGAACTGATGGGCAGTTTAATAAATTTATGAGTTGGAAAAGTTTGATTGCTCCGTATGGTTGCAGCGAATTTTTAAAAGGTGGGGGCGGTGCTGACATTGGTCCGTTGAACAGGGCTTTTAAAACGGCAACTGCAGGATTAAATCCTGATTCGCAACGCTACTTTGATATTCACCATGCAAGAAGTGATGTATTTGAAGCAGTGAATAAAAGAGAACTTGAATTAGGTGCGGTGAATATGGCGGCGTTGATTTACCTAGTGGATAAGTATGGGATGTAAGATTTTTATTTGCCTAGCTTAGTACAACTATCATCGTCCCTAGCGTCGCACTCTTGTAGGTCCGGTAATTCTATTCTGCTAATCTTTTGCAGCAGTCGTTTACTTTTTCAAACGGAAAAGAATCTACCACTTTGTCCATCTGCTTCTTTATCTCCGCCGTACACAGATTCCCGATACTTCCTTCATGAGTATGATTGATGGTAGTGTCATATTTAAAATTTCCAGCTTCAATATCCATTCCCACTTTTTTATATGCATCACGGAAAGGAATTCCGGCATTCACTAACTTATTTACTTCTTCCACACTAAACAGGTATTTATATTTCTCGTCGCTGAGAATATTTTCTTTTACTTCAATATTCGACAACATCAGCCCAGCCATTTCAATACAATTTTTCAAAGTTTTGAAAGCAGGAAATAAATGTTCTTTAAGTAATTGCAGATCCCGGTGATAACCAGAAGGAAGGTTGGTTGTCATCAGCATGATTTCATTTGGCAAAGCTTTGATGCGGTTGCAATGCGAACGGATAAGTTCAAATACATCGGGATTCTTTTTATGCGGCATGATGCTGCTTCCGGTAGTGAGTTCTGCCGGGAAAGAGATGAAACCAAAATTCTGGTTGAGATACAAACAAGCATCCATGCTCAGCTTGGCTAATGTATCCGCCACATTCGTTAATGACTGCGCCACGATACGTTCTGCTTTCCCTCTTCCCATCTGTGCATACACTACATTATAGTTCAAATCATCAAAGCCAAGCAGGGTTGTAGTTAATGTTCTATTGATAGGAAATGAAGAACCATAACCCGCCGCCGAGCCCAATGGATTTTTATTTACTACCTCATACGCAGCTTTTATGGTGATCACATCATCCACTAAACTTTCTGCATATGCACCAAACCATAAACCAAACGAGGAGGGCATGGCAAGTTGCAAATGTGTATAGCCCGGTAATAAATGAGATTTATATTTTTCGCTTTGTGATTGCAGCAATTCAAAAAATGGTTGAATAGTTTTAACCAATTCTTCCAGTTCATTTCTCAAGAACAATTTTACATCTACCAGCACCTGGTCATTACGGCTTCTGGCACTGTGTATTTTTTTACCTGTATCTCCGAGTTCTTGTGTAAGTAATAATTCTACCTGTGAATGTATATCCTCCACATCTTCCTGTAATTTAAATTCGCCTTTTTGTATTTGCTGATAAATATTTTTTAATTCTTTTTGTAATTGTGATAATTCATCTTTGGTCAACAAGCCAACTGACTCCAGCATTTCTATATGTGCCAGCGAACCCAACACATCAAAAGCAGCCAGGTACATATCCATTTCCCGGTCTTTACCTACGGTAAATGTTTCTACTTCTTTTAATGATGCTTTATCTTTTTGCCAGAGTTTCATTTTAAGTTGTAAGTTTTAGGTTATAAGTTTTAAGCCGGTAGTTGCAGTTCACTTACAACCTATTACTTAAAACTTGTTAAACAATTTTTTCTAACAATTTTATATACAAATCAATGCCTTCCTTTATTTCTTCCATATAAATATACTCATCTGCTGTATGACTTCTTGCACTATCTCCGGGTCCCATCTTCAATGCAGGAAAAGGCATCAATGCTTTGTCAGAAGTAGTAGGCGAACCATAATAAGTTCTGCCCAAGCTTAATCCTGCTTTTACCAACGGATGATCTAATGCAATAGAAGTGGATCGAAGTCTTGTACTTCTTGGCTTCACCTCACATTGTACATTGGCTTTTATTATCTCCACCACATTTTCAAAACTGTAAAGTTCATTGATTCTTGTATCCACTACGAATTTGCATTGTGCAGGAACAACATTATGTGCTTTGTTTTCCGTTTCAATAACCGTGACACTCATTTTATTTTCTCCTAATAAATCGGAGACTTTTGGAAAGCGGTAACTATTAAACCATTCAATATCTTTTATCGCTTTATTAATAGCATTATCGCCTTCATTTCTTGCGGCATGTCCTGCCTTGCCAGTGCTGATGCAATCCAACACCATTAACCCTCTTTCCGCCACAGCCATTTGCATTTGTGTGGGTTCACCAACAATAGCAAAAGCAATTTTAGGTAAATAAGGAATTGTATATTCAATTCCTCCTGTTCCACTTATTTCTTCTTCTGCTGTAGCCGCAATCACTACATTATGTTTCAAATCCTCTTTATCATAGAAATAAAGAAAGGTTGCTATTAAAGAAACCAAACAACCACCAGCATCATTACTTCCAAGGCCACACAGCTTATCAGCTTCAACAATGGGGAAGAAAGGATCTTTTGTGTATTGAGGATTTGGTTTTACCGTATCATGATGGGAGTTGAGTAATATAGTTTGTTTGTTTTCATCAAAATGTTTATTCAATGCAAACACATTATTGCCAACTCTTGTCGCAGCAATATCTTTTACAGCCAAAAACTTTCCGATGATACTGGCTGTCCGGTCTTCCTCCTTGCTGAAGGAGGGGGTGGCGATCAATTGTTTAAGTAATTCAATTGCCTCGCTTTGCAATATGTTTAAATCCCTATTCATTGCTAATAGTAGTGCCCGATGTGCCATTGATCAGATCCGGCAGATTTTCTGCTTTACCAATAATTACTTTCTTTACTCCGCTGTTCAATGCAGCAAAAGCATTATCTAATTTCGGAATCATGCCGGCAAAAATTCTGGCACCCCCAACCCCCGCAAGGGGGGCTTTCAACTCCGCATAATATTGAGAAGTTAATAAAGGTATCACAGAGCTTTCGTCATTTACATCTAACAGCACACCAGCTTTCTCAAAAGAATAGATCAATGTTACTTCGTGTAATCTGCATAATGCATTTGCCAACTCGCCGGCAATTGTATCTGCATTGGTATTTAACAACTGCCCTTTACCATCATGTGTGATAGGCGATACAACCGGAATAAATCCGAGTTGCAACAACTCATCCCAGTACATTCCTCCCATTTCTTCTTTATCAATATCACCGACAAATCCATAATCAATTTCCTGAACAGGTCTTTTTTTAGCCGGTATTAAATCTCCATCTGCACCGCACAAGCCCAATGCATTGCAATCAAGAGCCTGTAACTGTGCGACTATTTTTTTATTGATCAAACCTGCATACACCATGATAACAACATCCAGTGTTGATGCATCTGTGATTCTTCTTCCATCAATATATTTTGATTCGATGCCCAATTTCTCACCTATGCTGGTTGCAATTTTTCCACCACCATGCACTAAAATCTTTTGGTCTTTAATAGATGCAAATGATTGTAGGAATGAAGAAAGTTTTTTCTCATCATCAATAATATTTCCGCCGATCTTAATTATATATAACTTATCCATTCCTTAGAATTTCTGAAAGTACTGCCTGCGCCGCACATACTCTATTCCCCGCTTCCTGTGTGACAATACTATTCGGTCCATCAAGCACTTCGTCACTCAATTCCACATTTCTTCGAACAGGTAAACAATGCATCACTTTCGCATGATTCGTCAGTTCCAGTTTTTTGTTTGTCATCATCCAGTTCGGATCGCTTTCATAAATTTTTCCATAGTCATTATAAGTGCTCCAGTTTTTTACATATACAAAGTCGGCATCTTTCAATGCGTCGTTTTGATTATGTGTGATCGTTGCAACTTTTGTAAACTGCTCACTCAATTCATAATCTTCCGGGTGAGTAACCACAAAATCCGCCTTGCCCCATGCGTTGATCCATTGCGAAAAGCTATTGGCCACACACTGAGGTAATGGTTTTACATGCGGCGCCCATGTTAATACGATTTTAGGTTTGCGTTGTTCTTTAAATGATTCTGTAATCGTAATAATATCCGTCAATGATTGTAGCGGATGTAATGTTGAACTTTCCAAACTCACCACCGGTATGCCGGCATACTTTATAAATTGTTTTATATACAACTCACTGTAATCATCTTCACGGTTTTTCAACGAAGGAAAAGTCCGTATTGCCAGTATGTCAAAATATTTCCCAAAGATGGGTGCGGCATCTTTCACATGTTCAACCGTAGTACCGCTCATAATTGCTTCTTCTTCAAACTCCAGCATCCAGCCTTCATTGCCCACATTAAAAATGATGGCTTCCATTCCCAGGTTTTGCGCAGCAATTTGTGTACTCAATCTAGTCCGCATGCTGGGATTCAAAAACAAACAACCTATGCGTTTATTAGTGCCAAGAGCTTTATCTGTAAACGGATTGGATTTATAGGCCAATGCTTTTTGCACCAGTGCATCAATATCGCTTACATCATCAACGGAAATAAAATGTTTCAATTTATTTTCAATTTTTATGTTGTCATCGTTCGGTTCTTTGAGCATCTTCGTTGCGTCGCACTCTTCATCGTTCGGTTCATTACTCATCAGACCCACCCCGGGTCGTTTAAAGAATTGCATTTCCTCAATTCGCCCCGCCCAGGCGGGGAAGTTTCCTAAAGTATATATTTTTTCGCTTTATTCTTTTAGCATTTCAGCGATATAAAAGAAATTAGAAACCTAAGTCTCCCCTTTAGGGGGACAGGGCGTTTATTTCTTCTTTCAAGGAATCAATAAACATTTCCGCATCTCTCTTCTTCAATGCCAGTGAAGGTAACAACCGTATCACATTTGGTTTTGCTTCACCGGTAAATATCTTTTGCTTCCACAATAAATTTTTCTTCAGGTCTTTTAATTCATCTGGCACATCAAAACCGATCATCAATCCACGACCTCTTACATTTTGTAATTCAGGAATAGCTGACAACTCATCTCTCAAATATTTACCAATCATCACCGCATTGCCCATTAATTTTTCTTCTTCTATAATTTCCAGCACTGCCAATGCAGCAGCACAAGCCAAATGATTGCCACCGAAGGTGGTGCCCAACTGAAAATGTTTGGGTTTGATATGTGGTGCCACAATAATTCCCGCCACCGGAAAGCCATTACCCATCCCTTTTGCCATGGTATATATATCTGCATTCACCCCGGCAAAGTCATGACTGAAAAATTTGCCTGTTCTTCCATAACCACATTGCACACTATCAGCAATATATAAAGTACCATATTCATCACACAGCGAACGGATTTTTTTAAGAAAAGAATCAGCAGCTATATTTATACCACCCACTCCCTGTATCCCTTCAATAATCACCGAAGAGATTGCTTTGCCATTCTTTTTAAAACATTCTTCTAATGCTTCTTCATCATTAAAAGGAAGAAAAATAACATTATCCGTTTCGTTCACAGGAGCTACAATGTTTTTATTATCTGTTGCTGCAACGGCCAATGAAGTTCTGCCATGAAATGATTTGGTAAATGCAACGATTTTCTTTCTTCCATTTACAAAACTTGCCAGTTTGAATGCATTTTCATTGGCTTCGGCTCCGCTATTGCAAAGAAATAACTGGTAATCCGTTTTGCCGGAAACCTTTCCCAGCTTTTCTGCCAGTTGCTGCTGCAAAGGAATTTTTATAGAGTTAGAATAAAAAGCAATCTGGTGCAGTTGTTCTTCAATTCTTTTTACCCAGTGCGGATGTGTGTGACCAATACTGATCACAGCATGGCCACCATACAAGTCAAGATACTGATCGCCTTTATCATCCCATACATAAGAGCCTTTTGCTTTTACAATAGTGATATCATTGATGGGATATACGTCGAATAAGTTCATTAAGTGGTAAGTTATAAGTTTTAGGTTTTAAGCTTTGCCTCTCACCTTAGTGATTAAAGAAATTAGCATAGCTTTTATTTCGTTAATTATCAGAAATAGGTTATCAAAAATTTCTTGCTTTAAATAGTTTAAATCTTTTGACAAAATCAGAAAATATTCAGATTCATTAGCAGAACCTAATCCTATATTTAAATAATGAGCAAACTCGGCTTGGGTATTTTTGCCGCAACCTTCTGCTATATTCGCTGGTATTGAAGATGCTGCTCTTCTCAATTGATTTGTTAAACTATAAATTTCTTCCTTCGGAAACAGCTTTGAAGATTCATAAACTAATAAAGTAAACTGATGTGCTTTCTCCCAAACCTTTAAATCTTTATAGTTTTGCATAACTTAATACTTAACACTTATAACTTAAAACCCAATAGCTTTCAATTTCAATCCTGCTATTTCATCAAGGCCAAACATCAGATTCATATTTTGCACGGCCTGTCCGCTGGCACCTTTTAATAAATTATCAATAGCAGAATGCACCACTAATTTGTTTCCTGCTTTTTCTAATTGTATTACTGCTTTGTTGGTATTCACCACTTGTTTTAGAAAAATCGGTTCTTTACTTACATGAGTAAACGGATGATCTTTATAAAAATCATCAAATAAAACATTCAATTCTATCAGGCTTAAATCACACTTCAACGTGGAGCTTACAAAAATACCTCTTGTAAAATCGCCTCTCCATGGAACAAAGCTTAGGTCCACATCATTGGCGGGTTGCAATTGCAAAAGCGACTCACCGATTTCTCCAAGATGCTGATGCGTTAATGTTTTGTAGGCTTGAATATTATTAGCCCTCCAGCTAAAATGTGAAGTGCCCGATAAAGATTGACCAGCACCTGTGCTGCCAGTAATGCCAGTTGTGTAAACATCTCTCAGCAAACCAGCTTTAGCCAGCGGCAACAATCCTAATTGAATAGTAGTAGCAAAACAACCGGGATTAGCAATGTTGGTTGCCAATTTTATTAGATCTCTGTTTATTTCTGGTAAGCCGTAAACAAAATTTCTATTTTCGAAAGTGGAACTTTCAGCCAAGCGAAAATCATTTGCCAGATCAATAACCTTTAAATGATCGCCAATTTTATTGTCGGATAAAAATTTCGTTGACTCTCCATGTCCCAGGCAAAGAAATAAAACATCGACTTCACCTTCTTCTAACACAGAAAGATCATTAGTAAAATTTAATTCTGTATCACCAATCAAATCCTGGTGAATAAAAGAAACCATTTTGCCTGCATTGCTGCGGCTATGAATAAAAGTGGTCTCTACACCGGGGTGATTTAACAACAGTCGTATTAATTCACCTCCGGTGTAGCCTGCTCCACCAATTATTCCTGCTTTAACTTTTATCATCAAAACCCGTTTTTACCAAATGATAAATGGATGTCTGGTTACCAAATATTTTACTAAATCCCCTTACATCATCGCCGGTAAAGCCGGTATTCATTTCACCATATTTGCCAAACTTGCTGTTCATTAAATCATATTTTGATTCAATACCAATTATCTGAAAACGATATGGCATCAGTTGCACAAATACATCACCTGTTACATTTCGCTGACTTGTTTCTAAATATGCTTCTATATCTCTCATCACCGGATCCAGTATCTGTCCTTCATGTAACCAATTGCCATAGAATTGTGCCAGCTGATCTTTCCATTGCAATTGCCATTTGGTCATTACATGTTTTTCCAAAGCATGGTGTGCTTTTATAATTACCATTGGAGCCGCTGCTTCAAAACCTACACGGCCTTTGATGCCAATGATGGTATCACCCACATGTATATCACGACCAATACCATAAGGGCCGGCCAATGTTTGTAAATATTGTATGGCTTCTGAAGGATGATCGAATTTGTATTCATTTATTTTTTTCAGTTCACCTTTTTCAAAATGGAGCTTTACTTCTTCGCTGCCGGTTTTTGTTATTTGAGTAGGCCATGCTTCTTCGGGTAACATACCTTTTGATGACAATGTTTCTTTGCCACCTACACTTGTGCCCCAAAGACCTTTGTTGATAGAGTACATGGATTTTTCAAAATTCATTTCAACTCCTTTGCTTTGTAAATAAGCAATCTCTTCTTCACGGCTGAGTTGTAAATCTCTGATGGGTGTAATGATCTCTACTCCCGGAATCATGATATGAAAGATCATATCAAAACGAACCTGGTCATTGCCGGCACCGGTGCTGCCATGTGCTACTGCATCTGCTTTTAATTCTTCTGCATGTTCTGCAATATGTAATGCCTGGCTCAGTCTTTCTGCAGAAACCGAAAGTGGATAAGTATTATTCTTCAACACATTTCCATAAATCAAATACTTGATGATGCTGTCGTAATAACTCTCAATTGCATTTACCGACTTATGCGATTTTACTCCCAGTTTATATGCATGAGCTTCTATTTGTTTGAGTTCTTCTTCTGTAAAACCACCGGTGTTTACGATGATGCTATGTACATCATACTTTAATTCATCGGTAAAATATTTTACACAATAGGAGGTATCTAAACCACCGCTAAAACCCAGTACCACTTTACCCCCAGCCCCTAAAGGGGTGTATTGAAATTTATTATTAAAAGATGTGTTCATTTATAGTTTAATTTTCTGATATGCTGAATAGAACCTGCCGGCCGGCCGGCAGGTTACAGAACCCTAAAGAGTCCCGCCATTGGCGGGAACAGACGATGATAGTAGCACAACAGCCGGGTTCATAAATTTAAAAATTAAATAAGTGATGCAGCATTGATTTTGGTTTGCTGGCACCGCCACTAGTTTCTTTATCTTTTTTCATAAATGGTTTCAACAGTTTCCATTGCTTAAAACGAAGCAATCTTTCAAAGCCACTTACGTTTTCTTTAAAGAACTCTTTTGTTTCTTCCGGCTCATAGTGATCCTTCGGATCATAAAGCATGGCAGTGCACATACAATTTTTTCTATCCTTACTCATCAGTATTTCATAATTCACACAGCTTTTGCAACCCGCCCAGAAAGCTTCATCTTGTGTAAGTTCTGAATAAGTTACCGGCTCATAACCGAGGTCGCTGTTAATTTTCATTACAGCAAGTCCGGTAGTTAAACCAAATAATTTTGCATCCGGATATTTTTGTCTTGATAATTCAAAAATTCTTTTCTTAATCGTTTTTGCTACGCCGCTTTTTCTAAAAGCAGGTGCAACAATCAAACCACTATTGGCCACATAGCTACCATGGCTCCATGTTTCTATATAGCAAAAACCAACCCATTCATTATGATCGGTGATGGCAATAACGGCTTTGCCTTCATCTATTTTTTGTTCAATGTATTCAGGGCTGCGTTTGGCAATGCCGGTGCCTCTTGCGGCGGCGGATGCTTCCATTTCATCGGTGATGGTCTTCGAATAAATTTTATCCGTTGCAGTTGCTACCCTGATAATGATATTTTGATTGTCCAATTTGTATATTGATTTATATACGGGTCACCAGACCAAAAAAAGTTTGCGGAAGTAATTTCACTGACAGGGACCGGGGTGAAGGGTTCGTCCTGTCAGATAACAGGTGTACGTCGGGGGCGGGAAAAAGTGAACACATCAAAACCAACGGAGTAAACGCCGCAGGTGATGGGTGCATGAAACGCAAATTGCTTAGTATGTGTCAGAATGTTGCTCATGTTTACAAACAAGTTGTAATTTCGAGAACAAATGTATAATAATAGTTTAAATAATACCTCAAATTTTTTGTTATAAAATACCACCACCACCATGGATGAAAAACAAGTAAACTTTGGAACATCAGTAATATCGCCGGTAATAGTGAATAAAAAAACCTGGCGGGATAAAGCAAGAAAAAATTTTAGGATGTTTTTGCTATTTATTTTGCTGATTGGAGCTTTTGTTATTTACTGGTTCTTTTTTAATATTTATAGTGATGGAGAGAGAAAGGGAACACTTATAAAAATTACACATAAAGGAAATGTGTTTAAAACGGATGAGGGTGAAATGTGGTTAAGCTGTAGAAATACTATCAATGCAGAGAAATTCTTTTTTTCAGTAACGAATGATAGCATCGCCAATGCGTTGAAATCGTTGCAGGACGAATGTATACAACTCACTTATAAACAATACAGGGCTACTCTTCCATGGAGAGGTGATAGCAAATACATTGTAACTGGTGTTATAAGAATTCAACCCCGTCAGGCTGAATAGAGAAGAAATATAGCGGGCCGCTTGTGAATGTCCACGGTTTCTTTTTTCCATTCAGCAATAGTTTTTGTTTTTATCCATTCCTGTTTGCCGGTAAGGTCAACAGCAATGCAAAACTTTGTATCTGCTTTGCAAGTAGTAAGAATGGTTTCTATCAGTTGATTATTGCGATAAGGAGTTTCTATAAAAATTTGTGTACTCTTTTTCTTTATCGATTCTATTTCTACATCTTTAATTGCTTTTATCCGCTGCTGGTTATCTATCGGCAAATAACCAACAAACTGAAACTGCTGCCCATTCATGCCGCTGGCCATAAGTGCAAGCAGAATAGAATTAGGTCCAACCAATGGTTTTACTTCCACATTCATTTGCTGTGCTATAGCTATCAATAGCTGTCCGGGATCGGCCACGCCGGGACAACCTGCTTCGCTGATGATACCAATGTTTTTATTTTCTTTTAATGCTTTTTTAAAACTATGTGCTACTTCCTGACTGTCTGAAATGGTATGCCATTCATAATCATCAATCACAATATCATGGCCCGGCAGGTAAGCTTTCCATAGGTGCTTTAAATAGCGGCGGGTAGTTCTTTCATTTTCTACAAAGAATACCTGGCAGTTTTTTATCGCATCAGTTATATAAGGTGGGATGGCGGCTATTCCTTCTTCCTGCAAAATTGATGGTATAAGATAAACAGCAGGCATCAACTATTTTTTACTTTATGAACACTGAGAGTGGCAGCTACAATTGCATAAGCCGGTGCGAATACTATAATCGTATGCATTAAATAAAATAAAAGTCCGTTGCCAATGGCCAGCCCTTTATGCCTGCTGGTGAAGGTGGCACTTTGCGATGGAGTAAAATTAATTCTGGCAAAGCTATAATCAAGCATGGAAAATCCGAAATAATAACATTCCATCAACAGGGCAATGATAGGAGTGATCCAGCCAATAACGGGTACCAGTGATAAAAGTATAAGTACAATAAGATAAACTGATTGCCAGCCACAGTTGCGCAATGCCAGCCGGGTACTGCGGATACAATCCTTTTTTAAATCTGACCAGTTAAATGAATGTTCTTTTTCTTCAATAATAGCTTCTGTTTTTTCGCTCAGGTAAGCAAACAAAGGAGAGCCGATAATAAGAATCAGGTATTTGAAAAAAGAGAAATAAAATAATACGGAAGTGATTCGTAACATTACTCCTGTCATTACAAATAAAAAACTAAGCCAGGGGCTTCTTGCTTTTTGCAGCCAGTTTTCAATACCCAGTTGATTGCTTACCCAAGACCAGATATTATCTGAAGATTGCCAGAAGAAAAACATTCCCGCAATAAATAGCAGTGTATATATAATACCAGGAATTATTATCCATTTAAACAACCGGTTTTTATTGATGAACTGCTGGGCTTCGCCCCACGATTGAACTGCTATGACGATTTCTTTCAACAATGTATTAAATTGGTGTTCAAATATACAGTAACTGCAATAAGATTGATTTATATGATTTCGAAATATGAAAAAACTTACTCAGCAATTTTATAAACGGGATAATGTACTTCAAATTGCCCGGGATCTGTTGGGAAAAATATTGGTAACAAACTGGAAGCAGATTGTAACCTCCGGCCGCATAGTGGAAGTGGAAGCATATAATGGTGCAGGAGATAAAGCCTCTCATGCATTTGGTGGCCGCAGAACTAAGCGAAATGATGTTATGTATGCGACAGGTGGTTTATCTTATGTTTATCTGTGCTATGGTATTCATCATTTGTTTAATGTAGTTACAAATGATGAAGAAATACCGCATGCCATTCTAATCCGTGCACTAGAACCAATGCAGGGCATAGATGAAATGCTGAAGAGAACGGGTAAAGAGAAACTTGACTATACTTTGACCAAAGGGCCGGGTAATGTATCCAAGGCACTAGGAATATTTACACATCATAATGCTGTTTCATTGCAGAGCAAAGAAATTTTTATTGCCGATGATGGATTTGTGTATGATGCAAAAGAAATTACCACTTCGCCAAGAATAGGAGTGGACTTTGCCGGCAATGATGCATTGCTTCCCTATCGTTTTTTTATAAAAGGAAATCCATTTGTGAGTGGTAAACCAAAATAGGTCGTATTTTCAATTCAAATCTAACTGCTTGTCCAAACAACAACTCAAATTCATTTCACTGCTTGCCGGGATAGTTATCTCACTGTTGATATTTTTTATTAATCCATTTGGAGTTGAGCACAAAGCATCCCTCGTATTAGCCGTTGCAGCATTAATGATTACCTGGTGGGTAACAGAAGCTATGCCGATGCCAGTAGTGGGACTGATACCCTTAATTCTTTTTCCATTATTGGGTGTAGCAGAATTGAAAGCTGTTGCTGTAAGCTATGGAGACCAGATCATTTTTTTGTTTATGGGCGGTTTTATGTTGGGTCTTGCCATCGAAAAATGGAATCTACATCGCCGAATTGCGTTGAGTATTGTAAAAATTACTGGTACAAGTGGTGACAGAATTATTCTTGGTTTTATCCTTTCTACCGGCTTTATCAGTATGTGGATCAGCAATACAGCTACTACAATGATGATGTTCCCGATTGCCTTGTCGGTTATATATGTAATGAAGGATAGCAGTGAGGGTAAAGGTAATCTCAATCATTTCAGCCTGGCTCTGATGTTATCCATCGCTTATGCTTCAAATTTTGGTGGTATAGCTACTAAAATTGGTACACCGCCCAATTCATGGTTTGCCGGTTATTATGCAGAAAATTACTCAAGCATCAATTTTATGGACTGGATTGCTTTGTGTATGCCAATCGCAATCATACTATTATTTACATTGTATATAGTTCTTACTAAAATTCTTTTTCGTAACCATATCCGCTCCGGAGAGGCAGCCCGTCAATATATTAACCAGCAATATAAATTACTTGGACCATTGTCAGTTTCTGAAAAAAGAGTGATGATTATTTTTATTACTACGGCTGTTCTCTGGATTACGGCTGACCCGATCAACAAAATGCAGAACTATATCAAACTAAATGATACGATAATTGCTTTGATGTGTGCGGTGGCTTTATTTATTTGCCCTTCAGGTATGCCCCAAAAAATAGGGAATGTAAATGAGAAAAATGAAAATGATTCCAGTGATACTCTGCTTGAGTGGGGCGATACAAAAAAAATGGCATGGGGTATATTAATACTTTTTGGAGGAGGACTTGCATTAGCAGCCGGTTTGGAAAAAGCCGGGTTAATACAGCAACTCGGCTTATGGTTATCTCATTTTGCAGGAGGCGGATTCATGCTTTTATTAATGGTCACGGTATTATCAGTTTTTATCAGCGAAGTAATGAGCAATATAGCACAGGTAATGGTTTTTGCACCGGTAGTATGTAGTCTTGCCACTGCGGTAGGTATGAATCCATTGCAACTGGGTATAGCAATGACATTAGCTTCAAGCTGCGCCAGTATGATGCCAATGGGGACACCTCCCAATGCAATTGCTTTTGCCAGTGGTCATATAAAATTAAAGCAAATGATTAAAGCAGGTTTTGTAATGAATATTGTTTCAATAATACTCATCACACTATTCTGTTGGTTTTTACTTCCGTTATTAATGAAAATGTAATCAAATAGAAGAGTAGAAATAAAATTTCTTCCTGAAGGCAGTTACAAAGTGGAGGGATTAAAAATTCTATCAGTTATCAATAGTAAAGCCGGCCAGTACTTTTATTTTGCGATATTCTTTTAAGGCAGCATCATATATTTCAATCTCTTTATAACTAACAGTAACCGCTTTCCCCTTTAACTGAGCGGCTTTTGTTGCCAGCTCATCTGCTCCTTCAAAATGCTGAAACCACCAGATTTTTTCTTCTTTGCCGGATTTATTTTTAATAAGGATAAATGAAAATTGATTGACCTGTAGCGAAACAAAATTGCCGGATAAACTTTCTGTGGCATCATCACCTGTTATTTCATCAATATTATTTACTACAAAGCTTTGAAACGCCGGGCAGGTGAGTGCAGCATCCATTCCAATTTTTTCACCTATCGTTTCCATATCTTTTTCATCGTCTATAGAAAGTTTCCATTCGGTGTTTATCTCTTTCTCATATTTACTGATAACACCCAAAATGACAAGCCCCAGCTCCATATCCATATTGGCTGGTTTTATTTTAGCCAGATCTTTTTTTGAAAGTTCATCACAAAAGCTTTTACTAATTCTTTTTATCAATGTGGAATCGCTTTGAGCAAAGCTGCTGACAGAAAATAAAGTAACAAGCACAAGCAGGCAACGCCTATGTAGTGTAAATATCTTTCTCATATAATGGGATAAAAAAGTAAATCAGAATCTTGGGCAATTCAATTTTTTTGCATTCGGGTCTGTAGGCTTCTTAATATAAATGAGAGAAACTTCATTTCCACCAACTGAATTAGAAGCTTTTTTAAGGGAGCTAACATTGATATCATAAGCATACCCTACCAGCAAACCACCAAATTCTAAACCAACATAAGGGATTATTGCATCGCTAAAAGTATTTAAACGAGTCCATACTCCAAGATATACATTGGTAGGATTTTCTTCCGATTGATTTACATTATAGGAAAAAGATCCGCCAAACATTCCATTGTAAGCTCCACTTTGAAAACTATAATTAGTGCTTATGTGCAAAGCATTATAAGAACCTATAGGAACTTTACCACCAGCCTGTAAGGTGGTTCTGGCACCCAGCAAATATTCTCCACCCTGAAAAGTTTCTTTGGGCCGGTTGATATGATACATAGAAGCACCGATATAAAAATTATTATAACCATTAGTACTTCCATTATAAAGTATGCCTGCATTCAGATCAAAATAGCTGAGAGAAATTTGCTGATTGGCAAATATTTCACTGGTAACACCGGTAAAACCAAGTGGAGTTAATTCATCGGCAAAATCTACTTTAGAAATATCCAATCGTTTATTTACATAAGTGCCCTGGAAACCGGCACCTATCTGGTGAAAACCATTTTCATCTAATCCTTTGTGAAAAGCCAAAGAAAGACCAGCATAATTAGTAACAAGCACACCATCACCTGCACGGTCTGTTACTCCTAAAACACCTACACCCAACTGATCAATATCAGACAACCTGTTTTTTAAAATTCCAAAATCAACAGAGCCTGTTTTGGTAACATATGCATTATTAATAGTTGGCCATTGGTTACGAAAATTTCCGGCTAATCTAAATGAGCCATCAAATTTTCCTGTCAATGCGGGATTCAATGTAAGGGGAGAAGCAAAGAATTGGGAGAAGTTGGGATCCTGTGCTTTACAAACACTTGCCAACGCTACACAAATCGTAAGGGTAGAAATAAATTTTTTTATCACAGCATTTATGTTTTGTAACTAAAAAGACAAAAAATGTAATCAGACCAGGAAGAGTAATCAATAAACGTTGTTGTTTTACTGAAATTGCCCTAACCCCTGTTTCCCATTTACTGTCTTGTATTATCCCGATTGGTATCGGGAGAGGAAAAATACAAAAAAATAAAGACCTGCAAAAGGGAAATATTGCTGCATACGGCAAGTTATGAGATATAAGCTGCGAGTGACGAGAAGGAACTCTAAAGTGTTGAGTGTAAAACTCGTAACTCAAAACTAATGACTCGTTTCTTCTCTACATCTGCACTTTAGTTCCGAAAGCTAAATCACCGGCATCTCCCAATCCCGGAACAATGTAGCCCTTGGCCGTCAACTCATCATCAATATCTCCACACCAGATGGTAGCTTTTGGTTCTTCTCTTAATACATATTCAATACCCACGGTACAGGCAATGGCTACTACAATATGAATTTCTCTTGGATGGCCTTCTTCCCGCAGAAAATGAATTGTTTTTACCAGCGAAGAACCAGTTGCCAGCATAGGATCAGAAACAATGATGACCCTGTTTTCCAGTTCAGGACAAGAAACATAATCAAGGCTTATTTCAAAACTGCCATCCTTATTATGCTTACGGTAGGCAGAAATAAATGCATTATCAGCCTGGTCAAAAAAATTGAGCAATCCATTGTGCAAAGGCAAGCCTGCACGAAGGATGGTAGCCAATACCGGTTGATCCTGTAATACCTTATGCACAGCAATACCCAAAGGAGTTTGTATTTCCTTTTCTACAAAAGGTAATACCTTACTTATTTCATAGGCGGCCACTTCACCAATGCGTTCCAGGTTCCGGCGAAACCTCATTCTGTCTGTCTGAATATTTACATTGCGCAACTCACCTACCCAATTGCTTACCAAAGAATGTTGCTTGCTGAGATTGATTATCATTTTTTGATTTTGGGTTTTGATTTTTGATTACAGGTGAAACAATGTTTCTGCAATACAAAAGCAGTATTTTTGAATTTAAGCAAATCTAAAATCAAAAATCTGCAATCAAAAATAATACTATGGTTTACCGGGCTATTGGTTTAATGAGTGGCAGTTCGCTGGATGGGATGGATATTGCTTTTGTGGAATTCCAGGAGCAGGGAGGAAAATGGAGCTATGAAATTTTGCAGGCAGATTGTTACCCTTATTCGTCAGAATGGGTAGCCAAATTGAAAGAGGCCATTCATCTTTCGGCAAAAGAGTATCAATTGCTGCATGCAGAGTATGGGCATTATACCGGTCAGCAAATAAATAAATTTATCGAAACCCATCAGTTGCATTATAAAGTGGCGGTCATCGCATCTCATGGGCATACTACTTTTCATATACCTGAAAAAAAGATGACTTCACAGTTGGGTGATGGTGCTGCTATTGCGGCCGAAACTCAATTGCCAGTAGTTACTGATCTGCGAGCCATGGATGTAGCTTTTGGCGGGCAGGGTGCACCCATTGTTCCTATTGGTGAAAAAATGTTGCTAAGTGGTTATGATTTCTTTTTAAACCTGGGAGGTATTGCTAATGTTTCATATAACAAACCGGATAATTATATTGCCTTTGATATTTGCCCCGCCAACCGGGTATTAAATATGCTGGTAAATGAATTAGGAAAAGAATACGATGATGGGGGACAAATAGCTGCCAGCGGTTCGGTGAACAATGCATTATTGCAAGAATTAAATGCATTGAAATATTATAAACTGCCCTATCCAAAATCGCTGGCTAATGATTTTGGAACTGACATAGTGTATCCATTAATAAAAGATAGTGGACTCACCATAAAAGATCAGGTAAGAACTTATGTTGAACATATTTTAATGCAGGTGACGAATGCCGTAACAAATCTCAAAACTTCAGCACCTCAAAACACACCTTTAGGGGAGGGGGGTAAACTTCTTGCAACTGGCGGCGGAGCATTTAATACCTTTCTAATAAATCAACTAACAGAAAGATTGAAACCTTCCAACATAGAAGTGGTAGTGCCGGATAACAAACTGGTTAATTTTAAAGAAGCACTGGTAATGACTTTTATCGGCGTACTTCGTTGGCGGCAGGAGTATAACGTACTGTCATCTGTAACTGGTGCCAGCCGAAATAGTATTGGCGGAGCCTTATGGACCGGGCAGGAAGCATAAGAAATGTGGTTAACTATCCTTAATTTAGTAACGGATCATTTAACCACAAACTAACATGCCAACGGCTACCATATCACCACAGGAGGCTGGTAAAAAAGAACCCCTACCTGGTTCTATGGAAGAAATATTGTTATTCAGAAAAATACAACATCAATTTCCACGTCAATTCCGAAAAGTATTTCCTGATAAGCTGGCTGCAAAATCAGTGATCATTATTCCTTCCATCACTCTCGACCAGGAAATACTTGCTAAGGTGAAAGGTCATGTGCATTACGAAGAACGACTACTTTGTTTATTGATGCTGTTGCGGATGCCCCGAACACATGTGGTGTACATCACCAGCATGCCGGTAGATCCTGTTATTATAGATTATTACCTGCACTTGCTTCCCGGCATTACCCGGCATCATGCATTGCAGCGATTAACATTGCTGAGTTGTTATGATGCTAGTCCCAAATCATTAACAGAAAAAATATTAGACCGCCCAAGGTTAATAGAACGTATTAAAAAATGTATTCCTTCTGGTAATGCGGCACATATGGCCTGCTTTACGGTTACCAAATTTGAAAGGACATTATCCGTAAAACTGGATATGCCTATTTATGGATGCGATCCGGAATTATACCATCATGGAAGTAAAAGCAACAGCCGTAAAATTTTTAAAGAATGTGGATTGAATGTGCCACCGGGTTTTGAAGATCTGAAAAATGAAGACGAGATCATTACTGCACTTACTGAGTTGAAATTTAATAATCCATTGCTTCGCAAAGCTGTGGTAAAAATGAATGAAGGTTTTTCAGGTGAAGGCAATGCAATTTTTACTTATGAAGGAATAGATGAAGGAACCGAATGGAAGCAATGGATCAGCGAACAATTTGCCAACAGGCTAAAAATAGTGGCCGGTGATCTTTCGTACAAAGATTTTATGTACAAGTTTCAATTGATGGGTGGTATAGTAGAAGAATTTGTAGAAGGAGAAATAAAAACATCACCTTCGGTACAATGCCGCATCAATCCGCTGGGGGATTGTAAAATTATTTCCACCCATGATCAGTTGGTAGGTGGTGAAAGTGGACAAGTTTTTTTGGGTGCACATTTTCCCGCAGCAGAAGATTATGCAATTGAAATAGGTGCCAACGGATTAAAAGTAGCAGAAGCGTTACAAAAAAATGGAGTGATGGGAAGGTTTGCTGTTGATTTTATTTCTGTAAAAGAAAATGACGAATGGAAACATTATGCCATTGAAATAAATCTGCGCAAAGGTGGCACCACACATCCTTATATCTTACTACAGTTTCTTACTGATGGTGATTATGATCATGAGAACGGAATGTATTTAACGGCCAACCGGCAAACCCGTTATTATTTTTGTTCAGATAATCTATATAACGAAAAGTATATCGGCATTACTCCTCCTGACCTGATTGATATTGCCATGATGCATAACCTGCACTACGATGGCACTTCACAAGAAGGGGTAATGTTTCATCTCATCGGTGCCTTATCACAATATGGAAAACTGGGAGTGGTATGCATTGGCAGCACACCAGAAAGAGCCAAAAATTTTTATGAACAAACGGTGAAAGTGCTGGATGGGGAGTGCTGATGGTGGTAATGTTAGCCAGTATCACAAAATTTGTGCGCAGCACAACAAGTTTGTATTGATAGTCTGAAAAAAATGCTTTTTCTAAAATGATAGAATCAATTTACTGCTGCCTGAAAAAATTGCAAATGTTTCCGCACTAAAAAATCCTGATAGTGTTTAAGACTATGCCAGTAAAATACTGGTTATTACAAGACAACTTCATCTTATACGGAAAGAATAAATGTAAAATAAAATTATGAAAGCAAAATCGATCAAAGGAAATTCGCCGGAAGAAATTAAAACAGCCTTGTCAGCCAGCCTGGAAGACGGATTTAAACCCACATTGGCGATAGTGTTTTTATCCCTTAGCAAAGACATCAACGCTGTTAGCAGTGTATTAGATGAAAAAGGCATTACAATTTATGGCGCTACCACCCAGGGCGAATTTATTGATGAAGAAATAGGCAAAGAATCCATTGCTATACTGTTGCTGGATATCAACCGGGATTATTTCACTGTAATGCTGGAGGAGTTTCCTGAAAAAAATTATAGGGAAGTAACACAGTCCATGGCCAAAAAAGCCATGGAGAAATTTACAACTCCTGCATTCCTTATTGCTGCCAGCAACATGGAAACGGATGCGGAACTGTTGTTATTTGGCTTTGAGGATATCGTTGGCAAACAGGTAAATGTTTATGGAGGCATGGCAGGCGATAATCTCACTTTTACCGAACAGTTTGTATTTACCAATGGCAAATCCAGTAACCGGGGTATTGTGGCTGTAGTACTGGATGAAGAAAAAATAAAAATAAAGGGAGTGGCCACTTGCGGATGGAAAGCGATGGGTACAGCGAAAACAGTTACAAAAAGCGAGGGCAACAGGCTTTATACCATTGATAATGTTCCGGTACTGGAATTGACCAAAAAATACAGTGGGATTGAAAACGTAAGTAAAGAAAATAATGCTTTAGCGATGGAAATAGCTACCAACTTCCCTTTACAATTACAACGAGAAAAAGGTGCACCGGTAATGCGGCCTGGCCTGATGGTAAACTGGGAGGATGGCTCTTTTATCTGCAGTGGTTCAGTACCGCAAGGAGGAAAGGTTCGCTTTTCGCTTCCACCTGATCTGGATGTAATAGATAAAGTGATTGAAGGAGTAGAAAAATTAAAAGCAACAGAGATGCCGGAAGCAGATGCAATGATTATGTATAGTTGTGCCGGCCGGTTAATGTCGATGGGGCCAATGATGGGTACAGAAATTGAAGGCGTAAAGAAAGTATGGAATGTACCTATGGCAGGCTTTTTTTCCAATGGGGAACTGGCCAGGGCTACCGATGGAAATCTGGAAATGCATAACCTGACCACCTGTTGTGTGGCGATAAAAGAAAAATAATTAGTATAAATATGAAAGCAAAATCAATTAAAGGAGTTTCAATAGAAGAAATTGAATCCGCAGTACAACAAAGCATGTCTGATGGTTTCAAGCCAACATTGGCCATTGCCTTAGTGTCTATCAAGCAAGACCGCAATGACCTCTGCAAAATATTAGATGATGCAGGCATCACCATTTTTGGCGCCACTACCCATGCTGGTTTTATTGATGATGATATAGAAAAAGGTTCTGCCGCCATCCTCTTATTGGATATGAACCCCGATTATTTTACTATTCTTTTTGAAGAATACCCTGATAAAAATTACAGGGAAGTAGCCGCAGGCATGGCCACCAAAACATTGGAACGGTTTGCCCATCCTTCATTTCTTATTGCCGGCAGCCATATGGAAACGGATGCAGAGCAATTGCTTTTTGGTTTCGAAGATATAATTGGTAAAAACGTAAACATCCATGGCTGCATGGCGGGTGATGATTTCACTTTTTCGGAGCAATGTGTATTTACCAATGATAAAGAAACCAAAAGGGGCATCGTTATGCTGGCCTTTGATGAGGATAAAATTAAACTAAGAGGCCGGGCCATTTGCGGCTGGAAAGCGGTAGGCACAGTAAAAACAGTTACAAAAAGCGAAGGCAATCATGTATATACGGTGGATGATATACCGGTGCTGGACCTTACAGCTAAATATGGCGGGCTGACAATAACAAAAAATGACGACTTTACCATAGAAGTAGCTGCACAATTTCCCTTGCAAATGCAAAGAGAAACTGGCGACCCGGTGATGCGGCCAGGGTTGATGATAGACTGGACTGACCACTCTTTTTATTGCAGTGGTGCAATTCCCCAGGGTTCCAAAGTCCGTTTTTCATTGCCACCCGATTTTGATGTAATAGAAAAAGTAATTGAAGGGTGCGAAGATTTGAAAGCAACCGAAATACCCGATGCAGAGGCATTGATCATATTCAGTTGTGCAGGACGGTTTATTTCGTTAGGGCCGCTTATCAACGAAGAAATAAAAAGCATGAGCAAAGTGTGGGATGTACCGATGGTCGGCATGTTTAGCACTGCAGAATTGGCAAGGGCGACCGGTGGAAATTTGGAAATGCACAACTTAACGGCCTGCTGTGTGGCGATAAAAGAAAAATAATTTTTAACAAGGCTTCTCTTTACCGCAGAGAACAAGAGAAGCAGAGATTTCGCAGAGTTACGCTGCGTTAACTCTTTTAACTCCTGTTCTCTGCGGTAAAAAAATGAACCAGCACCTTCAATGCATATTAACCATTATTCAGCAAGATGAAAATTTAACGGCTGAGCAAAAAGATAGTATTGCAAAATCGTTAAAGAATACGGACAAAGAATTAGAAATAGCCGTTTTCAAACTAGACCGTACAGAAAAAGTAAAAAAGACCACAGCTATATTATTAGAAGAAACCATTGAAGAGCTGGAACAAAAAAGAAAAGCAATTGAAGAAACAAATACTGCTTTACAAAAATCACTCGAAGAATTAAAAGCTGCACAGGCACAATTGATACAAGCCGAAAAAATGGCTTCGCTTGGAGAACTTACAGCCGGCATTGCACATGAAATTCAAAACCCCTTGAACTTCGTCAACAATTTTTCTGAAGTAAGTAAAGAATTGCTGGATGAAATGAAAACAGAACTGGATAATGGTAATACAGGGGAAGCGAAAGAAATAGCGGATGACGTAATTCAGAATCTTGAAAAAATATTACATCATGGTAAACGGGCCGACGGAATAGTAAAAGGAATGCTGCAGCATAGCCGCAGCAGCAGTGGCGTAAAAGAATTAACTGATATTAATGCTTTAGCTGATGAATATCTCCGATTGGCTTATCATGGGTTAAAAGCTAAAGACAAAAGCTTTAATGCTGCCATGAAAACAGACTACGATGAAAGTATAGGATTGATAAAAATTATGCCCCAGGATATTGGCCGGGTGATTCTCAATTTGATCACCAATGCATTTTATGCAGTAACCGAAAGAAAAAAACTACCATCTGAAGGATATGAACCGGTTGTTTCAGTAACTACCCAAAAACTACATGATAAGATTGAGGTACATGTAAAAGATAACGGCACCGGTATCCCTCAAAAGGTATTGGATAAAATCTTTCAACCTTTCTTTACCACCAAGCCTACCGGTGAAGGAACGGGATTAGGATTGAGTTTGAGTTATGATATTGTAAAAGCACATGGCGGTGAGTTAAGAGTGGAAACCAGTGAGGATGAAGGAACAACTTTCATCATTTCAATACCAGTATAAATTAATTATAATGAAACTGACTAAAAAGCTAGAAACAGCTATACTGAAAACGTATAATAGTTATTGGGAGAATTACTTGAACGGCGATGTGGAAGCCATGCACCCCTTACTTGCCGATGAATACACACAAGTAGGTAGTGCAGAAGGCGAAGTATTCTCCAACAAAAAAGATGCTGTTCAATTCCTCTACGATACCATTGACCAGGTGGCTGGAAAATTGGAAATGCGGAACAGAAAAACCACATTAGAGCAACAAGAGAACGCCATTCTCATACATGAGTTTTGTGATCTGTTTGCATTGGCAAACGGCAATTGGATTTTTTATTCAAAATTCAGGGCATCTAGTTTCCTGCAGCAAAAAAAAGACGAGTGGAAATTTAGACATCAACATTCTTCTTTCCCTGATACAAAAGCAGAAGATGGGCAAAATATAGCTATTGACAAAATTGCTGAAGAAAACCTACAGCTAAGAGAAGCTGTAAAACGCCGTACCGTTGAGCTGGAACAAAAAAACCGAGAGCTGGAAATTGAAACAGCACTGGAAAAAGTAAGAGCCGTGGCCATGAGTATGAAGAAAGCAGATGATATGCTCAGTGTCTGCAAAACCATTTCAAAGCAATTGGGCCAATTGGGTGTAAAAGAAATCCGGAATGTGCAGACTGCTATCTTTTATGAAAGCCGGGGTACATACATGAACTATGAATATTATGCAAAGCATGATAAAACATTCATCACCGATGTAGATTTTAAAAATCATCAAATTCAGTCGGCGTTTGCCAAAAAAATGATGAAGGGGCCAAACGAAGAAGTTCTTGAGCATCTGAAAGGAAAAAAACTACAGGATTGGTATGCCTATCAAAAAACAACTAATCAGTTTGCTGATAAATATTTACTCAAAGCCCATTCAGTCAATTATTACTGGTATTCCCTCGGGCCGGTTGCACTCGGCATCTCTACTTATTATCCGCTCACAAAAGATGAAACCGTTTTATTCAAACGATTTTTGAAAGTATTTGAGTTAGCCTATCGGCGTTACCTGGATATTGAAAAAGCAACAGCCCAGGCAAAAGAAGCACAGATTGAAGCTTCCCTTGAAAAAGTAAGGGCACAGGCATTGGGAATGCGCAAACCCGAAGACCTGCCCAATGTTTGCGAAGTATTATTTAAGGAATTACAGGTTTTAGGTTTTCCTGAACTCAGGAATGCCATGGTCAATATTCACAATGATGACAAAAGAACTTTTGTGAATTATGATTACTCCGATGAAATAGGGAAAAGTATTACTCCCTTATTTTATGATATACATCCTGTAATAAAAAAACAGATCAAACAAATACGGAGTGCCGATGATGCATTTTCAGAAACAGTTTTTAAAGGAAAAGAGCTGGAAAGCTGGAAAGCATTTAGAAAAAGCCGTGGAGAGAAAGCAGACAAAAGAATTAATAACAGCACTGCGCTATATTATTATTTTTATTCAATAGGAACCGGCTCTATTGGCATTTCCACCTTTCATGCAATAGGTGAAGAGAAGCAAAATCTGCTGAAACTTTTCAGAAATGTTTTTGCATTTGCTTACCGCAGATACATGGATGTGGCACAGGCAGAAGCACAGGCAAGAGAAGCACAAATTGAATTGGCTTTAGAAAGAGTAAGGGCCGGGACCATGGCCATGCGGCAATCTGCTGAGCTTGGTAAATTAATTTTTGTCTTGTACCAGGAGTTGACAAAACTGGATGCTCAACTCGACAGGTGCTTTATCATGATTGTAAATCCCGAAAACCGGGGTATCACCTGGTGGCTTGCAGGTAAGGAAGGCCTGCTGGCTGAAAATGGTTTTTTTATACAAATGAACCAGCATCTTTCCCATTTGATGTATCTCGACTGCTGGCAGAAACGGAAGAAAAAATGGCAATACCTTTTTGAAGGAAAAGAGAAAAGAGACTGGGATAAGTTTGGTTTCAATAAAACAGAGCTGGTTAAATTACCTGAATTCATAAAACAGGATATGGCCGGCATGAAGAAAATACATCTTTCCGGCTCATCAGATACATTCGGCAGTTTGGTTACTGGTAGTCTTGAGCCTTTACCGGAAGAGCATCAGGAAATCATCAGTCGTTTTACTATAGTTTTCAACCAGGCTTATACCCGTTTCCTCGATCTGCAAAATGCCGAAGCACAGGCAAGAGAAGCTCAGATAGAAGTTGCATTGGAAAAAGTTCGGTCAAGAACGATGGCCATGCAAAAAAGTGCTGAGTTGGGTGATGTGGCAACAGTTTTATTTAAAGAATTAAATCAGTTAGTAGAAAATCTCTGGACATGCGGTTTTGTATTGTGTGAAAAAGGAAAGGAAGAAGATGAATGGTGGGCATCAACGGATAACGGCTTTATTCCTGCTTTCAATTTGCCCAACAAGGGAGATATTACCCATGAAAATATGTACGCCGCCTGGCTACAAGGTGAATCATATTATGCAGAAGTAATAGAAGGCGAAGGATTGAAAAAACATTATGAGTGGTTGATGAATATGCCATACATGAAGGAAATGTTTGAAGGAATGATTGCTGGTGGTATCCCTTTGCCAACCTGGCAAAAATTACATTGTGCTTTTTTCTCACAAGGGTATCTTGTAATAATTACAGAACAACCTTGTCCGGAAGTACAAATATTCAAACGCTTTGCACAGGTGTTCGACCAAACCTATACCCGTTTCCTCGATCTGCAAAAAGCAGAAGCACAGGCAAAAGAAGCTCAGATAGAAGCAGCATTAGAAAGAGTGAGAAGCCGATCAATGGGCATGCAAAAAAGTGAAGAGCTTAAAGAAGCAATAAAAACTGTTTATCAGCAATTCATTCAGTTAAAAATTAATCTTGACCATGCAGGTTTTGTTGTTGACTATGCACCGGGAGGCGATTGGCATTTTTGGATCGCTGATGAGCAGGACATTCCTTCTAAAATAACGCATCCATATTTTGAGTCTGTTTGGGCAAATCAATTTGATAAAGCAAAAGAAAAAGGCACAAACTTCTTTGCCACCTATTTAAATTTTGAAGAAAAGAACAAATTTTACAATGAGCTTTTGTCCTATGTTCCGGGATTACCGGAAGCATCAAAAGATTTTTATTTAAACTGTCCCGGCCTTGCAGCATCAACTGTAGTGTTAGAGGATATTGGGCTATACATTGAAAATTTTTCGGGTATTCCTTATACTGATGAAGAGAATAATACGCTGATGCGTTTTGGAAAAGTATTCCAGCAAACCTATACCCGTTTCCTCGATTTGCAAAAAGCAGAAGCACAGACAAGAGAAGCGCAGATTGAATTAGGATTGGAAAGAGTAAGGGCAAGAGCCATGGCTATGCAAACATCTGATGAGCTGTCCGAATTAGTGGATACTGTTTTTAAAGAATTAACCAAACTTGATTTTGCATTAAACTGGTGTATCATCAATATCATTGATGAACCATCATTAACAAATATGGTGTGGGCGGCAAATCCTGAAACAAACAAGCCACCCGAATCGTACCTGATGAAATTTGAAGATTATCCTTTTCATCATTCCATGCTAAAAGGATATCAGGAGAGAAAACCAAAACATGTATACGTTATAGAAGGAAAAGAAAAAACAACATACGACAATTATCTCTTTAATGAAACAGAATGGAGAAGGGTTCCCAAAGCAGCACAGGATGCTTCAAGAGCTATGAAAAGATACGTAGCCACTTTCACTTTCAGCAATTTCGGCGGGCTACAAACGGTTGGGGAGGAATACCTGTCTGAAGAAAACCTTGATTTACTTACCCGCTTTGGAAAAGTCTTTGATCTCACTTATACCCGTTTCAATGATCTGCAAAAAGCCGAAGCACAAACCCGGGAAGCACAGATCAACTTGGCTGTTGAACGGGTAAGAGCTAGGGCTTTAGCCATGTACAAATCAGATGAAATTCTTGAGCTGGTATTTAAGCTAAAGCAGGAAATGATGGACCTGGATATTCCAAATGTGGTGGCCGCCACTATTCACTTAAAGGAAAAGGATGGCAACTATACCATGTGGGATCTTACTGCAATGGAGTACTCTGAAGGAAAACTCCACCAGCCCATGGTTGTATATTACCGGCTGAAAGAAGTTGACCCGAATCTTTTTATCAAAAGAATGTGGGATAATACCGATCCTTATTTCCTGGTTATTCAGGACGAAGAAGATTTTAAACGTACCATTCAATTTCTGCGGGATCATGATCGGAAAAAAGAAGCCGATGAATCGGAGGCGTATTTAAAAAACGCAGGCATCAAGCATGCGTATCACCCTACCATACCTCTGCATAATGGCCGCATGTGTATCGACTTGCTGGAACCGCCATCAGATGAAATAGAACAAATATTGACAAAGATGGGTGCTGCTTTTGATCTGGCGTACAAGCGTTTTGAAGATTTAAAAAATTCGGAGGCTCAATTAAGAGAAGCACAGATAGAAGGAGCATTGGAAAGAGTGAGAAGTAGAAGCATGGCAATGCACAAAAGCGATGAACTGCTTGAAGCTGGTGAAATTCTTTTTGTAGAAATGCAAAAGCTCGGTATTGAAAGCTTGACTGCCGGTTATGTATTATTTGATAAAGAAGAAAAAAATGGTCTGAATTACACTCCTCATCCCGGTACAAAAAAAATAATGCCGGTGCCTGTTATCATTCCGCATAATGAAACCAATCCTATGCAACAGGTAGTTGAAAACTGGAAGAAAGGCAAGCCTTTTTCCATTGTTGAAATGAATGACGAAGAAACCATCAAACACCAAACTTTTATTGCAGAACGCAGCACCAATTTCCCATTAAGCGCTGCACAACTGATTGCAATTTCACCTGCTAAATTGTTTCTCCATAATTTTTATTTTAAAGAAGGGTATATTTTGATAGTAGGAGGTATAAAATTATCTGCAGAGCAAAGAGATATCATGTTGCGTTTTGCAAAAGTATTTCAACAAACCTATACCCGATTTCTTGATCTACAAAAAGCAGAAGCACAGACAAGAGAAGCAAAAATTGAAATGGCTTTAGAAAGAGTTCGTTCACGATCTTTAGCTATGCATTCCAGTAAGGAGCTGGGAGAAGTTGTAACCGTTGTATTGAACAATTTGCTAGAGCTAGGTTATCTCATTGACCAGGGTGCAGCGGCCCACCTGGCAATATTTTCCGAGGGCACAAAAGATTTTTTTCAATGGACAGCAGACCCGGCCCTTCCACATCCTGTCAGATCCTTCATTCCTTATACGGATCTCCCTATACTAACTGAATTCTGGAATGCCAGGCAAAAAGGGCATGACTTTTTTGCCAAGGTTTATTCTTTTGAAGAAAAAAATACCTGGTTCAACTTCGCCTTTGAGCATTCAGATCTTAAACATATTCCAGGGGAATTAAAAAAACTCCTCCTGGAAAGTGAAACCTATGCACATTCAGTTGCGATAGAGAAGAACTCCGCAATTATCATAAACAGTATTACAGGCAATCAACTTTCGGAAAATCAAATTGATATTCTAAGACGATTTTCCAAAGTTTTTGAACAGGCTTATATCCGCTTCCTGGATTTACAAAAAGCCGAAGCGCAGGCAAGAGAAGCTAAAATTGAAGCTGCCCTTGAAAAGGCGAGGTCACGGACTATGGGCATGCAATCAAGTGATGAGTTGCCTGAAGTAGCCAACGTACTGTTTTTGGAAGTTCAAGCATTAGGCATTCCCGCATGGAGCTGCGGGTATAATATTCTTGGAGAAGATAAAAAGTCAGCAAAGTGCTGTATGAGTAGTGAAGGAACCCTGCAAACACCATTTAATCTTCGCTTATTTGGTGAAGCTTCGTTCGATGAAATGGGAGATTTCCTCCAAAGTGAAAAAACAATGTTGGTTCAGGAACTCGGTGATAAAGCATTAGAAGAACACTATGCGTATATGAAATCCTTTCCTGACCTGAAACCCACTTTTGATCAGATTGATGAACTTGGGCTTTCACTACCCACCTATCAGATCAATCATCTCTGCAAATTCACCCAGGGGTTTCTGCTGTTCATCACCTATGAAAAAGTACCCGAAGCTCATGACATTTTCAAACGTTTCACCAAAGTATTTGAACAAACCTATACCCGTTTTCTTGACCTGCAAAAAGCAGAAATACAGACCCGCCAGGCAAAAATTGAAACGGCTTTGGAAAAGGTACGGGCAAGGGCACTCGCCATGCAGCTGCCCGAAGAACTGATAGAAGTAGCTGAAGTACTTCGGTATGAAATGGGGTTGTTAGGAGTGGAAGAGCTGGAGACCTGCAGCATTTACATTCATGATGAAGCAATTAACCGAACAGAATGCTGGTATGCATTAAAAGATATAAGGTCAGAAGAAAAAAAATTAGTAAGTGACCATTTCCCGCTGAACCTGTACGATACCTGGGTGGGAAAAGAAATGGAAAAATTTTACAGGTCTGATGCAAAACAAGTTTCAATTCTGATGCAAGGTGCACACCGGAAAGAATGGATAAACTATTGCGAAGAAAAATCAATACCATTCCGGGGCTATTATGGAACCGTAATACCGGACAGAACCTACCATCTCTATAAATTTTCACATGGCGCTATTGGTGCTGCATCAGCCGGAGATATATCTGCAGAGAGTTGGGATTTGCTGCAAAGAGCTGCTTCTGTTTTTTCATTAGCTTATTCAAGGTTTAAAGATTTAACGCAGGCAAGGTTTGACTTACAGCGATTAAAGGAAGAAAAGCAAAGGGCTGAAACGGCTTTATCAGAACTGCAAACTACACAGAAGCAATTGATACAATCAGAAAAAATGGCTTCGCTTGGGGAACTCACCGCCGGCATTGCACATGAAATTCAAAATCCCTTAAACTTCGTCAACAACTTTAGTGAAGTAAGTAAAGAATTGCTTGGTGAAATGAAAGAAGCGATAGAGAAAGGGGATGCTGAAGAAGCAAAAGAAATAATGAATGATGTAATTCAGAATTTAGAAAAAATAAATCATCATGGTAAACGGGCTGATGGCATTGTAAAAGGAATGTTGCAACATAGTCGTAGCAGCAGCAATCAAAAAGAAGCGACAGTTATCAATGCGTTGGCCGATGAATATTTTCGTTTGGCATATCATGGTTTGCGGGCAAAAGACAAATCTTTCAATGCAACCATGAAAACTGATTTTGATGAAACGATTGATAGCATCAATATCATTCCACAGGATATCGGGAGAGTGATTTTGAATTTAATTACCAATGCTTTTTATGTAGTAGTAGAGAAAAAGAAACAACAACCGGAGGGATACGAACCAACTGTTTCTCTAAGTACAAAAAAGATAAATGGCAAAGTAGAAATAAAAGTTGCTGACAATGGCAACGGCATACCTCAAAAAATATTAGATAAAATTTTTCAACCATTCTTCACAACCAAACCTACCGGGCAGGGAACAGGCCTGGGTTTGTCGTTGAGTTATGATATTATAAAAGCACATGGTGGTGAATTGAAAGTAGAAACGAAGGAAAGCGAAGGAAGTGAATTTATCATTAGCTTACCAGTTAACAACTGAACATGAAACTTACTAAAAAAGTAGAAGCAGAGATCAGACAATTATTGGACGATTACTGGAATTCCTATTTCAACGGTGATCTCGATCATTGGGCTACCCATCTGGTAGATGATTATCGGAATATCGGTGGTACCGAAGAAGAAATTTGGAATTCCAAGAAAGAAATACTTGACTATACCCACCGGATTATAGATCAAATGAAAGGTGTGTCGGAAATAAGGAATAAACAGACGCAAATCATTCCCTACGACCCATATATAATGGCACATGAGCTGGGTGACATTTATATAAAGATTGACAACGTTTGGAAATTTTATCAGAAGTTCAGGCTGTCTTCTTTAATTCAAAAAACTGACGATGGCTGGAAAGTATTGCACCAGCATGGTTCGTATCCCGATTCAAAAACACTGGAAGGAGAAGCTTTTGGATTTGATACACTAAAGAGTGAAAATAGTAAGCTGCAAAAAGCTATCAATGAAAAAACTGCAGAACTGGTAGAGAAAAACAGAGAACTAGAAATTGAAGCAGCCTTGCAAAGAGTACGAACTGTTGCGATGAGTATGAGCAAGCCCGATAACTTGCTGAATATTGCGGAAAGTATTTTTAAAGAATTACAAGGTTTGGGATTCACTGAACTTAGAAATGCTATCATTCAAACATTTGTTGATGATAAAAAATATTTTATTGATTACGATTTTTCTGATGTAACCGGTGGGTGGATTTCCCGAATTCCATACACAGGTCATCCAATTATTGAAAAATTTGTAAAAAATATTAGAACAAATAACGAAGCATTTGTTGAAACGGTGGTTTCAGGAAAAGAAATGGAGGAATGGATGGAGTTTAGAGAAGCGAATGGCGAAGCTAATGATCCAAGACTGTATGGGATTCAGGAACTTTTCTATTACCATTATTCAATAGGTGAAGGCGATATTGGAATTTCAACTTTCAGTTCAATTAGTGATGAAAAGCAAAACTTGCTTAAGCGTTTCCGAAATGTTTTTGATCTCGCCTATCAGCGTTATTCAGACATTGAAAAAGCCGAGGCACAAGCAAGAGAAGCACAAATAGAATTAGCACTGGAAAGAGTTCGTGCAAGATCAATGGCCATGCAGCGAAGCGAAGAATTGCAAGATACTTCCCTGGTGCTTTTTGAGCAACTAAAAGAATTAGGAGAACCTGCAGAGCAATGTACCATAGGTATTATAAAGGAATCAGAAGGGGTAGTAGAGATATCTGCAACGCTTCATGGAAATAAAATGTCGCAAACTTTCAGGCATAAATTAGATGAGCCTGTCGTTATGACTAAAATGTTCAAAAGCTGGAAAGATCAGCAAAAGACATTGGTATTAGAAATTAAAGAAGAAGAATTACAGAAGTACAATCAATACCGGAATGAATTGGTAGGCAAAGAAACATTTCCGGTAAAACTACTTCCGGGTGATAGTTGGATAATTCATATTGCTTATTTTTCCAAAGGCATGCTGGCGTTGTCAACCAATGAACCCCGACCGGCAGAATCACTTCAACTATTAGAAAGGTTTGCAATAGTATTCCAGCAAACCTATACCCGGTTCCTCGATCTGCAAAAAGCAGAAGCACAGGCCAAAGAAGCACAGATAGAATTGGGGCTGGAAAGAGTAAGAGCAAGGGCCATGGCAATGCAGAAAAGTGATGAACTTGCTGAAGCCGCAAAATTGCTATACAATGAATTTGGAAATCTTGGCATCAATACTATCAGCTGTGGCTATATGTTTATTGATGAAGATAAACAAACACAAACTGGCTGGGCCGTTTTACCGGATGGTTCGTTGCTACCAAATTTTATTGTATTCCCTTTAACAGGCGATGAGGTGCTCAACAGCCGGTATAAGGACTGGAAAGAAAAAAAGGAACTTCATACTTACGAGATACAGGGCAAAGCAAATAAAGAGCATCACCAATTTCTATCACAATTTGTTCCAGTATATGTGGTGGAAGAAATCTTTGCAAAATTGCCCGACCGTATAGTTTTTCATTGTGCTAATTTTTCGGACGGATACTTGTTTATACTTGCCACAGAGTTTTTTCAGCAAGCAGATCAACAAACCATGATCCGTTTTGCAAAAGTTTTTCAACAAACCTATACCCGTTTCCTTGACTTGAAAAAAGCAGAAGTACAGGCGAGAGAAGCACAAATTCAATTAGCATTGGAAAGAGTCCGTGCAAGAACAATGGCGATGCAAAAAAGCAATGAATTACAAGATGCTGCCATATTATTATTTCAGCAGATAAAATCATTGGGTGTGCAGACAGGAAGTTGCGGATTTAACATCTGGAATGAAGATGATCAATCAGCAACGGTGTGGATGAGTTCTCCAGAAGGAGGTTTACAATCTTCATTTGTATTGCCCCATACAGAGAGTGCAATATATGAGCAGGTGTACGAAGCAATGAAGCAAGGCGAAACTTTCTTGGTAAAGGAAGTGGGAGGCCAACCATTAAGAAATCATTTCGATTATTTACTTACAATTCCAGGTATTGGCGATACTATAAAAAAACTAAGGGAAACCGGTTATTCATTTCCGGAAACAATGGTATATCAGTTTGCTTTTTTTAGTCAGGGTTATTTATCCTTTCATCTACACGAACATCACACAGAGACGCATGATATTTTCAAACGCTTCGCAAAAGTTTTTGAACAGACCTATACAAGATTTCTCGATTTGCAAAAGGCAGAGGCACAGGCTAGAGAAGCAAAGATTGAAGCGGCTTTGGAAAAAGTCCGTAGCAGTTCAATGGCCATGCATAAAAGTAATGAGTTACATGAGGTAATAACTGTAGTAACAGAACAGTTTCAGCAGTTAGGTTTTCAGTTTGATACCACTCATTTTATCACCAACTATACCGAAAAAGGTGCAGATTGGTGGGTATCTACACCAGGTGTTGTAATTCCTGAAAAAATGTATTTCCCTTCAGCAGATATTCGTTTTTTTCATAGCCTGGACAATATGATGAGTAAAGAAGTAGATTTTTTTACACAATCTTTTTCTTTTGAAGAGAAGAATGAGTTCTTTGATTTTGCTTATAAAAATACAAAACTTAAATACCTTCCTGAAGACAGAAAGAAATATATATATACTACAAGTGGTATTACTTTTTCATCGGTAATATCAAAAAATATAGTGCTGTCCATCGCCAATTATCAACTGGTGCCATACACGGACGAGGAAAATGCCATCATAAAAAAAATCGGAAAAGTTTTTGAACAATCCTATACCCGTTTTCTTGATTTGCAAAAGGCCGAAGCACAGGCAAAAGAAGCACAAATAGAAGCTGCATTAGAACGAGTGAGAAGCAAAACCATGGCCATGCACAACAGCAACGATGTGGGCGAAAGTGTAGCTGCATTGTTTGATGAACTTACAGCTTTGGGGCTACTTGGTGTAAATGACCGTTGTGGTATTGGTATTATGCAACCCAATGAAATGATGGAATTATGGACAGCAGAAAAATTAACAGAAAAAACAGAGTTGACTATCGGACATTTAAATATGCAGTATCATACGCTGCTTAAAAATGTTTACCAAAACTGGCTTGATAAAAAAGAAACCTATGAATACATACTGGAAGGAAACGACAAGCTTGCCTACTATGAAGCCATGCGCAATCAGGCTAACTACAAAATCAAGAAAGATTATTATTCGGCACACGAAAAAATAGTGCATACTGATTTCTTTTTTAAAGAGGGTTGCTTATATGTATTTTCTTTAAATGAGTTTATAACAGAAGCAACTGCAATTTTTATTCGCTTTGTAAATGTGTTTAGCCAAACTTACCGTCGTTTCCTCGATCTGCAAAAGGCCGAAGCACAGGCAAGAGAATCACAAATAGAAGCTGCATTAGAAAGAGTGAGAAGCCGCACATTAGCCATGCAAAAAAGCGATGAGCTGGCAGAAACAGCAGCCGTATTATTTCAGCAACTCATTACGCTTGGTATAGAGCCTAACCGATTATACATCACTATTATTCATTCTGAAAGCGATGAAGCCGATTTCTGGATAACGAATGAAGATGGCAGCAGGTTGGCCGATGCTTACTCAGCCAATCTTGAAGATAACAGTACATTCAAAAAAATGTATGAAGGCTGGAAAAAACAATTACAGCATTTGGTAATTGATATGCAGGGAGACGAATTACAAAACTATTTTCATTACCTCCAAAGCAGGAATGTTCCTTTTAAAGGCGGCTTAGAACAAAAACGCAGAGTACAGCACCTTGCTTATTTCAGCAAAGGATTTATCGGTATGGCTTCGCCGGATGAACAACCGGCTGAATCATTGCAATTGCTGGAACGGTTTGCAGCGGTGTTCAATCTCACCTTTACCCGTTTTAATGATTTAAAAATTGCAGAAGCACATGCCCTGCAGGCAGAGCAGGATTTAATAGCAATTAAAGAAGCCAAGCAAAAAGCAGACGAAGCATTAAATGAACTGCAGTCCACACAAAAGCAACTGATACAATCTGAAAAAATGGCAAGCCTTGGCGAACTTACTGCCGGCATCGCCCATGAAATTCAAAACCCGTTAAACTTCGTCAATAATTTCAGTGAAGTAAGCAATGAATTGCTTGATGAAATGATGGAAGAAGTAGCAAAAGGAAATTATGAGGAAGTAAAAGCAATTGCCGATGATGTAAAACAAAACCTTGAAAAAATTAATCATCATGGCAGACGGGCGGATGGTATAGTAAAAGGAATGCTGCAACATTCAAGAAGTACCAGTGCCAGCAAAGAACCAACAGATATTAATAAACTGGCGGATGAATATTTGCGGTTAGCCTATCATGGGCTGCGGGCTAAGGATAAAACTTTTAACGCAATTATGAAAACTGATTATGATGAATCGATTGGTAGTATAAATATTATTCCGCAGGATATGGGAAGGGTGATTTTGAATTTAATTACCAATGCGTTTTATGTGATAACGGAGAAAAAGAATCAACAGCAGGCAGGTTATGAACCAACTGTTTCAGTTAGTACAAAAAAGATCGGTGATAATGTGGAAGTGAGTGTAAAAGATAATGGAAATGGAATCCCACCAAAAGTATTCGATAAAATATTTCAACCCTTCTTTACTACCAAGCCCACCGGGCAGGGAACAGGGTTGGGTTTATCATTGAGTTATGATATTGTGAAAGCTCATAGCGGAGAGTTGAAGGTGGAAACGAAGGATGGGGAAGGGTCAACATTTATTATACAATTACCAATTGCTTAGAAAAAAATGAAAACAATTTTGAAAACAGCATTCTTACTTTTACTACCCTTCATTGCAGAGGCACAGCAAAGTAAGTCTGACAGCCTTAGAAAGAATTTACAGACTGCAACAACTGATATAACACGTTACAACGCTTATGTTAACCTTTATTTTTTCATTCTTGAATCAAATCGAGATTCTGCGTTTATTTATGCCGAAAACCGGTTAACCCTTGCAAGAAAAAACAAAATAGCATTAGCAGAAGCTGCTGCCCTGATCAGCAAAGGATATCAATATAATGCGATTGGCAAATACTCGGAAGCATTCCAAAATCTGATGCAAGCACTTAGAATTGCAGAAGATCCAAAAACAAAGGAAGTAGAAGGATGGAATGTAACCCAGTATCCAATGCCTGGTGTAAACAAACAAATTGTATTATCCACCATTCACCATGTTTTAGGACAAGTATTTCGAAATACATCTAATTACGAGCAGGAGATAATACAAACAAAGCAAGCTGTTCAAATTGCTTCCCAAATTAATCATCCTGACCGGCAAATGACCGGCAATATGAACCTTGGAAGTGCTTATCTAAAAATGGGTCTACCAGATTCAGCTTTATATTATGCAAAAAAAGCACAGGCATTTTCAAAAAATCCATTAGCACAAGGATACATAGGTAACAATTTATTAACTATAGGTGATATTTTTTTAGCAAAAGGAGATATTATAACAGCAAAAAAAATCTATTATGAAGGCTTAGAATTTGCGAACAGGCAAAATAATCAATCCGATGTTGCCAACCTTAATCATAAACTTTTTCGCATTTACTTGATGGCAGGAAATAAAGACTCTGCACTTTATTATGCATTAAATAACAGACATACTATAGCATCTATTAAAGGTGTAGGGTATAGAGAAATTAGTATAGGAGTTGGGTACGAAGATCTTAGCCTTGCCTATCAGCTTAATAAAATGAATGATAGTGCTTACAAATACCAGGGACTTGCATTGGTTACAAAAGACAGTTTGTATAAAGTTCAAATAAAAAATATCGCCGATTTTCAAAAACTTACATTGGGAGAAGCTTTACGTTTGGAAAACTTAGAAAAAGAAAAAATACAAACACAATCTAAAATCAGGACTTATGGAATGCTTACAGGACTTGCAGTTCTTTCCATCATCGGTTTCTTTCTTTATCGCAACAACAGGCAAAAACAAAAAGCTAACAAAGTATTAGAATCAACACTCAGCAATTTAAAATCAACCCAATCCCAACTCATTCAGTCAGAAAAAATGGCTTCGCTTGGTGAACTCACCGCAGGTATTGCCCATGAAATTCAAAACCCGTTAAACTTCGTCAACAATTTTTCTGAAGTGAATGAAGAGTTATTGGTTGAAATGAAAGATGAGTTGGATAAAGGAAATATTGATGATGCTAAAGCAATTGCTAATGATGCAATCGAAAATCAGCAAAAAATTTTACACCACGGCAAAAGAGCCGATGCCATTGTAAAAGGTATGCTGCAACATTCCAGTAGCGGCAGCGGCAAAAAAGAGCCAACAGCTATCAATGCCCTCGCTGATGAATATTTGCGATTAGCCTACCACGGATTGAGAGCAAAAGACAAATCATTCAATGCAACAATGAAAACCGATTTTGATGAAGGCATTGGTAACATCAATGTCATTCCCCAGGATATAGGAAGAGTTATTCTTAATCTAATAACCAATGCTTTCTATGCGACCAATGAAAAACAGAAACAAGGTCTTGAAAGTTATGAACCAACTGTAACTGTAAAGACTCTAAAGGCCCCCCCTTCGGGTGGCAAGGGGGCCGAAATTTCGATTAGTGTAAAAGACAACGGCAACGGCATCCCTCAAAAAATACTCGATAAAATATTTCAACCCTTCTTTACCACCAAACCAACCGGACAAGGAACAGGTTTGGGTTTATCATTAAGTTATGATATTGTAAAAGCACATGGTGGTGAGTTGAAGGCGGAGACAAAGGAAGGGGAAGGAAGTGAGTTTATAATTAATTTACCTATTACATAAATAATTAGCATGACGTTATTTCTGAAAATATTTTTATTCCTGTTGTTACCAGTTTGTTCAAGTGCTCAGGTTAGTCCGCTTTTTTTGGAACCTACAAAAAAACAAGCGGATAGTTTACGAATTGTGTTAAAGGAAACCTCAAACGACACGATCCGGATGGCAGCATTAAGGGAGCTAAGTTTGTTTTATCTGGATATTAACTCTGACAGTGCTCTTTATTATATTGAACTGGAATTACCTATTGTTAAAAAACTAAACCTGAAAATTTGGGAGGCAGATGCATTGGATCTGCATGGATTAATTTTATCCAATCAGGGTAATTACCCAAAATCACTTCAGTCGTTTATTGAAGCTATGAAAATTGCAGAAGATAAAGAAACCGAAAAGAATATCTGGCAGCTCTCTAAATTTACATATGGTAAAGATCCAAATATTGCCCGGTTAACGATGCTTGCCATTCTTTACCTCGATTACAGCGGACTATACCGCAGGACCCAAAATATAGAAAAAGGAAAAATTGCAATACGGAAAAGCATAAAAATTGCAGCTCTGCTGGAGGATTATTCAATACTTTCCCTTGCCAGCAATAGATTGGGGGAGCTATATTATGATATGGATAATCCCGATACGGCTTTAATTTATTTTCAGGATGCTTTAAAGTATAGTAATAAATCCGGATACGCAAAATATAAAAGCGATGCGTTGATTAGTTTAGGCACGATCTATTCAGATAAGCATAATTATGCTCTTGCAAAACAATACTATACCGAATCATTAATTTCAGGAGAAGAACAAAATAATAATACTACAATAGGCAAAGCAAATATTTATTTGTCGCAATTATATATGGCGACAGGTAACCTGGATTCAAGCTACTATTTTGCAAAAAAAGGCGAAGCTATTCTTTTAGCTACTGGAAGACTTCCATTTGTTTTATCAGCCTATAACCAACTTGTTAAAGTATATAAACGGCAACATAAAACTGATAGTGCACTGGCCTATTTAGAATCAGCCAATGCTGTCAATGACAGCATGAATAACAGCAAAAAAGTTAGCCAATTTCAAAACATTGGTTTTGATGAGCAAATAAAATTGCAGGAACTGGAAAAGGAAAAAATTCAAACACAAAATAAAATCAGGACTTATGCTATGCTGGCAGGTCTTGGCGTATTTCTGATTGTTGGTTTAATTCTCTATCGCAGCTACCGTCAAAAACAAAAGGCCAATAAAGTTTTAGAATCAACTTTGACCAATTTAAAATCCACCCAATCCCAACTTATCCAATCCGAAAAAATGGCTAGCCTTGGCGAACTCACCGCAGGTATTGCACATGAAATTCAAAACCCGTTAAACTTTGTAAATAATTTTTCGGAAGTAAGTGTTGAGTTGATAAAGGAAATGGTTGACGAAGTTGATAAAGGGAATACAGGAGAAGTGAAAGAAATTGCTAACGACCTTGTTCAAAATCTTGAAAAAATAAACCACCACGGCAAAAGAGCCGATGCAATTGTAAAAGGAATGTTGCAACACTCCAGTAGCGGCACTGGTAAAAAAGAATTAACCGATATTAATAAACTGGCAGATGAATATTTAAGATTAGCGTATCATGGTTTAAGAGCAAAAGATAAAAGCTTCAACGCCAATATGAAAACAGATTTTGATGAAAGCATCGGCAACATCAACATCATTCCGCAGGATATTGGAAGAGTGATACTTAATTTAATTACCAATGCATTTTATGTAGTGGCTGAAAAGAAAAAGCAATTGCCGGAAGGTTATGAACCAACCGTTTCGGTAAGCACAAAAAAGGTAAATGGTAAGTTGGAAATAAAAGTGAGTGACAACGGAAATGGCATCCCTCAAAAAGTATTGGATAAAATATTTCAACCCTTCTTTACAACCAAACCCACTGGACAGGGAACAGGCTTAGGCTTGTCTTTAAGCTATGATATCGTAAAAGCACATGGCGGTGAGTTGAAAGTAGAGACGAAGGAAGGGGAAGGAAGCAAATTCATAATTGAATTACCATTTAATTAATAAATAAAAAGATGAAAATTTTAATTGCTATCATTCTCTTTTTTTATTTCCCGGTGCAACTCTGTGCTCAAATAGACAGTACAAATCCGGGCTACAATCCATTTTTAGCAGATAGCCTTCGTGCAAGGATTGATCGGGCTGACACTGATTCTGCAAAAGCCTGGAACATGATTTTGCTTTACTGGGCAATTGAAGGGGTTCAGTCAGATAGTGCACTAGCTATTGCGAAACAAGCATATGAATTCTCAAAAAGTAAGCAGTTAAAAATGATGCAGGTTGGTGCATTGAGGGCCATAGGATACAATCAAAGAAATATGGGAGATTATGCTGAATCATTAAAATCATACTTACTGGCTTTTGAAATATTAGGATATTCTTCTTTTCATGAAAGTAACAGCCTGCCTGATTCTGAAGGTTCTGTTCTTGACCGGGAGACTTTGCATGAATATGCAGAGACACAGAGGCATATGGGTTTTTTACTTGGACAAGTAGGTAACAGAAAGGAGGAAATGATAAAATACAGAACCGCTCTGAAGATACATCAGGCATTAAAGCATGAACGCTTAATAGCCAATACAACCTTTAATATCGCTGAAGTTTACCTTGCGACAAACCTCCTTGATTCAGCCATACTATTTGCAGAAAAAAGTTTAGGACATTACGAGAAACAAGATGTTCCTTTTTATGTAAAAACATATCTTGGTCATATCTATAATATTATCGGGGAAGCCAATCTTTTAATTAAAAAATATGATTTAGCAGTAGATGCTTTATTAAAAGCTGAAAAGGCCAATATTCAGTATAAGAATCTTAGAATTTTAATCCAAACGTATTTACTCCGGGCAGAAAGATTCAATCAAAAACAGGAGTATGATTCCAGTTTGAACTATGCACACAAAGCCAGGGTAACAGCTATTGAAGTAGGGCTGAAAAGCTATATCGCTAAAAGCTATGCCGCACTTGCCAAATCCTACGAGGCACTCAATAAGCAGGACAGCGGGTACTATTATTTAAAACTGGCTGCTCCATTAATTGACAGTCTTAACAAAGTAGAAAAGAACAATTTAATACGATATCAAAACATTTTATTTACAGAGAATCAGAATTTACAAAGAATAGAACAGGAGAAATCTGCTACCCAGAACCGTATCCGAATCATTTCACTTTTGGGTACACTTGGATTTATAATTTTAATTGCACTATTACTTTATCGTAATAACCGGCAAAAACAAAAAACCAACAAAGTTTTAGAAGCAACGCTCAACAATTTAAATTCAACCCAGGCCCAATTAATTCAATCAGAAAAAATGGCATCATTGGGTGAACTAACCGCAGGCATTGCACATGAGATTCAGAATCCGTTAAACTTCGTGAATAATTTTTCGGAAGTAAATAAAGAATTATTGGTTGAGATGAAAGATGAAATGGACAAAGGTAATATTGCTGATGCAAAGGAAATTGCTAATGATGTTATTGCCAATGAAGAAAAAATAAACCACCACGGCAAAAGAGCCGATGCCATTGTAAAAGGCATGCTGCAACATAGCCTTAGCAGCAGTGGTTTAAAAGAACCAACAGCCATAAATGCTTTGACGGATGAATATTTGAGATTGGCCTATCATGGACTTCGTGCAAAAGACAAATCATTCAACGCAATCATGAAAACAGATTTTGATGAAAGTATTGGCAACATCAATATTATTCCGCAGGATATTGGAAGAGTGATACTTAATTTAATTACCAATGCATTTTATGTAGTGGCTGAAAAGAAAAAGCAATTGCCGCAAGGTTATGAACCAACCGTTTCGGTAAGCACAAAAAAGGTAAATGGTAAGGTGGAAATAAAAGTGAGTGACAACGGAAATGGCATCCCTAAAAAAGTATTGGACAAAATATTTCAACCTTTCTTTACCACCAAACCAACTGGGCAGGGAACTGGATTGGGATTATCATTAAGTTATGATATTGTAAAAGCACATGGTGGTGAAATAAAAGTAAATACTAAAGAAAATGAAGGAACAGAATTTTCCATCATTTTACCGCTATAGATATGTGGAGGTCTTAAACATAAAACCATTACAACCGCTGATTATGAAAAAAATTGTCATATTGATTTTCGTTTTTATTTCACTAAAGGCAAATGCACAAGTGGGGTTTGAACAATATTATGCTGAAAAGCAATTGCTGACCATCCTTCAGCAGGCCAAAACGAATTGGGATCAACTGCAAGCTTATGGTATGCTGGCAGTACATTATAAGCAGACAAACAAAGACAGTTTGGCTAAGGTTTATCTTGGCAAGGTAAAGTCAATGACTGCCGACGGAAAAGATGTAAAACTAAAAGCCAGGAGCCTCTGGTGGGATAACTATTATGAAAGTGATACAGTAAAAGCCCAACGCTATATTGACTGGGCAACCAACCATAACCTTATTGAAGATAAGATCGTCGGCTATGTGGAACTTGCCAGTATCAATATTCATATCAATCTTGCGGTAGCCGAACAAAATATACTGACTGCAAAAACATTGTGGGACGGATGGAAAAAAGACTCGGCAAGCAAAGATTCTGTGAAGATTGAAGTATTCAAGCAATTGGCCCATGTCTATATTCACAAAAAGGATGGTGTAAAAACTGTTAGCTATCTTCTTCCTCTTCAGGATTATGCCAATCAGGACCGGAATCCATCAATAAAAGAATCGGCGTTGAATGGTTTAGCAGGTATGTATAATGAATGGCGGGGACAAGATAAAAAGGTAATCGAATGGTCGGTTAAGCTATATGAGTTTTATAAAAAATTGAAAAACCCCAACAAAACACTCTTTACTCTTTATGTATTGGCTTCGCAATATGCTACTACCGGGGATACAGTGAAAGCCCGTTATTACTCTGCGGAAACGGAGAAACTACGGGATTCATTAGCAGTATATGGAAACAGCATGGAATGGTTCTATTCTTCTAAATATTATACCGGCCTGATTAAACTGGAAGAATATACCCGGTTGCTCGAAAATAATTTCAACAACCATTATTTTTTGTCACCGCTACAGAAGGCCAGCACAAAACTGAGTCTTTTCGTCAATGAGGGAAAGCTTGATTCAGTAAAACATTATCTCACTTTGTATAAAAAGCTGGCCGGAGATTCGGCGGCTAGCAAGGATGGTACGTACAGGTATTCCCAGCTCATGTACTATATGAAAACAAAGCAGTATAACCTAGCTATTACGCTTCTTGCAGAACTGAGAAAGGAACCGGAAGTAAGAGAAAATCTTTCTACCACCATGGAGATATGCAGAAGCCAGGCGGAAGCTTATGCGGGAATACATGATTATAAGAATGCTTATAATTTTCTTGACCAGGCCTATCAATTCAAAGACAGCCTGGAAAAGTTAAGCGGTAAAGAAGAAGTATCGTTGATGGAAATGCAAAAACAACAGGAACTGCAAACGGCCGCTTACAATGAAGAAAAAAAAATACGGGAAGCTGAACAAGCAAGGGTAAAGTTTACAAACAGGGTGCGACTATACGGGTTGTTAGGAGGATTGCTCATTCTGATAGCGGTTGCAGGGTTATTATTGCGCAACAGCCGTCAAAAACAAAAAGCAAACCTGGTACTACAGGCTACACTGGCTGATTTGAAAGCAACGCAAACTCAATTGGTACAGTCGGAGAAAATGGCTTCGCTGGGAGAGTTGACCGCAGGCATAGCCCATGAAATTCAAAACCCGTTGAACTTCGTTAATAATTTTTCGGAAGTGAATAAGGAGTTGCTGGTAGAAATGAAAGATGAAATGGATAAAGGAAATCTGGCTGATGCAAATGAAATTGCAAATGATGTAATAGCCAACGAAGAAAAAATTAACCATCACGGAAAGAGAGCCGATGCGATTGTAAAGGGAATGTTGCAACACTCAAGTAGTGGTAGCGGAAAAAAGGAACCCACCGAAATTAATAAACTAGCTGATGAATATTTAAGATTGTCATATCATGGATTAAGAGCCAAGGACAAATCTTTCAATGCAACGATGAAAACAGATTTTGATGAAAGCATCGGTAGCATCAATATCATTCCACAGGATATGGGAAGGGTAATTTTAAATTTAATTACCAATGCTTTTTATGCTACAAATGAAAAGCAGAAACTGGGAATTGAAAATTATGAACCGACTGTTTCAGTAAGTACAAAAAAAGTTGGCGATAAAGTTTTGATTAGTGTAAGTGATAACGGTAATGGTATCCCCCCGAAAATAATTGATAAAATTTTTCAACCTTTTTTTACTACCAAACCAACAGGGCAAGGAACTGGTTTAGGCTTATCTTTGAGTTACGACATTGTAAAGGCACATGGGGGAGATTTGAAGGTCGAGACAATAGAGGATAAAGGAACAAACTTTATTATCGTTTTACCAGTGAATTTAACCGAATGAAAAAAAGATTATTCTTTCTCCTTACTTTCTGTTTCATCGTTACCTACTCATTTGCTCAGAGCTCCCAGGAAGAGATAAATCAGATGAAAGATCAATTACTAAAAGCAAAGAATGATTCAACCCGGTTGCAATTTTCTTTTGATTTAGCCTTTGGATACAGGTTTTCTCAAATCGACTCTTCACTTCATTATTCAGACATCACTATCGAATTAGCTGATAAATTGAATTTGCCTTCTATTAAGGCGCAAATGTTATCACTGAAAGGGGCTACCGTTCTGGAAGCTGGTAAACTTCCGGAATCTCTTCGATTTCAATTTGAATCATTGGAAATAAGTGAAAAGATGAAGGATACATCCAATATTGCTTTCGCCTTTAACCGTATTGGAAATATATATATGGAACTGGGCGATTATAGAAAAGCGAATGAATATTATTTTCGTTCCAAAGATTTATTTGAGAAAATTCGTGATACTTTAATGGTCTATAATGAAGTATCTAATATTGGAAACATTTATGACCTGATGCAAATTGCTGATTCAGGTTTGTATTATCAGCAGATTGTATTTGATGCAGCAAATACCTCTACGGATAGGAGAAAATTTACCCGTCCGGAAATGATGTTTAGAATGGGTAATGCATATAAATTGAAAGGGGATAAAGTGAAGGCAATGTATTTTTACAAGCTGGGAATTAAAGAGGCTAATACGGATAACGATACCCGGAACCTGACTATGAACAACCTGTTTCTGGCTAAATTATACGATGAAATGAACATGCCTGACTCCAGTATAAAGTATGCCTTTAATGCGATACAAACCGGCAAAACTATTTCATTTAGAAAAGGTGTATACGATGCCTCTATATTGTTAAGTGGATTGTATAAAAAAAGAAACCGGGATGACAGTGCTTATAAATATTTATCCATTGCAAACGTTGAGAAAGACAGTTTAACCGGAACAACAAGATTCCAGGAATTGCAGCGTATTATTTTAGATGAACAGGAACGGGAGCGGAATACCGAGGCTAAGCGAATTGCCAATCAAAACAAACAAAGACAAACCGTACTTTTAACAGGGCTGGCAATTTTTTTAATAATTGCTTCTATTCTTTACTTGAACAACAAACAGAAACAAAAGACCAATAAAATTCTGGAAGCTACACTTACCAATTTAAAATCGACTCAGTCGCAACTTATCCAATCAGAAAAAATGGCATCGCTAGGAGAACTCACTGCAGGCATTGCTCATGAAATACAAAATCCCTTGAACTTTGTAAATAACTTTTCTGAAGTAAATACAGAACTAATTGACGAAATGACCGAAGGCTTATCCGCAGGTAAAACAGCGGATGTCATTAATCTGGCCAGCGATATTAAAGCAAACAATGAAAAAATTGCTTTCCATGGTAAAAGGGCCGAATCTATAGTAAAAGGTATGCTGCAACATAGCCGCAGTGGAAGCAGTCAAAAAGAGCCAACCGATATAAATAATTTATTAGATGAATGTATGCGTCTTAGCTTTCATGGAATGCGGGCAAAGGATAAATCGTTCAATGCAAAGATGGACACTACGTTTGATAGCAGCCTAGGGCCGATCAATATAGTGTCACAGGAGATAAGCCGTGTATTTCTCAATCTCTTTACCAATGCTTTTTATGCGGTGTTGCAAAAGAAAAAAGAAATGGCAGCTGATGAATTATACGACCCCGAAGTATCGACCGCTATCAAAAAAGAAGGTAATAAAGTGAAAATCATAATAGCTGACAATGGTAATGGTATTCCGCAAAAAGTAATAGACAAAATATTTCAGCCATTCTTTACGACTAAGCCCACCGGAGAAGGAACCGGATTAGGTCTTAGTTTAAGTTATGATATAATTACCAAAGGACATAATGGAGAGTTGAAAGTGGAAACGAAAGAAGGAGAATTTGCCCGGTTCACTATCACTTTGCCCATATAAAATCATATTTTCACCCATACCTAAAAGCCTAATAAATGAAAGTCCTCGTAGTTGACGACGAAAAAGATGTGCAAACACTTTTTGAACAACGCTTCCGAAAAGAAATAAAAGCCGGTGAATTGCAATTTGATTTTGCATTTTCCGGAGAAGAAGCTCTCACTTATCTTAATCAGCATGAACAAGAAGCCGTTTTGATCTTATCCGACATTAATATGCCGGGTATGAGTGGCCTTGACTTGCTGGAGCATATCAAGAAAAAATATCATAAACCACCACCCGTAGTAATGATGATAACTGCCTACGGTGATGCCGAAAACTATAATACTGCCAAACAGTTAGGTGCCGATGATTTCCTGACCAAACCGGTTGACTTTACTGCATTAAAGGAAAAATTAAAAACCATAAACTGATGGCAAAAATATTAGTGGTGGATGATGAAGCGGATCTGGAAGTACTTATCAAACAAAAATTCCGGCAAAAAATCAGGGAACAGCAATACGAATTTGTATTTGCCATCAATGGTGTAAAAGCTTTGGAGCTACTGGAACAACACGTTGATGTGGATGTGGTGCTTAGCGATATTAATATGCCAGAAATGGATGGGCTTACTTTATTAACCAAACTGAATGAACAGAATGGGCTGTTAAAATCTGTCATCGTATCTGCCTATGGAGATATGGATAATATCCGCACGGCGATGAACCGTGGGGCTTTTGACTTCATTACCAAACCTGTAAACTTTGAAGACCTGGAACTGACGATGGAAAAAACCATCAAACATGTAAACCAATTACGGGCCACCATGAAGGCCATCAAAGAGAATAACATTTTGAAAATGTATGTGGATGAAACGGTGTTGAATTTTATGGGAGGTAAAGAGTTTGAAACATCCCTGATGGAAAATGAAACACTGGAAGCTACGGTGGCTTTCATTGACATTTGCGGCTTTACTGCCATCAGCGAAAATGAAACTCCGGATACCGTAGTAAAATTATTGAACAACTATTTTGATGTAATGGTAAAAGAGATCATTGCGCAAAACGGGTTCGTTGATAAATTTATTGGTGATTGTGTAATGGCTGTTTTCAAAGGCGACTATCATTTGGACAGGGCTATTGATGCTTCCTTATCCATTCGTAATATAATTGGGGCATTACCAGCAAACGGAAACTTTTCACCACAAGTAACTATTGGTATAAATAGCGGCGAAATGATCTCAGGGAATATTGGTTCGGCTACCTTACGTCGATTAGATTATACAGTAATTGGCGACACGGTAAATACAGCACAGCGTTTACAAACTGCTGCCTCACCTAATCAGGTAGTAATTTCAGAATTGTGCTATGAAAAAATAAAGCAGTCTTTTCAATGTATAAAAGTAGGGGAAGTAAGTTTGAAAAATAAAACCAACCCTCTTACAATTTACCAGGTATTGGATTAAACGATTCAAATTTTATAGAGCATGCAGTATCAACAAGTGTATGATTTCCTGATGACTAAACTGGAAAATGATTTGCCAGCTTATTACACTTATCATAATGCTGCACATACAAAATCGGTAATAGCTGCCGCTGAACATTTGGCCATAAAAGAAAATATCAGTGGGGATGATTTGATTGTATTAAAAACAGCAGCACTATTTCATGATGCTGGTTTTTTACAGCAGGCAGATGGGCATGAGGAAATTTCCTGCATATGGGCAAGAGAGTATTTACCAAAATATGATTACACCGATAACCAGGTAGAGCATATCTGTCGTACGATTATGGCAACCAGGTTACCACAAACACCAGTAGATCATTTGGGTCAAATATTGTGCGATGCAGATCTTTATTTCAAAGGCAAAGAAGGATATAAAGCAAATGCCGATCGATTGTATAAAGAATTTAAACAAAGGGCAATTGTAAAAACTGATGCTGAATGGCTGCTGATGCAGGTAGAATTTCTGTCGAATAGTAAGTTCTTTACTGCTACAGCTATTGATGAATTGAATCAAACAAAGCAGGAAATAATTGCAGAGCTGAATACTAAGATTGATGCCAGCCTTTCTCATCATCATGATAATACACCGGTGCAGTTATTGCAGGATATGGTTATTACCATTATTGGTGTCACCATTGCAGCCATTGCCTTAAAATTATTTTTGGTACCCAATCAATTTTTTGATGGTGGCATCACTGGTATCTCACTGCTGGTCCATGAGTCCTATCATTTCAATCTTGGATTAGTTATTTTAGTTTTAAATCTTCCACTCATTGCCATCAGCTATTTTTCGATTGGAAAACGTTTTGCGATTCGTACTCTATTAAGTGTAATACTACTGGCAGTTGCACTTCTCCTTATACCAAATACTGCGGTAACAGCAGATAAGCTGCTCATCTCCATTTTTGGAGGAGCCTTTTTGGGCATTGGCATTGGGCTTATTATGCGAACGGGTGCCGCACTGGATGGGATTGAAGTACTGGCGGTCTATACACTTAAAAGAACTTCATTTACTATCTCAGAAATTATTTTAGGTATCAACATTGTAATATTTACCATTGCAGGTTTTCGCTTTGGATTAGAAACAGCCCTTTATTCAATACTCACTTATTTTACAGCTACAAGGTGTATTGATTATGTGGTAGAAGGATTGCAGGCTTATACCGGTGTTACCATAGTATCCGGCAAAAGTGAAGCGATCAAATACCAATTGGTAAATAAACTCGGAAGAGGCATCACTGTTTATAAAGGAGAAAGAGGATTTCTTCCCGGTAAGTTTGAGGTGAGCTCTGAATGTGATATTATTTTTACTGTAATTACACGATTGGAACTTCGAAAACTTAAAAACCTGGTGTACGATGTAGATCCCAAGGCTTTTGTTTTTGCCAACACTATTAAGGAAGCTTCGGGGGGTATTATCAAGAGAAGGCATTCACATTAATCCTATCAACATATTTAATTCTATTTGCACTTTTCACATTTTTGGATCGGTTTAATATAAAAGTTTCTATGCGGATTATACCATATGTTTTGATTGTGTTAACAGTTGGACTGTTTCTTTTTTTAAGAAAATGTATTGATCAAAAAGTGGAGAAAGTTACCGGTAAAGAAATAGTAAGAGAGAATGAAGAAATTCTCGGAACATGGGCCAGTAAATCAAATGCAGCGTTTGTTATGTTTCGCCTTCGGCGAGATGGAACATTGAATTATTCATTTATAAAATATCCTGCTACCGATACAATAAAAATTATAGGGAAATATGAATATGTTTTTTCTGGTAGTAATCCCAACTACTTTCCTCGTTTGTACACTATCTCTGATAAGGGAGATACTATTTTTAATTATTATGTACGATATATTACGCCTTACAATTCAACTATCGATAAATATTCAAGATTGATTTTAAGTCCCAATAATATGTTTGATACGGTTGAATATATTTTTTACAGAATTAAACAATAACTTTTATGCGGAGAATTATCTTTTCGTACAGCTTACTATTCTTACTACAAATACTGACTGGTTGTGATAGTAATGCTAATAAAAAAGCAGTGAAAGTAGAAGATCTTGATAAAATAATAGCAGAGGAAGCAAGGAATGCTCCTGCAGGGCCTACCCGTAATAATCTTTCGTTGAATGAATTAATAAACCTTAGTAATTGTGAAGATGCTCTATGCGTTCAATTATTAATGAAAGAGCTAGCGTCCAATTTTATTCATGCCAAAAAAGGAGAGTTTGCCAGTTTAAACAGATCAGCCATCGTTGATACCTTAGGCCAGGAAAATATAATACCGCTATCCACCCTGTATTTTACTACAGATGCCGGTGCAGATTGGAGAATAGCCCACACTATTCACAAAAAAGAAATCAGTGATAAATTAATGAGTGAGTTTGTTACAAAAGGGTTTGCTATACAAGATTCGGGGTATTATTATCAAACTAAAGCAAAAGCTTATCATTATACATCGTCTGAGTTTCCAGGCAAAATGCTTTATTTTTCAATAACCTTTTCACCGTGGGGATCCAAAGGATTATACTTAGGTGCAAACTGGACTTCCTATGTTTTTGAAATAAAAAATATTCGGTAATACAGATTTTAAATTATTACAATCCCAGCACCTCTTTCAATTTCCCATATCCACTTCTGCTAACAGGCACCTTTGCTCCTGAACGAAGAATAGCAACATGGTTATCTTTTTCATAAGGATCTATTCTTGTTATCTGCTGCACATTCACAATATATGAACGATGACAACGGGCAAACTGTTCCTTATCCAGCGACTGTTCAAAATGAATCATCGTTTTGTTTTTCAAAAAGTATCCTTCACTGGTATGAATTTTTACATAGTCATCCGCCGCTTCCAGGTAATACACATCATGTACCGGAATAATTTTTATTTTACTACCATTCTTTACCACTATCCGCTGGCTTTGCGAAGGAGACTGTGAAGCTACTTCCAGTAAATCCTGCGTAGCTTTTTCCGTAGTATTTGATTTTTGTTCATTCCATTTGGCAATGGCTTTATCAAACCGCTGCTGATCAAAAGGTTTTAATAAATAATCAATAGCATGTGCTTCAAAAGCTTTGATGGCAAATTCATCAAAGGCAGTAGTGAAAATTACAGACGGTGGTTGCTCAATCAGCTCCAGCATTTCAAATCCGGTAATTTTCGGCATTTGAATATCCAGGAAAATAAGATCCGGCTGATGCTGCTGAATAGCTTTTAATCCTTCAAAGCCATCACCACATTCCTGCATTATTTCTAACTGCGGATGTTTTTGTAAATATTCTTTTACAATACTTCTTGCTAATGGCTCATCATCTATAATAATTACTTTCATGTTATTCGTTTGTGAGTCAGGCCGCTTTAGCGTCCCGACCCGGTCAGAGTTGCGGGATTTTTACTATAGTTGTAAAGGTATTTTGTTTTGCTTCCGTTATTAATAGATCAGTTCTTGCAAATAGCAAATACAACCTGCGTTGTATTGATTTTAATCCAAAGCCGGTTCCCTTTTGTGGCGATGCTGTTTCCGGATCAAATGGATTCTGCACTTTTATTACCAGGTTGTTATTTTCCCTCGTTGCCCGGAAACGTATCACCGTATCACCCGTTGTGTCATACAATCCAAATTTAATGGCATTTTCTGCAACAGGTTGTAGCAGTAATGCCGGTAGTTTCATTTGGCTTACATTTTCATCCACTTCAATTTCAGTAGCAAGCCGGTTGCCAAATCTCACTTTTTCAATATCTAGATAAAGTTGCAGGTATTGCAATTCCTCCTGCAGAGTTACCCATTGTGTTTCTTCTTTTTTTATAGTGCCTCTTAAAAAATCAGATAGTTGCTGCACCATCTTTCTTGCTTCTGCGGGGCGGCTTCCAATCAATGCATTAATAGAATTTAAACTATTGAATAAAAAATGTGGTTGTAGTTGTTGCCGCAGTTTGAATAACTCTGCTTCTTTCGCTAATTTTTCTGCATCGTTTTTTCGTTCTTCATTTTCCTTTTGGTCTTTCTGATTGTACCATAAAATACTTATAAGTGTAACACACCCCAGCAACAAAAAAGCAATACTAAAACGGATGGAAAGTGAATGTCTTAATAGATCAGTATAACCATCATAATGACTGAGTGTTATTTTCAATAACCATTTAGATAATAACAACCAGGCAATAGTTAGGAATAAGCAAATCGAAAAAATATTGATGTATTGATTTCCCCTTGGTAAATAATACCGAAGAGTATTCATTACCAGCAAACAGGCCAATAATAAAATAGTATTGGAGATTGCACTATCAATGATGGCAGCCTGCCAGGGAAGACCAAAGAAATGTAATACCATAATATTATCACCCACCAGCACTATCCAACAAGTGATGAAGATAATTCTGAACCTGGTTATGGAAAAAGGGGAATGGGCCATTAGTTATGCAAGATTCAGTAGTTCCGGTATATTATCAAAACGAATTTGCTCTGCTTTTTTTTGAATGATGTGTAGGTAAACATCTGCATTGTCTTTTTCTTCAATACGGGAATACACTTCAGCACCATCTATCAATTCACTTAGCCGGAGCAGCTCACTCACACTGATAAATCGCCATTGTACTAATTGCTGATTGTTATTGAAAAATATTTCTTCTTCTCTTCCACCTAGCACTTGTGCTTTATGAAATGCTTCTTCTTTACTGCTGGCTGCAATTAAACGAAGTTGCTCATCAAACTGTGCTGTATGATTTCCCTCGCCGCAGATAATGCGAAAGACCATTTTTGCAAGATACCAGTTCATGATAGTTAGTTTTAGGTAAAATCCGTCAGGTCGTTCAAAACGTCCCGATGGATTTAAAAGCTTTTTATTTCTATTCCGCCAAAAATCACTGTTCCTCTTAGTAATAATATTTTATCAGGATTATCAGTAACTGTCTGCATATTCCGTTTGTCTTCCAATCCGCCGAAAATGGTCACTGCTTCTGAACGTACCGTCCAGTTTGATGGAATAATAAACTTAGTACCACCAAAAATGGTGGTAAGTTCCAATACGGCAGTGCCTGTAAAATCTGCCCGGCTCAGATCCAGTTCTGTGCCACCAAAGATGTTTACTAAATCGCCGCCTTTAAAATTTTTGGAAATAATATTTTTTTTGGCTCCGCCAAAGATGGAAGTAGAGTCTACAAAATCTTCACGGTAATCTTTTTGGTTGGTATAAGTTTCATCAACTACTGTAGCTTCTTCTATTCCCTGGTTAGATGGGGTCTTTTTTTTTTCATCCATGCAATTCCAACTGTTGCTGCGACGTGGTTTTAAAATCAGCATTACACCAATACCAATTAATATGGCCGGCCAAACATACCTCCGTATAGAAACTTCAGGATATATGTCTGCTACTAAAAATGCACTACCGATTACTATAGGTATCATCCACCCACCACCACGAAAATTGTGTTTAAATCCCACAAAAAGTCCAAGGGCAATTAACAATGTTTTCCAGCTAAATATCCAGTGTGGCAAATCAGGATTACTCACCCGTAGAAAAGCAGCGATACCAATCAGTAAAATAAAAATACCTGTCCAGATATGGCTATTGCCATTGTTACGTTCTATTCTTTGCTCCCAACGTTGTTTACGCCGTTCCATCCGCTCTTTAAATTTATTTTCAAATTCTTCCTTCATCCCTTATAAATTTTAAACCAAAGCTAATGGGTGAATGGTGAATGGTCAATAGGGAATGGGTGCTTAGCCGCCACAAGTCGGTGAATGGCGGTTATAAAAGGGTGAAACTTTGTAACCCTCCAATTATTATTAAGACATCTGTGTTAATCTGTGCTAATCTGTGGCTACATCAATTCAACGAACTACTCCATATCAATTGATAAGGATCAGTTTTTCCTTTTATACAGGTAAAAAGAAACGATGTAATAAAAGGCATATTTATTTTTTCTTCAGACATGTTTGCATCCGCATGAAAATCAAGAGCCATTGTTCCGCTTACATAAGTTTCTGTGCTGGAAGTTTCCAATGCTTTAAAACCTGTGGGCATTATTTGCTTGCTATAGCCTAATTCATACCGGCGATAAGCTAATCTCTCTACCAGGTTTTGTATAAATTCCGGCTGATCGAAGGTGGCAGAGATGTGTAGATTTTTTTTCATAACAAAGCGAATGAGTTGTTGCAGACCCTGTATCCATCTTCACTTTGTCAACCCTGCATGGGGTCTTATAACTTATCTACGTATTAGATGCAGTAAATGGCTTTTTTGCTTATTAAGGGAATGTGAAAGTTGGGGAATAATGGATTGGAAATTAAATGTGGTAACTCTCCAATCGCTGCTTGAATAGAATAAAACCTGGCTTGCTTTTAATGAAGCCAGTAGTTTGCTTCAAATGTAGAAAACATGCAGTCTCATAAGCAGAAATATTATTAGATTATCAATAAAAAAAATATCCCGTCGTGCTATAAGCGGACGGGATATTATATGATAAAGATTAGTAAGCTTAAAAATTAAACCTCAAGCCTAATTGAATTTGCCATCTTGATAGCAAATCCGGGCTGTCAACAAAAGTTGTTTTTTGCGACGGGTCAAATTGATAAGTAGGAGCATTATTATTATAGGATACAGATAATGGCTGAAAATATCCTGAAGTAGTGGCATATTTTCTTACACCCCATTTGCTACTGATAAGGTTGCCAAGATTTACTACATCAATACTGAATTGCAGGCTTTTTCTTGATTTCGCATTTAGAATCAGGTCCTGAAGTATGCGGAGATCAAGTTGGCTGTAACCGGGTGTTACACCACCATATTTTTCTGTGTACTGACCTCTTAAATCACTCAGGTATTCATCTTGTGCAATAAATGCTTTGAAAGCCTGTCGTTGTGTGGCCTGGTTCTGGTTTACACCGTTTACATCTGTCAATGTTGTAAATGTCATATTATCGATTTCCGCATCAGTAGGTACATATAATAAATCGTTGGAGCCAGTTTGATCATTGTTAATATCGCCGCCATATACATAAGCAAACCGGTTGCCTGATGTCCATGAGCTGAATAATGAAAAGGTAGTTGCCCACTTTTTATCTTTTCCATAATCATATCTTTTAGATGCGGCAATGATAAAGCGGTGTTTGTTGCCATAGAGAGAATTAGAATTAATTGCCTGGTTGGCATTATTCAAAATTGGGTTTCTGTCAAATGCATCGCTTGATATTTCTGCAGAAATAGAACTGGCATCTTTTGCCACATTAAAGTTGTAAGCTGCCATTGCAAACAATCCTTTCTTAAATGTTTGCTGTGCCTGCAATGAAAAATTTAACTGGTAACCTTCTTTGGTATTAGTGAATACATAAGTATTGGTATTTCCCTGGTTAGCGGGTAGATAAATACTTCTTTTATCACCGGTACCTGAATTTAAAACACCAGTTGGTGTTCCTAATCTATAGTTACGAACCATCATGGCTTTTACATCTTTTGTATAGGCAAGATCAATACTAAAAATTGTTCCGGCCGGAATTTTAAAATCTGTGCCGAGATTGGTGCGCCATACCTGGGGCCATCTGAAATTTTTGTGCGTTGCATTATAAAAGGAACTGAATGGATTACCAATATGGTTGCCTATCCATACAAAGGGGAAGCGACCTGTAAATAATCCTGAACCTCCACGAAGCTGTAATGTTTTATTTCCTTTTACATCCCAGTTAAAACCAAACCGTGGAGAAAACAAAGGCTTTGTTGTGGGTAGTTGTGTGTTGTCAAGGTCTTTTCCTTTACCATTTGTAATCGGTTTGCCGTTCTCATCAAATAAAGTAAGCACATCTGAATTAAGAATGGTTGGTGAACCACTGCTGAATGTTCCGGTAAAAGTTCCTGCATTTGGGGCAAAAACATCGTCTTGTGTATTGGGAGTAGTATAGGATGCATTACTATATACAGGTTTGTCCATTCTGAGACCAAAAGTCATTTTCACTTTAGGACTAACCTGTATTTCATCTTGTGCATACAAAGAAAACTGGCCCAGTGTCATTTCTACCAAAGCCCATTTATTGGCAGCGGCTCTGTTTTTAGCATAAGTATTAAACTGATCTAAATTGAAAACACCGAACCATAGTGGGCGGCCTGTAGGTACACTGTCTTTAAAAGTTTGAATATCTACATCACCCAAAAACATATTGAATCCATAGCCAACTAAATTAAAGGAGTTGGCAAATTTGAAAGATTCATAAGAACCGCCAAAAGTGAAAGTGTGTTTCTTTTTATAAAGTGTAAAATCGTTTGTTATTTGTATTGCATCTTGTTTCAGATCATTATTAATGGAAAAAGGTTCATGCCCGGCTACTATGTAACGGGAATTAAATTTTGAAATATTTACAACAGGGAAAGGAGTGGAGAAAGGATTACGATTATCTCTGAAAAGTGTGTACACCATTCTCAGTTTGTTTGCAGCATTTCCTTTGAAGTTTGATTTTAACTCTGTTCCAAATGAATTGAGTTTATTCACTATTTGATATCCTGAATTTTGAAATTGCAAAGTGGTATAATCTGGCCCCCTGCGGCCTATAGCACTTGGGTGGGCAGGCTTATCTTTTTTAGCATCCAATCCATTGTAAGTAAATGATAGTTTATGAACCTGGCTGATGTTCCAGTCTAATTTTGCCAGCCACTTATAATTAGTTTGATCATGAATAAATCCCTGGTAAGGGCCTGTTTCATAATTGAAACGATTTTTTAAGATATTGCTTACTGCAATCAGATCAGCTTCAAGCACTCTTGATGTATTTGTTTTACCATCATTGCCAGCATTACGAGCTACATAGCTGGAGGCACCATCCGTCCGTTGTTCTGTTTCAAAACTTAAGAAATAAAACAGTTTATCTTTTTTTAGAGCTCCTCCAAATGCAAAACCTCCCTGGAGTTGGCTCAGGTCTGGTACCACAAACTTAGTACCCGAAACTTTTTTTCCTGTAAGAGATTGGTTACGATAAAAAAGATATGTTGTTCCAGAAAAACGATTGCTTCCTGATTTTGTTACTGTGTTTATACCGGCGCCGGTAAAACCAGCCTGAGTTACATCATAAGGAGCAAGATTTACTTGTATTTGTTCAATAGCATCTAAAGAAATTGGCTGAGCATTTGTTTGTCCGCCGGGTGTGGGTGCATCCAATCCAAAAGGATTATTAAATACTGCACCGTCTAATGAAAAATTGTTGTACTGTCCGTTTCTTCCGCCAAATGACATGCCATTGTAGGTTGAAGAAGCCGATGGGGTAAGTCTTAAAAAATCATCTGCTGAACGGGAAATCGTTGGTAATGTTCTTAACTGCCGGTTAGTGATATTGGTAGAAGCACCTGTTCTTTTATCATCAAATACTTTAGAACTTGAAGCGACAGTTACATTTGTTAATACGGTTGCAGCTTCCTGCATGGTGAATTCAACAGAGTTGTTCAGTCCCAACTCAAGAAAAATATTTTCTGAAATGACCTGTTGATGGCTTACATGATTAACCGTTATTTTATAAGGGCCACCAACTCTTAGGTTGGGTACGGTAAAACGGCCGTCGGTTTTTGTTATTAAAACTTGCTTAATACCAGCATCTGGAAATTCGACCGTGACAGTAGCAGAGGCCAGTGCTGCTCCTTTAGAATCCTTTACCAATCCGCTGATAGTAGCTGTGGTAACTTGTGCAAAAAGATTGATTGTTAGCAAAAACAAGGAGGCAAATAATAGCCCACCTCGTTTCGAAGTATTTTTTTTCATTGTTGTTAGTTTGCGCAAATTTACTGGATTAAAAAATTGTTATGAATACATTTTTACATATGAAAAAAAAGTAATAAAAAAATAATATCAGCAATAATCAATTTTTTGTATCACAACGGGTTTAATCCTCTAGTTCAAACCTGTCTCCATCAAATAATCCTTTATCACTCAACTTCAAATGTGGAATAACCAGCAGAGCCATAAAGGAAAGTGTCATGAATGGAGAAGCTAATGTGGAGCCGGCTTCTTTTACAGCTTTGTCAATCATAGAATATTGCTCCGCAATTTTATAACCATCTTCATTACTCATCAGTCCGGCAACGGGTAGTGGAACGATCATATCCAGATCAGCTTTACAAAAACTTACGCCGCCTGTATGTTCAATCACCATGTTTACAGCCTTTGTAATATGTTCATCATCCACACCTACGGCGACTATGTTATGACTATCATGTGCTACAGAAGATGCCAATGCTCCTTCCTTTAATCCAAAATTTTTGATAAATGCCTTTGCAACCGACGCATTGTTATAACGATTGACTACAACAATCTTTAGAATATCTTTCATTACATCACTTACAATTAATCCATCTACTACTTTAGGCTTTAGTGATAAGTGATTTGTTATTAACTGGCCATCCAATGCTTCGATAACGGAAATCCTAATATTGTTAGGGCCATTTTCGTGTAACCAATTGGATTCAAGTATTTCTTTTTCCGGCATTGCTTTGATCTCAAAATCACTTTCTTCTTTTTTTGTACAAGAAAAATTATTTACTACTCCCGACTTTTCAGTTTTAATATTCGATACTCCATTTTCCGCCACCAGTTCACCATTGATAAAAGTTTTTACTACTTCAAATTTTTCCAGGTCTTTTACTACAATAAAATCAGCGGCATCGCCTTCTCTTAATAATCCTACATCTAATTTGTAATGCAGTACAGGATTTACACAAGCTGCTTTTAGTATTTTAAATATATCAATGCCTTTGGCTACTGCTCTTGCACATAGTTGGTTGATGTGGCCCAGCACCAAACTATCCGGATGTTTATCATCACTGCAAAACATCATCAGGTTAGGATAATCATGCAACAGATCGATCAATGCATCAAAATTTTTGGCAGCACTACCTTCCCGGATGATAATTTTCATTCCGTTCTGCAATTTGTCTAAAGCTTCTTCTTTTGTAAAACATTCATGATCGGTAGTAATGCCCGCAGCAATATACTTTTTTGCATCCTCACCCCGCAGGCCGGGTGCATGGCCATCCACCGGTTTTAATAAACGATGCGCAGCTGCTATTTTTTTCATTACTTCTTCATCCCCATTCAGCACACCGGGGAAGTTCATCATCTCACTCAAATATTTTATTTCATCCCGTTGTAATAATTTTTCTACATCCGTTGCATCTAATGCTGCACCTGCGGTTTCAAATATAGTAGCAGGAACACAGCTTGGGGCACCAAAATTAAATTTGAACGGAACCGTCTTTCCATTTTCAATCATAAACTCCACACCAGGCATGCCACATACATTCGCTATCTCATGCGGATCACTTACCGTAGCCACTGTGCCATGCACTACGGCCAGTCTTGCAAACTCCGATGGTACCAGCATAGAGCTTTCAATGTGCACATGACTATCAATAAAACCGGGGAGAATGAAATGTTTATCCGAAAGCATGGAATCATCTAATTGTTTTATAGAAACTATTTTTCCATCCTTTACAACTACTTCCGCAGGATATATCGTCTGTGAATGAACATCTACTAACCTACTAGTGACCAAAAATGAACCTTTCATCTGTTTATTTTGTTATTTCATACTAAAATAATCATTTGATAACAGCTAAACTTTACATTTGAACTCTATTTTAAAACAAAAACACACAATATGAAACGCATTCTTTTTTCTTTCCTTTTTCTATCAACAGCCTTATATGCTTTTTCACAAACTGCTGATGAGGTGATCAATAAACATATCGACGCAATAGGGGGTGTTGATGCCTGGAAAAAAGTAAATTCATTGAAGATGGAGGGTACTATGCAAGTTCAGGGAGCGGAATTATCTGTTACTCAAACCGTTTTACATAAAAAAGGTTCCCGCCAGGATATTTCTATAATGGGGATGACTGGTTATATCATCGTTACCCCTACAGAAGGATGGAATTATATGCCATTTCAAGGTCAGCAGGCACCTGAAGCAATGACAGCTGAAGACCTTGCTGAATCGCAGGAACAAATGGATGTTCAGGGCAGCCTGATAGATTATGCTGCAAAAGGACATTCGGTAGAATATCTCGGTAAAGATGATGTAGATGGCACGGAGTGCTATAAAGTAAAAGTGAATAAAAAGGGAGGAAGCCCCGAAACTATGTATATAGAAACTAAAACCAATTATCTTATCAAAAGTGTTTCGATAAAAAAAGCAAATGGACAGGAAGTAGAAGTTGCTACCAGCTACAGTAACTATGAAAAGTTGCCAGAGGGTATTGTGGTGGCCAAGTCAATGACTCTTCCTTTTGGAGAACTCAATATTGGTAAAATCATCATTAACGGGGCAGTAGATGAAGCAATTTTTAAAAAGTGAGTTAGTGATTAAATCTATCTTAAGACTTTGAAATAATAAAACAAGCAAGCCCTGGTTGAAAAGCCGGGGTTTGTTATTATTTTTCCACTTCAATTTTTTTTCATGAAAAAATTTTTCTCAGCAATTATAGCATTATCAGTAACTGCCTGTTACAGCCAGACAACAATTAATAGCAGCACTTTTGGTATGATGGAAGCCCGGTGGCTGGGGCCTGGTACTATGAGCGGCCGTATTACTGCCATTGAAGGTGTGGCACAAGATGGTAAAACTATTTATGTTGGAACAGCCGGTGGTGGTATCTGGAAAACAACTAATGCCGGAGCATCATTCAAACCCATCTTTGATAAATATTGCCAAAGTATTGGTGCCATAGCCATTGATCCTAAAAATCCTAAGATTGTGTATGCGGCAACCGGCGAAAGCAATATGCGGAATTCAGTTTCCATAGGAGATGGTATTTACAGATCAACCGATGCCGGTGAAAACTGGACAAAACTAGGTCTTGAAAAAACAGAACATATTGCCAAGCTGGTAATTAATCCTGCCAACACTAATATTATATATGCTGCTGTGCCCGGCCCTTTATGGAGTAGCAGTAAAGAAAGAGGTTTATACAAATCAACCGATGGAGGAAAGAATTTCGAAAAAATTTTATTTATCAGTGAAGATGCCGGTTGTGCAGATGTGGCAGTAGATCCGCAGCATCCAGATACATTATATGCTTCCACCTGGGAGTTTCGCCGCAAGCCTTATGCTTTTAACTCGGGTGGAAATGGCAGCGGTTTTTGGAAAAGTACTGACGGTGGAAAAACATGGAAGGAAATAAAAAACGGGTTACCTGCAAAACCATTTGGCAGAATTGCGTTTACTGTAGCACCAAGTGCTCCGCAAAATTTAGTAGCCATTGTAGAAGCCAATGAAACTGGTTTGTACATTTCAGCCGATGGCGGAGAAAACTGGAAGAAACAAAGTGCCACTTTCAATGTGGTGTCAAGGCCTTTTTATTTTGCTACGATTGTTATTGACCCGAAAGACCCGAAAAGGGTGTACCGCCCTGCCTTATCATTTTCTTATTCCAGTGATGGTGGGTATTCATTTGCCGATGCCAGTAATGAAGGTGGATGGGTCCACAGCGACCATCATGCCTTGTGGATTAATCCAAACAATACCAATCAGCTTTACCTCGGTACAGATGGTGGCGTTTACATTAGTTTAGATAAAGGTGCCACCTGGAGTTTTGTGCAGAGTTTACCCGTTGGACAATTTTATCATGCAGCAGTGGATGATAGAAAACCTTATAATATATATGGTGGTTTGCAGGACAACGGAAGCTGGATAGGCCCATCTGCTGCATCGGGCGGGGTAAGTAATGCAAACTGGAAATCGCTGAACGGTGGTGATGGTTTTTGGGTGCAACCTGACCCCAATGATATTTATACGGCCTATGCAGAATCACAAGGAGGAAATATTAACCGCATTAATTTAGTAAATAACAAAGCAGTTAATATAAAACCTCAGCAGGCACCCGGTGATGATAAACTCCGCTGGAACTGGAATACACCGATAGTAATTGGTGCCGCCAATAAAAAAAATTTATACATGGGCAGCCAGTATCTGTACAAATCAATTGACCAGGGAAGAAACTGGACCCGTCTTTCACCCGACCTTACTACCAACGATAAAAAGAAACAGGAACAGGAAAACAGTGGTGGCCTGAGTGCTGATAATACATCGGCAGAAAATCATTGTACTATTTTCACCGTTGCAGAATCTCCATTAGATGAAAAATTAATCTGGGCCGGAACGGATGATGGCAATTTACAATATACATTGGATGCTGGTAAAACATGGATCAATGTGTCGGCTAACTATTCAAGAGCCGGCATCCCGTCACAAACATGGGTCAGCAGCATTGAACCATCCCGGTTTGATAAAAAAATTGTGTACGCCACTTTTGATAATCATATGTATGGCGATCATAAAACCTATGTGGCTCGTTCTGTTGATATGGGTAAAACTTGGACGCTGCTTAGCAGTTCAGAGTTTACAGGGTTTGCCCATAAAATAAAAGAAGACCTGGTAAATAAAGACTTATTATTTCTGGGTACTGAAATGGGTTTGTTCGCCACCTTAGATGGCGGCCAAAACTGGTTTCGTATGAAAAATAAAATACCGGAATATGTATTGGCAAGAGATATTCAAATACATCCCCGCACACATGATTTAATAATTGCTACACATGGCCGTGGTATTTTAATTGTAGATGATATTTCACCCATCCGAAATTTGAAGAAAGAAACAGCAGAAAAGAATGTTGTATTGTTTCCCAATGCACCTATAACTCTAACGATGGGGCAGTTTGGAGGCGGTGGTTTTCCCAGTACGGGTGGCTGGGTGGCACCCAATCCACCTTCTATACCTCCAATAAAATATTATCTGAAAGATAGGGTAAGCAGCGGCGAAGTAAAAGTGGACATTTATGATGTGGAAGGAAAGCTTGTGCAGTCTATTCCGGGTAGTAAAAGAAAAGGAGTAAATATGGTGGACTGGAACCTGAGTATGAAACCACCAAAAATTGCCAGTGGCGGTTCGAAATTAGATTTTTCCGGTTTTCTTGCACCAATGGTATTGCCGGGTGATTATACCATAAAACTTAAAGTAGGTGATTCAGTTTATACATCTGTCATAAAACTAGTGCATGATGCAACTGATAAAAACTTTACCCTGCAGGATCGTAAGCTCCAGCATAAAACTGCTATGGATATTTATAAAATGCATGAACAACTTGCTGCTGTTGTAGATACTATTAATGGAAGACAAAAGCTGATAAAGGATAATCTTTCTAAAGTGACAGACTCATCTCTTAAAAAAATGATGATTACATACAATGATGAATTGGAAAAACTAAGGGCAGAATTACTGGCTACCAAACAAAAATCTGTTTTTGCTGATGAGAAAAAATTACGGGAAGAAATAACAGAAGTATATTCCGGGGTAACCGGACAGGAAGCAGCTCCTTCTAACCTGCAGGTGCAGCGGGTAACTGTTTTGCAACAGGAAGTAAAGAAGAAAGAGCAGACTAATCAACAAATACTGAAAAAATATGATAAGGAAATTATGGAAGGTTTAAAAAAGGAAGGTCTGCTTCCACCAAACCCCGGGGAAAAGAGAGGATTTTAATCCAAAAAAACAGCAATGGCCATCCCTTCTAAAAGGATGGCCATTGCTGTTTTTTCAGGCATAACTATTCGTACATTCATTGCTCTAATATTTAAAACATGAGAAAATTATTTTTATTACTGCTTTTTACCGGCATCGCTTTTAACCTGGTTGCCCAAAAAACAAAACCAGTTTCTGCTACAGTTACCGATAATAAAGAAACTGTTTTATTTAAAAATCTGAAGTACCGTCTTATCGGTCCTTTCCGTGGTGGAAGAAGTGCTGCTGTTGCTGGAAGTAATAAGAACCGCAATACTTTTTACTTTGGTGGTGTTGGCGGCGGTGTATGGAAAACTGCTGATGGTGGCAGCAACTGGATGAATATTTCTGATAAATATTTTGGCGGTTCTATTGGATCGGTAGCAGTAGCACCATCGGATGAAACAATCATTTATGCAGGTGAAGGTGAACATACAATGCGGGGTAATGTAAGTGAAGGTCTTGGAGGAATCTGGCGCAGCGATGATGGTGGAAAAAATTGGAAGAACCTCGGATTAAAAGACGGTCGTCATATCATCCGTATTGTTATTCATCCAAAAAATCCTGATGTGGTGTGGGCTGCCGTTATGGGCCATTTGTTTGGCCCCAATGAAGAGAGAGGCGTTTTTAAAACAACAGACGGAGGAAAAACATGGAAGAAAGTTTTGTATGTAAATAATCAAACCGGTTGCAGTGAGTTGGTGATGGAACCCGGCAACCCGATGACATTATATGCGGGAACATGGCGAGTAATAAGAACGCCACACAGTATGGAAAGCGGTGGTGATGGTAGCGGTTTATGGAAAAGTACTGATGGTGGCGAAACATGGAAAAATATTTCTGCCGGAAGAGGATTACCAAAAGGTGCATGGGGAATTGTGGGTGTAGCTGTTGCGCCTTCGAATACAGATAAGGTATATGCATTGATCGAAAATGAAAAAGGTGGATTATTTGTAAGTACAGATGCCGGTGAAAACTGGACATTGCAAAGCAGTGATAATAATATCCGGCAACGGGCATGGTATTACACTAAAGTTTTTGTTGATCCAAAAAATGAGAACAAAGTGTATTGCCCCAATGTTGGTTTTATGATAAGCACAGATGGGGGTAAAACTTTCAAAAGTATTCCTACGCCGCATGGAGATCATCATGATCTGTGGATCGATCCTGAAGATGGTAACAGGATGATAGTGGCCGATGATGGTGGTGCACAGGTATCGTATGATGGTGGTGCTAACTGGAGCACATATCTTAATCAACCAACGGTGCAGGTGTATAGAGTAAGTACTGATAATGCATTTCCTTATCGCATATTGGGCGGTCAGCAGGATAACAGTGCATTTCGTATTCGTTCAAGAACATACGGCCCTGCCATTACAGCCAATGATTTTCAACCAACGGCTGGTGGTGAAAGTGGATATGTAGTTGCAGATCCATTGAATCCAGATATTACTTATGGAGGAAGTTATATGGGATTCATGGCAAGAGTAGATCATAAAACAAATGAATCAAGACAAATAAATGTGTGGCCTGATGATGGAATTGGAGCTGGTGCTGATGTACAGAAATATCGTTTTCAGTGGAACTATCCTATTTTCTTTTCGCCACATAATCCTAAAAGATTGTATGCAGCAGGTAATCATTTATTCGTATCGGAGAATGAAGGGAAGAATTGGGAGAACATTAGTCCTGATTTAACTACCAATGATAAAGCAAGACAAGCCCCTAGCGGCGGACCCATAACAAAAGATAATACCGGGGTGGAATATTATTGCACCATTTTTACTGCTACTGAGAGTCCATATGAAAAAGATTTATTATGGACCGGTAGTGATGATGGATTGATACATGTAAGTAAGGATGGCGGAAAGAACTGGGAGAATGTAACACCAAAAGATTCTCCGAAATGGATGATGTGGAATTGTGTGGAAGCCGATCCGCATAAAAAAGGTGCAGCATATTTTGCAGGCACAAGATATAAGCTGGATGATTTTGCACCATACATTTATAAAACGGAGGACTATGGGAAAACCTGGAAGCGGATTGATAATGGTATCAACAGAATGCATTTCTCAAGAGCCATCCGTGCAGATAAAATAAGAAGTGGCTTGTTGTATGCAGGAACAGAGTATGGAATGTATATGAGTTATGATGATGGCGCAAATTGGAAACCTTTTCAATTAAATCTTCCGGTGCTTTCTGTAACAGACCTTGCAATAAAAGATAATGATCTGATCGTTGGAACACAGGGTAGAAGCATTTATATATTAGATGATCTGAGTGTAGTGCAGCAGGCCAATGCAAATATTACTTCAAAAAATCTGCATGTATTTTCTCCCTACCCTGCTTATCGTATGCAGGGTGGTGGTCGTGGAGAATTTGGCGGCACTCAAAGAAATGTTGGTATTAATCCTCCTAATGGTGTGGTAGTACCTTATTATGTAAATGATATGGCCGACTCTGCTAAACTTACTGTAGTGGTAATGGATAAGAATCAAAAAGAGATTAAAACATTTAGTACCACTTCAAAAGAAAAGGCACAGCCTCCTGTGGACAAGATCGATGTAAAGGAAGGGCTGAATCAATTTGTGTGGAATATGAATTATACCGATGCAGAAAAAATTCCGGAAGGCATGATCGTATGGAATGGAAATGTAAATGGCCCTAAAGCAATACCGGGTGATTATTTTGTAAAATTCAAAATGGGGAAAGACTCTTCTATTACAAAATTCACCGTTAAGCCAGATCCAAATTATGCTACCACACAGGCAGAGTACGAAGAGCAGTTTAATTTTTTGATAACGGCGAGAGATAAATTTAGTGAAACAATAAAAGCCCTGAAGAATATAAAAGATCTCCGTGGGCAGATGAATGGATACAAAGAAAAATGGGCAGCCGATTCTGTGAAGGAAGTGAACACCATGATAGACAACATTAATAAAAAACTTACAACGGTTGAAGAAGCCCTTCATCAAACCAAAGCAAAAAGCGGACAGGATGTATTGAATTATCCAATACGATTAGATGATAAGCTAAGTGGATTGTATGGAAATGCAGAAGCTGGTAATGGAGTACTGGCACAGCAAATGAAGGATGCTTACCTGGTAATCGGCGGACAAATTGATGAACAACTAAACAAGTTAAAATCTATAATGGAAGTAGATGTTGTAAAGTTGAATCAACTGATACGGGATAAAAGCTTACCGGTGATCGGAATTAAAAAAGATTAGAAAGAATAGATAATTGATAATAATAAAAAATGGGCTTCAAGTTGAAGCCCATTTTTTATGCAGTTGCTTTACTTAGCTTTACATCTTCCACTGAATTATGTGGTATAATTATTCTTTTTGTTCGTTCTTTCATCAGTGCAATAGCTTCTTCCCGGCTCGAAAAAGCATTATCAATATTCACCAGGTTATCAGCCAGTTTATCATACCGCTTTGTCATCAGCCAGATAAATATATGCAGGTAATGAATGCCATCGAAGACCAATGTTTTTTTAGCAGCAAACTCCGACCGTAGTTTTAGAAACTCTCCCGGTATTTCGGTGTAATGCATGGCAGGTCGAAGATGATGCACCGTGTGATAACCATCGTTCCAGCACATCTGGTTGTACTTGGTATTGATGCAATTGATAGCACTGGTAAAATTATCTTCTGTATTATTTTTATCAATAAAAGAATGTTGTGCCCAGTTGCCCAGCATCATTACTATACGGGCAAATACAAAAGGAATAATAAAAATAAAAAGTGTGGCTTTAAAATTTACAAAAGACATCCCCACACAAAATAGGTAGAATGCCAACTCCCCATAAGTTAATCGCAGATAGAGTTTTTTTCTCTTGCGGTTAAAGAAATACATGAAAGTGTCAATGGCGCCTATAAACAAAAAGCGACCGACATATTTCAGAAAATCCAACAGGCTATCTCTTTTAAATTTTAAAGTACTGCTGGCATCATCTTCCTGGTTATTTTCCACATGGTGCATGGCCATATGGTGTACAAAATAAGTTTCTGGGGTGTGTCCAAAGAATGGACATACAAACCATACGATGTAATGATATAGCCAGATGTATCCTTTTTTAAAAGGTTTGCGATGACTGATGCAATGCAGCATTAATCCAAAGCGGCCTTTAAAATACATTTGGGAGACATAGAAATAAGGAATGTACAGCAGCCACCAATATCCACCTTGTAAAAGAGGTGTATATAAAATGATGGCAACAGGAATTACTAAAATATGAATAGCAGTCAATAAATGGATAAAAGGAAGGTCTCTTTTATCATTCAAAAACCGGAGCCAGAATTTTTCATATCGGGAAAATTCTTTTGGTTCGGTATAAACGGGGTCAGTTATTACATTCAGCGTCTTCATTGATTTGCTTAATATTTATTTTTGGTCTGCAAAATGAGTTGGAAAAATAAAAAAACCAGTTTGAGATAGTGATTAATCGAACACGGTGAAATTAAGCTTTTCCGGCTAATTAAAAGATGATTCTTTTACTTTATTAACTCTTAAGTCATTGAAATTCAAAGCCTGTTCCGTATTGCATTCTTTTTTTAAACAATATTAAATCACTTATTATTATCAGCATATTGTTGTTTAAGGCCTGCATATCGGGACCAGGTATTCTTATTTCACACAAATATCTACACCGATAATTTTTTGTTATAAAATCCATAAATCTCATCTACTCGTAATTATAATTCCCTGCGAAAAAAATAATATCCACCTCTGAGTTACCTGCCTTATTAAGTTAATCCTTACTTATATGATTTAAGCTATTAAGAATTGCTTCAATAGCTTCATTTAACCAACCTCAGAACCCGGCAGTCATTTTTTATAAATGACTTATATCGGTGTTTTCTTTACAATTTAAACTATATGATTATGAAAAAAAAAATCTATGCATCTGTTTTATTGATAGCTATGCTTACCACGGTGTTTCCGTTTGGAGCATTTGCATCCAGCCACCGGGAAGCACCGCTGATTGCGAATGATCCACTTGCCGATAATACCGATTTGTATGCATTCCGAAGTCCTGATGAACCAAATAAAATAACGATTATTGCTAACTATGTGCCTGGGCAGTTGCCACAGGCAGGTCCTAATTATTATTCTTTTGGAGAAAATATCCGGTACGAAATTCATATTGATAATAATGCAGCTACCAATGGGGATGATATTGTTTATCGTTTCACCTTCACCAAAAAAAACGAAGACCCTACTACTTTTTTTAATATTCGGCTGGGAAAACAAAACCTGAAAACTTCTTACAAACTGGAGAGAAGCATGGATGGAGGAAAAAACTTTTCTACAATTGTAAGTAATGGAATAGTACCACCACCAAACATTGGCCCCCGTTCTATCAGCGATCCGGTTGTGGGATTGGGTGCTTCAAGTCATGAGCAACTAATTACAAACTCCATTGCTACTGCTACTACCGGCGAAAAAGTTTTTTGTGGCACTGCAGACGATCCTTTCTTTGTTGATCTTGGTGGTATATTTGACCTGGGAGATGCACCCCGCACTACCGGCTCACAATCTATTGATGGTTTAAAGTGTTTGAATGTTTCTACCATTGCTCTTCAGATCGATATAGCAACTTTACAGAAAGATCGCAAACCTGTTTCGCAGGCTACAAGCATCCTTGATCCTAATTATGTAATTGGTGTTTGGGCATCTGCCAGTCGGCAAAAAATAAATATTTTAAAAGACTACAAGGATTATGAAAATAATAATAATGGAGGTGGTGATAAAGGTCAATGGGTACAAGTATCCCGCCTTGGTATGCCACTTACCAATGAAGTGATTGTACCGATTGGTATGAAAGATTATTGGAACACATTAACACCTTATCAGGACCTGGCAAGAATAAGTACTTTCGGAAATTATTTTTATAATCCGGAGCTGGGTTTGTATATGGATGATGCTCTATTTGGGCCAGCCGTTCCTGCATTAACACCATTGCGTATTCAAAAAAATTCTTTGGCATGTGCTTTTGGTGGAACAGGTTTTGGTTTTGGAAATGGCCAAAATGGTTTGTATGGTTTAAAAGGAAATGCAGCATTGGCCGGTGGTGCATTGGACGATGCTATTTTTGGTAATCTTCTTTTACCCGCCGCTAACTCTCCCCGTTCTGTAGACCTATGGCCCATTTTTAATACCGGTGTCCCTAATTTAAAACCCTATCAATTAGCAACAGGTAAAGGTGGAAATCCATTAGCAGCAGGTAAGCCTTTTATCAATAATTTTTTGCCAACGGGTGGTGATATGCTTCGATTGAATATGGCAGTACCGCCAACATCCCGTACAGATTCTAAATTCAGCAACCTTGGCTTAGTACAGGCTGCAGTATTAGGATTAACTGATCCAGCTTACAATGCAAATGCATCCTTACAAAATATTCCAAACATGGATGGTTTTCCAAATGGAAGAAGATTGGAAGATGATATAGTAAGAATAGAATTGCAGGCAGTTAGTGGAATAGTTTTAGCAGCCATTGGTTTGTGGTATGATGATTATAATTGTGTGGGCAGTCCTGTTACACCAGATCTGCTGGGTGTATATTCTTACACCGCAGGTGTTACTTCTAATGATGCTCCATTGAAATCATCATTTCCATACGTAGCATCTCCATGGCCCGGTACTCATAACTGCGATTGCAATACCAGTAGCAGTAATGCTAATAAAGGTGGAACCATTACAGGAACAATGGCTACAACAACCAAACAACCTGTTGCACTTGGATTGTCATCCAGCGAAATAAACCTCGCTGCTTATCCTAATCCAACTGATGGAAGCAACACTATCCGCTATAGTGTGGATGCGCCATCACAGGTAAAAATTGCTGTATTTGATATACAGGGCAAACTTGTAAAAGTGCTGGCTGATAAAAAACATGACACTGGAGTATATTCTATTGAATGGAATAATAGTGGATTGGCAAAAGGTACTTATATGGTTACCGCATTTAAAAATGGTATGACCAGGCAAGTAGTGAAAGTTGTAAAAAACTAAATTAAGCCGAGATAGTACAACAGGTTCGCAGTTTGCTGCGGCCTGTTGTTTTTTTATTACTATAAATAAATAATATTTTGGTCAGTTATAATTTGCTTATTACATTTTTAAATCTGGTTTAATATTTCTAACACCAGTAGTAGCACCACCATTCAATGTAAGATCAACCGGTTTGTTATTTTGCCAGGCGCCTCTTGTAAAATCGGGAATATCTACTGTTTTTGAATTTTTAGAAACTGATCTTTCACTTAGCGGCATCAGGCAACTCCATGCTGCTGCATCATACACATCCTGGTCAAGTGGTAATCCATTGCGAAGACAATCGATCAACCGCCAATCCATAATAAAATCCATACCACCATGTCCGCCTACTTCTTTGGCAATAGAACCGATGTGTTTTACAATCGGAGGTGCATATTTTTCTTCCAGTTGTTTTAGTTCATCGGGTTTCATCCAGCTATGCCCGAAAGCTATTCGCTGTGGGCCCGGCCATTTTTGCGCAGCACCTTTTGTACCACTTACCAAATGTATTCTTGAATAAGGTCGTATGGTAGATACATCATGTTGCACCATTATTGTTTTTCCTTTGTTGGATCGTATCAATGTTGTATTCATATTGCCACGATAAGGCTTGTCAACATATTCTTGATAGAAAGAATCTTTTGCAGCCAGATCTTTTGCCATATTGTTCATGGTAAAATCATTGGTGCTCATACTTACAAGATGCTCAAACTTATCTCCCCGGTTTATATTCATACACTGGGCTATTGGACCAAGACCATGAGTAGGATACAAATTTCCATTGTGCCCGATATTTTCTTTTAACCGCCACATATCGGCATAGGCATTTTTATTGAAGAGCCAGTCTTTGGTCAGGTCATGTATGTATGCACCTTCAGCATGTATTACTTCACCAAACATTCCCTGCCGGGCCATATTTAATGTAAGCAGTTCAAAAAAATCGTAGCAGCAATTTTCAAGCATCATGCAATGCTTCTTAGTTTTTTCTGATGTTTCCACCAGTTCCCAACATTCATCAATTGTTTTGGATGCAGGCACTTCGGTTGCTACATGTTTACCATTCTTCATCGCATATAATGCGATAGGTGTATGTAAATGCCAGGGAGTGGGAGTGTACACCAAATCAATATCATTGCTTTCACACAATGCTTTCCACCCTTCTTCACCACTGTATTCTTTTGCCTTGGGTCTTTGCATTTTCACTAAAGTCTTTTGTGAAGCAGCAACTCTATCAGAATATTTATCACAAAGAGCAACGATCTCCACACCATCAATAAAACTTAACCGTTCTACTGCTTCTGATCCTCTTTGGCCAAGACCAATTACTCCAATACGAACGGTTTCAATTTTTGGCGCCGCATATCCACACATATTAAATCGTTGTCCATTTTTTTCATTTTCAATGGAACGATCCATTTGATCATCCGTGGTTCCAACTACTTTTGCAAAAGAAGGAATACCGGTTGCCAATGCACCAGCACCAAGTGCAGCACGGCGAAGAAATTTTCTGCGATTATTATCCATAAAATAATTATTGAAATGCAGAAATAAAATATCTGCATTTAAAAATAAGACAATCGGTGGATTGTAATTACATATTTAACCAATAATTGAGCTTGAACACCAATGCACGGTTTTTATTTTTTAGCAAAGGATCAGAAAAGTAATTGTCTGTGTAAACCAGGAAGAAATCGCTGGCTGGTTTATATCTCCATTGCAATCGGCTGTTGATATTTATATTATTACGTTGGGTATTGTATTGAAAAAAAGTGGTCCAGAAAATAGAATTAGAAAAACTGATCTCCACCCGGCTTGCCAATAAAAAAAGATTGTCGTTACCATAAGGAGCCGGAAATTTTAACCGGTTGTAATTTCCATTTAGCTCAATGGTAATATTTGGTTGCCTACGAAATATGATGCCGGCAGATAATTGTGTAAGCTGTCCGTTATAATAGCCACCTACTGTTGCACCGCCGGTAACCGATAAATTTTTTCTGCTGTCAGATCTTAATCTTATCCAACCCTGTGTGTAAGAATAAATGCCGGCAGGCAAAGGGTCAGCATCAGTAAAAGCTGAAGGAAACAATAGTTTGGTGCGGTTATAATTCATACCCACATCAATTGAACTGGTATTCCTTCCATCAAAGCCAATGCCGGGCTCCATTGATAATTCATTGAAAGTATTATCAGGGTTCAATACTACTGAACTTTCTAGATTAAAATCGATCTGGTTTAATTTTCCTTTTTCTGGTAAAATTTTATACTGGGTCTCATTATAAAAAGATTTATACCCCACCCGGATCACTGTATCCCGTAATGCATCATAATTTTCTATACGTTGCAGAAAACCCATGTCGGTATAAAACTTACCACCGATATTGTCAAAATTAAGTAACGAGTTAAATGTTCTTCCAAAATATCCGCCTCCGAGGTTCAAATATCCATTGTCATCATGAATATCTTTTTTTATGGATGAATGATAGCCAGCCCATGCCTGTATATTTCCTTTTTCATTGTAAAAATTAAATTCGCCTCCGGCATTACGGCCATATTTATCCAGCGGATCTTTTATAGGATGATCATCTGTGGCAATAGCTGATCGGTTTAAAAAATATGCTTTAACAACAGATCGCCTCAACACCTGCTGATTGACAGATAGGGCAGAATAATTTTGCGCAGCAAAATCTCCTTTGGATTTTGTTTGCATCGTCATCAATCCCACTCTTGTCCGTGGAGTTACATTTCCCGTAAGTCGTATGCCCGCAATAATTGGTATAGTGTTTCCATCATTATCTAAACCAATTTTTCTTGAATAAAATGGACGAATAGGTGGAATGCCATAACCGGAAAACAGATCGCTGTTTTCTAAAAAGAAATTTCTTCTCTCCGGAAAAAAAATACTGAACCGGGTTATATTCGTTACCTGCCTGTCAACTTCCACCTGCGAAAAATCTGGGTTCACTGTCAGATCAAGATTTAACGAAGAGGATACTGCGATCTTAGTATCAAATCCTGCATTGAAGTTGCTGCTCAATTTTTCATTGTTCTGTTTATTTTCTTTTGCACCTCCGGTGATATAAGGTATCACGGCAATGTTAGTTCCTGCAGATGGTGGTGAGGCATCCCATACTAATGCGCCGGTATATCCAAGATCGGGGCCGGGAAAATTAACTGGTACTCTTGTCCATGTATGAAATTCATTTTTCTTTCTTTCGCTACGTATAAAATTAAGTCCCCATTGGGTGCTGTTCTTATCATATCGTAATGTTTTGAAGGGTATTGCTATTTCAATAATATAGTGGTCTGCAAATATTTTTGTTTTGGAATACCATTTATTATCCCAGCTAAAATTAAGTTCACCTTCTTGCCCGGCGGAAAGCAGATCATCTGCCTGTACATTAAAAGCGGTAACAGAGAAATAAAAACCGTTTGTTTTTTTATTCATCGGGTCCAATATAATTCCAAAGCCATCACTTTCCCGAATGCGGGAATCTCTTTTTAATGATTGGGCTACCAAGGGAAGACTATCATAGCAGGTGGCAGCAACGTACAAAAAATTATTATCGTAGGCCATCTTCACTATGGTGGATGCTTTGGCTTTGGCATCGTCTGTCGGAAATTTTATCCAAAAATCTTTTGCCGCTTCGGCGGTGCTCCAAACCTGCTCCGTCAATTCTCCATCCACTTTTATTTTTTCAGTTGTTTTATTAATGTGTAATTGATATTGTTGTTTGTAAGTGGATACATCAATATTTTGCGCAGCAGAAGAGATGCACACAAATAAAAGCAAGCAAGAACTGATGGGGGTAATAATATTTCTCAAGTAGTGGTGGTTTCTGTCAACAAGATTGACAATTTATTTAAATAAGCAGTAATTAAAATAAGCGAAGTGTAAATAGCCGGGACGAACGGTAGATTTATTGCGTTTCTGTTTCTATTCATCACCCTGCAGCAGATCAGGTCGTCTTTCTTTTGTTCGTTGAATAGATTGCTCATGCCGCCATTCTTCTATCAGTTTATGATTGCCACCCATTAATACATCGGGTACTTTCCAGCCACGAAAATTTTCTGGCCGGGTATATACGGGTGGAGCTAATAAATTATCCTGGAAAGAATCGAAGAGGGCAGAGGTTTCATCATTTAATACACCTGGTAATAATCTTCCAATAGCATCTACTAAAATAGCTGCGGGTAATTCGCCACCACTGAGTACATAATCACCAATGGAAATTTCTTTGGTGATGAAATGTTCTCTTATTCTTTCATCAATGCCTTTGTAATGACCACAGATGAGTAATAGATTTTCTTTTAATGATAAACTGTTAGCCATTTTCTGATTAAATAATTCACCATCAGGAGTTAAAAAAATTACTTCATCAAATTTTTTTACTTGAGATAATTCTTCAATGGCTTTGGCTAATGGCTCACACATCATCAGCATACCGGCGCCGCCGCCAAACTGGTAATCATCCACCATGCCATATTCATTCACTGCCCATTTTCTTAATTGATGTACTTCTATGGTAAGCAAACCTTTTTCCTGTGCTCTTTTCATTATGCTATGCTGAAAAGGGCTTTCCAATAATTCAGGTAAAACGGTGAGGATATCTATGTGCATATTAATTCCATCTCCACCAATTGGCGGAGGGTTATGGAGTCGTTCAAAGATAGTAAGTGTCCACTCAATTTTGAGTTGATTAATATACTCCTTTAGGGGATAGGGGTATAAAAAACCCCCGGGGAACCGGGGGTCGGCATTGAAACAAAAACCAACAAATATCCGCTTAAGCGGATAGAGTACCATTCTTTTTATTACGTTCAAAAGTTTTTAATTGTACAGCAAAATATAAAGCTGCAATAAGACCTGCCACTACTACTAAGTATCCTATAAAAAAAACATAATTGTTGATGGTTAAAGGTCGGTAGGCAGTTTGTTTTTTTCCGGGTTTCGCAAGTTGAGCTTTATCTACAGTTAACGGTTTGCTTTCTGCTTTAATATATGCTACAATACTTTTTATATTTTCATCTGTAAGATCCGGATGGTCAGGCATCGGCACTTTATTAAATTTTTCAAAAATGGCTAAAGCATCCTTATCCCCACCTTTCACCATTGTTTGTGATGAGTGAACAAAGTTGATGATCCAGTCAATAGAGCGACGGGCATCTATTCCGGAAAGTGCGGGGCCAGTCATGTTCTTATTTACATTGTGACAGGCAGCACACCGGGTAAGAAAAAGAGTTTTCCCTTCTTCTATAGGAGGAATAGCATTGGCTGTTGCCATTAAAAAGAAGCTGAGTAGTAATGCAGATACAAATATTTTATTTTTCATCTTTTAATTTTTTTATATCATTGATCAATTGATTTACTTCTTTGTCATTGGTGCCGGCATAATAACCTCTTATTCTTTTTTGCTTATCTATCAACACAAGGTTTTCGCTATGAATAAAATCTTGCGGACCACCATCACCATCAGTGGCTACCAGCATAAAACTGTTACGGGCCAGTTTGTAAATTTCTTTTTTATCACCCGTCAGTAAATTCCAGTTATGTGTATCGAGTTTAAACTGAATAGCATATTTTTTTAGTTGTGCAGTGGAATCTCTTTCCGGGTCAACGGTGAATGAGTTGAAAATAATTTCATCTTCTCCTTTATAAAATTCCTGCACTCTTTTTAAACTGTTGGTTAACTGAGGGCATACTATGGGACAATGGGTGAAAAAGAAATCAGCTACTACAATCTTACCATTCCAGTCAGCAGTACTTTTTAATTGGCCATCCTGGTTCAGCAACTTAAAGTCGCTAATGCGATGTTCTTTTGTTTGACCCATTATTGGTAAGCCCTGTACTTTTTTCTCATACCAACTAACCAATGCCCATGCTGAAACAGGAATGATAAATACTGCAGCTATAAAAAGGTTTATGGTTGATTTTATTTTCATTTACTTTTTGGGTTCTTCAGGCACAGGATTGTCAATACTAAATCTTGGCGCACCGGGGCCACTGTTTTTATTTACATTTAGCAGTGCAGGTATATAAGCAAGCAGAATGATAATTATCATAGTAACTAACCAGGGTTTGAATTTATCAAACAACGGAACTCTTTTTTCATCATGATAGGCTTCACTCACTGGTATTTCAAGTATCCCTTCTTCCTTTTTCTTACTGAGCATGGTACCAAAGAAAATAATGATGAAAAGCATACCAGCTGTGAACATAATGATGCCACCGAGCAATGCCAGCAATGTAGTGGGCACCCAATCACTGCGGAATAACTCACTGTCTGGATTCAAATAAGTAGTACCAAGATTTGTTCTTCTTGGTTCACCTCTTAATCCACCCCAACTCATACCAAAAGAAAATATCAGCATACCAATAACCCACAGGTATGGAATAATAGTATTTAATTTGGGCCAGAAGATTGACTTGCCACTCATTTTTGAATAGAGATATAAACTCATACCAACGATAGCAAGAAATACAGGCCCGGCAACTGTCATATGAAAGTGACCAGGCATCCACGCAGTATTATGTATTACCCTGTTTAATGAATAAGATGCATTGATGATGCCAGTAACCCCACCGAAAATGAAAAGGATTAATCCACCAATGAAATAGGCAAACAAAAATTTGTTTTCATTGAACCAGGGCAACCTTATCATCCAGCCAAATAAACCTTTGGAGCCTCTTAGTCTGCCTGCATATTCTAATGATGCAGCCAATGTAAATGCAGTGATGAAACTTGGAATGGCTACACCATAAGTTAATAAGCCATGAAAGAATTTTACACCTTGTGTAATAGTTGGGTCGCTGTATTGGTGATGCACACCAACGGGTATAGAGAATAAAAGAAAAAGAAATAATGCAATTCTTCCCGCAAGGTCAGAATATAATTTACCGCCAGCTACTTTTGGAAGTACCGTATAAAACATAATGTAAGCAGGTAGCAACCAGAAATAAACCAATGCATGACCGAAGAACCAGAACAAAGTTCTTGCAAGGTTTACATTTATGGTATCAGTCCATCCCATAGACCAGGGAATTAATAAAACCAATACTTCATAAGCAACGGCCAGTGTGCAGACAAACCAGATAATAAAATTGATAAGAGTGCCAAGAACGGCTAACGGGGTTTTTATCAATGGATTTTCTTTTTTCCAGCGGTTGTACATTCTTGCCCAATCGAATAATGGAATCCATGAACCAACAATTAATAATGCTGCACCGAGATAAAACAGCGGATGTGCTTTCAACGGTGGATAGAAGGTATAAAGGACAGAAGCTTTACCCGCCAGCATGGCCCAGGTGGCCATTACTACACCAGTAATCATTAGCCAGAAGCTTAACCACATTAGTTTTTTGTTCGGTTCTTTTTTTAAATAGAACGTCATGGTAGCATGACCAAATGCAACAGCAAAAAAGGTAGTAAGTACTAATGCATTGATAACTCCATGTAAAGTAAGGCCCTGGTAGTAATCTAATTTTGCAAAAGAAGCTTGTTGTAATACACCTGCCCTATAAACTGTTTGCATTAGTCCATGATAGATACCGATGATTAACAGAGCGACAGGAATAGCCAGTTCTAAAAATATAACCCGTTTAAATGATTTTGATACTTGCATGATTCGTTAGTTTTCGTTTTACTTTACTTCTGGATAATTTACAATTACCTGTCCCCGCATATTCTGATGGCCGATACCGCAGTACTCATGACAGATAATATCATACACTCCGGGTTTATCAAATTTTACCGTTGTTTTATTAATGGCGCCATACACAGCCATCATGTTTACATTTTTTTCAGAGATGTTAAAGCCATGCACTACATCTTTCGAAGTGAGATAGAAATCAACTTCGCTGCCAACAGGAATATAAATTTCTGATGGCTGAAACTGCCACATAGATGCCACTGCAAATACCTGGTATGTTTTTTCATCCAGTTTATTCACTTTGGGTTCGGCGTATGCTTTATCATATGGTAAACATTCCGGTACATCACTTTTGTATTTGTCTTTTGCATACAGGAGAGAGAAAACAAACAAGCCCATTAACGCCAGGGAAGAAATGATGATCCATTTTTCAACTTTGTCCATTGCCATAATCGGGAGATTTAAGTTCTTTCAATCATTAAAAAATAAATGCCATACCAGAATACAAGGGTGAGAATGACCAGGGCAATGAAGAATGCAATGGCCCCTTTGGGAAAGAATTTTTTTTCTTCAGGAGATTCCATGTTGGTTATTTTTTTGTTTCGAACAAATGTATCAGTAGTGCTGCTGGCAGGGGATGATTTTCAGGAAGGAACAAACATGATTTATATCATGATAATAATTGAGGAATGTCAATCCCTGAATAATTTTTAAGAATTTATTTGGGGATAATCTTACTCGTTTTACATAATCTCTCTCTAATGAGTATGGGGTATGATTATTGTCATTATATAAATAATTAATAATCATTTAATTGCACTTCGGATAAATTAATTTAAAATGAAAAATTTATTGGTTCCAACTGACTTTTCTTTGAATGCAAACAAAGCCCTGGATTTCGCTGTGCAAATAGCGAAGCAGGCAAAAGCTAAAATTCATTTAATACACTCATGTGATGTGATTGATAATACTTTCAAAGACAATCAAATCTTGTATAAAGAGCATAATCAGGCAATATGTAATGAGGCGAATGAAAACCTATTGATATTAAAAAAGAGTATAGAAGACACTGAAAATCTTTCTGTACACACAAAGTTGTATAACGAAAATATTAGTGATGCCATTTTAGAGGCATGTGATGAGCATCATGCCGATCTTATTGTAATGGGAACACTTGGTGTAACAGGGTTAAAAGATAAAATATTTGGGAGCACAACTGCCGGGATTATGGGTAAAGTAAATATACCGTTGATAGCTGTGCCGCTTATGAGTGAATGGGAAATACCCGGGACAATCTTACTGGCTGTAAATAATTTTGATACCCATCCGGATATCTTCAACTCTGTATTTGCGATGGCAGAATTATTTAATTCGACAGTCGATCTGGGCATATTTACTGATGCGGATACTGCAGGGGCGATTGATTACCTGAATGATGAAAGGGGTATCACAACCTATGAGGAAAAACTTAAGAAGAGATATAAAAATTCCACTATAAAACATATTCATTTGGATGGTAGTGAATTTCAGAAAACTATTGAAGATTACATACAAGAAAAAGCAATTGATATAGTGGCAATGCTAACTCATAAACGAACTTTTGTAGAAAGTGTTTTTAACCGAAGTATGACAAAGAAAATGTCCTACCATACACGAATACCACTGATGGTGATACCTGCTTAAATAAATATAGTGACATGTTCTTCAAATACGGATGTATAATCTTCTTGCTAACCTCCGCTGATAGTAATCTCATAAACTAATGGTAATGGAAAACATTCGTAATGATTTTACTTTTCATGCAACAACAATAGAAGAGGCCACAACATTACTTAGTAGTGATACAGAACAAGGCTTAACTATTGAAAAGGCCAAAGAATTGCTTGAGCTTTTCGGCAAGAATACTATTGACGAAGCTAAGTCAATGAGTCCTTTACAAATATTGATTAACCAGTTTAAAAGTCCTATCGTTTTTCTATTGCTATTTGCGGCAGGCATGTCTTTTATATTTAAAGAATGGCTGGATGGCATTGCTATTTTATTGGTAATTGTCATCAACGCTGCAATAGGTTTTTACATGGAGTTTAAAGCTCAGAAGTCGGTGGCGGCTTTAAAGAAACTTTCTTCCATACCTGCAAAAGTGTTACGAACTGGAAAGTTGCTTGAAATTAATTCTGAAGATATTGTGCCCGGCGATATTGTATTTACTGAAGCTGGTGATATGATACCGGCAGATGGTAGAATATATAAATCTTCACAACTATTGATTGATGAATCAGCACTAACCGGCGAGTCGGTACCTGTTGAGAAAAAGGATGCAGTTATGCCCGAAGCCACTATTCTTGGCGACCGCACTAATATGGCGTTTAAAGCCACACATGTTTCCAAAGGCAATGCTTATATACTGGTGGTGGCTACAGGGATGAAAACTGAATTAGGAAAAATAGCCAACCTTGTTCATTCATCTAAGCAAGCTGCAACGCCATTAGAAAAGAAGCTGGAAGAATTTAGTAAAAAGCTTATAAAAATTACCATTGGTTTAGTGATAGCCATTTTTATTATCGGATTGATCAACGGCGAAGAAATTATTGGCATGATGCAAACTGCTATTGCATTGGCAGTAGCGGCCATTCCGGAGGGATTACCAATTGTAGCAACAATGACTTTAGCACGGGGCATGCTAAAAATGTCCCGATACAATGTGATAGTAAAAAAATTGTCGGCAGTAGAAACGTTAGGTGGCACCAATGTTATTTGCACTGATAAAACCGGTACGCTTACTCAAAATAAAATGGAAGTGGTATTTGTAGAAACAACTTCGGGTACATGGAAAAAGGAAGTTTCTTTTACCGGGAAAAAGGAACAACTGGAATTAATATCTCTATGTGCTGTATTATGTAACACAGCCGATATTCAAACATCCGGAAAGGAAACAAAAGAAATTGGTGATCCTTTGGAAATAGCCTTATTAAAATTTTCAAAAGATAAAAAAGAAGACATTGATAAAATACGTAAAGAATTTTTAAAGAAAGATGAAGAGCCTTTCTCCAGCGAAACAAAAATTATGGCTACACTGCATGAACATGATAGTGCATTTTATGTTTTTTCAAAAGGTGCCCCTGAAGAATTATTGCTGAAGTGTACAGAAATTTATGAAGAAAGTGATGTGGCAATGGACACAACAAAAAGAGAACAATGGCTGTCAACAGCGGAAAAGTTTTCTGAATCCGGTCATCGCATGATTGCTATGGCATATCGAAAGATGGATAGTGCCCCTTCTTCATTAACAGAAGACCTGGTTTTTCTTGGTCTTGTTGGAATGATTGATCCGCCAAGACCTGAAGTGCAATCCGCCATCAACGATTGCAAAACAGCTGGTATTAAAGTGGTTATGATAACTGGTGATCATCCGGCCACTGCACATTTTATAGGAACTCAATTGGGAATATCAAAGGAAGAGGAGGTGCCGGTGATTGGAAAGGATATGAATGAATTTGAAGAGTTGAATGAAGAAGAAAAACAACGCTGGATCAACACTTCGGTTTTTGCCCGAGTCAATCCAAAACACAAACTTGACCTGGTAAAAGTTTTCCAGGAAAAAGGATATGTGGTAGGCATGACGGGTGATGGTGTGAACGATGCACCTGCCATTAAGAAATCTGATATTGGTATTGCAATGGGTCTTCGGGGAACACAGGTGGCACAGGAAGTTTCTGATATGGTATTGAAAGATGATTCTTTTTCATCCATTGTGGTAGCCATCAAACAGGGACGTATTATTTTTGAGAACATTAAAAAATTTGTAACCTTTCTTCTTTCCTGCAACCTGAGTGAATTGCTTGTAATTGCTGTGGTAGCTATGCTGAATTTGCATTTCCAGTTATTGCCTCTGCAAATACTTTTTATCAATCTTATTACCGATCTGTTGCCAGCACTTGCATTAGGTGTTATTAAAGGCGGCACTGATATTATGAAGATGCCTCCCCGCAAATCATCCGAACCTATTATTAATAAAAACCGCTGGAAACTTATTTTCTTTTATGCAATAGTTATTGGATCAGCAAGTACAGGTGCCGTACTTTTTAATCATTATGCTTACCACAATGATGAACCACTGGATGTGGGCATGTGTAATAATGTATTGTTTTTTACCCTTATTTTTTGCCAGCTATTTCATGTATTCAATATGGGAAGAGGACCATTTTTTAATAACGAGGTTATTAAAAATAAATATGTATGGTATGCAGTGATAGCAAGCATTGCCATTTTAATTGGTGTCATTCAAATACCGTATGTGCGGCAGGCATTGAATGTAGTACCCATGACACTGAACGAATGGATCATCATTCTTACCGCTTCCGTTTCTTCTGTCATAGTAATACAGGTTGCAAAATCTTTAAACCTTTTTAAAAATAAAGTGCAATTGAAATGAAAACGATAATATATAGTACACATAAATTTGAAAAAGATTTTCTTATTAATGCCAATGCAGGTAAACATGAGTTGGAGTTTCTTGAACTTCCTTTAAAATCAGCAACAGCAGATTTAGCTGCCGGTGCCCAGGCTGTATCCATTTTTGTTAATGATGATGCTAGTGAAAAAGTATTGGAGAAACTACATGCTGCCGGCGTAAAGTTTTTAGCATTACGATCTGCCGGATATAATCATGTAAACCTCGACAAAGCAAAACAGTTGAAGATAAAAGTAGCGAGGGTGCCTGCTTATTCACCCTATGCAGTTGCCGAACATGCCATTGCGTTGATGCTGGCATTAAACCGGAAATTGATTAGAGCAAACAACCGGGTACACGAAGGCAATTTTACATTGGATGGCCTTACGGGCTTTGATATGAATGGAAAAACGGCAGGCATTATTGGCACAGGGCAAATAGGTGCAGTGGTTGCTAAAATATTAAATGGTTTCGGCTGCAAAGTTTTAGCGGTTGATCAAATGGAGAATATTGATTTAAAAGAACAAGTTGGAGTGGTTTATACTGACTACGACACATTGTACAAAGAGGCAGATATTATTTCGCTGCATGTTCCATTATCAACTGCTACCCGGTATATGATCAAAAAGGAAAGCATTCATAAAATGAAGCATGGTGTGATGTTGATCAACACAAGCAGGGGCGCATTGATAAATACAAAAGATGTAATTGCAGGATTAAAGACGGGGCGAATAGGCTATTTGGGTCTGGATGTTTACGAGGAGGAAAGCGGATTATTTTTTGAAGATCATTCAGACGATATTCTTCAGGATGATATTATATCCCGTTTGCTCACATTTAATAATGTATTGATCACCAGTCACCAGGCTTTTTTAACTGATACGGCACTAAGTAATATTGCCGCTACCACAGTATATAATCTTGATTGTTTTGAAGAACAAATTGAATGTAAGAACGAGATATGAAAATAAGCAGCTGCAATATTTTAAAGTATCGCATCCGGCTTAAATTAAAAGTATGATCAGCAATTTTATTAAATGGGCTTTAAAAAACCGTATGGTTGTTCTGCTGATAGCAGCGGCAGTAACTGCCTATGGTATTTATTCAGTAAACAACACTAAGGTAGATGCCATACCTGACCTGTCTGAAAACCAGGTTATCATATTTACAGAATGGATGGGCAGAAGTCCGCAGATTATGGAAGACCAGGTAACCTATCCATTGGTAAGCAACCTGCAGGGCATCCCTAAAATAAAAAATATCCGTGCCAATTCTATGTTCGGGATGAGTTTTGTGTTTGTAATTTTTGAAGACGATGTAGATATTTATTGGGCCCGTACAAGAGTGTTGGAACGACTTAATTATGCTCAGCGTTTATTGCCACAAAATGTTGTTCCCACATTAGGACCCGATGGTACCGGCTTGGGACATATATTCTGGTACACCTTAGATGCACCATCCCTTGATTTAGGAGAACTACGGGCATTGCAGGACTGGTACATCAAATTTGCTTTACAAACAGTAAGAGGAGTAAGTGAGGTAGCATCTTTTGGTGGTTTTCAAAAACAGTATCAGATCATTATTGATCCGCACAAACTGAGCTATTACAATATTGCCTTAATGGATGTGATTGAAAAAGTGAGAGCAAACAATAATGATGTTGGCGGAAGAAAATTTGAGATGGCCGATATGGGATATATCATCCGGGGAATAGGCTACATCACACAGATAAAAGACATTGAAGAAATACCGTTAAAGACACAGGGTTCTATTCCCATTCGTATAAAAGATATTGCCACCGTACAAATGGGTGGCGAACTGCGTTTGGGTATTATAGAAGAAAATGGTGAAGGAGAAAAAGTTGGCGGAATAGTCATCATGCGATATGGAGAAAACGCAAAAGATGTAATTGATAAAGTAAAGGAGAAAATAAAAGATGTTGAAAAGGGTTTACCTCCCGGTGTAAAATTTCATGTGGCTTATGACCGGTCAGATTTAATTGAAGCGACAATTGGTACGTTGAAAAAAGCTGTCATTGAAGAAATTATTGTTGTAGCCATTGTGCTACTCATCTTTTTGTTGCATGTACGCAGTGCATTAATAGTAGTTATCACAATTATAATGAGTGTGCTGATTTCTTTTATCATGATGGATTGGTTCAATGTAAGTTCAAACATCATGTCGCTTGCCGGTGTGGCGCTGGCAGTAGGCGACCTGGTGGATGCCGGAATAGTGATGGTCGAAAATGCTTTAAAATCTATAACGGAAGAAACAGAATAAAAGATTGATATGATTTCAAACGACGAAAGATTAAAAAGAATTGAAAGCTCCTCTGTCTTAGTAGGCAAGGCAGTGTTCAGTTCTATACTGATTACGCTGGTGTCGTTTGCACCCATACTCTTTTTGGAAGGGCAGGAAAAAAAATTGTTTACACCTCTTGTTCTTACCAAGACATTCGCCATGATTGGCTCTGCCTTTGTAGCCATTTTTTTGGTGCCGGTGTTGATGGCATTATTGCTGAAAGGAAAAATGCGGACCGAAAAAAAACACCCGGTGTCCCGATTTTTTCTTTGGCTGTATAATCCCATAATCCGGTGGTGTCTGCGCTGGAAAAAAACAACGATTGCCATTGCTTTTGTTTTGGTTGCTGCCAGTGTTCCATTTGTAATGCGATTGGGTTCTGAGTTTATGCCACCGCTTGATGAAGGTTCACTTTTATTTATGCCGGTAACACTTCCCGATGTTTCCAACACCGAAATAAAACGCATCATGCAGGTGCAGGATAAATTAATTAAGACTGTACCCGAAGTGCATAATGTATTAGGGAAAGCAGGAAGGGCAAATACGGCTACCGACAATTCTCCAATCAGCATGATTGAAACTATTGTTTTGCTAAAACCCCAATCCGAATGGCGGGAAGGAATGACGAAAAACAAAATCATTGAAGAACTCAACAGCAAGCTACAGATACCCGGCGTAATTAATGGATGGACGCAGCCGATCATCAACCGTATCAACATGCTTTCAACCGGTATCCGTACAGATGTAGGGGTGAAAGTTTATGGTCAAAGCCTTGATTCAATCAATGTCCTTGCACAAAAGTTCAAAGTAGCATTAACAGGTGTGGAGGGAGTTAAAGATTTATATGTAGAACCAATTGTTGGTGGTAAGTATGTTGAAATAAAAATTAAACGGGAAGAAATTGGTCGTTACGGGTTAAGTGTGGATGATATTAATATGGTAGTTGAATCATCTATTGGTGGAATGAATATTACCACGACTATTGAAGGACGACAACGTTTTTCAGTGAATGCCCGGTTTGCACAGGATTTTCGCAACAATATTGAGCAGTTAAAAAACCTGCTGGTTACCAGCCCCAGTGGACCTCTTCCCCTTTCCGCAGTTGCTGATGTGTATATAGCCGAAGGGCCGCCAATGATAACCTCAGAAAATGCAATGCTGCGTGGCACTTTATTATTTAATGTCAGGGAAAGAGATATGGGTAGCACCGTAAAAGATGCGAAAAAGAAATTAGACAGCCTCGTACAAAAATTACCGAAAGGATATTTTATAGAGTGGAGCGGACAATACGAAAATCAGGTGAGGGCAGAGAAGCGGTTAAAGATTTTGATACCCATAGTACTGCTTATCATCATGGTCATTTTGTATTTCACTTTTCATACTTATCGTGAAGTGTTAATTGTACTCTCCAGTATTCCTGTAGCCTTGGTAGGCGGTGCTTATTCGCTTTTCTTTTTTGATGTAAATTTTTCGGTAGCGGTGGCTGTAGGTTTCATAGCCTTGTTTGGCATAGCGGTAGAAACAGGTGTGTTGATGCTGGTGTATTTAAACAACTCGTTGTACAATAAGGTGCGCAAAAAAAAGGAAGCAGGCGAGCCTTTAAAAAACAGTGATATTGAAGATGCGGTGTATGAAGGTGCAGCACTACGGTTGCGACCAAAATTAATGACGGTGTTGGTTGACATATTTGGTTTGTTACCACTGTTGCTTGCAACAGGAACGGGCAGCGATGTAATGAAACCCATCGCTATTCCATTTGTATTTGGTTTGGTTACCTCTACTTTTTTTGTGTTGATTGTTTTACCTGCTATGTATGCATTGGTTCGTGAAAATGAATTGAAGAAAAGAGGCAAAGTAGTGATTGAAGAATTGAAAGATTAATGTCAATGAGCAATGGGCAATAAGCATGAACGATGTTGTTTGTTTTTTTTTGAGCCAGGAGACATTGCTACTATTAAACTTCGGTTGCGTCGCACTCTTGTACAACATGAATTCTATTGAGCAAAAGAAAGAGGCATCAATTTTTGTTTATGAAACCGAACAATAAATAGTTAGATATGGAAATAATAACAAAATCAACAATTACCTGTCCGAAGTGCGGATACATGAAAGAAGAACTAATGCCTGTAGATGCCTGCCAATATTTTTATGAGTGTGCCCAATGTAAAACAATTCTAAAACCGACTGCCGGGGATTGTTGTGTTTTTTGTTCTTATGGTACAGTGCCTTGTCCGCCGGTTCAGGAAAGTAAAAATTGTTGTACCTAAAAATCATGCTAATGAAAAAAATAATTCTGCTGTTGCTCATTACACTTTCTGCCAAATTAAATTTTGGGCAGCCCGTTTTGCAGCTTGCTGCTATTATAGATTCTATTCAGCAATCACATCCATCATTGAAAATGTACGATGCAGAAGCTCAATCAATGGATGCTGCTGCTAAAGGTGCATGGAGTTGGATGCCACCGGAAGCAGGAACCGGTTTTTTTATGATGCCTTATAATCCAAAGTTCACCCGCAAAACTGATATGGGTGAAGGCATGGGTCAATATGTATTTGCCGTGCAGCAAATGTTTCCCAATAGAAAAAAGCAGGCAGCAGAATACGGCTACATGAGTACCATGTCATCAGTAGTAAAAGAAAAAAAACAGGCAGCGTTGAATGAGTTGATTGCCGGTGCTAAGAAAAATTATTTTGAGTGGCTTATCATTAAAAAGAAGTTCAGTGTATTGGAGCAAAATGAAAAACTACTGGACTTTATGATAAAGAATTCGGAGATACGGTATAAGAACGGCCTCGGTAAATTAAGTGCTTATTATAAAGCAAAGGCGGCACTTGGCACTATTCAAAACATGCGGCTGATGTTAGAAAATGATATACACCTGCGCCGCATTAATTTAAACACCCTGATGAACAGGGACAAGGAAACCTTGTTTGATATTGATACTACGTTCACCATAAAAGATTACAGCAACTTTCAATTGGACAGTACAGCTTTCATCAATTCAAGAAGTGATTTAAAAGTCATTGAAAGAGAAATTCAATTGACCGGTTTACAACAACAATTAGAAAGGGCAAAATTAAAACCTGAATTTGGTTTTCGCTATGAGCACATGTTTGGGTTTGGCGGACAACCGTTGCAATATACAGCTATGGCTATGGTGAAGATACCTTTTGCGTACTGGTCATCTAAAATGAGTAAGGCAAAAATTGAAAGCTTACGATGGCGCCGTGAAAGCCTTGGCTTTGAACGCCAGATGGTAATTAATGAATTATCAGGGATGGCTTCCAATATGCGTACAGAGTTTAACACCAAAAGAAGACAACTAAAGTTGTATGAGGAAAACATAATACCGGCGTTGCGAAATAATTATAGAACCATGCAATCAGGGTATGAACAAAACACAGAAGAGCTATTTGAATTATTTGATGCCTGGGAGAGTTTAAATATGGCACAGTTAGAATACCTGGATCAGTTGCAGCAGCTATTAGCCATCCAGGTTGAATTAGAACGTATTTTACAAATTAACTAAACATGAGATTTCTTATTATACAACTTATAGTCTCTTTATTACTGTTTTCATCAGCATGTAAGAACGATAAAAAAGTGGACCATTCGCAACATACGAATTCAGATAATAAGCAAGAATTGTTTACCTGCTCTATGCATCCGGAGATTGTAAAAGATAAACCAGGCAACTGCCCGATTTGTGGAATGGAACTGGTAAAAAAAGAAATGGATGCCGCCACCATTACTGGTGTACAATTAGAATCATTATTAAAACCCACCAACCAATATGTTATATCCTCTATTCCCGTTACCGCTATTAAAAAAGAACAATTAATGTCTGAAATAAATGCTCTTGGAAGGGTTGAATACGATACCCGAATGATTGGAACTATTTCAGCAAGAATAAATGGAAGGATAGAAAAATTATATGTCCGCTATAAATACCAATACATAAAAAAGGGACAAAAAATAATGGACATCTACAGTCCTGAATTGCTTACCGCACAACAAAACTTGCTACTTATTTTAAAAAATGATGCCGGCAATACTTCATTGATAGCAGCAGCCAGACAAAAATTATTATTGCTGGGTATGAGTGCAGAACAGTTGCAAAGAACAATGCAAACAGGAAAACCAATTCCTTCAGTAAGTGTCTATAGCAACATAAGTGGTCATTTGCACAATGCCGGAGATGATGCTGTTAATATGCAACCTGAAGCATCTGCATCAACTATGCCTGCTATTAACCCCAGTACCGGATTATTAAATTTAAAAGAAGGTATGTATGTGCAAAAAGGACAAAATCTTTTTAGTGTTTACAATCCTTCAAAGGCATGGGCTTTATTAAATATTTACACTGATGGTCAGGCTATGATTCAAAAGGGGCAGTTGGTAGTGATTACACCTGAAACTGCACCCGGAAAATCTTTTCAGGGACGTATTGATTTTATAGAACCTTTTTACAGAGAGGGAAGCAGGACTACTTCGGCAAGGGTTTATTTTGATAATTCCACCCTTCGCTTACCGGTGGGAAGCCAGGTGCAGGGAGTAATTATTGCACATCCTGCAATGGGTTATTGGTTGCCAAAAGAATCAGTAACATCACTGGGTATAGATAAAATTGTTTTTTTGAAAGTGACTGATGGCTTTAAACCGAAGAAAGTTATTACCGGTTCAACAACTGAGAAGAGTATTCAAATTGTAAGTGGATTATCGGAAACAGATTCTGTAGCTATAAAAGCACAGTTTTTAATTGATAGCGAAAGCTTCATAAAAGTAAAGGAGTAGTTATGCGGTATGTACAAATATTTTTTCTTTGTTTTCTAATGGCATGCTCAAATAAAAAGCATGATGGCCATGTTGAAAATAGCGATGTGTATTATACCTGCTCCATGGACCCGCAGGTAGTGGAAAGCAAACCCGGTAAATGTCCTATTTGTAAAATGCCACTGACAGCCGTAAAAAAATCAATCGTACAAAATGCAGATGAATTACAACTCAGCGATCAGCAAATTCAATTAGGAAATATTTCTGTTGATACCATTCGTTCTGGCAATATTGGTAGCCAATCTGTATTAACAGCCGTCTTAAATTTTGACCAGACAAAAATGTCGGCCATTAGTTCAAGAGTAATGGGAAGAGTGGAGCTATTGTATTTTAGAAATGTTGGTGATTATATAAACAAGGGAGACAAGCTCTATGATATTTACAGCGAAGAATTGAACAATGCCAAACAGGAATATTTGCTGGCACTGGAAAGACGAAAAACATTTAACGGCAATGAGGTTATTGATTTTACTTCTTTGCTGCAAGGTGCAAGAAATAAACTTTTATTATGGGGAATGAGCCCTGCTCAAATAACGCAGCTTGAGCAGGCTGGAAAAGCAAATCCCACCACAACATTCTACAGTACCGGCAGTGGCTATATCACTGTTTTAAATGTTCAGCAGGGCGACTATGTTATGGAAGGTGGCACCATTGTAGAATTAGCAGACCTTTCTACATTATGGGCAGAAGCACAGGTATATACTTCGCAGTTTTCACAGTTGCAGCAAAGTGCTACGGCCATCGTTCGTATTCCCGAATTGGGTGATGAAGCCATCAATGGCAGGATTAGTTTTGTCAATCCTGAGATTGTACCTGACTCAAGAATCAACTTAATACGGGTTTCTATTCCAAACAAAAACAACAAATTAAAACCAGGTATGCCGGCTTATGTTTACCTCAGTGGTTCAAAACGTTCCTCACTTACATTACCGGTAGATGCAGTTATCCGTGATTCTAAAGGCGCAACTGTGTGGATACAAACAGGAAAAAATATTTTCAAAAATAAAATGGTTGAAGTAGGTGCAGAGGAAGCTGGTAACATAGAAATAAGAAGTGGATTGCAGCCGGGGGATTTGGTGGTGATTACCGGCGCCTATTTACTCAATAGCGAATATATTTTTAAGAAAGGTGTTAATCCGATGGAAGGAATGAAGATGTAGTTTGAAAACGTTATGCTTAAAATTATTTTATGATTCTTACAATAACCATCAATCCAACAGGGGAATTAACTCTACAATAGGAGGAGTTATCAATTAATCCCTCTCTACACATTTGTATTTGAAAACTTTTAATGCTTTCACTGGGTTAATTAAACCTTTGAAACGATAGATTCTATAATTACCCTCAATAAATAGGATAATAAAGGATATTGAGCTTTGTGGCTTGAATATGGTATGATATAATATAATATAGTGTTCTCTAAAAATGAAATAACCAGCCTTTTAACCATTAAAGAAATTCAAATCAATATCGCTGCAAATTTAATTTGTGCAGTAGAATTCTATAATTATCAATCAACTTAAACAAAAATTGAAATCATGAAAAAATTGCAAAAAACCGGATTGCCGATTGCTTTAATTATGCTGCTTGCCTCCTGTCAATCCGGTACTGATGTAAACCAAACACTTTCCAAAACGGAAACAAGAATGGAAATGATGAACAAGATTGCTGATGATAGTACAATGTCGAAAGAAATGATGGCGACAATGATGAATAGCAATAACGGTAAAATGATGATGATGGAAAATCATGAGGCGATGATGAAAATGATGAAGGAGAATCCAGGCATGATGGATAATATGATGATGAATATGATGGAAGTATGTAAGACGGATACTACCATGATGTCGGGCATGTGTAAAAAAATGATGGAAAACCCGCAGATGATGGATATGATGCAAAAGATGATGGATAAAAATATGGATATGGGTAAAGTAAATGGTATGGATACAACCAAAGCAATAGACCATAAGTCACATCATTAAATAATCAGTTTTAAAAAACTTAAAAATTAAAGCTATGATGAATAATAATGGAGATTACTATTACTGGGGAATGCATATGGGTTGGTGGGTTTTTATACTTGTCGTTGTTATAGCAATAGTTGGATGGTTTAGCTGGTCCCGAAAAAGAAAATGAAAAGGACCGGGCTAATTAAAATAGTTTTTTCATCTCAATTAATGCAATTATTATGAAACGCAAACAATTTATAAAACTTACAGGAGTAACTGGCACTTTTACATTGGTTGGTGGTGCAGCCTGGTTACTGCAAAGTTGTAACAGGCAAAATAAAAATCTTATGCACAACAATGGTATAAAAATTATCGAAGGAGATTTTGGTACAGCGCTTCCATCTCCGCCTTTATTCGATTTAAAAAGTACAACTGCATTTGAAGCAAAGCAAACACCCGTTGAAATATTAAAAGGAAAGAAAACAAATGTGTATGGTTATTACGATGGCATGTTGGGTAAAACTTTTATTGTAAATAAGGGGGATGATATCAATCTTCAATTTACCAATTCGTTGCCTCAGGCTACCAATATACACTGGCATGGCCTGATTATACCTCCTGGTATGGATGGCTTTCCATCGCTTGTAACACAACCGGGAGGAACATTTCAATATCAATTTAAAATTAACCAACGTGCCGGAACGTATTGGTATCATCCACATCCTGATGGATTAACAGCCGAACAAGTAATGCAGGGCTTAGCCGGTTTTTTTATTGTAAGAGATGATGAAGAAGCTGCATTAAAATTACCGGAAGGTGATAGTGAAATCGCTTTTGTAATTCAGGACAGGCGGTTTAACGATACCGGCAACTTTGACTATGCACCCACAATTGCTGAATTGATGACTGGTTTTTTTGGTGATTATATTATTGTAAATGGCGCATACAATCCATACAAAGCTGTGAAAGCAGGATGGAACCGTTTGCGCATTATCAATGGTTCAAATGCAAGAGTGTATAACCTGGCTTTCAGTAATCAACAGGATTTTGTTGTAATAGGTTCCGATGCAGGTTTATTATCAGCGCCGGAAACTGTAAAAAATATTTTACTTTCTCCCGGCGAAAGAATTGATATGCTGGTGAACTTTACCAACGAAGCAAACAAAGAAATTTTTCTTCAAAGTGAATTATTTAATGGCGGTGGTGTACAGGGTAAACAAGCATTTAAAATACTAAAGTTTAAAACAGGCGATAAAATAAACGAAACATTCAGTTTGCCAACTACTTTATCTGCTATTGCAAAAATTAATCCATCCACTGCAATAAAAACAAGAACATTTGATATTAGCAATTCATCAATGAGTGGCGGACATGGTATGGATATGGACAAAAAAGATACTGCTGCTGAAAATGGTATGGGAAATATGAAGATGGGCATGCATACCATCAATGGTATTTCTTACAATGCTGCTATTATGAATGAAACGGTTAGTGCAGGCGCAACAGAAATATGGGAGTTTGATAATGGTAAAGGAGATGAAATACATCCTATGCATTTTCACGGCAACCATTTTCAGGTTTTGGAAAGAACAGGTGGCAGGGGAAAATTAATTGCAACAGAAAAAGGATGGAAAGATACCGTGCTGCTTTTGCCCGGCGAAAAAGTAAAAGTAATTACTACTTTTTCGCAATTTAAAGGAAAATATGTTTTGCATTGCCACAACCTTGAACATGAGGATAGTGGCATGATGCTGAATTTTGAAATTGTTTAATACTAAAAATGTGGAACACAAACCCGGAGCATAAAATAATAATGCATTTAAAATAAATACAAATTAAATAACCTTTAAAAAAATACAATGCAAAAAAAATATGAATTACAGGGAATGAGCTGCGGAGGTTGTGTAAACAGTGTAAAGAATGCTTTATTAAAACTACCCGATGTTGAAGAAGCTAAAGTTCATTTACATCCGCAAGCTGCGGTTCTTACCATGAGGGAAGCAATTGATGTGGCCGAATTGCAGGCACAGCTCAGCAAGGCAGGACATTACACAATTAAAGAAGTTGCCTAAAATTAGTCAGCTACAAAAAACATTTTTAAAAACAAATCACTCTTATCAAATTTAAAATAATGAATTATGAAAAAATTACTTTTTATTGTCGCTATTTTCCTTTCAGTAGTATTGTTTTTTACAGCATGTTCCGGTAACGGCAGTAATGCAAAAACTGAGCAATTAGCAAAAGAAGAAACGTACACTTGTACTATGCACAACGAGGTTATGAGTGACAAACCGGGTAAATGCCCCAAATGCGGAATGACATTGGTGAAACAAAAAATGACAGATGAGCAAATGAAAATGATGAATGAAGGTACATACACAAAACCTTAAAATTAATTACCGTTATCGGGTAACAGCGAAACTGAAAGCCGGCCAACAGCGGAACTGAAGACATCTTTAAATTTTATAAAAATGAATGATCAGACTTTCAAAAACTGTATAGATGCCTGTGAGGCATGTGCAGAACTATGCAATACCTGCGCTGCAGATTGCAAAGGAAAACCCGGCATGGAACTATGTGTAAAGCTATGCTTGGCTTGTGCTGAAGCATGTAGTAAGTGTGCCTCAGTATGCAGAAGTATGGATGCTAATTCTGCAGAATCAGCCGATCAATGTGCTGAAGCCTGCCGTGTATGTGCTGAAGCCTGCCGTGCATGTGCCGAAGAATGTGAAAAGCATCCAGACGTAGAGTCTTGTAAAAAATGTGCAGAAGCATGCAGAAAGTGTGAAACAGAATGTAAAAAATGTGAGGCAGAATGCAAAACAGTTGTAGCCTAAAATTTCTTAATCAACAGGCTATTGTGTAAGATTATTCCGGTAGCCTGTTGATTAAAAAATTTATTTATAATGACGTATTGTTGGGGTGTATGGAGCAAAGAGAATTTCAATTGGGAGTTTTAGAAATGCAGATTGAACAAGAGAATCAAATTTCCCCTGATGTGCATGTCTTTCTTAACAGTGCAATTCCTGATGCAATGGCTTACTATCGGTTTTGAATCTTCCGGAAGATGAAAAATTAACAGAGTTATTGCGTATGGGTTCCTACAAAAAAAATTTCATTCCCGATTACCTGTCATTGGTGAAAGATTATGCCCGAACTGAAGATGATACGGTACAGAAAAAAATCCATGCATTGCTTGTTGAGATTTCCAATTATTCAACTTCCCGTACTTCCATCGGAAAAACGGGTGGATTTCATTTTAAAACACCTTGAGTTATGAAAACCAAAGCAAAAAAAATCATTCATTCAACAGTTGCGGCTTTGTAACATAGAAAGATGATTTATTTAGTTAAGCGAAGATGAGTTAGCAGGGCGAAATAGTCTTAATGCTTTTGGAAAAAGAATATTATTTTCCAGGTGCACATGCTGATGCAAATCTATTTCAAATGCCTTTAATGCGGCAAAGCTTAGTTTGTAAGTAGTGCAGGCATCATCGGGTGCAGTGTAGTCGTTGGTTAATTGTCTTATTTGCCCCAACAAATGTCCTGCATGATCATGTTCCTGTTCCATTACCTCTATGGGAGAACTGATATAGGTTGTGTTAATTTTATTTTCCACCACTGTTTTTATTTCTTGCTCTACTACTTTGATGCGGGGAAAAAGAATAACTTCTTCTTTATTCATATGGGCTGTCATCTCTTCATTAACATCAGTAAAAATCTCAAATATTTTGAAAAGTTCAGGATGCCGGCCGCCATGTTTAGCTGCTACCTTTTGTAAGTATCCCAGAATGGCAGGCATTTCTTTTTTTACATAACTGTGGTGGGTCAGTACTATATACTCGGTAATTTGTTCAAGGGTCATTTTCTCAAATGATAAATTTGAATTATTCCCGTTCTCTATTTTTTGAAGATCAGCTATGATCTTATCTACCTCTAATTCACTTTCAGTACATGCTTGTTGTAATGTTCTTTTTCCTTTGCAACAAAAGTCAAGATGGTATTTTTCCAATACCGGTACAGCCTGGTGGTTCGCAGTTACTATGGTGGCGAGTGTTTGTTCTTGTATGTTCATCATAAAATTATTTTTATCAAAATTGAGTTTAATTCAATTATGATATTATGATCCAAATCACTTGCGTTGTTGACTGACATTTAAGATGATCAAACCGGTAAACATGATGAGTGCGGCAGAGAATAAAAATTCATTGATAAAAGGAATGCTATTATAGCTCATCGCAGAAACACCTTGCCACATCAATAGGATCTCGTTTACAATGATCCCGGATATAAATATGATAAGTCCGCCAAGCGATATTTTTGAAAGCACTATGTATCCGC
>JANNMN010000014.1:0-234555 GCA_031397865.1 Chitinophagaceae bacterium
GTGTTGATGGTAGAACGGCTGACACCGTACTTGTTAGCGAGCTGCCGGTAAGTGAATCCTTGTGTCAGGTATTCCAGAACGGCTTGTTTTTTAATATCCATAAGTTTACTTTTTTGTGTAAACCTATTTCAGGACGAGACAAATCGTTACTGTGCTGCATCCGGGCTTGACGGAATTCTGTTGGTCTTTTGGTTGTTAACTTGTACTTTTATTTTTTACTGTGATTCAGTACCGGGCTGACACAGCAACAATTCCCCAGCAGCGAAAAGCCCTAGTCGTTAGTGGCAATTAAAACAAACTTCACGTATGAAACTATCAGACATAAAAAGACCAGAAATTTTGCCTTTAGATGAACGAGGTCTTAGAGTAGAAATCTCCTCACCAAGAGACATATATGACAAAGAAAAAGATGAATTGGTAGACATACTTATTGCACCTACTTTAGTTCTTTCAGATAAAAAGGACGCAGATGAAAAATTCCCATTGCCTATCGACCCGAAAATGTTCAATGAAGATACGTATAAGAGATTTAACAACTTTACTTATAGCTTAGGGAAAATGGTTAGATTAGCTGAACTTAATTTAGATACATTAATAGGCATAGTTGGTCTTTATATTCATATTTATCCTATTGACGAAATACTAAAAAGAAATGCAGACTGTAAGGAACTGGAAAAATATGACATCACTAAAAATTTCAACAAACTCACCTTTGGGAATTTAAGAAATATTATAAGCTGTATAATTAAGACCGACACTGAGTTGCATAACATTAAAGGCTTAGAAGATAAAGACAATAGAAAAAACTTTACAACTGTTTATAAAAATTATATAGAAGACAGAGATTTTTATACACATGGAATATTGTTTTTTTTATACCCAGAGATGGAACCCATTTTAAGAGTAAAGTCGAATACTGGCGAAACGCAGTACATAAAGTATGAAAAAGATGTTTTTACTCACAATCTTATGACATATAATTATTTGACAAATGTATTAAATGAGATTAGAGAATTATTGCAGAAAAAAATAAATAACAACTGAACTATCCTTGATAATTAATAACGATAAATAATAAAATTGATATGGCTTTACCTACAACCTACACTCAGGCTTATGGAGTACTTGCTGACTTCTTTAACAAAATAAGAGATGGTCAAGCTCCAGATAAATTTGTTCATCAGCAATTGAAAGACCTGGGGTTTAAATCAAATAATCATAGGCCTTTTATACCATTAATGAAATCATTAGGATTTCTTACAGCAGACGGAACTCCAACAAAGAGATACAATGACTACAGGAGCCATGCACTTTCAAAACAAGTAATGGGAGAAGCATTGAAAGAAGCTTATTCTGATTTGTTTCTTATAAAAGCAAAACCAACAGCAGCGGATAAATCTCTAATCGAAGGAAAATTCAAAAGCTTTCATAATACAAGTGATAACGTAGCTGGACTTATGACTAAGACATTTTACGCCTTATTAGACTTAGCTGACTTAGAAACTGATAAATCTTCAACAAAAAAACCACAGCCCAAGGAAGATGAGACTGACAAGGAAGATGAATCAGATAAACAGAAAAAACAGAAGGGTAATTCCGTTATAGGTTTACATTACAACATTCAGATACATTTACCAGCTACAAAAGACTTAGAAGTTTATAACGCAATTTTTAAATCATTAAAAGACCATTTACTTGAATAAGAAAAAAGACATAAGGGATTTCTTTTTTAGAGGATTAATGTTTGAGTCTGAAGCAACCAAATTTCAAAGTGCGGGGATTCAAATTGGTGCTGATTCTCAATATGCAGAAGAACAACTTCTTGATGAATCACTAGCTCCATTTAGTATTGTAAGAAGAAACAATGCACTTCAAATGGCAAGACTTTATGCAGTATTGCATTGTTTTGAAAATGAGATAAGAGACTATATTAGAGAAACGCTAACTGAAAACGATGGGACTGATTGGTGGACAAAGCTTCCACAAAAGATGAAAACTCATGCTGAATCAAGGCAAGAAACTGCCCTTAAAGATTCATGGTTAGAAGGAGAGAAAACCGACCTATTAGGATTTATTGACTTTGGAATGTTAGCTTCAATAATTATAGAAAAGTGGACATATTTTAGCAATGTAATTCCTTCACAACATTGGTTAAAACAGCGAATGGAAGAATTGGAAAAAGTTAGAAATTTTATTGCACACAATAGAGTACTTCTTCCTTCTGAATTTCAACGAGTATATATGTATATAGCTGACTGGAATAGAGTAATCGGACTATAACTGCCACTAACATTGGTATTGCCAATAGTGGGGCTGGACATCGTAACAATCAGCAGCGGTAATTCTGTTGTACTTTTGTTCGAGGCCAAACTTCGGGGAAGCTTACACTGGCAGCAGTTCCGGGCGGACGAAAATAAATCTCCCCTACCATTGGAAATAAATGCCTCGTATATTCAACCTGTGGGATATACACTACTGACTGTGACAAATAAGCAACAGCCAAGTTAGGAACGCAGAATTTATCACATTTGGCCTTCCCCGCAATAAAAATCAACGATTCGAAAAATCAAAAGATTTAAATTTACCCAACGCACCATTTAAGAGTATGGAATTAACAGAGAAACTTCTAACAGAACTTCAAAGACGCCTTAAAATTGGGAATCGCAGAGGCGTTCATCTAAACGCCATTCCTGCAAATTCAAGATACAAGTTCGACTTAAATAGACTCTCCTACATTGACAAAAATCTACCTGATAATTTTGTGAAGGCTTTACTTTCTGAATTACCACTTAAATTCAGAATAAGTTGGAAAGACAATGTGCCTGACCTAAACTCTCTTTTTGAAGAAGATCAATCTCAGTTAGTCAGGATTACAAAAGCGTTTGAAAATCTTATCAATCAAACTGAAGCAATTGAAGCTGAAAAAGGAATCAATACTTTTGGATTTGGTTTTCCAATTTTGGCAAGACGAGACAGAGCCGACAATAAATTGACAGTTGCTCCAATCCTCATTTGGTCATTAAGAATAAAAAGAACAAAAGAATTTAACACTTGGGAAATATTAAGAAATGAAGAAGACCCAATTTACATAAATGAAATCTTAATAAATCATTTACAGAGTGATTCAAACATTGAAATAGAACAAATACCAAGCGAAATGCTTGATGATGGACTAATCCATAAAACGGAACTTATTAAAATATGCTCAAATTTAATCCGGGCAATCAATACAACTACGCTAGGCGACTTAGAAGAAACATTCAAAACGAAACTTGACAAAATTATACCTATTGGCGATAAAGCTCATTATGATAAACTTCCTTTAAATTCTTCAAACTCCTTTATTGATTTTGGAGGCTTGTTTTCAATTTTTGAAGTTCAAAAGCAAAATATTATCAATGACTACGGCAATCTTATGGAGCTTGAAGGTCTTAGTATTGAACTTGCAGATTTAGAAGGACATTCGTTTCAGCCAATTTCATCGGTTAAAACCGACCCTTCTCAACAAAGCATTTTACATTCCTTAGAAGCTACAAGGAATATTTTAATTCAAGGCCCCCCAGGAACAGGGAAAAGCCAAACCCTTACAGCGGTTCTTATCAATGCACTCGAAAATAACAAGAAAACTATTGTAGTATGTGAGAAAAGAACTGCACTTGAAGTTTTGCATAATGCACTCATTGAAAAAGGCTTGAATTATCATTGCGTATTAATCAGAGATATTATAAAAGACCGTAAAACGGTTGTTGATTCCGTTAGAGACAGAGTTGATACCTCTGAATACAAACGATACAGATATAATTATTCAAAAGAATCTTTGGAAAACCTAATTACACGAGCCAAAGACCTAATTACAAACATCAATAAGAAACATCAAAAACTTGACAAAAAACTTATTGGAAATAAATCTTGGTCGGATATTGTTGGCAATTTACTATCCGAAATAAAGGGAAATACGGACGACAGCAACTTGAATATTGAAAGAAATGTATTCACTTATTCCACACAGGAATTAAACTCACTGCTTGACCTTGCTCAAAAAGGACAAACACTATACACTGAATTTTTACCAATAGAATCAACCTCGTTTATTAATCCATTAAAATTAGTTGGCGACAACCCTTTCTTAATTGAGCAGAACATAAATGATGACTTTGATATTTATTCTAAGCAGTTGGGTTTACTAAAGTTAATTCTTGAAGCAAGTCGAACTGAATATATTGAATGGAGAAAAACAGAACTTAAAAATCAAATTGCTTCAATTGAAAGCAATCTTAAAAACGTAGCTGCAAAAGAGTTTGAATTAAGTGCATTAGTTTCAACATCAAAAGACGAGTTCATTAATTATAGAACTATTGAATTAACCCAACAAGTTGAAAGTCTATCTCAACATATTTCTCAAATTGATTCGATTTTCAATACTAACAAAAATAATCCTGATTTAACAAACCAATCAAAGATTAATAGTTTCAGTTTTAAATTCTTGTCCTTTTTTTCTAAAAGCAAAAAACAAACGATTGCCGACCATTTAGAACTGCACAATAATTTTTCAAACCTTGAAGATTGCTTAAAAGGCACAAAAGATTTTCCAGCAACAGAATTTAGCGACACTATAGAAAAAAAGAAAAATTCTCTGAATACACTTAGAAGTGAAATTTCAAAAATAAAAGATGGTTTCAATACTAATATCCAGAGAGAGTTTGATTCATTTAAACTTCATTCCGTCTTAAATGCAAGTAACAGTAGCACATGTTTCCAAAAAATACAATCAGTAATAAACGATTCAACAAATTCCAATGACTTTAAGGAAAAGCTCCTATCTATTTACTCCACCTTCACAAATTATTTATCAGAAATAAATTCAGTGTTCCTAATACTTGCAAACGATTTAGCAGAGAGCAAAGACATAAAACTGAATTATACTTTTGACAAAACTTTTCCAGAGAATAAAGCCATTTTATCAGAAATAAACGAAAAGTTTGACTTGATAAAGATTGAATTTGACTCTAAAATTCAAACTGAATTTCAGCAGATAAATTTGCTAAAAGCAAACCCAAATGAAATTGAAATAAAAAGCCTTCCAATACTCCAAGAAAAAGTAAATGCTTTAGCTGACAAAATTCAAAGCGATAATTGGACTGTTGAAAAAGTAAAATTCACTGAATTTTACAAATTCATTACTGACATCGAAACGCTTATACGTAATAAAACTGAATACTTCAAGGCAGAGAAAGATTTATTCACAGTAGAATTTAAGTGGTTTCAGTTTTACAACGGCTTATCGGAAACAAGCAAAACGATTGTAAACGAGTTAAAAGCGAAAAGCAATTGGAGAAAATCGTTTTTAGTTTTCTATCTCAATTCAATGCTTGTAAATTCTGCAAATTTGGATTTGCCAACAAATGATGAAGAACATAAAGAACTTGATAAAACTTTAAGCGGAGTAGAAAAGGAGCAATTAAAATTCATTAAAGAATTTTGGTTTTCAAAACAGATAGATACAACAAGAGAGTTTGAGCAGAAAAACGTAAATCTTTCAGTTGAGAATTTATACAACAAACGGAGTAGTAATCGTTTCAAAAGACTTTCATTAAGGCAAATTGTTCAATATGACGCAAACCTTTTCACTAACTTTTTTCCGATAGTTCTTACTTCTCCTGATGTAGCAAGTAATCTATTTAAAGGAATGAATGGTTATTTCGACATTGTAATGTTTGACGAAGCAAGTCAGTTACGACTTGAAGATAATTTACCAGCAATTTTAAAAGGGAAACAAATCATTATTGCCGGTGACGAACATCAAATGCCTCCATCAAATTATTTCAGCAAAGTTTTTGATGGTGCGGTTGAAGATGAAGAAGATTTAGAGGAAGAAAAAGAAATTGTTGTTGACAAAGACAACCTTTTGTTGTCTTGTGAATCTTTGCTTGACTTTGGTTCCGAATTAAACTTTCAAAGAAAACATTTAGACTTTCACTATCGTTCAAGACACCCTTTTTTAATTGATTTTTCCAACTATGCATTTTACAATCAGAGGTTAAAGCCTTTGCCAAATAACTTTGATTATGTGCCTATAAAATATATTCAGGTTAACGGCACGTTTTCAGAACATACGAATGAAGCAGAAGCCGAAATGGTTTTATCAATCATTGACAAAAATATAAACAGATTGCCAGACGGAAAGTATCCGACTGTGGGAATTGCAACGTTTAATATTACTCAACGAAATTTGATTAAAAGCAAAATTTTAGAACGACAAAAGTTCTCAAAGTTTGAGGAGTTTAACACCAAAATTCAGGAGTTAGAAGAAAATGGAATGTTTATCAAAAACTTGGAAAATATTCAAGGCGATGAAAGAGATGTAATTATTCTTTCAACAACTTATGGAATCGGGAAAGACAGGAAATTTGCACGAAGATTTGGTCCAATAAATCATTCGAAAGGGTATAAATTATTAAACGTAATTATTACAAGGGCAAAGTTTAAAGTTTATTGTTGTTCTTCTATTCCTGAACAAGTTTTCATGAATTATAAAGAATCCTTGATAACCGAAGGTTCAAATAATAAGTCGGCTGTTTTCTTTGCATATTTGGCTTACTGCAAAGCTGTAAGCGAATCAAATAACGAGCTGCGGTTGTCTGTTCTTACAACGCTTGCTGAAAACACAACAAAAAGTGCAGGGATTGACCCTAAAACTTTCGGCGAATTAGAATCTCCTTTTGAAGAAGAAGTTTATCAATGTTTAGCAGATCATTTAGGAACTGATAAATTAATTCCTCAATTACAGTTTGCGGGATTTAGAATTGATATTGTTTACGATCCAAAAGTAATTGGTGTTCCCAAAGTTGCTATAGAATGTGATGGAGCAAAATATCATTCTAGTAGAGAAGCATATTTATATGACAGCCACAGACAAAAAATATTAGAAAATCACGGCTTTGTATTTCATAGAATTTGGAGCACAAATTGGTGGCGTAATTCGAGTAGAGAAACATTAAAACTTGTTGACTTTATCAAGCAAATCGAATCATCTTCAAATCCAAACTATAAAGACCATTCTCATACTGCATTTGCATTTACTGACGACATAGTAATCATTGAAGACTATGTTTCGCAGACTTCTTTCATTGATGTTGAAAAAGACAACGAAACTATTCAGGCAATTGAAAATGTTGCTCCAGTTCAGACAAAGATTTTTTCAGAAGAAGTTAAACTAAATAGTAAAGTCCAAGTAAAGTATATGAATAACGGTAAAGACCTCCATGTGCATCTAGTAACCACGGAGAAAAACACAAACGACATTTCAAGCGGAATGCAAAAAATATACTACAAGTCTCCTTTAGCAAGCTCTCTACTTGGACATATAGTTGGTGACATTGTGAAAATCGGCAACCTGGATAATTTTGTGGAAATAATTAAAATCACAAACAATTAGCCGAAGCACCAAGTCAGGCACATTTGGAAGACACAGAAATCCGAAATATAATAGCCCAATTTGCAAAAAAGCTTGCGTTGCTTTTACGCTTCAGGGATACACTCTGCCTAGGTGGAAACAGACTCAGTATGAAGGTCGAGGTGAAAGGCGAACATATGATTGGGTTTTCTGCTAAGCTGGCGGACAAAGAGCTGCATATCTAATATCTGACTGAAGAATTACTATTTATCTTTTTGTTGTTAACTTTAATTTTCCAACTGCTGCGGTTTCGGGCTGGACATTCAATGAATACCAGCACAACAGAAAGCCCTGACTGTTGCCTGCAAGTTTTTTCAAAACCCTAATACTTTGAACTTATGGTTTCTTGTTATAAATGTGGAGAGTCTGGAGCTAATTATAGAAGAAACGTTGTTACAGGTACTTCGTCAGGAACTTACTATGGCAAACGTACAAGTTACAGTTCCAGGACATATCGTGGTACAAGGTCATTATGTGAGGAATGTGCATTTCAATTGGACAGAGCAAATATTATTAGTGTCATTGTAATATGTTGGATAACTGCTCTAATTCTAATTTATTTGATAGTACGTTTCAAATTTTTATAAATGGCAGACTGGAATAGACTTAAGCCTTTAAGATTTCATCAGAATTTTATGATTCTTGTGGTAATAGGTTTGCTTTGTGTCCTGATATTTACGCCAAAACATGCATTCAGAAAAAATTTCTATAAAAAATCGAATTTTCAATTAGTTGCAAGAGTGAATGCTCCTTCTGGAATAAAAATTAGAGAGGAACCTAATAAGAATTCAAATCCTTTGATATCCGTTCCTTATCAAACCGAATTAAATATTTTGGAAAAAGCGGTTAGACCAGACAAAATAAATGGGCAAAGTGGACAGTGGTATAAAGTTGAATACAACGGCGTGACGGGTTTTGTATGGAACGCATACCTTGATGAATAAACCTAAAGGCAAAAATGGATTTACTGTAACCTCCCCTAAAATTTGATCCATTTAAAACTATAATGTATTCACTGAAACTTACAAATCACTACTTGAAAGACTTCCAACCCTGTATGCCAGGGAAAGATTCCGGCTCAAGGCCGGAAAGACAAAAAGCAGTGGGGCCTTAAAGTGCCACATCCAATTCGAAATAAACTTGTAGCCGGAACTGCAGCCCATCAGCGAAAGAAACGATGAGAGCCGCTGCCTGTTATTTGGCCGTTCTTTTGTTACTTTGATCATATGAATGCTACGGTACCGCTGGCGGAACGCATCCGCCCCTCTTCACTAAATGAACTGATAGGACAAGAACACCTGGTGGGCAAGGGCGGCATATTGCGAACAGCGATTGAAAAAGGGAAAGTGCCTTCGATGATCTTTTGGGGACCACCCGGCACCGGCAAAACAACGATCGCCAACATTATTGCTCATTCTTTAAACGTTCCCTTCTTTCAACTAAGTGCCATTAGTGCCGGCGTAAAGGATGTGCGGGAAATAATAGAACAGGCGAAAACAAAACCCGGGGCTATTTTATTTATTGATGAGATACACCGGTTTAATAAAGGTCAGCAAGATGCCCTGCTGGGTGCGGTGGAGAAAGGCATCATTACGTTAATAGGTGCTACTACAGAAAATCCCTCGTTTGAAGTAAACAGTGCCCTGCTTAGCCGGTGCCAGGTGTATGTGCTAAAGCCGCTGAATGAAAAGGAACTGATACAACTGTTGCAAACGGCTATTGAAAGAGATGAATACCTGCATCAAAAAAAAATAATATTACAAGAAACGGCTGCCCTGCTGAATATTTCCGGAGGTGATGGAAGAAAGTTATTGAATTTGTTGGAGATAGCGGCCTCCCCAAACCTCCCGACCCCTGGACGGGAGGCTTTAGACTCCGATGAAATAATTATTACTGATGAATTAGTAATGAATGTTGCTCAACAAAAAATTGCTTTGTATGATAAAAGTGGTGAGCAGCACTATGATATTATTTCTGCCTTCATCAAATCCATAAGAGGCAGCGATCCGAATGCGGCGGTGTACTGGCTGGCCCGTATGATAGAAGGTGGTGAGGATGTAAAATTTATTGCCCGGCGCCTGGTGATACTGGCCAGTGAAGATATTGGCAATGCCAATCCTACGGCACTGGTAATGGCGAATGCAACGTTTGATGCGGTAAATAAAATTGGATATCCTGAAGCAAACATTATTCTTTCGCAATGTGTTACTTATCTTGCTGCATCGCCCAAAAGTAATGCGGCGGTAGAGGCGATTGGCAATGCCCTGGCCATGGTAAAAAAATATGGTGATCTGCCGGTGCCTTTGCATATTCGCAATGCGCCAACCAAACTGATGAAGAACCTTGACTATGGAAAGAATTATGAATACTCTCATAGCTATGACAATAATTTTTCGCCGCAGGAATATTTGCCGAAAGAACTATCGGGAACAAAATTTTATGATCCCGGTAAAAATGCAAGAGAGGAAGAACTGCGGAAGTTTTTAAAGAATTTGTGGAAGGAGAAGTATGGGTACTAGTAGGTGGTGTGGGGTGTGGGGTGTGATGTTTGATGTTTGATGTTTGATGTTTGATGTTTTATAGATTACTTTATTAATAGATGTTTTTATGAAAAAAAACTTTTTACTGATTAGCGCCTTGTTTTGCATGACTAGTCTTTTTGCACAAACAACGATACACCGTGATGTACAAATTGAAAAAATGGTGCAGGATGTTTCTAAAGATTCATTAGAAACATACATACGAAAGATGGTAAGCTTTGGCACCCGTAATACATTGAGTACACAAACCAGTGCTACAAGAGGAATAGGTGCTGCCCGCAAATGGGTGTTGAGTAAATTCAATGAGTTTGCCAGGCAAAGCAATGGCCGACTGACTGCCATGATCGATACTACCACTTTGCAAAAAGATGGTCGCCGGGTGGATACCACTTTACTATTAGGAAATGTAGTGGCTACTTTAAAAGGAACGGATGCTGCGGATGACCGGATATTTATCATCAGCGGACATTTAGATAATATGCGGACCAATGTGATGGATAGAACTAATGATGCACCCGGTGCTAATGATGATGCCAGTGGTGTGGCGGCCTTGATAGAATGTGCAAGGATAATGAGCAGGCAATCATACCCGGCCACTATTCTATTTGTTGCATTCAGCGGAGAAGAACAAGGATTGCTTGGTGCCAACTACATGAGTGAGAAAGCAAGAAAGCTAAACTGGAATATAGAAGCGATACTGAACAACGACATCATGGGTAGTAACAACAGTAATGAAACCAATATTATTAATAACACCAAGATCCGTGTGTTCAGCGAAGCATTTTCTATACAGGATACCGGCAGGGCTGCATTGAATATCCGCAGTCTTGGTTTGGAAAATGATGGCAAGGCAAGACAACTGGCCCGGTATGTAAAAGAAATTGGCGAACGATATGTTGACAATTTAGAAGTGGTGATGGTATATCGTAATGATCGTTTTTTAAGAGGTGGAGATCATACCCCATTTGTAAACAGGGGATATGCGGCGGTACGATTTACCGAGATGAATGAAAATTATTATCACCAGCACCAGGATGTGAGAGTAGAGAACGGTATTCAATATGGCGACCTGACAGAGTTTATAGATTTTGAATACCTGCGAAAAAACACTGGTATGAACCTGAGCAACCTTGCTAATCTTGCCAAATCTCCCTCTATGCCACAGGAAGTAAAAGTGGAAACAAAAAAGCTAACCAACTTTACAAACCTGACATGGAAAGCACCCAAGACAGGAAAAGTAAAAGGATATTATATATTAATACGAGAAACAACCAGTGCTGTATGGCAGAAGAAAATATTTTGTGCGGATACTAAAATAGATTTGCCCTACTCTAAAGACAATTATTTTTTTGCTGTGCAATCCATCAGCGAAGATGGTAATGAAGGATTGCCTGTTGTTCCTGTGCCTGCGGGCCGTTAATTTTGCCGCATGGAAATACAATGGTCTTTAAAAAAGTTTACCGAGCTTAGTCTGGATGAACTGTATGCACTACTGCGGGTACGCAGTGAAGTATTTGTAGTAGAACAAAATTGTGTTTTCCTGGATATGGATAATAAAGACCAGGACTGTTATCACTTAATGGGATGGATGGATAATAATTTAGTCGCAGTCACCCGTATAGTGCCGCCCGGTATTATATATGATATACCATCTATTGGTCGTGTAGTTACCTCTCCCACAGCAAGGGGTACTGGCATTGGTAGATTATTAATGGAAAAAAGTATTGAAGAAACTTATCGCCTGTTTAGAAAATTGCCGATAAAAATTGGCGCACAACTCTACCTGTTGAAATTTTATTCTTCACTTGGTTTTAAAAAAACAAGTGATATATATTTGGAAGATGGCATCGAGCATATTGAAATGCTTCTTGATTAATACATTAACCCGTTGGCGGAGTTAATTTTTAAAAGCGAAATTCATTGCCCCAGAGGGGCAAAATATTTTTACATATCGCCCCGATGGGCAATGTCATTAAGTTAAGGAAGTTGATATTAAAGCCACATCGTGGCGATATTTTGGTAAATAAAATAAATTGTGAGCCAAACCTCCGCCAACTGGCGGACGAAATTTTTATGGAAGACTCAATAAAATGTCGCCACTATGTGGCTTTGGTAAAAGTTAATAATTTTTTCTTACCAAAATATCGCCTCTCTGAGGCTTAACTTAATGACATTGCCCGATGGGGCTCTGCCAGACTAATTCTATTCGTTTTTTCTACTAACCTGCCTTTGCCGGCAGGCAGGTATTTCGCCTCTACGAGGCTAAGAAAATCAACTCCGCCAAGGGTTACATTACTATTTTTATATTACCTGCAATTCATTTTTCGTAAAACTCCCAAGTAGAAGAACTTTTGTGATGCCCAAAATGTAAAAAAAACAGTTTCTCATTTCAGGTTTCGTTATTTACTATTTACTTTTATTATAGAAATCCAATAGTAGAAAACCAGAAATCTGATACCAATGAGAACAAGTGTACCCACAGTACGGCTATCCGTATTAATCTGCCTGCTAACTCTATATTCCATTAGCAGCCATTCACAATCAATCAGCTCCTCCAATGGAAAGTTTGAATTAGGCTTAGGCCTTGGCCCTATGTTTTTTGTAGGCGACCTTGGCGGAAATGCCGGTGCAGGAAAAACATTTATTAAAGACCTTGACCTGCCACTTACCAAACTTAATAAAGGAGTGTACTTTAATTATTATGCTACCGAATGGTTTGGCTTTCGCATAGCAGGTAATCTTGGCTATGTAGAAGGAGATGATGCACAGGCCCCGGATAATAAGGGCGGTGCAGAACTTGACAGAAGAGAAAGAGGTTTAAACTTTCGTTCCAAAATAAAAGAAGCTTATGCTGCTATAGAATTTTATCCTACGTATTTTTTTGAAAAATATGATGGACTACTGGGAAAGATAAGACCCTACTTTGTAGCCGGTGCCGGTATTTATAATTTTAACCCGGAAACAAGAGATGTAGATGGTAGCTGGGTAAAGACAGCTCCATTGAAATTAGAAGGACAGGGATTTTCTCAATATCCGGATAGCAAACCTTATAAACTTACACAAAAGAATCTGTTAGGTGGCTTTGGTGTAAAATATTACATGAAGGAAAATTTATACGTAGGCCTGGAAATATTGCACCGCAAATTATTTACCGACTATGTAGATGATGTAAGTCATGATCATTATATAGACCCGATCCATTTTGATAGTAATCTTTCTCCTGCCGATGCAGTGATAGCAAGAAGACTATACTACAGAGGAACGTATTCATTTCCTGCATCAAGACCTTACGAGGAGTTTGCAGAAAGAGGAGATCCAAAACAAAATGATGCATTCTTTTCAAGCATACTAAGAATGGGATGGAGAATCAATAACAATGCATCCACCAAATATTTAAAATGTCCTGTATTTTATTAAAGCATTTTGTAACCCAAACCCCCAAACCACTATGAAACTAAATTTTACCGTCCTCAAAACTGCTGTCTTTCTTTCACTCAGCTTTGTATTACTAAAACAAGCTGCAAAAGCGGAAGGCAAGCCATTTACAAAATTTGACCTAAACAGTATTATTGATCCGGAAGAAAAAAAGCCAGCTAAAAAATCTGCTGATAAAAAAGCTGCCTTTGCACCGATGAACAACAGCACGGTGAAAATTTATCCGGACATTATTAAAAGAGAAATGCATGTTGTTGCCAAAGAAAATGATGGCAACGAGATCACTTTTTTTGTATTTGATGTGCAAGGCACATTGATGCAGCAATACAAGATGAAACCAAAAGATCATTACCGTGTTGCCGGATTAAAAAAAGGAATTTATATCTACCGTGTATTTAATGGCGACCAGGAAGCCGCTACCGGAAAATTTGAAATTCGTTAATTGATTTATTCTAAAACATTATAGCTGATAAGCAAGCGACAGAGAGCTTAATAAAATCTAATACCTGGTTGAAGAAACCTGATCCGTTCTCTATTGGTACCCTTATGTAGACAATTTTATTAAACACTTTCTGCCTTGCTTATCGGCTAATATTATCAACCCTGAGTTCTTTTAATCGTCATAACTAAGAAACCCGTATTGGCAGGGAAATTGTTTTAATCCGGTATCCGGGTGAAAAACCGCAATTTGTCGGGACCCTATTATAGATTTTTACAATCACTTTCTGCCTTTACTTACGGGTTTTATGTATTAAAAACTTTCTTCTACCCTCCTCCACTGTTACTAACCGGTTCAAAAAAAAGCAAGTCCGCCGGATTCTTTATTTGAAAACTGTCATATATTAGCCATAGACTAATTTTTGCGGGATACCTGAACCTTCCAACTACAGGGGCGAATGCCGAAAAGCCATACGAGTAGGCACCAAACCAAAATCAACCAGCTATGAATTTAATCGATCGGGTTAAAAACATTATTACTAACCCTAAAAAGGAATGGGAAGTAATTAATAACGAGCCGCCTAATACTCAGGCCATTCTTACCGGATATGTTCTTCCCTTAGTTGCCATCGGAGCTATTGCTGCATTTATCGGCTATGGATTAATTGGAGTTAATTATGGCTATGGTATAAAATGGAAAGGAGTTGACATCGGTCTTAAGTTTGCTCTTACCGCTTTTGTAACAGGCATTATTAGCGTTTACCTCGCCACTTTTGTAATAGATGCATTGGCCCCAACTTTTAAATCAGAAAAGAATTTTGGTAAAACATTTCAGTTAGTAGCTTATTCATTTACTCCTGGATGGGTAGGCGGTATATTCAATATTCTTCCTTCTTTAGCTATTATCGGCTCATTGTTTGGACTCTATGGTCTCTATCTTTTATACATTGGTTTACCAACTATGAAAAAGACACCTACAGAAAATCAAACAGGATATTTCGTTGTGAGTCTTGTAGTACTAATCGTTGCTTCTTTTGTACTGGCACTTATTGTGGGTTCAATTCTTGCAACCATCATGGGAGTTGAAAATCCTATGCGAGGAATCAGAGGTTATTAATAAAAAAATTATATGCCTATAAAAAAACCTGCCGATTGGCAGGTTTTTTTGCTTTATGTTAAACCAATTCTTTTAACTTACTCATCACTGCATCTATTTCTTCCTTCGTGTTATGCCTGCAGAAAGAAAAACGTACCGGCACCAGGTTAGGATTATTTTTTATTGCCCGGATTACATGGCTGCCTACATCTGCACCACTGCTGCATGCACTGCCGCCTGATACACAGATGCCCTGCATATCCAAACTGAATAAAAGCATTTCTGATTTTTCAGTTTTGGGAAAGGCTACATTCAACACGGTATATAAACTTTTGCCTGCATAATCTCCATTAAACTGCACACCCGGAATTGTTTGTTGCAGTTTTTCAATCATATAATTTTTTAATGATTGTATATACTCCCTGTCTTTTTCCATTCGGGCATCTGCCAGCTCTAATGCTTTGGCAAAGCCAACGATGCCGTACACATTTTCCGTACCGGCCCGCATGTTTCGCTCCTGCCCCCCACCCAATATAACCGGGTTTACTTTTATATTATCATTGATGTATAAAATACCTACGCCTTTTGGTCCATGAAATTTATGTCCTGCCCCGGTAGCAAAATGTACCGGCTTACTACGCAGATCCAATTTGTAATGACCAACCGTTTGCACCGTATCAGAATGAAAGATGGCATTATATTTTTTGCAGATTTCTCCGGCGGCATAAATATCCAGCAGGTTACCAATTTCATTATTGGCATGCATCAGGCTTACAAAACATTTTTCTTTATGTGAAGCCAGTTGCTGTTCAAGATCTTTTAAATCAATATGACCATCGGGTAAGAGTTTTACAAAACTGCTGGTAACAATATCTTTTTTATCATAATGCTCTACTGCATGCAATACTGCATGATGCTCGATAGCAGATGTAATGATGTGTCTGCAACCCAGATCATGAATAGCTGCACAGATGGCCATGTTATCACTTTCGGTGCCGCCGCTGGTAAAAAATATTTCTCCCGGATGTGCATTCAGAATTTTAGCCACTGTTTTACGGGCCGTTTCAATAGCCATCCTGTTTTCTCTTCCATAAGAATAAATGGAAGAGGGATTACCAAAATGGGTGGTCATATATGGCAGCATAGCATCCAGCACTTCCTTATCAAGTGCGGTAGTAGCGGCGTTATCGAAGTAAATGCGGTTCATACTAAATCAAAAATACATTAACTAAAAACCTCTGGCCGAGATAATTTTTAGAGTGAAAATCATTGCCCCAGTGGGGTCCTGTTAGATATCGGAATTGGTAAAAACGATTTGCAATCATCTTATCCAAGCCTCATCGGGCAATGTCATTTTGTTAAGCCTCAGAGAGGCGATATTTTGGTAAGAAAAAGTATTAAAGTTTACCAAAGCCACATAGTGGCGACATTTAATAGAGTCATCCATAAAAATTTCGCCCCGATGGGGCTTTGGCTCACAATTTAATTTATTTACCAAAATATCGCCACGATGTGGCTTTAAGATCAACCTCCTTAACTTAATTACATTGCCCATCTGTGCGATATGTAAAATTTTGCTTCGCCAACTGGCGGACTCTGCAAATTCAAAATGGTTCATTTTCTACCAATATTTCGTGCCGAAAATGCGGGACTAAGAAAATCAACTCCGTCAACGGATTAACTAAACTCCTTTATATCTCTCATCAACTGCATGGCAATATTATTCGCAGTGGTCTCATATTCACTTTCGGCATAAATGCGGATGATGGGTTCTGTATTAGATGTACGGAGATGCACCCAATCATTATCAAACTCAATCTTTAATCCATCTTCTGTATTGATCGGGTTTTTGCCATACTTCTTTTTTATATTTTCAAAAATGCCTTTTACATCAATACCATTATCCAGTTCTATTTTATTCTTAGAAATATAATAATCCGGGTATTGATTGCGCAGCGATTTCATTCCCTTTTTCTGATTGGCCAGGTGGCTTAAAAATAATCCAATGCCGATCAATGCATCACGACCATAATGAAAATCAGGAACGATGATGCCACCGTTTCCTTCACCACCGATCACTGCATTCATCGCTTTCATTTTTTCTACCACATTCACTTCACCCACTGCTGAAGGGAAATATTCGCCGCCATGTTTAATAGTAATTTCTTTCAGCGATTTTGTGCTGCTCATATTACTCACCGTATTGCCATTCTTTTTTGCCAATACATAATCTGCCACGGCCACCAACGTATATTCTTCGCCAAATAAAGTTCCGTCTTCATTTACAAAACAAAGCCTGTCCACATCCGGATCTACTGCAATGCCAAGGTCTGCTTTTTGTTGCACCACCTCGTTACACAACTGTGATAAATGCTCCGGCAATGGTTCCGGATTATGAGCAAACTTTCCGTTTACTTCTCCATTGATCACTATCACTTCATTTACTCCCAATGCTTTTAATAAAGCCGGCACATACATGGCCCCGGTAGAGTTGATAGCATCCACCACCACTTTAAAATTCTTTTTAGCAATAGCTTTTGCATTTACCAGCGGATATTTTATAACCGCATCAATATGCTTTTGCAAATAAGTATCATCAACGGTTACAGTTCCCAGATTATCAACAGTAGCAAAAGTAAAATTATCCGCAGCAGCCAATGCAAGTACTTTGGCACCAATAGCAGCAGAAATAAATTCTCCTTCGCTGTTTAAAAGCTTAAGAGCATTCCATTCTTTAGGATTGTGACTAGCAGTAAGGATGATGCCACCATCTGCCTTTTCCATTTTCACCGCTACCTCTACCGTAGGTGTAGTAGATAAGCCAAGATCTATTACATGTATGCCAAGGCCGATCAATGTGTTCACCACCAGGTTCTGTACCATTGCCCCGCTGATTCGGCCATCACGACCAATAACTATTTTAGTTTCTTTTCTTCCCTCGGAAATAATAGTACCAAATGCCGCTGCAAATTTTACAATATCAATTGGTGTAAGGTTTTCGCCGGGCTTTCCGCCAATTGTGCCCCTGATGCCGGAAATGCTTTTAATTAATGCCATTTATAAGGTTTGTGGTGGAGGGTATAGATTTATGCTATATATAAAGGTTGCAAAAATACAGAACTGCCAGTAAGTAACCGATAATAAAGCCGGATTGGTATAAAAATTAAAATTGAGGCGAAGTGGTGGCAAAAACAGCTAGATCAGCGGTTATATTTGCGCATGGCTTCCACCGCATGGTATAAAAATTGGTTCAACTCTCCTTTCTATCACAAATTGTATTTTGAAAGAGATGATAGAGAGGCAGAAGCATTTATAAAAAAGTTGATTGAACGTTTACAACCATCTGCCGGTAGCAGTATGCTGGATGTGGCTTGTGGTAAAGGAAGACATAGCAAAACACTGGCGGCGATGGGCTATTCTGTTACGGGTATAGATATTTCTACAGATAGTATTGCCTACGCCAAACAATTTGAAAAAGATAACCTTGATTTTTTTGTACATGATATGCGGCTGCCATTCTGGGGCAATTATTTTAACTATGCTTTTAACTTCTTTACCAGCTTTGGTTATTTTAAAACAAGAAGAGAACATGATGATGCCATCCGTACTATTGCAAAAAGCCTGAGACCAGGCGGAAAATTAGTGATCGATTACCTGAACGTACATTATGCAGAAGACCACCTTATACATAATGAAAGCAAACAAGTAAGTGAAACCAAATATGATATCCATCGCTGGGATGATGAAAATCATTTTTATAAAAAAATTACTGTAACTGACCCATCTTTACCAGCACCGATGGAATACACGGAGAAGGTGGCCAAATTTTCTTTGGGCGATTTTACTGATATGCTTAGCTTCCAGGGTATGCAGGTGCAGGAAGTGTTTGGTGATTACCAATTCAATAGTTATGATATCAGAAAAACTCCGAGGCTGATCCTTATCGCATCAAAAAGAATTCCTGAAAAAGGAGATAAAGAAAAAAGATTGTACAGTGATGGAAGAACAACGGATGCGTTGACCTAGGGTTAGTTTATGGTTAATGGTTCATAGTTAATAGTTCATAGTTGATAACTGCGCAACAACACTTTTTTTGCTATTTAAAATGTAGATCAGAAATAAAAACTCTCGTGGGTGTCCATGAGCCAACTATAACCCATCAACTCAAATCAATCTTTCTGATTGTTCATAATCATATACTTCGCTGTTTCAAAAAAAGCACTGGTAAAAGCTGATAAAGATTTGCGGGCAGAATCTTGTTGCTTTTTGCTGTATGCAAGTGCTTTATCATGCATGGGGTTTAGTTGCTCATCCGGAAAATTTATATTCCTCGAAAAATAAAAATCATCCGTAACCATACCAATGCCCCCGGCTGTATTGGTAATGAAGGCATAATTATTTTTCTTAGCCGGGTCTAACAGATCTCGGCCCAATGTAGTATTTACATAAGATTGATGCAACATACCGGCAATAGTAGGCAACACATCTATCTGAGAAACTACTTCACTCCTTTTTTGCGGAGTAAGTAACTGCGGAGCAAAAAATAAAAGCGGAACATGTTCGTCTGTTAATCTTTTTTCTGTCCAAACCCTGGGATAAATAGCTTCTGCATTGCCCGCCACACCATGATCGCCAACGAAAACAAAAATAGTATTAGCAAAATATGTTTCCTTTTGAGCCGCTTCTAAAAATTTGCGAAAGCAATAATCTGAATAGCGAAATGCATTAAATTCCTGTAACGATTCAAACCCATATTTTCTTAATTTTTCATCGGGGACATAATCTTTTACAAAATCTGAATCTCCAGGCGGCACGGTATAAGGCCGGTGATTGCCTGAAGTTTGTATATATGCAAAAAATGGGGTGGTTTTATTTTTAAACACTTCATTGGCCTGCAGAAACAAATCTTTATCACTAATGCCCCACACATTAATTTTTGCTACCGGAAAACTATCTTCTGAATGCATCTGCAACCCATCAATATTTTTTAGTAAGCCTTCAAAGTTGTTGAACTCCGGGCTGCCTCCTAAAAAATAGTGCTTTTCATAATCCTCAAAATTATTAACGATAGTATGCTGCTCCAGTGCTGCGGGATTGCGACTGGAGAATTTAAATAGTTGCGCATCCGGTATGCCCGTTAATATAGCAAACAAACCCCTTGCTGTAGAAAAATGCGGGGTAAAACATCGTTCAAAAAAAATACCGCTACGGCAAAGCGAATCAAAATAGGGAGTACTGTTCAGCGGATTACCACTCATCGTACTTTTAAACATGCTGAAGGATTCGCACTGGACCAGCACAATATTGGGGCGACTTTCCAATGAATTACTACGGGGAGCAACCGGGCGGCGATAGGAAAAATTATTTTTATCAGGCAATTGCATCCATTCCGCCATTATTGGAAAAGCAGCTTTTGCTTTTTCTTCATTGAATTCCGGGTTTCTCAATTTTAATGTTGCAAAAAAACTCTGCAAAGGATTGATGGCAAGGTCAGATTCAAATTTATCGCTGAATACAAAACAATCCTGCCGACTCAATGGCCTGGTAGATACACTTCCATAAATTAAAAACAATAACAGCAGCGATGAAACGATGAAATATTTTTTTCTATGTGGAATCCCTTTTCCATCTGTTCTGTTGATCACCTGCCAATGGCTGCGATGATACATCCACCGGAAAAAAAGTACTGCTACCAGCAATCCTAATAGCATCCACACCATGGGATAAGTTTGCCAGAGCATCCGCCATGATATACCAAAGTCTTCTACAAAATTCATAGCACCTGCATCCAACGGTGTACGGTTATAAGAAAAATTACCAAACCCTGCAGCAAAGAAAAAGAAGACGATGAAAGTGACAATAGCCAGGTACCAGGTCCACCATTTTTTTTTGCGGGATGAAAAAAAGGGTGAAAGTTTGGGAAAAGAACTTAATGCAACAATTGGGAATAAAATAATAGCAATCCATCGCAGATCATACCGGATGCCCATTAAAAAAGAAGGGATCACATCTGTTAATGAAACACCATGTGGCCGGAATGCAAAAAAAGTGGCCAGGCGGAATAGTGTAAATATCAGCAGGAAGATGACCAGTAAATTGGCCACCCACAAAAGTGTTTTTGGTATTTTATATTTTACAAACATGTACTCTTATCTTAAGCCTGCGGCAAAAGGACTACAAAACAATGTAATTTAAGCCACTATAGCAATACCCTGTTCTCCTTTTTAAAAGCCTGGGACATGCATTAAAAAAACAAATACAAGAACACGGATCACACGGATTGGACGGATTTTGGTTTGATTTTAATTGTACATTTTACCGGAATAGGTAATTTTTATGATAAACACAGATCATCCTGCTACGCAGGATAAAGCTTTGCTTAAAGATTCGAAACTATTCTGCTTTATAGAAAAAAAATATTGCGCATCTGTTCAATCTAAGTTATCTCTCTTTTAAAGCCTGGGACATGCATTAAAAAAACAAATACAAGAACACGGATCACACGGACCTGCCTGCCGGCAGGCAGGTTAGACTAATTTTGGTTTGATTTAATTTCGAGCTTCATTTAAATAGCCATAGATTATACTGCTCAGCAGAAAAAGCTCCCATTACCGGCTATTCACAAGCATCCGTTACTTTTGCACCCATGGTATTTCTTGGTATCAGCTTTACAGGTAAATTGGCAGAATGGGATCAGGCTTTATTTAAAAAAATAAATACTGATTGGGCCAATTCTTTTTTTGATGCCCTCATGCCTTTTCTCCGCAATTCTTTACATTGGTTGCCTTTATATCTTTTTATTATCACCTTCGTTTTATTAAATTTTAAAACAAAAGGAATCTGGTGGATCGTTTTCTTTTTTTGCACTATTGCATTAACGGATATGACGGGCACTTATCTTTTCAAACACAATGTTGAACGTTATCGGCCCTGTGCAGACCCGGCTTTTACAGACAATGTAAGATTGATACTAAAGCAATGTGCCGGAGGTTTTGGTTTTATTTCCAATCATGCTGCCAATCATTTTGGCATGGCCGTTTTTTTCTTTATCACTTTCCGGCATTTACTAAAAGGTTGGGGTATTGTTGTGTTGCTTTGGGCAGCTAGCATAGCTTTTGCACAGGTATATGTAGGTGTGCATTATCCGCTGGATGTTTTGTGTGGGGCTATTGTAGGAATCATTTTTGGCATCACTACGGGTACCTTTTTCAATAAGCGGTTTCGTTTTGCTACCTTTGCCAATCAATCAAATTTGTAAATGGAGATATTTATACTGCTGATACTTATATTAATTAATGCCATGTTTGTTATTTCTGAGATCGCATTAGTATCAGCCCGCAAATCAAGATTGGAACACCAGGCCGAAAGAGGGGATGAAAGAGCCAGGAGAGCACTTGATCTTGCAAACAACCCGGAAAAATTTCTTTCTGCTGCGCAAATTGGTATCACCCTGATTGCAATTCTTACGGGGGTTTATTCCGGAGATAAATTTGCTGGATATCTACAACCTACCATTGAAAGATTTGAAATTCTTCAACCCTATGCGGAAGGTATTTCCACCACTATCATTGTTGTAATTGTAACTTTTCTTTCTATCATTTTTGGTGAACTAATACCAAAACGAATTGGCTTATTAAGAGCTGAAAGAATTGCAAAATTGGTAGCCGGCCCAATGAATGCTTTTGCTTCACTCACCCATCCGTTTGTGTGGCTGCTGAATAAAACCAGTAATTTATTCTTCCGCATTTTTAATATAAAAAGATCTACTGACGATGCGGTAACGGAAGAAGAAATTAAAACAATGATCACCGAAGGTGCAGAGGCGGGAACAATTGATGAAAAAGAACAAAAAATCATTGAACGGGTTTTTCATTTGGGTGATCGCAACATCACTTCGTTGATGACACATCGTAGCGATATTATCTGGTTCAACCTGGATGATAGTGAAGATAAGATCAAAGAAAAAATTATAGGCGAGCCGCATTCAGTTTACCCGATATGCGATGGTGAAATTGATAACCTGAAAGGAGTGGTTTCTATTAAAGACTTGTATGTAAGCCCGGATGATACTTTATTCAAAGACCTGATGCAACCGGCCTTGTTTGTGCCGGAAAATAATTCCCCCTACCAGGTAATGGAAAAATTTAAAGAATCAAGATTGCATTCCTGTTTTATAGTGGATGAGTATGGAAGTATACTTGGCCTGATTACTTTAAATGATATCCTGGAAGCTATAGTGGGAGACATGCCACAACCAGATGTGCCGGATTATGAAATTATAAAAAGAGAAGATGGTACTTACACTGTAGATGGGCAAATACCTTTTTATGATTTTCTTACCCGTTTTGAAAAAGCAGAATGGATGAATGAAGGAAGGCGAACATGATTTTGACACATTGGCCGGTTTTATATTACATGAATTGGAAAGAATTCCAAAAACAGGTGATAAAATAAACTGGAAAGGATTTAAGATAGAAGTGATAGATATGGATGGGCATCGCATCGATAAACTATTGGTAACGCTGAGTGAAGAGTTGAAAGAAGATATAGAGGAATAGAAAGGGTTTGGAGTCTGGAGTTTGGAGTTGTCTGCTTTTCACAGAATCAATAAAGTACTCCAAACTATACTCATTGTCAAACAAATTCAGCATTATTTACAGTCCTTGCAATAAAGAAAAAGCATATCATCAACTGCGGAATCTCCCAATGCTTTTGCTTTTTTAAAATCTGCACATGGGTCCTGCAGACATCCGATCTTGCTTCCTACTTTTTCAGCAATGGGTAAAGCATTGATCTTTTGAAACCCACGGTTGGTATAGGCTTCCATATAGTTTGGATTATACTTAATGGCCATATCATAATCTGCAATTGAACCTTTAATATCCATCCTATTACTTTTTGCAGTTCCCCGTAAAAAAAATACTTCGGCATCTGTTGGCACAAGAAATAAAAGTTTATCAAACTCCTTTATTGCTTGTTCAAAATAACCCTGGGAGAATTTAATCCGACCTAAATAATAATAGGCTGCCTCCGCCTGCTTTCCATTTGAGTCTAAACTAAGTACTTTTTGAAAGTCCGTGATTGCTTTTTCATAATCCTTTTTATATGAATATGCAATTCCTCTGTCAGTATAAGAAGCCGGATCAAGTGAATCAATTTCAATCGCTTTATCAAAACATAAAATAGCATCACTATATTTTTGCAGACCGTTTAGCGAAAAGCCTTTGTAGATATAAGACATTTTAAGTCCGTCAGAAGTCGCTCCTTTTTTAATAGCAATTGAAAATTGTTTTTCTGCTTCTACAAATTTATTTGCTTTTAAAAGCTTCACTCCTTCACTAAAGGCTTTTTGAGCTTCTTCCTGTGCCTGGGCGAAAAAAGAACTAAGTACAATCAGTAAGAATAATAAAGATTGTTTCATTATTGTTTGGGTTTACAAATTTTAGCCATTAAAAACTGAACACCGCTTCCTTATCAGGATAATTAAGCTTATTGCTTTTCCTGTTCCCTCCTACTGTTACATGCATAATATTCATCTGGTCATCAAAAAGATCAAACATAATATTAGTTGAAATTTCCAACTTGCTTACGGAAGAAACGTTTTCTACTTCAATATAACCATAGGCAGCTTCACTTTCGTTTTCAAATCCGAGGTAAGAAAATGTTACCGGCTTTCCATTTGCTTTAATAGTTAAATGGCTGAACAAATATTTTTTTACCAAAGAATCCATGGCTGGCTTATTAGGCGGATTGATGAGATCAACTTTCGCCTTGTAGTTCTTTGCCAATATTTTTTCAAAATCATCTGTAAAAATCTTGCAGCTTATTTCCAGTGTTCTATCCGCAGCATTATGATTGACCTCTATTACACTTACATGAAACGGATGAGGAGCTGGCTTCATAGAAGTTAAAATAATTGCCAGAAGTGGAATAAGTGACCATTTATAGACGGATGCTGCCATTGACGGAATAATTTTTATGTTTACAAAAGTCTGGAATATTTTTAACACTTACTTGCCGTTAATCATTGAGTGTCCAGACTGCTATATGTTTATTAATTTTTTAATAGTTAGATTTAAAAGCGGCCCGGCGAAAAAAGACGCCTTAAGTTTTCAATAAGATGCAAGACTTTCTGTTTTATTTTTCATGGGGATGGGAGCATATCATCAGCAAAGATGCACTGGATCACCAGTTATTTATTGCTGCACTGGCGGCTATATACCTGCTGAAGGATTGGAAACAAGTACTTGTATTGGTTACCGCCTTTACTATCGGCCATGCTATCACTCTTGCATTAAGTGTATATGATGTTGTACGGTTTAATACTAAGTGGGTAGAATTCCTGATTCCCTGCACCATTATCCTTACCGCTATCAGCAATCTTTTTCAGAAAAAATTTACTCCAAGATCTATTCGCATCAATTATTTTTTAGCAATGGGTTTTGGATTGATACATGGCATGGGCTATGCTAATACTTTACGATGGACGATAGCACCGGATCAAAATCTTGCATGGTCTTTTTTGGGCTTTAATGCAGGATTAGAAGCTGGACAGATTATTGTTGTAATCAGCATCTTACTACTGGTACAGATTGCAGTAACTATGCTAAAAATAAACCGGCGGGAATGGGTTATCTTTTTATCCGCCGTTGTTTTTGGTTTGGCATTAAAAATGGCACTCGAACGTTTACCAATAAAAAAGAAAACAAATGAAGAAACTTCTTTTACTCCCTTGCCTGTTATTAATGATGCTAAGCATCATACAAGGGCAAAACATTCAGAACAATCCCAACTCGGGACATGCTAATAAGTTTGAGCAGTTAGGAACTATATTACCAACTCCAAACGAGCAACGAACTGCCAGTGGAACTGCCGGCCCCAAATACTGGCAGCAGCGGGTAGATTATGATATTAAGTGTGAGCTGGATGAGGCAAACAATAGATTAAACGGAAGTGAGACCATTACCTACTTCAATAACTCGCCGGAAACACTTACTTATTTCTGGATGCAGTTGGATGAAAATCAACATAGCACGGTAAATAATGCCAACTATCAAACTCAAAATACACTGCCGCAGCAGGCAACGGACAAAATGCTGGACCGCTTTGAAGAAAGAAAATCGGACAATGGCTATGGTGTTAACATTTTGAAATTAACAGATGCTGCAGGTAAGCCGATAAAATATACTATCAATAAAACAATGATGAAAGTGGATCTGCCAATACCACTAAAGCCGGGACAAAAATTTATTTTCAAAGTAGATTGGAATTATAAAATAGCTAACCGTGGCGATTTTATCCGCTTTGGTGGTGCAAGAGGTGGTTATGAAAATTTTCCGGAGGATGGAAATAATAATTATACGATGACACAATGGTATCCTCGTTTGTGTAGATATAGTGATGACCAGGGCTGGCAGAATCACCAGTTTACCGGCACAGGAGAGTTTACTTTAACCTTTGGAAATTTTAAAGTACAAATGACTGTGCCTGCCGATCATATAGTAGGTGCCACTGGTGAATGTCAGAACTATGCACAAACATTAACTGCCACACAAATGGCCAGGTGGAAACAAGCACAAACAACAAAAGAACCTTTGCAGATCGTTACATTGGCTGAGGCATTAACTGCATCCAAAGAAAAAAAAGGGATTGCTTCGCCTACGGCTCGCAAGACATGGATCTATAAAGCTGATAATGTTCGTGACTTTGCCTGGACATCTTCCCGCCGCTTTGTGTGGGATGCTATGCCAGCTTACATTGAAGGAAAAAAAGCAATGGCCATGAGTTATTATGCTAAAGAAGCTTATCCAATTTATAGCAAGTTTTCTACTAAAGCAGTTGCACATACATTAAAGACTTATTCCAAGTTTTCATTTCCTTATCCATATCCTGTTGCTATAAGTGTAGAAGGAAACCAGGGAATGGAATACCCGATGATATCTTTTAATCCGGGCCGTGCGATGCCAGATGGTTCTTATACGGAGGGATCAAAAAATGCCGCTATACTTGTTATTATACATGAAGTGGGACATACATTTTTCCCCATGATCGTTAACAGTGATGAACGTCAGTGGACATGGATGGATGAAGGATTAAATTCTTACCTGCAATATCTTACACAGGAATTGTGGGATGATAAATTTCCTTCTGATGGTGGCCCACCCTTCCAGATAACTGATTATATGAAATTGCCAAAAGATCAGTTGGAACCGATTATGACCAACTCTGAAAACATCAACAACTTTGGAGCAAATGCTTATGATAAAGTAGCTGCCGGTTTAAATATTTTAAGAGAAACTATTATTGGCCGTGAATTATTTGATAATGCATTCAGAGAATATTCCAAACGTTGGGCTTTTAAATCTCCCACACCAGCAGATTTTTTCCGCACATTGGAAGATGCAACTGGTGAAGACCTTGATTGGTTTTGGAGAGGATGGTTTTATGGAACTGATGCCTGCGATATTTCTATTGACACTGTAAAACATGCAGTACCGGATATAACTGCGATACCTGCACAAACAAAAGATACGGTAGTAATGAGAAGCCTGCCCAAGCCTGCTGTAAATGATTTTGAAGATCTTTCTAAAATTAGAAATAAGCAAGACAAGAGTATAGTTTTTGAAACTGATAGAGATACGACACTCCGTGATTTTTATTGGAAGTATGACCGGCAAATAGAAAAATATGATTCTACCAAATACCCGGTAACTATAAAACCACAAGTGGAAGCATTAGATGAAGCAGGAAAAAGTAAATACGGCAGTAAGCATTTGTATGAAGTAACTTTTAGCAATAAAGGTGGCCTGGTAATGCCCATCATTATAGAATGGACATATAAAGATGGTACCAAAGAAATAGAAAGAATACCGGCACAGGTGTGGAGGAAGAATGAAAACAAAGTGATAAAAACTTTTATGAAAGACAAAGAAGTTGCTTCTATAAAACTTGATCCATACAAAGAAACTGCAGATGTGAATGAAAGTAACAATTCCTATGGCGATATAAAAGAGCCAAGTAAATTCAAAGTGTTCAAACAAAAACAAAATGTAACACAGGCTCCTGGCATCAACCCGATGCAAAAAGCACAGGAGAAGAAAGGGTTTTAAAATATTATTCCAAATAACAATTTTAGCGGGGTGCCATCTTTTTCTAAAGATGGCACCCTTTTTTTATAACCGCTGGTGTAATTTTTGTGATGAACTCCTGTAATGTTTTCAGGCACTCCCCTATTTCCCTTAGCTTTGAGAGCATCAGTATTTTTATCAGATCAAAAAAATAATAGTTTACAATGAAAAAAATCATTTCCCTAATGTTGGTTGCGGTATGTCTCAGTTTTGCAGCTACGGCCCAAAACATATACAACAACCCCAACAGTAACCATGGAAATAAGTTTGAGCAAATGGGAGCCACATTTCCTACCCCTAACGAATACAGAACTGCCAGCGGTGCTCCCGGTACAAAATACTGGCAACAACGTTGTGACTATGATATCAAATGCGAACTGGATGAAAAAAATCAGAAACTTACAGGGAGTGAAACTGTAACTTATTTCAACAACTCTCCGGATGTACTTACTTATCTCTGGTTACAGTTAGATGAAAACCAGCATAGCAGTGTGAACAATGCCAACTATCAGAATAGTAACCCGATGAATAAACAAACCAGTCCGCAACAACTGGATAGAGTAGAAGAAACAAAAACCGATAACGGATATGGGTTTAATATTTTAAAATTGACGGATGCTGCGGGCAAGTCATTAAAATATACCATCAATAAAACAATGATGCGGGTAGAATTGCCAGCCCCATTAAAAGCAGGACAACGTTTTGTTTTTAAATTGGATTGGAATTATAAAATTGCTGACCGTATGGGAAGAGGTGGTCGTGGTGGTTATGAATTTTTTCCTGAAGATGGTAATTATGAATTTACTATGGCACAATGGTATCCCCGCCTGTGTGTGTACAGTGATTTCCAGGGATGGCAAAATCACCAGTTTACCGGACGAGGAGAATTTGCATTAACGTTTGGAAATTTTAAAGTACAGATGACAGTGCCTGCCGATCATATAATATTAAGCACAGGCGAATGTCAGAACTATGCAGCAGTACTTACACCTGCACAGATGGCCCGTTGGAATAAAGCTCAGCAATCATCTGAGCCCATAGAAGTAGTAACATTGGCTGAAGCGAAAGCAGCAGAAAAAAATCCAACCACTGCAAAAAAGACATGGATCTATAAAGCAGATAATGTTCGTGACTTTGCCTGGGGTTCTTCTCCAAAATTTGTTTGGGATGCCCTGGCCACAAAAGTAGAGGGAAAGAAAATAATGTGCATGAGTGGCTACGCTAAAGAAGCTTACGGACTGTATCGTAAGTTTTCTACGAAAGCAGTAGAGCATACTATTCAAACATATTCCAAATTCACCATTCCATATCCATACCCCGTGGCACAAAGTATAGAAGCCAGTAATGGTATGGAGTACCCGATGATCTGTTTCAACTTTGGAAGAACAGAAAAAGATGGTACTTATAGCGAAGGAACAAAAAATGGAATGCTTGGTGTGGTGATACATGAAGTAGGTCATAACTTTTTCCCCATGATCATCAACAGTGATGAACGTCAGTGGAGCTGGATGGATGAAGGCCTGAATACTTTTGTTGAATACCTGACAGAAGAATTGTGGGATAATAAATTTCCAAGTCGTCGTGGCCCTGCAGGTACTATTACAGATTATATGAAATTGCCAAAGGACCAACTGGAGCCCATCATGACGAACAGTGAAAACATTGTACAGTTTGGACCAAATGCTTATTCAAAACCGGCAACTGGTTTAAATATTCTGAGAGAAACTATCATGGGCCGTGAGTTATTTGATTATGCATTTAAAGAATATGCAAAAAGATGGGCTTTCAAACATCCGGAACCTGCTGATCTCTTCCGCACCTTAGAAGATGCAAGCGGCGAAGACCTTGACTGGTTTTGGAGAGGATGGTTTTATAGCACTGAAGTTTGTGACATCTCACTTGATACAGTAAAACATGCAAAACCTGATTTAGATGCTGTAGCTGCTGAAACAAAAGAAACTACTATAAAACAGTCGGTAGCAAAACCAATTGTTCCAACCTTTGATGATATATCAAAAATCAGGAACAGGGCGGAGAACAAGATTGTTTTTCAAACAGAAGCGGATACTTCTATCCGGGATTTTTATTGGAGATATGCCCGGGGCATTGAAAAATATGATTCTACAAAATATGAAGTAACCATACCGGGTGGTAAACCGGAGCCATTAACTACTGAGGAAAAAAGTAAATATGCCGGTAAGAATATGTATGAACTTACTTTCAGCAACAAAGGTGGATTGGTAATGCCTATCATCATTGAGTGGACGTATAAAGACGGAACGAAAGAAGTAGAAAGAATACCTGCACAGGTATGGCGGCAGAATGAAAACAAAGTGATCAAAACTTTTACTAAGGATAAAGAAGTGGCTTCTGTAAAACTGGATCCATACAGAGAAACTGCTGATATAAATGAAAGTAATAACAACTGGAATACGATCGGCGAGCCTTCTAAATTTACCATCTTTAAAGGAAGACAAGGTGGCGGAGCAAGAGGTGGAGGCGGACAATCCGGCAACCCGATGCAGAGAGCACAAGAGAAGAAGGGGTTTTAGGCTAAGAGTTTGAAAGAGTAAAAGGAGATAAAGAGAATTAAAGAACTTTATCTCCTTTACTTTTATATCAATCAGAAATACTTAAAAGAAATTAAAAGGAGAGCAATAAGCCTCCTTTTCTCTTTTCCCTCTTTTATTCTCTTAGCTCAATTTTTTATCTTTAATACATGAGAAAAGCAATTCTGCTCCTTATTGTTGTTTTCATTATTACTAGAACTAATGCCGCCACTGTTGACACCGTAAGCATTTATAGCAATGCCATGCACAAAGAATTTAAATGTGTGGTGATAAGACCGGATGTAAAAAAGAAAAAAACAATTGCATTGCCGGTGGTGTATTTATTGCATGGATATAGCGGTTGGTATGCCAACTGGATCATAAGGGTACCGCAACTAAAAGAGTATGCTGATAAATATGGGCTGATGATTGTTTGTCCGGATGGTGGCTACAGCAGTTGGTATTTTGATAGCCCGGTAGATTCTGCCATGAAGTATGAAACTTATATCGGCAAAGAAGTACCGGAATATATTGATGCACATTATCCTACTATAAAAGATAGAAAAGCAAGAGCTATTACAGGGCTTAGCATGGGTGGCCATGGAGGTTTGTTTCTTGGCCTTCGACATGCTAATTATTTTGGAGCCTGTGGAAGTATGAGTGGCGGAGTAGATCTGAATTATTCCCGCAATAAATTTGATGTGATGAAACGCATCGGTGATACGATTGCTTATGCGGAGAATTGGAAAAAATATTCTGTCATTCACCTGGTGGAAAATAAACCGGCAGATTCTTTAGCTATCATCATTGATTGCGGCACCGAAGATTTTTTTTACAATGATAATCATGCCCTGCATGAAAAAATGCTGCGGCAAAAAATTCCACATGATTATATAGAAAGACCCGGTAAACATGACTGGGCTTATTGGAGGAATGCGGTGGAGTATCAGTTGTTGTTTTTCTCCAACTATTTTAGTCTCAAGAAAAGGAGTTAAAATAAAGTAAAGGTATTGGCGTTTAGAAAAGAAAAGTTTATGAAAAAGATAGGCTTCTCTTTCCCAATTTCAGTTGGTATACTATTATTAATTTCATTCTTCTCTTGCTCCAAAAAAGATAAATCTGATGAAGCAATTAAGCTAATGGAAGAAAGCCTTATAAATTCAAATATGGTAATAAACACTTCAACAGAAACGATACTAAAGTCACTTATTGTCAAAACAACTGAGCCAGCAACTATGGAAAGAGCAAAAATCTGGTATGCGAAAACTGAACGAATTGCCAGCTTATCAAAAGGAATATATGATTATCTTGAAACTGTCAAAACTCAACTAAATGAAAAAATAATATCTGCCGACACACTCTATAAAAGACTGCTTAACTATAAGGAAAATACTCTTAAAACGGATTCTTCAATTAGAGAACAATTCAATAACAGTTTTGAGTTCGTAAGACCAATCACAAAGATTACAACATCATCAATATTAATCAGTTTACAGAATAGTATTAAGATTAATGAAAATAAAATAACTGCTTTTTGTAATCAAAAAGTTGGCTCCATGGATGGTTGCGGCTTTTTCGATTATTATTCAGCCATCATTGGTCAGAATAGCAAATCCTTACAACCTGGAAGTCTATTAGAAATAACCGCAGGAATGGGAGCTTATAGTAGAAGGGTCGCCCCTCAAATAATAATCAATGGAAAAAAAATGGAATTAAGAGATGAAGGTTTTGCTTTATATAAACTAAAAGTGCAAAAAGTACCTGGAACTTATAGTATCCCAGTAAAAATTAGTTACCTGAATGAATTCATCGGGAAAGAAGAATGGAGAGAAAAAGATATTGAATACACCGTCACCAAACCCTGCGACCAATAATCTTTACGGCTTTGGTAAATTTCCCGTACTGCCATCTCTCACTTTTATTTTTTTCTTACCGGAGTTTTTCTTTTCGTAGTCTAATATAGCCTGTGGTTTGGCTACAGTTTTTTTACCAACAGTATCTGCTTTTGTTTTGCCGTTGCTTACACCAAGCGGACGAATGTTCTCATCATCCAACATATCACCATCATCAGTCTGTAATTTATTCATCACATACATTTCAGTGGCTTCTATCGTTCCTTCCCGGGGATCATAATAATTCCATTTACCATGTTTCAATGCAATGCCATCATTCTTTACCACTATCCGGTTTATCTCAAGGGTTGGGTCATTCAGATCATATATCGCCACTGTATCAAAGGCATTCGCCGGATCAATAGCTCTCCAGCTTTCTTCCCGCATCAATCCACCATTGTAAGTAAAATATTGCTGACGGCCATTCAATTTGCCCCAGCGATAATTTTCCTGTGCAAGCTTTACTCCTTCTAATGAAAAACGTTTCCACTCACCTTCCTTCAGATCATTTTCATAATAGCCCTCTTCTTCATAGCCCCTCTCACCCCGCAGCTCAGGCATACTTATTACCCAGGGCCCTTGTTTTTGACCCTTCATATCCACCCGGTTGAGTGTATCACCTCTCGGACTAAGTTTATAGCTTTTCCATTGGCCGTAACCGCTGATGGAAATAAAGAGACTGAGTAGAAGAATTAACCGCATAGTTTAGTAAGTTTGAAAGAGAAGCGACATCGATAATTGTAAATTAAAAATTATATCAGTTCTCCAATATTTAACGCCAAAATCAACTATTTATGTTTTCAAAATTAGGGCAATTTTTTCTGCTCATACTCAGCTCCGGCCTTACTTTAACAGCTCTATCGCAGGTTAACCCCACTCCTGCCGCCGAAAGGATGCAAGGACTGGACCAAAGACGCAAATTGGAGTCCCGTTCGTTGCTTACTGAAATTCCTTTTCGCAATATTGGCCCCAGCATTATGAGTGGCCGTGTGGTGGATGTGGAAGCCAACCCGGAAGACCCTACAGAATTTTATGTGGCCTATGCTACCGGTGGTCTCTGGCATACTACTAACAATGGTCAAAGTTTTACTCCAATTATGGATAGCCTTGATATGTTGTTTATCGGTGATATAGCTGTGGATTGGTCAAACAAAACTATATGGGTAGGCACCGGTGAAGTAAACAGCAGCCGTTCATCCTATGCAGGTGTGGGTGTATATAAAAGCAGCAACAATGGAAAGACCTGGGAATATCTTGGCCTGCCAGAATCTCATCATATTGGTAAAATACAATTGAATCCTACCAATACAAATATTGCATGGGTAGCAGTATTGGGTCATTTATATTCTGCTAATAAAGAAAGAGGTGTTTATAAAACCACAGATGGTGGTAAAACCTGGAAACAAACATTGTATGTAGATGATAATACTGGTTGTGTGGACTTAGACATAAATCCAACCAACCCGAATGAAGTGTATGCCGGTATGTGGTACCGGGTGCGCCGTGCCTGGAAGTTTGAAGAAAGTGGAAGCAGTAGTGGTATTTACAAAAGTAATGATGGTGGTGAAACATGGAAGATCGTATCAGCACCGGGTTCTGGTTTTATGACGGGTAATAAAATTGGCCGAATAGGAATAGCCGTGTATCCAAAAAATCCAAATATCATTTATGCAGTGGTGGATAATAACACAGCAAAACCTGATACAGCAAAAAAGAATGACACTATTTATACTAAAGCAGATCTTAAAAATATTACCAAAGAACAGTTTGCTGAATTAAAAAATAACCGGCTGGATAGTTTTTTAAAAAAGAATGGATTTGCCCGGAAGTACAATGCAAATAATGTAAAAGAAATGGTGGCTGCTGATAAAGTAAAGCCAACTGCTCTGTGGGATTACTTAGATAGTGATGATGGATTTCAAAACACTGGCATAGTGGGCTGCGAATTTTACCGCAGTGATGATGGAGGACAATCATGGAAAAAAATGAATGTAAAACCAAATCCGAATTTTAATACTTACGGATATTACTTCGCTAAGATTTATACATCACATTACAATCCTGATAAGATCTATTCTATGGGTTTTATCGCACAGGTTTCTACAGATGCTGGCAAAACATTTAAAACAATTGACAAAGGAAATGTGCATGCCGATCATCATGCACTATGGATAAATCCAAAAAAGGATTCACATATTATTAATGGAAATGATGGGGGAGTAAATATCAGTTATGATAATGGTGATAATTGGTTTAAAGCAAATACCCCGGCCGTTGGTCAGTACTATGCAATAACGGTGGATGATGCAAAGCCATACAATGTGTACGGCGGCTTGCAGGATAATGGTAGCTGGTGGGGACCATCTGATAATAAAGAAAATATTGGCTGGATAGATAATGGGCAGTATGCTTATAAAATGATAAACGGAGGTGATGGAATGCAGGCACAGGTAGATACAAGAGATAATGCCACCGTGTATTCCGGCTCGCAGTTTGGTGTGTATGGCCGTTATAATAAAGAAAGAAGGGGTTCACAAAAATTTCTTCGTCCGCAGCATGAGTTGGGAGAAAAGCCACTTCGTTTTAATTGGCAAACACCGATTGTTTTGAGCAAGCATAACCAGGATGTATTTTATTATGGAAGTAACAGGCTTTATCGTTCGTTAAATAAAGGAGATACATTAATTGCCATGAGTGGTGATCAAACTAATGGAAGAGTAACGGGCAATGTTCCGTATGGCACATTAACCACTTTATCAGAATCACCGCTTCGTTTTGGATTACTTTATACCGGTAGTGATGATGGAAATATTCATGTGTCAAAAGATGGTGGATATAATTGGGAGAAATTGAACCAAACAGGAACAGCAACACCAGTAAAGAAAGGCAGCAAGACTCTTGACTCTAAACTCAGGACTCAAGGATTGTGGGTAAGCCGCATCACCGCATCACAACATAAAGAAGCAAGAGTATACACCTCCTTAAACGGTTATCGCTTTGACAATTTTTCACCTTACCTGTATGTAAGTGATGATTATGGAATGAGTTGGAAACAAATTGGGAAAGACCTTCCTTACGAACCAATCAATGTAGTAAGAGAAGATCCGAAGAACGACAGCATTATTTATGTAGGCACAGACGGCGGCCTCTATGTAAGTTTTGATATGGGCAATACCTTTATGCAATGGAATGCAGGTATGCCAAAATCATTACCGGTGCATGATATTGCCATTCAACAAAGAGATAATGAAATTGTATTAGGTACACATGGCCGTAGTTTGTACGTAGCTAAATTAGATGATGTACAAAAACTAAAACAAGACCCGGAGTGGATGAAGAAGAAACCCAAGCCAAAAAAAGAAGAGAAGAAGGATGAGGAAGATGATTGATAAAAGCTAACAAGAAAAAGATTTTATAAAAATGCCGGAATTTATTTCCGGCATTTTCTTTTGATATGTCCTCTACGCTTTTTTCTTTTTCCTCATCACCAAAAACAAAACCAACAACACTACCAGCACCCCACCACCAATATAATACATCATCATATTAGCAGGTTCCTTATCCAACCCTCTTTCAATATTGCGTTTTGTATCTTTTATCATTTTATCAATAAAAGGAAAAGAAGCATTCATGTCCTTTACTTCTTCAAATTTTACCAATGCTTTTTTATACCGGGCTTTGTCATATAGGTCCATTGCCTCTTCATACACCAATGATATATCACTCATTGCTGGCTCTATTTTCATTTTATCAATATACTCATACACAATAGTGCTGGGCACAATAAAATTCATACCCTGCACTTCCTGACCCCGCTGCTGGTCTATACTACCAAAAGTTGCCAGTCCTATTACTTCACCGTATTCATTCATCACCGGGCCACCGCTATTACCATGAGTAATGGATGCATCGGTTTGTAACACTTCCCACCCATCTTTCATATTCTTTTTGGCACTTATCAATCCTCTTGTTAAGGAAGCTTCAGAAATAGATTCTTCAGAAATTAACGGGTGAAAAGTAGCCACTGCCGGATAGCCGAGTGCATACACCTGATCGCCGACTCTCATATCTTTATCATTACCAATTCTGATAGTAGGATATGTATGCTTCGATGTTAATTTTAAAATAGCCACATCTTTTCCGGGAATGGCAGCACCTTGTGTAATTAATTTTGCCGGTATCACGATGGGAACGATCTTTCCTTTGTCACCGGAAATTCCCATTACCACACTAAATTCTTTTTTTATTTCACCCACCTTCAAAGTTTGAGAAAAATACCAGCTATTGGCATCCATCATAGCTTTGGCTTCATCCTCTGTAAGCTTACGACCCATGGAGCTCTCCATCTCTTTTGCATCTTTGGCTATTATTTCCTGGAAGGCTTGTTCTGCAAAGTTTTGTTTTGTTTGCTCATCATTTTCATCCACTACATGTGCATTCGTTACTACATATCCATCTGGTGTAATGATAAAACCGGAGCCCACCATGGTTACATCCAGGTCTTTACTAATTGTTTCAGTTCCTTTCATCATGTATTTATCAATGCTGGCACAAAATGTTCTTATATATACATTCCAAAAAAGATCATTGGTAAATTTTCCTTCGGCTTCTAATTGCTGCTTTACTTCTCTGGCCAATTGCTCAAGTGCCGGCTGGTCAAACTCTGGCTGTATAGCACTTACAGTTCCTTTAAAGGTTGATTGAATCATTACTGTGCCCGGTTTGTTACGTTCGGCGATTTGAACAGGAGAAAGAGTTTGAGCAAAAATGGTAATCGTAAAAAAAATGACAGGTAATAGCAATAGCTTTTTCATACCGGAGGTTTTGGTTTATTTAAAGTTAACTTATTGGTTTTTAAATTCAGGGCAATAATAAACATTTCCTTAAAACAGGAATCCTGATAGAAAGAATAAAAGGAAGGCTGTGCAGAAATAGTTAAGAAAAGTAATCTTAAGTGAAAGGGATCAGGATAGATGTAAATTTATTTTGGCAAGTAATTCATTCATATCAAAAGGTTTTGCAATAAAATCTTCCGCCCCTGCATCCATGCAGATCTTTTCTGCATTTGGATGTGCAGAAAACATTATAATAGGAATATGTGAGGTTGTGTTCTCTTTTTTTAACCGGTAGCATATATCTGTTCCATTTACTCCAGATAGAAGCATATCCATAATAATAAGGTGTGGCAATGTATTGTTGGCCACCTTTTCAACTTCCTCGCCTCTTTCAATTAGCTCCACGGAATAATGGTTATATTCAAGAATAGTTTTAATCATGATACCAATATCCGGATCATCTTCTATAACCAAAATACTTTTATTGTTGTTCATCATCAGAGATTGGCAATACCACTTTAAATTTTGATCCTTTTCCTTTGTTGCTTTCCACACTTATAGAACCCCTGTGCCGTTGAATGATATCGCTTACAATAAAGAGTCCAATACCAAAACCCGGATAAGTTTGTTCACTCTTACCTTCCACCCGGTAAAATCTTTCAAAAATTCTGTTTTGATCATCTTTATCAATTCCAATTCCATTATCCACTACTTCAATAATTGCACTGGTATTATCTCCGTATACTGACACATTGATAAGATCATCATTAGGAGAATATTTTATAGCATTGGTAAGTAAGTTAACTATCACCTGTGAAATTCTGTCTTTGTCTGCATAAATATTTCCGTCGAAATTTTTATCTAAATTGATAATATGTCTTGTACTGGTGTGTCTTGTGTCCTGTACAATTTCTTCTACTAACTCTGCCAAATCAAACTTCGACTTATAAAGATCAAGCCTGCCAGATTCAATCCGGGAAAGATCCAGTAACTCAGATACAAGCCGGGTTAATTTTGAAACCTGTTTTGAAATAGTATTCAATGAATTTTTTACCAGGGGTACTGAACTCAGCATTTTTGATTCATCCAACTCCGCATATATACTTTCCACCAACTGTACATATCCTTTTATAGAAGTGATGGGAGTTTTTAATTCATGACTGGCCATTTTTATAAAATCATCTTTCCGTGATTCCATTTTTTTCATCTCTGTAATATCCGTAACAGATCCAGCATAGCCTGCAAACTCTCCGTTGATATCATAATATGGTGATCCTTCTGTGAGGCACCATCTCAATACTCCTTCTTTATTTCTTATTCTGAATTCAGTGGTATACTTTTCTTTTTTAGACATAGACTCCAGGAACTTTGCCGGTGCCGTTAGCTGATCTTCTTCAATCACTTTTTGGAGCCATCCAGTTCCAAAATTATGTTCCAACGGTACTCCAGTCCATTGTATCCATGTTTCATTTACAAATATATTTTGCGCATTTATGTCTGTCATCCACAATCCTACCGGAGATACATTTGAAATAGTATTAAGCATTAATTCGCTTTGCTGAATTTTTTCGCTGGAGTTTTTCTGATCATCAATATCGAGACATGCACTAATGAAGCCTGCAAATTTTCCATCAGCGGAAAACCGTGGAGCGGAATTATCTGCTATCCATCGATAATGACCGTCATGTCTTTTTAACCGGTACTCCATATAAAAGCCTTTTTGCTTTTTATAATAGTACTGATATTGGCTGATACATTTTTGCACATCATCCGGGTGCACATTCTCCAGCCAGCCTTCATTACTTTCCTGCTCCAATGTTCTACCTGTATACTCTAACCAGGTGGTATTAAAATAATCAGTGAATTTATCATTCCCCGACATCCAGATCATGGCAGGCACATTTTCCGCCATAATAGTAAATAATTCCACACTATCTTTTAATTCCTGTTCCTTCTTTTGCTCATCAGTAATATCAAGCATAGTTCCGATAAAACGATCAGGATTGCCGTTTGTAAAGAAAACTTTTCCCTGAACTTTCAGCCATCGTAATTCATTATCATTTTTCCTGTATATCCGGTATTTTATATTAAAATCTCCTTTAGAATCAGGGTTCATGGCTTTTAATACTTCAGCAGCAACATATTCCTGGTCATCGGGATGATTTTGCATCCGAATTTCCTCTTCAATGACTTCCTGATCTGGATGTAATCCATACATATTTTTTGTTTCAGCCGACCAGATAAGTTTTTTAAGTTCCAAATTAAACTCCCAGGTTCCCATTTCGGTTGATTCAATGGCCATCCTCAGTCTTTCACTACTTTCCTGCAATTCCCTATTCTGTTGCTTCTGCAAAGAAATGTTACGGGCAATTTTAGAAGTACCTATTATATTTCCTTTGTTATCTATGATGGGTGATACTGATATTGAAACATCTACCAGTGTACCATCCTTTTTTATTCTTTTAGTTTCATAATGTTGTATTGTAGGCTCATTAATCATAGTATCTGTACCTACTGGAATTAAAATAGAGATAGGTTTGCCAATCATTTCCTGTTCAGTATAACCATACAATTTTTCTGCCCCTTTATTCCAGGTAGTTATTATTCCCTCAGGGGAATTGGAGTAAATAGCATTATCAGAAGTTTCAACAATGGAAGCTAAACGGGCCTTTTGCTCTTCGACAGTTTTACTATCTGTTACATCCAAGAGCATGTTAAATGCTCCAATTAAATTACCATCCTGGTCTAATATAGGCTCTGGAAATGCTTGAAAATATCGTCGAGTACCATCTGGTCTTTCAACAATAAAAATTTCATTCGAAGATATTTTTCTTGCTTCTTTTAAACAGAGAGCAATAAGATATTTATCATGGGGGATAACAGTAGTTCCGTCTGCATCTATAACTTTCCAGGAACCGCACCACATATCTTTCCCGATTTCAGGTTTCCTTCCCCACAATTCGGCTGCTGCATCATTATATAATGTAATAATTCCGTTTTTATCAGTTGTATACACAGCCGCTGGCAATCCATGAATTAATCTCCGATATTTCTCTTCACTAACTTTAAGTGCTTCCTCCGTTTTTTTACTTTCGGTAATATCCTGGAAAATATTGATAGCACCATCAGGATTTCCATCTTTATCAAAAAGTGGATTAATATTTACCAGTAAAAATAATTTAACTCCTGTGTTCGATTCTACCAAAAGTTCTACATTTTAAGAGGCTCACCTGTTTTAAGAGTGGTGTCCATTAATTGCTCACAACTGGTATTAGTGTTGGTTTTCAAAAAGCGACATTTAGAAAAACCACAATTAGTCATCGCTTTAGAATCCGTTGGCCTCTCCCCCCATAATTGCAGCGCAATGTCATTACAGTAAGTAATGGTACCTTTTTTATCACAAGTGTATATTGCATGGGGAATACCGCTTAAAAGACTTTTATAATTTTGCTCTTTCTCTTCAATTTTCTTTCGGCTTAGTACCTGTTCCGTAATATCATTACCCATTGATATTATACCGGTAATATTACCCAATGTATCTCTTAATGGTTCCACTACAGTATGAAACCAACCCTCCCGCATTTCATCATTAACATGATATTTTATATGCTCCTCTTTTGCAACAAATTTTTCTCCTGTCTGATAAATGTTTTCTAATAAGTGTTTATATCCCTGCTCTTCTAATTCCGGATATAAAGAAAATATTGGCTTATTCAATATATCCTCTCTTTTAGCACAGGTTAATTCAAGAGATTTTTCATTTACAAAATCTACAATGAATTCCGGGCCACGATATATAGAAAATGCTGCTGGTGCCTGGTTAAAGATTTTGCGATAATTACTTTCACTGATTTCAAGAGTTTCCTGTAATTTTTTTCGTTCTGTTATATCAGTAGTAAAGCACCTGGTATGTTTAAACTCACCATTTTCCCACAAAACATTAGAATTGATCAATACTGTTTTAATAGATCCATCTTTGCATTTTAATTTACTTTCCTGTTGTACAATTGCTTCATTATTTTTTAATCGGCGTAGTATATCATTTATCGTATCCTGATCAACATGAAACCTAGAGATGGGCTCTCCAATATATTCTTCCCTGGTGTACCCCAGCATATCCAATTCCGATTGATTGGCCCAAATTATAATCCCATTTCCATCTACCCAATGAAGACCAACTGTTGCATTCTCAAAGTAATCCTGCAGTTCAAGTTGCTTACTCTTTAATATTCTTTCATTTTCTTTTTGCTCTGTCAGATCATTGATGATAGCAATAACACCGTTCACCCAATTATTTTCATCCCTGTGAGGACTGTATATCGCTGATACAAAAATCTTTTTACCTCGTAAAATGATTTCATTTTCAAACTTTTGTTGTTTCCCATTCAAGGCATTCAATAGAAATGGCTTCACTTTGGTAAAAACCTCTGCCCCCATTAATTCTTCTAAATATTTTCCCCGCATAATAGAGGAAGGCAAATCATATAAATCTGCATAAGCCTGGTTTACATATTCTAAAATAAAATCCTTATTAAGATAAACGACGGGTAAGGGTACTGCATCCAGCATACTGATTGGCAGTACTTCATTAACTAATTCTACTTCTTTCTTTTCCGGCTTCATTCCGGAATAATCGTTATTGATTTGTTGAATATTATCCATATAAAAATCAATATTACTATAAATAATAATTAAACTTATTTATAAAACCCAGGGATAAAATTGCAGAGGCATATGCAGTGTTATTGGCAAAAAATTAAAATTAATAATTGGCTTGACTAGTACTAAGAAATATCAAATTATTCTAAAAAAAAGAAAAACACAAGCTTCTCTTTCATATTATAATTAATATAAATTTTACACTAAAAATTATACCAAATTTTTTAATAATACAAGCTGCCTGAATTAAGGCATAAAATAGATAAGTAAGAATAATATTCCGCAAAAATTGAAAAAAGCAGGGAAAATTTTACTCAATAAACAATTAGAAAACATACTTCAACATATGTAGAAGTTTACAAATGATTAGAAAGTTTAATTGAGATTGGGTAATTAGATATTTTACTAAAATACTTTAAATCTATCAAAACAAGCTTTCTCGAGCATTTCCCTGTCTTCAGGATGAGCTATGTTTATCAATGATTTAGCCCGTTGTCGCAAATTTTGACCAAATAAATATGCAACCCCGTATTCAGTAACCACATAGTGGATATGGCCTCGGGTTGTTACTACACCGGCACCTTGTTTTAAAAAAGGAACAATACGGTTTACTCCTTTTGCGGTGCGACTGGTTAAGGCGATAATTGGCTTACCACCTTCACTTAATGCAGCACCCCGCATAAAATCCATTTGTCCGCCTATACCGCTGTATTGTATGCAGCCAATAGAATCAGCACATACCTGTCCGGTAATATCCACTTCAATGGCACTGTTGATTGCAATTACTTTAGGATTTCGGCGAATAACATGGGGATCATTTACATAATCAATATCCAGGAAAACAAAAGCCGGGTTGTCATCCACATAATCATAGAGACGGCGGGTTCCTAAAGCAAAACCGGTAACTGTTTTATTTGGATGAATTCTTTTCTGCGAATTATTGATAACATCATTATCAAATAAATCAATAATACCATCGCTACACATTTCTGTATGTACACCGAGGTTTTTATGAGTAGTCAAAGATTTTAATACGGCATCAGGAATAGTGCCGATACCCATTTGCAATGTGCTGCCATCTTCAATCATATCCGCAATAAGCTTCCCGATTTTTAGTTCGTCAGCTTTTATCTTAGTCCCATAATCTACCTGCGGCAGTTCTTCCTGATGAAAAACCATGGAAGTAAACCGCTTGGTATGTACCTGGCTATCGCCATGGGTACGTGGCACTCTTGGATTTACCTGCGCAATAATATGCGTAGCAGTATTAACAGCACTCCGGGCAATATCTACTGAAACTCCCAATGAACAATAACCATGTTCATCCGGTGGAGATACCTGCACCAACGCCACATCAATTTTCATTTGTTTGCGAAACAAATCCGGAATATCACTTAAGAAGACTGGAATAAAATCGGCACGGCCTTCATTCACCGCCTTTCGCACAGATTCGGATACAAACATGCAATTGATATGAAATGAATCCGCATACTGTGGTTTATCCAATTCAATATCTCCCTGCACTGAAATAAAAGTAAGTTCTACATCCCGAAGTGCAGGAGCCATTTTTGCTAATTCCCGCAATAGGTAAAGCGGTGTTTGTGCACTGCCTTGTACAAATACACGATGACCAGATTGTATAACAGACAATGCCTCCTCAGCCGTTTTATAAACAACAGGTAATTTCATATCGCAAAACTATTCTTAATTAAAATGCTGTAGATGATTAGTCTTATAGAAGAAATTGATAAGAATCAGTAAAACTATTGCGAGATGAACCAGTCAATAGCCAGTTCGTATCCTTTTAATCCCAAACCAAAAATACTACCCACTGCCTTTCCACTTACATGAGATAGCTTTCTGAAATCTTCTCTTGCATGAACATTGGAGATATGCACTTCCACTACCGGGGTTTTTATGGCGGCAATGGCATCGCCAATAGCAACAGAAGTATGAGTATATCCGCCGGGATTAAAAATAATACCATCACTATCAAAGCCAACTCTTTGCAGTTCATTGATCAATTCTCCTTCCACATTACTTTGAAAGTAATTGAATTCCACAGTAGCATATTTCTTTTTCAATGTTGCAAGAAATTCTTCAAAAGGCATATTACCGTAGATATCCGTTTCTCTTTTGCCGAGCAGGTTGAGGTTGGGGCCGTTGATGATGGAGATCCGCATATAAACTTTTTATTAAAGATAAGGAATGAGGTAGCCACGAATTACACCAATTACACAAATAAAAAATTAAGAAATAAATAGCACTAATGTTGCCTTCGGCAAAGAAAGTTAGTGAAGATTGCGAAGCAATCATTCATGAAATTTTTTCTAAATCTAATTAGTGCTATTCGTGTAATTCGTGGCCAAAAAATCAATTCTTCTGCGCCTTTATTAAATCAATAAACTCATCAAACAAATATCGGCTATCATGCGGCCCCGGTGTAGCTTCCGGATGATATTGCACCGAGAAGGCCGGTTTACCTTTCACTCTTATCCCTTCAATAGAATGATCATTCAGGTTTACATGAGTTATCTCAATATGCTCAGCATTTTTCACGGCTTCAGGATCCACCCCAAAGCCGTGGTTCTGAGTAGTAATTTCTGATCGGCCAGAAATTATATTTTTCACCGGGTGGTTCAATCCTCTATGACCATGATGCATTTTAAAAGTAGGGATATCATTGGCCAGTGCCAGCAACTGGTGACCCAAACAAATTCCAAACACCGGCTTCTCTTCCTTTAATATTTGTTTCAATGTCGCCACTGCATAATCCATCGGTGCAGGATCACCCGGCCCGTTGGATATAAAATAACCATGCGGTTCAAATTTTTTCACTTCCTCCAAAGATGTTTTTGCCGGAAATACTTTTACAAAAGCACCTCTCTCCACCATACAGTTCAAAATATTTTTCTTCACTCCGTAATCCATCACTGCTATACGAATAGAAGAAGATGCATCACCCACTTCATATGTTTCAGTAGTACTTACCTTACTGGCCAGTTCCAGTCCATCCATGTTAGGTGTTTCTGCCAATTTCTTTTTTAGCAGTTCTATATCCGTTGTCTCCGAAGAAATAATACAGTTCATCGCACCTTTAGTACGAACATGTGCCACTAAAGCCCTTGTGTCCACTCCTTCTATCGAAACAATTTTATTCGCTTGTAAATATTCATTCAGCGAACCATTCGCCAGTTTTCTTGAATACTGATCTTCCAGGTTGCGACCGATCAATCCATTTATTTTTACAGAATCACTTTCCACATCTGCTTTCTTTACACCGTAGTTCCCAATATGAGCACTGTTCATTATCAGTATCTGTCCAAAATAACTGGGGTCGGTAAACACTTCCTGATAGCCTGTCATACCGGTATTAAAACAAATTTCACCAGTGGTTGTACCAATAGCACCAAAAGCAAAACCATGGGCCACAGTACCATCTGCTAACAATAAAACGGCGGGAGTTGATGGAGTCATTATTTTCTGGGTTTGTACAAAAACAAATTGTGCAAATGTAACTTAGAAATGGAGATTTTAAAGGAGGATTTTTGCAGCAGTTATTCACAGATATTCTCAGGTACGATTTTACTGGCTTGCTAATCCCAATTACATTCGGAAACACTGTATCAGTTACGTCGTTCCGGGCTTGACCCGGAATCTTTCGCTAAAAAATTATTTGCCCAGCTATAGTAATATGCAAAGCATCCTGTGGACTATCAGCCCAGTTGCGTCAGTCTATCCCGATAACGATAGTGTATCGGGACACCGTTCGGGGTTCTGTTCGTTGCTGAGCTTTTTTGCAAAATTTTACTATTATAATAATCAGCTATTGGCAAAGCAATCAGTCAACTTTTTTAAGAAAGAGTCTTGAAAAAGATTCCGGGTCAAGCCCGGAACGACCTACGAAAGATCTGATAAACCTTACGAATATCAGTTTTATTCTTTCCCGCAGCTCTGCGAAACTTTCAGTTTCGCCGTTTTATTTTTTTGCCTTTATCCTCCGCTTCCCCCTCAAAAACTTCTCTCTAATCACATCCTGCACATTCACACCGCTTATTTTGCTTTCCAGCCAGGAGATAACATCGAGGTATAAAAAGGCACGGCTCTCCAATGGATTGCCTTCGTACTTTTTAAGTTTGGCCAGCAGCTTTTCAAACTCCGGTTTTAATGCATTGGTATTTATCTTAAATGAACGGCGAAGGAAGGCAAACATTTCTTCTTCCACCTTACTCAGGTTTTCCATTTTCGCCATATAGCGATAAACCGATTTGATAAGGTACTCCAGCAAATCAAAATTGCCGAGTTCGTAATGGGCAATAAGGTGCAGTAACCTTGAATAGCATTGCAGATCGGTACGCAAATCTCCTTTTTGATTAATAATTCGGTTCAGGTAATCAATGGCCTTTTCATTATTGCCACTGCCAAAATATAAAGAGGCGATCTTATAATAAAATACCAACACCCGGTGTGTGTCTAAATACAAGCCATACTCTTTCAGCATTTCTTCTAAGAACGGAACCAGTCGAAGACCTTTGGTAAAAGTGCCCTGTAAGAAATAAAGATTTATTCTGGCTGTATATAAATATTGATAAGCAAGTATGCGGTTGTTCTCGTTTTCTTCTAGATGTTTTTGTTTTACAAACTGTTCAAACTGTTTGATGCTCTTCGCTAATTTATCCTGACCGAGCAAATTGAATTGTGCACTCATCAGGTTGTGCATTCCTTTTATATAGTTAGCGGTTTCAACTTTCAATAGTCCGGGATATTCTTCAAACAGGCTTACCCATTTTTGCGAATAGCGATAGTATTGCAAAAAATCCTGCCGAATAAAAGCATACCACACATAAGCCTGGTACATATAAAGCCGTTCATAAAAACCAGTTGTGGTATGAGCATCAGTCGGAAGATTTGTTTCAAAAAATGATTTGACATTCTTAAAATCTTTTTCGTTGCGGGCATGACCATGTTGTATATACCAGCTATACAATTGTAGGGCAAGGTTAGATAATTGATTTACCAATATCAGTCTGCTATTCACTTCATCGGCTTCGGCAGACAATTCATCAGCCCTGTTCCGCATGCTACGGGTAATGAACAATGTTTCTATTTTCTTTTCAAAAAATAAAGCCTGTTGCCAGTAAGTTAATTGCTGATAAGCTTTGGCCGTTTCTTTTAATCGTTCCAATACTTTAAGGCTTTGCAGGTAAAGGCCTTTGTTGTATAAAATCCTTGCATGATCCATTTGCTCATGCAGGTGTATATCTATATTATCTTCCTCTTTTATTAACCGAAGACTGGAAAGTATCTGTTTGTATAAATGTGCTTTAGTGTTGGAGAGTTGCTGCTTACTAACTCCTGATGCTTTTTTCAATAATACTTTTTCATCGTACTCGTTCAATTTATCCAATGCATCAAAGAGTTGAATGATTTTTAAATTATCCGAATCAGTATTCCGTTTTACAAATAGCTTAAAGTTCCGCTTCTCACTCTTTTCAAGTGATTTAACAAGCTGAAACAAGGCATCTGTTGAACGGTTGGACATCGTAATTAAAAAATTTTAAAACTCAATACTGCTAAGGGTTTCGGCGGAATAAAACCCAGTTAAAGGCTGTAAAATACCCTTTATTATGATTTTCATTACCCTTTAATCAAAGGTAACTTAGACAAGCAGGTTGTTTATTTAACTGAATTACTAGCAAGCAATACAAAAATAAGCAGCCTGCATTTTCATCTCACCTTATTTATCAATTTATTATGGCAGAAGGTAAAGTACACATATTTGATACCACTCTTCGTGACGGCGAACAGGTGCCGGGATGCAAGCTCAACAGCAATGAAAAATTAGAATTGGCTTTGCAACTGGAAGATCTTGGCGTTGATGTTATTGAAGCAGGGTTTCCTATTTCCTCTCCCGGAGATTTTAAATCGGTGGAAGAAATTTCGAAGGCGATAAAGAATACAACCGTTTGTGGGCTTAGCCGTGCAGTGCAAAAAGATATTGAAGTGGCGGCGCAGGCATTGAAGTATGCAAAGCGACCAAGAATACATACCGGCATTGGCACTTCTGACTTTCATATCAAATCAAAATTCAATTCTACCAGGGAAGATATTTTGCAAAGAGCCATTCAATGTGTGAAGTGGGCAAGGAGATTTACCGATGATGTGGAGTTTTATGCAGAAGATGCGGGAAGAACAGATAATGATTATCTCGCACAGGTTATTGAGGCGGTCATAAAAGCAGGTGCCACGGTGGTGAACATTCCGGATACAACCGGCTATTGCCTTCCCTATCAATATGGTGAAAAAATTGCTTACCTCGTTAACAATGTATCTAATATTGACAAAGCAATTATCTCTTGTCATTGTCACAATGATTTGGGATTGGCAACCGCCAATTCTATCGCTGGTGTTATTTCTGGTGCAAGACAAATTGAATGTACTATCAACGGACTTGGAGAAAGAGCAGGCAATACTTCATTGGAAGAAGTAGTGATGATTATAAAGCAACACAAACACCTTGGGCTTCATACTAATATTAAGTCTGAACAACTTAATCCCTTGAGTCGATTAGTTTCTGATACCATGCGGATGCCCGTGCAACCGAACAAAGCAATTGTTGGAAGTAATGCATTCTCTCATTCATCCGGTATTCATCAGGATGGATTTTTGAAAGATGCATTGACGTATGAAATAATTAATCCTGAGGAAGTGGGTGCTGATAGTTCAAAGATTGTACTGACTGCCCGGAGCGGCAGAAGTGCATTGGCATATCGTTTTCAAAAACTCGGTTTTCAATTTGATAGAAACGATGTGGATGTTTTATATAATGAATTTGTGAAAGTAGCGGATAGTAAAAAAGAAGTGGAAGATGGAGACTTGCAGGTAATGGGAAAACAACACCAAGTGAATGCAGTAACAGCCTAAAATCTGGAAGTAATAAGTTGTAGGTCATAAGTTCATGATAGTCCACTGAACTTAAACTTATTACTTAAACCCTAAAACTTAAAAATGTCTAAAACATTATTTGAAAAGATCTGGGAAAAGCACATCGTTAAAACAATTGACGATGGCCCTTCTGTATTATATATTGACCGGCACTTTATACATGAAGTCACCAGTCCGCAGGCATTTACCGGGTTGAATAAAAGAGGAATAAAAGTTTTGCGGCCGCAACAAACTATTGCTACGGCTGACCATAATGTACCAACCCTTAATCAGCATTTACCAATCAAAGAAGAACTATCAAGATTGCAAGTGGAAGCATTGAAAACAAATTGCGCCGAACATGGAATTGAATTGTACGGTCTTGGTCATCCATACCAGGGTATTGTGCATGTGATAGGCCCTGAGTTAGGAATTACACAACCGGGTATGACGATTGTTTGCGGTGATAGCCACACTTCCACACATGGTGCATTTGGTTCTATTGCATTTGGTATTGGCACCAGCGAAGTAGAAATGGTTTTTGCTTCACAATGTTTATTGCAGAGCAAACCAAAACTGATGCGCATAAATGTAGATGGTAAATTAAATAATGGTGTTGTATCAAAAGATATAGTGCTGTATATCCTTTCAAAAATTACAGCAAGCGGTGCCACTGGTTATGCTGTAGAGTTTGCAGGTGCTGCCATCCGTTCATTAAGTATGGAAGCAAGAATGACGATTTGCAATATGAGTATTGAGATGGGTGGTCGTTGCGGATTGATTGCACCGGATGAAACAACATTTGAATATATACAAGGGAAACCCCTGGCCCCTAAAGGGGAAAAATGGCAAGCTTCACTCAATAATTGGAAAAGTTTATATAGTGATGATAATACAGTTTTTGATAAAGAATATTTTTTTAATGCAGCAGATATACAACCAATGATTACTTACGGCACCAACCCGGGAATGGGAATTGGTGTATCAGAAAATATTCCAACCACTGAAACGATAAATGAAAATGATAAATCAGGTTTAGCAAAATCATTAGCCTATATGGGATTGCAACAAGGTGTTGCTATTAAAGGACAAAAGATTGATTATGTTTTTATCGGCAGCTGCACCAATTCAAGAATTGAAGATCTGAGAATGGTGGCCTCATTTGTAAAAGGAAAAAAGAAAGCGGATGATGTGGAAGTATGGATTGTGCCCGGCAGCAAGCAAGTAGAAGCACAGGCAATAAAAGAAGGCATTGATAAAATTTTTGAAGAAGCAGGGTTTCAATTGCGGCAACCCGGTTGTTCTGCTTGTTTGGGAATGAATGAAGATAAAATTCCGGCTGGTAAATATTGTATCAGCACATCTAACAGAAATTTTGAAGGAAGACAAGGTGCAGGTGCAAGAACATTATTGGCAAGTCCGTTGACAGCAGCGGCAGCAGCTATCACAGGTTTTGTAACAGATGTGAGAGAATTATTAAACTAATGAAAGCATTAACTACGATACAAAGCAGGTTTGTTCCCATCAATATTGAAAATATTGATACCGACCAGATAATACCTGCCCGTTTTTTAAAAGCAACAACTAAAGATGGCTTTGGTAAAAATCTTTTCAGAGACTGGAGATATTATAATGATGATGAATCAAAAACAAGAGCTGATTTTCCATTGAATATGTCGCAGTTTGATGGTGAAATTTTGGTGGCCGGAAAAAATTTTGGATGCGGCTCATCAAGAGAACATGCGGCATGGTCTATTCTTGATGCCGGGTTCCGTGTAGTAGTATCCAGCTTCTTCGCAGATATTTTTAAGAATAATGCATTAAACAACGGAGTATTACCAGTGCAGGTAAGTGATGAATTTCTGCAACAGATTTTCTTGCAGGATAATAATACAGAGCTAACTATTGATTTGCAAAACCAAACTATCACTATCAACTCCACCGGCGAACAAGAACATTTTGAAATCAGTAATTATAAAAAAACTTGTTTGTTAAATGGCTACGACGATATTGACTATTTACTTAGTGTAAAAAAAGATATTGAAAACTACGAGACAGTAAACAATTTATAAACTTTAAAACTATAAAGCCCTCCTGAGTTTATCGAAGGATGGGGTTGCAATAAAATAGTATGAAAAAAAATATCGCAGTAATAGAAGGTGATGGCATCGGGCCAGAAGTAACTCAACAATCCATTCGAGTATTGAACTCCGTTGCAGAACATTTCGGGCATGAGTTCAAATATACTTATTGCCTGATGGGTGCTGATGCGATTGATAAAACCGGCAATCCACTGCCCGATGAAACAATAGAAGTTTGCCTGAACAGTGATGCAATTTTATTTGGCGCAATCGGTCACCCGAAATATGATAATGATCCAACAGCTAAGGTAAGACCGGAACAAGGTTTACTGAAACTTCGTAAGTCATTACAGTTATATGCTAACATCCGCCCGATTAGCACCTACCCTTCTTTACAGCGTTTATCTCCTTTGAAAAGAAAAAATATTGAAGGTGTTGATTTCATCATCTTCCGGGAGTTGACGGGTGGAATATATTTTGGTGAGAAGAAATTGAATGAAGAAAAAACAGAGGCTTCTGATAATTGTGTGTATACAAAAGCAGAAATAGAACGTATTGCACATTTGGCTTTTCATTTTGCACAAAAACCAACCAGGAGAAAAAAGCTAACCCTGGTTGATAAAGCGAATGTACTGGAAACATCAAGGCTTTGGAGAAGAGTGGTACAGGAATTAGCTGGTCAATATCCAGATGTAACTGTTGATTATATGTTTGTTGATAATGCTGCTATGCAAATTATTCTGAATCCAAAACAGTTTGATGTTATACTAACTGAAAATATGTTTGGCGACATCATCAGTGATGAAGCCAGTGTAATAAGTGGTTCTCTGGGTTTGTTGCCTTCAGCATCTGTAGGCATCAATGGAAGTATTGCTTTGTTTGAACCCATTCATGGCTCCTATCCACAAGCTGCGGGAAAAGATATTGCCAATCCGATTGGTTCTATTCTTTCTGCTGCCATGATGCTTGAATATTTAGGAATGAATGAAGAGGCATCTATTGTAAAAGAAGCAGTCAACTGGACTTTATCGAATGCATTTGTAACAAAAGATATTGACCCTGTTAATTTTTATTTCACTTCCACTATTGGTGAATTGATCAGTGATTATGTAAGTGGAAAAATTTCTGGTTCAGTCAATTCAGAAAATATTGAGTTGAGAAAATCAACTATTATATAAGTTGGCGAACAACTAACGACGGTTCGCTTAGTCGAAAATAAAATTGCTTGCTGAGTTCTTTTTTTTGAAATTGGCGGTGTATATTTATGATAACATACATCTCATGCTGAAGAAAAGTACATATAATTTTATCACATCTATTAGCACAATTATTATTGTGGTGGTGATTATTATATCTTCTTCAACTGGAGGTGGTGCATGACTTTGAACTAAAAAAATCAAAATATAAGCAACCCGCCTCCAAAAAGGCGGGTTTTCTTTTTTATACCCGTCAACTGAACAAAAACAAGATTATGTATTACAACGAAAACACAATTATTTATTTCAACGGGCAGTTTGTAAAAGCTGCTGAGGCAAAAACAGATTTGTATAGCCAGTCATTGCACTATGGCTATTCAGTATTTGAGGGCATCCGCTCCTATCCTATTAATGGTGACACTAAAATGTTCAAAGGAAAAGAACATTATGACCGCCTGCGTCATTCAGCCAAAGTAATGAGAATACCGCTTGAGTACACAACGGAGAGATTAGTTGAATTGACGTATGAGGTATTGAAGAAAAACAATTTCACTGATGCTTATATCCGCCCGATTGTTTTGTGTTCACCCAATATGGCTTTATCAAAAGCTAAAGAATCCTATCTCGCCATAGAAACATGGGAATGGACGAATGGCTACATGAGTAATAAGATGAACATTATGACATCTACTTATCGTCGCCCAAATGCCAATGCATTTCATGTAGATGCAAAAGTGAGTGGACATTATGTAAACTCTATTCTTGCCTGCCAGGAAGCAAAAGATAATGGATTTGATGAAGCATTGGTGTTAGACAACAACGGCTTTGTAGCAGAAAGCAGCGGTGCAAATATTTTTTATGAAAATGATGGAGTGTTGTACACCGCACCAAAAGGAAATATCCTTCCCGGTATTACAAGAGCTACAGTAATTGAAATATGCAATGAACTAAATATTCCAGTTGAAGAAAAATTGTTTAGGCCCGATGAAATGAAAGGTGCTGATGCAGGTTTTTTCTGCGGTACTGCTGCGGAAGTTGTAGCGTTGGGTTCATTAGACAATGTTCCATTCAAAAAGAATTGGGAAGATTCATTGAGCTACCTGATACAACAGGCCTATAAATGTAAAGTGCTGGAGAAGCAATTTCAATTGGAGAAGAAAGTTGCATAGGCTAAGAGGTTGAATTTTTTTAAGCTAAAAGATGAAAGAATGAATGAGGAAAAGATAATAACACTTTGTGAGACTTCACCACCTGAGAGGGGCGAATTATAGGAAACCACATTACTATACCAAAACCGGGGTGGGTTGCTGAGGAGAATTACAGAACGATGAATAGCCCCGCCGTTGGCGGGGACAAACGATGATAGTAGTACAGGCGATGACAAAAAATAAAAATGAACGAACTCAATAAATATTCAAAGACACTTACACAAGATGCCACACAACCTGCGGCACAGGCCATGTACTATGCCATCGGTTTTAAAGAAGAAGATTTTAATAAAGCACAGGTGGGTATTGTAAGTATGGGTTGGGATGGCAATCCTTGTAATATGCACCTGAATGATCTGGCGGTAACTGTACGAGATAGTGTGAATGCCACAGATGGTTTGCTGGGTTTACGTTTTTATACAATCGGTGTAAGTGATGGCATTAGTATGGGGACGGATGGTATGCGATATAGTTTGGTGAGCCGTGATGTGATTGCTGACAGCATTGAAACAAATGCCGGTGCACAATATTATGATGGCATCATTGCTATTCCGGGTTGTGATAAAAATATGCCCGGTGCAATAATGGCAATGGGAAGATTGAATCGTCCTTCGATAATGTTGTATGGCGGAACAATTGCTCATGGTCATTATAAAGGCGAGGATTTAAATATTGTAAGTGCATTTGAAGCATTGGGACAAAAGATTGCTGGCAATTTGAGTGAAGCAGATTTTAAAGGTATCGTTCAGCATTCTTGTCCGGGTGCCGGTGCTTGTGGAGGTATGTACACGGCTAACACAATGGCTGCAGCTATCGAAGCATTAGGAATGAGTTTGCCTAACTCATCTTCTAACCCTGCATTGAGTAAGGACAAACAAAAAGAATGTGAAGCAGTTGGTGAAGCAATAAAAATATTACTGGAAAAAAATATTACACCAAATGATATCATGACCCGTAAAGCATTTGAAAATGCAATTACGGTGGTAATGGTATTAGGAGGTAGTACGAATGCGGTATTGCATTTGATTGCAATGGCAAAAAGTGTAGATGTCAAATTATCACAAGATGATTTTCAGAACATCAGTGACCGTATTCCGGTATTGGCAGATTTTAAACCCTCTGGTAAATACCTGATGGAAGACTTACACAAACACGGCGGTGTTCCTGCTGTAATGAAATATTTATTGAGCAAAGGTTTACTGCATGGTGAATGTATTACTGTAACAGGAAAAACTGTTGCTGAAAATTTAAGCATTGTTGCTGAACTTGATTTTGCTGCGCAAAAAATCATCATGCCGCTTGAAACTCCATTGAAAGCAACAGGTCATTTACAAATTCTATATGGCAATCTTGCAGAGAAAGGAAGTGTGGCGAAGATTAGTGGTAAAGAAGGCGAACGTTTTAAAGGAACAGCAAGAGTGTTTGATGGTGAAAAAGATTTGATAGCAGGTATTCAATCAGGTAAAGTACATGCAGGTGATGTGGTGGTGATTCGCTATATCGGACCGAAAGGTGCGCCGGGTATGCCTGAAATGTTGAAACCAACCAGTGCCATCATTGGTGCAGGCTTAGGAAAATCTGTTGCATTGATAACTGATGGAAGATTCAGTGGCGGCACACATGGATTTGTTGTAGGTCATATAACACCAGAAGCATTTGATGGAGGATTGATTGCACTGGTAGAAGATAATGATGTAATTGAAATTGATGCAGTGAATAATACACTGACATTAAAAGTAAGTGATGAAGAAATTTTGATCAGAAGAAGAAACTGGAAGCAACCAGCATTGAAAGCAACAAAAGGAATCTTATTCAAATATGCAAAGTGTGTTAAACCAGCCAATGAAGGTTGTGTAACAGATGAGGCCTAAAAATATTTAATATGGAAACATTAGAGTTGGTGGGGAGAAAAGGAAACAAAGAAGCTACAGTCAGCATCAGCGGAAGTCAGGCGGTACTCGAAGCATTTATTGCAGAAGGTGTTGAAACTATTTTCGGTTATCCCGGCGGTGCTATCATGCCTATTTACGATGCGCTGTATGATTATCATGCAACACTGAAACATATTCTTGTTCGTCATGAGCAGGGTGCTATACATGCGGCACAAGGATATGCAAGAGTAAGCGGAAGAACAGGTGTTGTATTTGCAACGAGTGGGCCCGGTGCTACTAATCTTGTTACAGGATTAGCAGATGCAATGATTGACTCTACTCCTGTTGTATGTATCACAGGACAAGTGTATGCACATTTATTAGGAACCGATGCATTCCAGGAAACTGATGTTATAAATATTACTACACCTGTTACCAAATGGAATTACCAGGTTACGGATGCAACGGAAATTCCTGCGGTGTTGGCAAAAGCATTTTACATAGCAGGCAGTGGAAGACCCGGCCCCGTATTAATTGATATTACAAAGAATGCGCAGTTGCAAAAATTTGATTATGAAGGGTATCAAAAATGTGAGCATATAAGAAGCTATCGTCCGGCCCCCATTGTAAGAAAAGAATATGTAGAGGCGGCGGCCAAACTTATTAATGAAGCAGAAAAACCATTTGTAATTTTTGGTCAGGGAGTTATTCTTGGTAAAGCAGAAAATGAATTCAAAAGATTTATAGAGAAGGCCGGTATTCCTGCTGCATGGACAATCATGGGTATGAGTGCCATACCAACTGATCACCCACTGGGAGTTGGTATGCTGGGAATGCATGGCAACTATGGACCGAATGTATTGACCAATGAATGTGATGTATTGATTGCGGTAGGTATGCGGTTTGATGATCGAGTAACAGGAAGATTAGATAAATATGCCAAGCAGGCAAAATTAATACACCTGGATATTGATCCTTCGGAAATTGATAAAAATGTAAAAGCTACAGTTGGTGTATGGGGTGATTGTAAAGAGACATTACCAATGCTTACTCAATTGATTGAACAAAAAGTTTATCCGCAATGGCTGAAAAAATTTAATGATTATAAAAAAAAGGAAGAAGAAATATGCATAGTGCCTGAAATGAATCCTACCTGCGATGAATTGTCAATGGCGGAAGTAATAGATGCATTAAATGAACTGACAAATGGAAATGCTATTGTGGTTACAGATGTTGGTCAGCACCAGATGGTAACTTGCCGCTATGCTAAATACAATTCCTCAAAAAGCAATATCACTTCTGGTGGATTGGGAACGATGGGGTTTGCATTGCCAGCATCTATTGGTGCTAAGTTTGGGGCACCTGGTAAAACAGTGGTGGCAGTAATTGGTGATGGTGGTTTTCAAATGACGATACAGGAATTGGGTACGATAATGCAAAGCGAAGTAGATGTAAAAATTATGATTCTGAATAATCAGTTTCTTGGCATGGTTCGCCAATGGCAACAACTATTTCATGATAAGAGATATTCGTTTGTTGATATTGCCAGTCCTGATTATGTGCAGGTGGCAAAAGGTTATCACATTGCAGGGTATAAAGTGAGTAAGAGAGAAGAATTGAAACAGTCATTAATAAATATGCTGGAACATAAAGGTGCTTATTTATTAGAAGTGATGGTTGGTAAAGAAGATAATGTATTCCCGATGGTGCCGCAGGGATGCAGTGTGAGTGAAATAAGATTGAAATAACAACCCCGTTGGCGGTTGAAAACCCCGACGGCGGTTAAAAACCCCGACGGCAGTTAAAAACCCCGACGGCAGTTAAAAAAAGAAAATATGAGTAAAAGAGAATTCACCGTAACAGTGTACACAGAAAACCAGGTTGGTTTGCTGAATCGCATCGCCATTATTTTTTCAAGAAGAAAAATAAATGTAGAGAGTTTGAACACTTCTCCTACAGAAGTGGATAGTGTGCATCGCTTTACGATTGTAATTAATGAAACCGAAGAAGTAGTAAGTAAACTATGCCGCCAGATTGAAAAGCAAGTGGAAGTCTTGAAGGCATATTATAATACAGAAGATGAAATTGTGTGGCAGGAACTGGCCTTGTATAAAGTAAGCACAGATGCTATTGCAGAAAAAGTAAAAGTGGAAAGATTATTAAGAGAGTATGGTGCAAGAGCAGTTGCCATACGAAAAGATTATACCGTATTTGAAACAACTGGTCACAGAGAAGAAACAGATAACCTGATAAAAGCATTAGAGCCTTATGGCCTGATTGAATTTGTCCGCAGTGCAAGAGTAGCTATCATTAAAGGAAGTAGTGATTTTCATGACCGGTTAAAAGAGTTTGAACACAAAGAACCGGGTGAAGATGTAGTAGAGAATGAATTTTTGGATAAGAAGGAAGAGGTGTTTAGTATGTAGGAACCCTCTGTCTCCCTAAAGGGAGGACTTAGGTGTTACATTCTTTAATTATTGATAACAACTTTAAAGAAGCCTGAATTCAATACCTGGAAGGGGAATATAAAGCAGTCCGATATATTAGAACCCTGAAGGGGTTCAACAAAAAAGATGAATAGGATTACCGAACGATGAAAAGTGCGACGCAACAGACGATGCCATGAAAAACTAAAGCTGGTAAACAAAAAAATAAAAACAATAATTAACAGAGGAGATTGCTTCGGCCTCGCCTCGAAACTCTAAATCAACTAACAATGGCAAAATTAAATTTCGGCGGCGTTGAAGAAAACGTAGTAACAAGGGAAGAATTCCCGTTGAGCAAAGCTCAGCAAGTCTTGAAAAATGAAATCGTGGCCGTTATTGGTTATGGTGTCCAGGGTCCCGGCCAGGCATTGAACCAACGGGATAATGGCATCAACGTAATCGTGGGCCAACGTAAAGATTCAAAGACATGGGACAAAGCTATCCGTGATGGTTTTGTTCCTGGCGAAACTTTATTTGAAATTGAAGAAGCCTTGCAAAGAGGCACCATCATTTGTTATTTATTAAGCGATGCTGCACAGATTGCCTTGTGGCCAACTGTACAAAAACATTTAACGCCGGGTAAGGCATTGTATTTTTCGCATGGCTTTGGTATTACGTTCAACGAACAAACAGGAATTATACCTCCGAAAGATGTTGATGTGTTTTTGGTTGCACCGAAAGGAAGCGGCACCTCATTAAGAAGAATGTTTTTACAAGGCCGTGGATTAAATAGTTCTTATGCTATTTACCAGGATGCAACCGGCAAAGCATTTGAAAGAGTGGCCGCATTAGGAATTGCAGTAGGCAGCGGCTATTTATTTGAAACAGATTTTAAGAAAGAAGTATATAGCGATTTAACTGGCGAAAGAGGAACATTGATGGGTGCCATACAGGGAATATTTGCTGCGCAGTATGATGTGTTGCGAAGCAAAGGCCACTCTCCGTCCGAAGCATTTAATGAAACAGTAGAAGAGTTAACACAATCATTGATGCCTTTAGTTGCTGAAAATGGAATGGACTGGATGTATGCTAATTGTTCTACTACGGCACAACGTGGTGCATTGGATTGGTGGAAAAAATTCCGTGATGCAACAGCACCGGTATTTAAAGAATTATATGAAAGTGTGGCTGATGGAAAAGAATCACAACGGTCAATAGACAGTAACAGCAAAGCTGATTACAGAGAAAAATTGGAAGAAGAATTAAAAGAGCTTCGGGAAAGTGAACTATGGCAAAGTGGAAAAACAGTAAGAAGCCTGCGGCCGGAAAATCAAAAACCCCAGCCCCTAAAGGGGAGAAAGAAAAACCTACAGTAAAATTAGTCTCCACGAAAGAAGTCTTCAGCAAGTTGGCAAAACAAATAGAATCAGTTGGATAGTAGTGTGACATAAAGAGAATAGTATGAACAATATTGAAAACATTGCGGAACGGACGGTTCAAAACTCCCCTTTAGGGGCTGGGGGTCTTGATTTTGCAGCAGCTCATCAGCGGTTGAAAAAAATTATCAACAGAACACCACTTACATTTAATCACAACTTGTCGAAGAAATATCAATGCAATATTTTTTTGAAAAGGGAAGATTTACAAGTAGTTCGTTCTTACAAACTGCGGGGTGCTTATAACATGATGAGTTCCCTGCCTGCAGAACAATTGGAGAAAGGAGTGGTTTGCGCCAGTGCCGGTAATCATGCACAGGGCTTTGCCTATAGTTGCAGAAAGCTTAGGGTGAAAGGAGTGGTATTTATGCCGATTATCACTCCTAAACAAAAAATCAGCCAGACAAAAATGTTTGGCGAATATTTTATTGATATAAAATTGATTGGCGATACGTTTGATGATTGTGCTATTGCCGCCAAAAAATATACCGAAGAAAATAGCATGACTTTTATTCCTCCGTTTGATGATTATAAAATAATTGAAGGTCAGGGAACTGTGGGAATTGAAATTTTAGAAGACCAGTCTGATATAGATTATTTATTTATTCCTGTTGGCGGTGGTGGACTAAGTGCCGGTGTTGGTTCGTATTTTAAAATTTATTCTCCAAAGACAAAAGTTATTGGCCTCGAACCAGAAGGTGCTCCTTCTATGTTTGAAGCATTGAAAGCCGGACATCCGGTAACTCTTGATAGCATAGAACGTTTTGTGGATGGTGCTGCTGTAAAAAGAGTAGGTAATTTAACTTTTTCTATCTGCAAAGATGTATTAGATGATATGCATTTGGTAGCCGAAGGAAAAGTTTGTTCCACTATTTTAAAATTATATAATGAAGATGCAATAGTCGTTGAACCGGCTGGTGCATTATCTATCGCTACGTTAGATGATTATGCGGATGAAATAAAAGGAAAGAATGTTGTTTGTATCGTTAGTGGTAGTAATAATGATATTGACAGGATGCAGGAAATAAAAGAAAGAAGCCTGCAATATGAAGGGTTGAAGCATTATTTTCTTATCAGCTTTGCGCAGCGGCCCGGCGCATTGAAAGAATTTGTAAACAATGTACTCGGCCCCACCGATGATATTACGAGATTTGAATACATGCAAAAGACAAATAAAGAAAATGGACCGGCATTGGTGGGTATTGAATTACAAAGCCGTTCCGATTATGATTTGCTGTTAACGAACATGAACAATTCGCATATTGGTTTTTCAGAGATAAATAAAAACGACCAGTTGTTTGGATATTTAATATAAGTGAATTACTAAAGTGGTTTTGTGGATAAGAAGAGTTGTAATCTATTTCAGTGATGAAATCATTTTAGTAATTTCAAACGGAATGCTTGCCATTGAATGACGGAACTCAGTTCCGTCTAAATTATTATGATGGATCTATTCTCCATCACTCTACTAATTTTTTATTCATTTAAAAGAATAATTGAACATGGCAGGCAACCAGGGATTATATGATCCATCTTTTGAACATGATGCATGTGGTATCGGCTTTGTCGCCAATATCAAAGGACACAAATCTCACCAGCATATTTCTGATGCATTAACGGTATTGGAAAATATGGAACACCGCGGTGCCTGTGGTTGTGAAAATAATACCGGTGATGGTGCCGGCATTATGATACAAACGCCACATGAGTTTTTCTTTGATGAATGTTTGAAACTTGGGGTGCATCTTCCTTCATTTGGAAAATATGGCGTTGGTATGATCTTTTTTCCAAAAGAAATAAGATTAAGAGAAGAATGTCGTGACATCTTTAACCGTACCGCTGAAAAATTAGGATTAGAAATTCTTGTCTATAGAAAAGTTCCGACAAATACATATGATATCGGGCCAACAGCATTGAGTGTTGAACCAGAGATGGAACAGGTATTCATTGCTTGTCCTGATCATATTTCAAACTCTGATGAGTTTGAAAGAAAATTATTTATCCTTCGTAATTATGCGGCGCATACCATTAATAACACAGTAAAGAAAGATGCCATCGGTTTTTATGTGGCATCGCTTTCTCATAGAGTTGTCGTTTACAAAGGGCAACTCACCAGCATGCAAGTGCGGAATTATTTTCCTGATCTCAGTAATAAAAGAGTGGTAAGTGCATTTGGTTTGGTACATTCCAGATTTGCCACTAATACATTTCCATCATGGAAACTGGCACAACCCTTTCGTTATATTGCACACAATGGTGAGATAAATACATTGCAGGGAAACCTGAACTGGCTGAAGGCAAGTGAAAAAGGATTTACAACGCCTTATTTTTCGAAAGAAGAGATAGAAATGTTATTGCCCATTGTTACTGAAGGACAAAGTGATTCTGCCTGCCTGGATAATGTGATTGAATTGCTGACTCTTACGGGTCGTTCATTACCACATGTAATGATGATGCTGATACCTGAAGCATGGGATGGACATGAAGAAATGGACCCGGTGAAAAAAGCATTTTATGAATTTCATTCATCATTTATGGAGCCCTGGGATGGGCCGGCTTCAATCTCATTTACGGATGGAAAAATTATTGGTGCAACGTTAGATAGAAATGGTTTGCGTCCGTCAAGATATTGTGTTACCAAAGATGACCGTGTTATCATGGCGTCAGAAACAGGTGTATTGCCAATAGATCCTGCCAACATTTTAGAAAAGGGAAGATTGCAACCGGGGAAAATGTTTGTAGTGGATATGGAAAAAGGCAAGATCATCAGCGATGAGGCATTGAAAAAAGAGATCTGCTCACAAAAACCTTATGGAGATTGGTTGAATAAATATAAAATTCGTTTGGAAGAACTACCAGAGCCAAGAGTGATGTTTACTCACCTTGAACATGAGCAAGTGTTTAAATACCAAAAAGCATTCGGATATTCTACAGAAGATCTTGACAACATCATTGCACCGATGGCACTGGATGGTAAAGAACCCATTGGTTCGATGGGCACCGATATTCCATTGGCAATATTGAGTGAACATCCGCAACACCTGAGTCATTATTTTAAACAATTATTTGCACAGGTTACTAATCCGCCTATTGATCCGATCCGTGAAAGATTAGTGATGTCATTGGCAACCTTTGCGGGTAATAATGGAAATTTATTATCAGAAGACCCATTGACCTGTCATAGTGTAGCATTAAAACAACCGGTGCTTACCAATCATGAATTAGAAAAGATAAGAAGTATTGATACAGGTTTATTCCAGTCAAAAACAATTCAATGTTATTTTAAAGCCGGTGGTCTGCCCGGTGCATTAAAAAAAGGATTAGAAAGAATTTGCGAATACGCCGTTCATGCCGTTGATGATGGATTTAAAGTTTTAATTCTTCAGGATAGAGCTATTGATTCCAACCATGCTCCTATTCCTTCTTTATTGGCAACTGCCGCCATTCATCATCACCTTATTAAAAAAGGAATGAGAGGACAGGTTGGTATAATTGTAGAAGCGGCCGATGTGTGGGAAGTGCATCACTTTGCATGTCTCATTGCATTTGGTGCCACAGCTATCAATCCTTACCTCGCCTTATCTTCTATCCGTGATATGAGGGAATCAGGAAAATTATGTACAGCATCCTGCGGAAAAACCGATTTATCAGAAGATCAGTTGAAAAAAAATTATATCAAAGGAGTGAATGATGGATTGCTGAAAGTTTTTTCTAAAATGGGTATCTCCACTCTTCAATCATACCAAGGTGCTCAGATTTTTGAAATACTGGGCTTAAATAAAGATGTAGTAGATAAATATTTTACCGGTGCTACTTCACGCATCGAAGGAATGGGCCTGGATGAAATTGCCAAAGAAACATTAGCCAAACATTTTTTTGCCTTCAGTAAAAAAGAAATTCCTGTTGATCGCCTGCCAGTAGGGGGAGTGTATCAATGGAAACAAAAAGGTGAATTTCATTTATTCAATCCGCAAACGATACACCTGCTGCAGCATGCCACCAAAACAAATGACTTTGCTATTTTTAAAAAATATTCAAAACTGGTAAATGAACAAACCGAAAAAGCAGCTACACTGAGAGGTTTATTCCAGTTCAAAAAAAATCGTCCTTCTATTTCGATTGATGAAGTGGAAGCTGCCCAACATATTTATAAACGATTTGCTACTGGTGCTATGAGTTTTGGTTCTATCTCATGGGAAGCACATACTACGTTAGCTATTGCTATGAATCGCCTCGGTGGCAAAAGCAATACCGGTGAAGGTGGTGAAGATGAAAAGAGATATGAGTTATTACCAAATGGTGATAGTATGAGAAGTTCTATCAAACAAGTTGCCAGTGCAAGATTTGGTGTAACCAGTTTATATCTTACTGAAGCTGATGAATTGCAAATTAAAATGGCGCAGGGTGCAAAGCCCGGTGAAGGCGGCCAGTTGCCGGGACATAAAGTAGATGAATGGATCGGGAAAGTTCGTCACTCTACTCCAGGTGTTGGTTTGATCTCTCCTCCACCCCATCATGATATTTATTCTATAGAAGATCTGGCACAATTGATTTATGATTTAAAAAATGCAAATCGCAAAGCAAGAATAAGTGTGAAGCTGGTAAGCAAAGCTGGTGTGGGCACCATTGCTGCTGGTGTTACCAAAGCAAAAGCAGATGTAGTGTTAATTGCTGGTCATGATGGAGGCACTGGTGCTTCACCTATGAGTTCTATTCGTCATGCAGGATTGCCATGGGAATTAGGATTGGCTGAAACACATCAGACATTAGTAAAAAATAAATTAAGAAGCAGGGTGGTTGTGCAGGCGGATGGCCAGATGAAAACGGGTCGTGATATTGCCATCGCTGCATTACTTGGGGCTGAAGAATGGGGCATTGCCACTGCAGCATTGATTGTAGAAGGTTGCATTATGATGCGCAAGTGTCATATGAATACCTGCCCGGTAGGAGTAGCCACACAAGATCCTGAATTAAGAAAACGATTTAACGGCGATCCTGAGCATGTGGTCAATTTTTTCAAAATGATTACAGAGGAATTAAGAGAAATTATGGCTGAGCTTGGATTTAAAACTGTTAATGAAATGATAGGCCAGGTTGATCATCTTGAAATGAGAGAAGCAATTGATCATTGGAAATATAAAAACATTGACCTTTCTGCCGTGTTGTATAAAGAACCAAATTCTATGTACATCACTTTATATTGCAGCGAAGAACAGGAACATGGTTTAGCAGATAGCCTAGATTGGAAATTATTAAAAGCTGCTGCACCTGCTATTGAAAGAAAAGAAAAAGTCAACGCATCATTTGATATCCGGAATATTGATCGGACCACAGGAACCATTCTCTCTAATGAAATAACAAAGAAGTACCGTGCAGAAGGTTTACCGGACAACACCATTCATTTCAATTTTACCGGAACAGCAGGACAAAGTTTTGGCGCATTCAACACAAAAGGTATCACGATGGAACTGGAAGGTGATGCCAATGATTATTTCGGCAAAGGATTGAGTGGTGCAAAACTGATCATCTATCCGCCAAAGACATCTACTTATACACCGGAGGATAATATTATCATTGGTAATGTGGCATTTTATGGAGCTACCAGCGGAGAAGCTTATATAAGAGGCAAGGCAGGTGAACGTTTTGCTGTTCGTAATTCAGGTGCCAATGTGGTGGTAGAATCAGTAGGTGATCATGGTTGTGAATACATGACCGGCGGGCAGGTAGTAATATTAGGCGATACAGGAAGAAATTTTGCAGCAGGCATGAGCGGCGGTATTGCTTATGTGTATGATGTGAAAAACAATTTTGCAGAGAGTTGTAATAAAGAAATGGTAGACCTGGATGCATGTGATATGAATGACAAGAATGAATTATTCACCATGCTGCAAAAGCATTTTGAATATACCGGTAGCACTGTTGCTAAATTTATTCTGGATGATCTGGATAACCAGTTGAAAAACTTCGTGAAAGTATTTCCGAAGGATTATAAGAAGGTGTTGAAACCCTCTGTCCCCCTAAAGGGGAGACTTAGGTCAGATAGTCTTTAGTTTATATAAAATTGTTGAAAGGTGTTAGTCCTTACAACGCAAAGGGGTCTAATTTAAATAATTCTGGTGCAACACTGAAAAAGATCCTGACAAAGAATATGCAAAACCCCGGAGGGGTTCAATAAAAGATGAATAGAATTACCGAACGATGAAGTGAGTGACACAACAGGCGATGATAGTAGCACAGGTGATGAGAAAAAAACATTTATTAATCATTCACTACAGCTTGTAGTGAATTAAAAAATTCCTCTTTAGGGGTTAGGGGTATATGGGTAAACCAACAGGCTTTAAAGAATTTTCAAGGGAACTTCCGGGCAAGCAACCGGTAGAACAACGTTTGCAACACTACAATGAATTTGTAGAAAGATATAGTGATGAAAAATTAAATCAGCAGGCGGCGAGATGTATGGATTGTGGTGTTCCGTTTTGTCATCATGGTTGTCCGTTGGGAAATGTGATACCGGAATTTAATGATGCGGTGTATAAACAAGATTGGAAAGAGGCTTACGATATTCTTTCATCCACCAATAATTTTCCTGAGTTCACGGGACGAATTTGTCCTGCACCATGTGAGACTGCTTGTGTGCTTGGTATCAATCAACCTGCGATTGCTATTGAAGAAATAGAAAAACATATTATTGAAATTGCTTTTGAAAAAGGATTTGTTACTGCCCGCAAACCAAATCTTCGTTCGGGTAAAAAAGTGGCGGTGATCGGCAGCGGCCCTGCAGGATTAGCAGCCGCTGCGCAATTAAATTATGCCGGTCATACCGTAACAGTGTTTGAAAGAGATGATGCACCAGGTGGATTGCTTCGCTATGGTATTCCGGATTTCAAATTAGAAAAATGGGTGGTGGACAGAAGAATAAAATTGATGGAAGAAGAAGGAGTTGTTTTTAAATGTCATGCCAATGTGGGAGTGAATGTTAACATCAATGATGTATTGAGAGAATTCAATGCAATCGTATTAGCCGGTGGAAGCACGGTGCCAAGAGATCTTGCAATACCCGGAAGAGAATTGAAAGGTGTTCATTTTGCTATGGACTTTTTAAAACAGAATAATAAACGGGTAGCTAACCTCACCCCGACCCTCTCCATAAATGGAGAGGGAGACGTCCACAACATTTCCGAAAGCAATATGTTGAATGAAGAAGTAATGGCCAGCGGAAAAAATATAGTAGTAATTGGTGGTGGCGATACCGGTAGTGATTGTGTGGGAACATCCAATCGTCATGGGGCAACATCAGTTACTCAATTTGAATTGTTGCCAAAGCCACCTGCTGAAAGAAATGATTTTATGCCCTGGCCTTCTTATCCTATGTTATTAAAAACAACTTCATCACATGAAGAAGGTGCACATAGACAATGGGCTGTTGCTACTACAGCATTTATTGGCGATGATAATGGCCAATTAAAAGCATTAAAGATTGTTGACCTTGAATGGAAGATTGTTGATGGCAGACCAGCACAGTTTGTTGAAGTAGCAGGCAGTGAAAGAGAAATTCCCTGTGAGCTGGCTTTACTGGCTATGGGCTTTCTGCATCCCCAACACGAGGGTTGTATCAATAAGCTCGGCGTGGAATTAGATAACCGGGGAAATGTAAAGGCATCTGAAAAAGATTACCGCACTAATATTTCTAAAATATTTACCGCCGGTGATATGCGCCGTGGTCAGAGCTTAGTTGTTTGGGCCATTAGCGAAGGGCGGGAATGTGCCCGCAAGGTGGATGAATTTCTGAATAATAATGCCCCCAGCATCTTAGAATCCAAAGATTCCATCCGGCAGTTTCACTTAGCATAATCATTACTTTTCGCACCCTTGACCTTTTTTGTTACTTTTTTGCGTCAAGGCAAAAAAGTAAAATGATTATAATTTTTACAAATTTTTCTTTATTTATCAACTATTTCACCAATTTATCTACATAATTATTAAAACTAACACATGTTATGCTCATATTTTTTTAGATTTGATTAAAATAATTCAAATTATTTATTTTATTAATTCAATCTAAAAACACCCCAACTATGAGTAAAAGAAAAGCAAAACAGATTTTACCCTTCGTCCTTTTAGTTGCGGTTGCTATTATTGCCATGTTTGTAAAACCTGCGGCGGACTATGTGCCCGGCCCCAACGATCCGCAGTACAGTTCTTCCGACATTGCCTGGGTTTTAATTTCCACCGCCCTGGTTTTTTTAATGACGCCGGGCCTTGCTTTTTTCTACGGCGGCATGGTGAATCGCAAAAATGTAATTTCTACTATGATCAAAAGCGTAGTAGCTGCTGGTGTGGTGGGTGTACTTTGGGTGGTTTGCGGATTCAGTCTTGCTTTTGGTGATTCAGTAGGTGGTTTTATCGGTAACCCAAGCACTTATGCTTTTTATGATGGAGTAAAATCTGGTGCACCCTGGGCTGGTGCTAGCACCATTCCATTATCACTGTTTTCACTTTTCCAATTAATGTTCGCCATCATCACACCAGGCCTCGTTGTTGGTGCAGTAGCAGAACGTATCCGTTTTACATCTTACGTTTTATTTATTGTACTCTTTGCTTTATTAGTATATGCACCGGTTGCACATTGGAGCTGGCATCCCGAAGGTTTCCTTGCTAAAATGGGTGCATGGGATTTTGCCGGTGGCACAGTTGTACATATCACTGCTGGTTGTGCTGCACTCGCAGGTGCTATGGTTTTAAAAAGAAGAAAATCACATTTAGAAAAAAGAGAAATACCACCGGCCAACGTTCCTTATGTATTAATAGGAACCGGCTTGCTATGGTTTGGATGGTTTGGTTTCAATGCTGGTTCAGCAGTTGGTGCCACGCCATTAGCAGTTAATGCATTTGGCACTACAACTACTGCTGCATCTGCTGCCGGTCTTGCCTGGATGTTCTTTGATGTTATCAAAGGGAAAAAACCTTCTGTACTTGGTTTTTGCATAGGTGCAGTTGTCGGACTTGTAGCTATCACTCCCGGTGCCGGTTATGTAGGCATTCCGCAAAGTATCATCATTGGTGTTATCGGTGCATTGGTTTCCAATGTTGCAGTCAGCATCAAACAAAAATCAAAAGTGGATGACATGCTGGATGTATTTCCTTGTCATGGCCTTGGTGGCATGGTAGGTATGTTGCTCACCGGTGTATTTGCAAGCACAGCCGTGCATGGCATCAGTGGAGGTCCGCAAGGCTTGTTCTATGGCAATCCGCAATTCTTTTTTATTCAATTAAAAGCGATGGCGATTGTTGTAGCATACAGTTTCACCGTTTCGTATGGCATATTTAAGTTTATCAATTATGTTATTCCCATGAGAGTAAGTGAAAGCGAAGAAGAAGAAGGACTTGATGCTTCTCAACATGATGAGAAATATTTACAGGGCACATTGCTTGTACATAACAACGGCACTATTGTAGAAAAGCCTGTAGAATTATAAATACAATTTTGTTACCAGCTGTAGTAACACGGATGATCGTCCCTTGCGTCGCACTATTCATCGTTCTGTTCGCTACTGAGCTTGTAGAAATGTCAGCTTTTTTTAGAACAACATACTTTGTAACGATTCAGCCATTTGGAAAAGTAAACAAAATCGAAAAAGGCACTGCGTAATTGGAATAAACTTCTCGTAAAAGTTTACCCCTGCTGTGCCCTTTTCTTAACATCTAAAATGTATTACAATGTTACAAAAACTTTTTGTGGCAGCCATCACTGTGCTGTCATTAACCTCCGCACATTCCCAAATCGCCTCTGTAGTTTACACCACCCCAATTGACTCTGCCGCAAAAGCCGCAGAAGAAGTAAAAAAAGAACCGTCACTTATTATTACCGGTTCAGTGGATGCCTATTTCAAATATGATTTTGCCAAAACAAAGGCAAACAGTTTCACAAGCTTTACACAAACACATAATGCCTTCTCCCTGGGGATGGCCAGCATTAAGCTAGAACATAAAGGCGATAAAGTAAGTGCTGTTGCAGATCTTGGCTTTGGCCCAAGAGCAAAAGATTTTTCTTACACCGATGATGGCATCACACAAGCCATTAAACAATTGTATGTAAGCTATTCGCCAAAAGATTGGCTAAAGTTTACTGCCGGCACATGGGCCACTCATATAGGATTTGAATTGGTAGATCCGCAGTTAAACAGAAACTATAGCATGAGTTATATGTTTACCAACGGCCCGTTCACAAATACTGGCATTAAAGGAGAAGTAACAAAAGGAAAACACGGAGCCATGCTTGGTATTTCCAATGCAACAGATTATAGGATAGTACCCGACGGACAAATCAATAAAAAATTCCTGATAGCACAGTACACCTATGCACCAACTGATAAAATAAAACTATACCTGAACTATGTTGGTGGTCAAAATCCGGATACCTCAAAAACCAATCAGTTTGATGCAGTGGTTACAGCAAAATTCAACGACAAATTTAATGTGGGCTTTAATGGTACAGTTAATTCTACACAAATGTGGGATGGCAATAAGAATATTGAAAGCAAATCCTGGTGGGGTTCTGCACTCTACTTAAACTATGACCCGCAATCATGGTTTGGACTTACGCTTCGTGGAGAATTATTCAGTGATAACCACCAGTTTAAAACATTAAGTCTGGCTTCTGAAGGTTGCAACATATTCTCTACTACTATATCAGCCAATCTCAAAACAGGAGGCTTCATTTTTATACCAGAATTCAGATTAGACAATACGAACAAAGAAGTATTGTTTACTAATAAAAGTGGAGCATTTACAAAGTCTGCTGCAAGTTTTCTTATTGCGGCTATTTACTCATTCTAATTTAATAAAGAGTTGAGTAGAGTTGACACCTTTTTAAAAAGGTGTCAACTCTTCATGCCGAATTCCTTCCCGCATTTATTATCCCAAATGAACAACGCATCGCCAGCTTCTCATACGTTTCTTTTACCGCTGGTGCTTGCACTAATTGTTCATCCAACTCTCTTATTTTAGTAAGTGCATATTGTTGTATGGTTACCAATGGCAATACAATTCTTTCCCGCATTTGTATAGAAAGTTGTTCTACAGGATAATCAGCCATCAGTTCTGATTGCCCGGTTATTTTAGATAAATATTGTTTCGTCAACTCATATTCATCTCTTATCATCTGCCATATTTCGCCAAAGTATTTATGCTTCGCCAGGTATTCCGTTAATGGAAAAAAAGATTTCATCATCGCCATCTCGCAGTTATCCAGCAATGTTTTAAAGAATAAGGATTGATGATAAAGTTTCTGCAACTCCAATAATTTCCCTTTCTTCTCCATTTCTTTTAATGCAGAACCCACTCCATAATATCCGGTTACATTTTGTTTCAACTGGCTCCATGATCCTGCAAATGGAATAGCTCTCAAATCTTTTAATGATAAACCTGATGAAGTGCCTCGCTTTGCCGGACGGCTGCCAATATTTGTTTCGCTATAAAACCGCAGCGGACTCACCTGCAATAAATAGTCTGCCAGGTAGGGATGTTCTTTTAATTGTTTATAGGCGTTATAACTTTGTTCAGACAATTCATGCAACAGGCTTTCTTCTTTTTCACTCAGTGTAATATCCTTATTAGAGAATAAGTCATTGGAGATTCCGGCATTCAGCAATTGCTCGATATTAAATTGCGCAGCATCCACTGTACCAAAGTTGGAACTTACTGTTTGTCCCTGTATCGTTAGTTGTATCTCCTTATTAGAAATATTATGTCCCATCGATGCATAAAACTTATGTGTCTTTCCACCACCTCTTGAGGGTGGGCCACCACGACCATCAAAAAATATTACATCAAGGCCATACTCCCTGGAAATTGTTGTCAGTTCTTCCTTTGCTTTATAAATGCTCCAGTTCGCCATCAGGTAGCCGCCATCTTTGGTGCCATCAGAAAAACCAAGCATAATTGTTTGCCGGTTATTTCTTTTTTTCAAATGTTCTTTATAAACAGAATTGGTATATAGAGTTCGCATCACTCCTGCCGCATGCTGCAGATCATCTACCGTTTCAAATAATGGAATAATATCAATATTCATTTGCTCTTTTGTCCATCCACTCAATAAAAACAAACCATACACTTCCATTGCATTCAATGCACTATTGCACTGGCTGATGATATAGCGGTTGCATCCTTCTTCCCCATTGTATTGTTGAATAGTTTTAATAGCTGCAATCGACTTCAAGGTATCCATATGCACCGGATCTTCCAAAAGCTCCGGTTCCACTGATTCTTTTATAGCCGATAGAATACTAATTTTTTCTGCTTCAGAAAGAACTGCATAATCGGTAGGTAAGACTTTTTCTTTACCAGCAATGGCGTCTAATACTTTTCCATGCACGGTACTTTCCTGTCGTACATCAAGAGCGGTAAAATGTAAACCAAAGATTTCGATCTTATTGATAAGGTTTGTAACCAGGTGCAGAAACAATCCATTGTGTTGATGAATGAGAATATTTTTTACTTCTAATAAAGGTTGCAGAATTTCTTCTTTAGTTAAATTAGTTTTATACCCAGGTATAAAAAGATTGTTGTACAATTTGCTTTCCAACTCCTGCACTATTACTTCCACACCTTCAAAGGTTAACCGCCTCCGCATTCTTCTTACATCCAGGTAATAGCATTTTATAATACCGCCCCGCAGTGCATTAGCCACCTGCAAAGTGATTTCACTCGTAACAAAAGGATTGCCATCTCTATCTCCACCCGGCCAGAATCCCATTCGTATTATAGGATTGTTTTTATTGACCGCATCTGGAAATTGGTTCTTTAATCCCGAAATGATTTTGCCCGTGGCAGTATAAAAAACATTTTCTAAATACCAGATCAGACTCACCGCCTCATCATACGGTGTTGGCTTTTTCTTTTTAAAAAAAGGCGTCTTTCCCAATTGCTGGAGGTAGGTATTTACAAGGCTGGTATTATTGTTAGATAATGCTTTAGCCAGGTCATTAATAATACCAAGCACAGAGCCGGGATAAAATTGTGTGGGATGCGCCGTTAATACAAGCCGGATAGCAAAGTCATTTAATTTTTCAGCCAATGCATCTTCTTTATGTGCTTGTATCACTTCCGATTCCAGTTGCTTCAGTGTGCCTACTCCATTCAGATCATTCACTTTATTAAAAGCACTGTCTTCCAATGCATCAAACAATACAACCTGCCTTTCTACATATTGCACAAAACGAAACAACAAGTCATTTCGTTCATTATCTTTTGTATAGGTTGTATGCCGGTTAAAAAAATCTTCGATGATTTCTACGGGGCTTTGTTTCTTTTTATATCCTTCATCACAGTTATTGGACAGTAAGGATAGCAGTATACCGGTTTTTTCTATCCGATGAAATGGTAATGAAGTAAACAGGCTATTATAAAGTTGAAATTTTATTCCCACTTCATTTCTAAACTGCTGCAGGGCCCTGTTGGATAAGTGATCCATTTTAGTATTTTATACAATTGATAAATGATAAAGCAAGCAGCCTTGTGAAAATACTTCATTTTCAGAACAAAACTATTACTCTTGTTCCCACAAAAAAAGCCTTCCAATATGGAAGGCTTATAGCATACAGTTAGTATCGGTTTATTCAGCTGGTGCTTCTGTAGCAGTTGCTTCCTCTGTAGTTGCATCTGCTTTTTTCTTAGCTCCACCGGCACGACGGGTTTTCTTCGTAGCTGTTTTTGCTTCGCCTTTGCCCTTACCGTAAATATCATTGAAGTCTACCAGCTCTATCATGGCAGTTTCTGCATTATCACCAACCCTTGCGCCCAATTTAATAATACGGGTATATCCACCTGGGCGGCCAGCTACTTTACCGGCAATGTTGTCAAACAATTCTTTAATTGCTTCTTTATCCTGCAAATAACTGAATACCACACGACGCTGGTGTGTAGTATTTTCTTTTCCTTTAGTGATCAATGGTTCTACATACACTCTTAAAGCTTTTGCTTTAGCAGTAGTAGTTACAATTTTTTTGTGCTGAATTAACTGGCAGGCAAGATTGCTTAATAAAGCATCTCTGTGTGCTTTTTTTCTACCAAGATTTTTTACTTTGTCTCCGTGACGCATGACGTTTAAGTTTAGTTTCAGTTGTACCGTGTCAGGAATTACAACTTACTGTTTATAAAAAAACAGCGTTCCGTCTTACAACGGAACGCCAATTATTAAAATTCGCTTGGGTCAATACCTAATTTAGGCAGATCCATTCCAAAGCTCAGGCCTCTTTCAGTAAGTACCTGCTCTATTTCTGCTAATGACTTCTGACCGAAGTTGCGGAATTTCATCAGGTCTTCCTGTTCGTATTGAACCAGCTCACTTAATGAATTAATTTTTGCAGCCTTCAAACAATTGAATGCTCTTACAGATAGATCAAGATCTTCCAATGGAGTCTTCAATACTTTACGCAATTGCAAAGTTTGTTCATCTACCAGGTCTTCTTTCTTTTCTTCTTTATTATCAAAAGTGATGTTCTCATCAGTAATGATCATCAGGTGCTGGATCAATATTCTTGATGCTTGCTTTACTGCCTCTTCCGGATGGATGGTGCCATCGGTAGAAACTTCCATGATCAATTTTTCAAAGTCTGTACGCTGCTCCACCCTCGTATTCTCGATAGTGTATTTTACATTCTTGATAGGAGTAAAAATTGCATCGATAGGAATGTAACCAAGAGGTGCATCCTTTGGCTTGTTATCTTCAGCAGGCACATAACCACGGCCTTTGCCTATAGTCAGTTCAATGTCCATTCTTGCAGAAGAATCCAATGTACAGATCAATAAATCAGGATTCATGATTTGGAAAGAATGTGTTCCTTCACCAATCATGCCGGCAGTAAATTCAGTTTTATTTCTGATAGACAAAATGATTCTTTCATTTGTCACATCATGATCCGCTATTTTCTTAAAACGAACCTGCTTAAGGTTAAGAAAAATTTCAACTACATCTTCGCTAATACCTTTCATCGTGGCAAACTCATGATCCACCCCTTCAATCTTCACACCTATGATAGCATAGCCTTCCAGTGAATTCAGCAATACACGACGAAGTGCATTACCAATAGTTACACCATAACCTGGTTCCAACGGACGAAACTCAAACTGAGCTTCGAAATCAGTTGCTTTCTGCAGAATGATTTTATCGGGCTTCTGGAAATTTAAAATGGCCATATTTCAGATTTAATTTTTAAAATTTTTGTTACCAGCTTCAGTTCCCTGAGCATCTTCGTTGCGATCTTTGATCTGTTCAAATTTTTTCTTTCCGTGAAAGAGAAAATTTGAAACACTGTTGTACTTTCTATTCGCTATTCAGCTTATTGTAAGTTGTAAGAACTTATTATCCGTTTGGAAATTCTTTCACCACCCACCATTCGCTATTCACCTTACTTAGAATACAATTCCACGATCAACTGCTCCTTAATGTTTTCAGGAACACTTTCTCTTTCCGGATAAGTAAGGAATGTACCTTTCATTTCGGTTTCATTCCAATCCAGCCAGCTAAATTTTGGGTTCTTACCACGAACAACACTGGTAATAGAAGTTCTTCCCTTGCTACCTTCTTTGATAGTGATAACATCACCAGCTTTCATCTGGTATGAAGGAACGTTCAATACTTCGCCATTTACTTCGATATGCTTGTGGCTTACCAACTGACGGGCAGCAGGGCGGCTTGGGGCAATACCCATACGGAAAACAGTGTTATCCAAACGAGCCTCACAAAGTTTAATCAGGTTCTCACCTGTTACACCTCTGCGGCGGGCTGCTTCTTCAAAAGTTTTACGGAATTGTTTTTCCAAAATGCCATAAGTGTATTTGGCTTTTTGTTTTTCACGAAGCTGTAAGGCGTATTCACCTAAAGTTTTACGCTTCTTTTTATCACCATGCATCCCCGGAGGGTTGCTGTTTTTATCCAGCCATTTACCATTGCCTAAAATGGGCTCACCGAAACGACGGGAAATCTTGGTCTTTGGACCAGTGTACCTTGCCATAGTTTTTATTCATTTCGATTTTTTTTGTAACGGTGCTTCGATCGGTAAAAAATCGTAAAAAATAAATCGGGCACCCTTTTTTAAATGAACTGCCTTGATCCTTTCAAAGCAATTATAACTATATAAAATTCCTTACTCCGCCTGCTGCGGATTGGGGGGATTAAACTCTTCTTTTCTTTGGAGGACGACAGCCATTGTGTGGCATAGGCGTCACATCTTTTATCATTACTACTTCTATTCCGCTTTGTGAAAGGGAGCGAATAGCACCTTCACGACCTGAACCAGGTCCTTTTACATATACATCTACTCTTTTCAATCCAGCATCTGATGCAGCTTTTGCAGCATCTGCCGCTGCCATTTGTGCAGCATAAGGAGTATTTTTCTTAGATCCTTTAAAACCCATTTTACCAGCACTGCTCCAGGCAATTATCTGGCCAGTCTTATTGGTAAGGCTGATGATAATGTTGTTGAATGTTGCTGAAATGTGAGCATCACCGTAAGAATCAACTTTTACAACTCTTTTCTTTGCGGCTGCTTTTGCGCTGCCAGCTTGTTGTGCTTGTGCTTTTGCCATAATGTTTGTACCGAGGTAATCTTTTAATATTTTTTAAAATCTTTCAGGTATTATCCTGAAGCTGAACCAACCCTCCTCCTGCACCGGGGTATCCGTAGTAGGTTCAAATTATATGGGTGCTTATCTTATAAAACAACTGGCAGATTGCTAAGCAAACTGCCAATTAAATTACTTCTTAGCTGCTTTCTTCTTACCGGCAACAGTCTTTCTTTTACCTTTTCTTGTACGGCTGTTGGTTTTGGTACGTTGTCCACGAACTGGCAAGCCTTTACGATGACGAAGGCCACGGTAGCAGGCAATGTCCAACAGACGCTTAATGCTCATCTGCACTTCAGAACGTAACTGACCTTCCACCTTCATCTCTTCCGTGATGGTATTACGGATAGATGTAAGTTCTTCATCATTCCACTCATTCACTTTTTTGTTTCGGTCAATATTATGCTTGTCCAGAATGTACTGAGCAGTAGAGGGGCCAATACCATATATATAGGTAAGTCCTATTTCGCCTCTTTTATTTTTTGGTAAGTCAACACCGGCAATACGAGCCATATTCTTATTTTAATTTTTAAACTTCTTTTATTGAATTGGCAATTTGCAAATTGTCTATTGCATATTGCCCATTGAATTATCCCTGACGCTGCTTGAAGCGGGGATTCTTTTTGTTAATCACATACAATACACCTTTGCGGCGTACAATCTTGCAATCAACACTGCGTTTTTTAATTGATGCTCTTACTTTCATTTTGTTTGTTTTATAAAACAAGGCATGCCTTGTTTCTACTTATACCTGAAATTTATTCTTCCTCTTGTTAAATCATATGGCGACAACTCCACTCCTACTTTATCTCCCGGCAGAATACGGATATAGTGCATTCTCATTTTCCCCGAGATGGTAGCCAGTATTTCATGCCCGTTTTCCAATTTTACCCGGAACATAGCATTGGATAAGGCTTCTATGATTGTACCATCTTGCTTAATAAGGGGTTGTTTCGACATAATTTTTTCGGAACGCAAAGGTAGGAGTATCAGGCCTAAAAAAGAAAAAACCCTGATTTATTTTCAGGGTGTTGTGGAAAAGAACAACTGATTTTCAATAAATTTCTTTGAAAAATCGGTTTTAAGGCATGTCGAGATGCACTTTGGTCATGTCCAGATGCAGGTTTTGCAGCTCATGCACTCCCAGCGGAAAGCTGAAATGCCGTTTATCTTCCCGCCACCACATCTCAATGTTCGAAAAATCTCCTTTTTTGGGGGTTACCAACCGGAACGAATCTTTTTTATACTTAACAGCACCGTCTGTTTCTTCTTTGGTAAATCCGAGCCTCATTAATTGACTTTCATCTAAGGGTACTGCATGCATTTGCTCCGGACTGAACCAAAACTCCTGAACGCCATTGTTTACCAGTGCCTGGTTTTCTTCGTGGCTTATACTTACCACAGTGCCTTCCCGCATTAGCCCTTCATCATTAATACTAATAATATCACCTGATTTTAGATTGCCGATTTTTAGCATAGCTTATCGTTTTTTTGTTGTCCGAATATAAATAAGTTTATAAACAAAGCGAAATGACTTTTAAAAAAATTTAGCCGATTATAATAAAAAAACTAATTTAGGTTATCATCAAATCTTAAACCAATTAAACATGAAAAAGAAATTATCTATTGTCATTATTGCATGCCTGAGCCTGACTATACTTTCCTGCAGCAGCAAAAAGGAAACGGCCTCCTCTGTAGCACAAAAATGGTGCGACCTGAATGGCAAAGCATATAGAGCACCAGAAGGTGCCGGTAAGGAAGCTGCAAAAGCTACTTTGGATAAATACGAAAGTGAGATGGAAGCCAAGTATAAAGACAATAAGGCTTTTATGGATGAAGTGGAAAAAGAAGTAAATAAATGTGAAGACGCATCTGAGGGCAGGAAATAGGGAAAAGGGAAATAGGACTTGATAAACAAGGTACATGAAGTGGCCGTATAATTTTATGGAAACCTCCTGTACCTTTTTTATGCCCCGTAAATTTGGAAAAATGCTAATAAAAGCAGGAATATTTTTGAAGAGCACCAAAGCTTTAAACAACACAGTATTTGAATACAGCATTATTTTTCTTTCTGAATATAATAGCAATGGTGCTATAGGCTTTGTTATCAACAAACCTTTTATCCGCAAACTGAATGAGCTGGAAGAATTTAAGCACAGTCCTTCTTTTCCTTTATATGATGGCGGGCCTGTAGACAAGGAACATCTTTTTTTTATTCACCAACGGCCGGACCTGATAACAAATGGAATTTTTATTGGTGAAAACATATATGTGGGTGGAAAATTTAAACAAGCTATTAACTGTATTAATAATAAAAGCATTACTGCTGAGGAAATAAAAATCTTTATTGGTTATTGCGGTTGGGATGCTGGTGAATTGGAGAATGAGATAGAGGAAGGGAGTTGGATAGTAGATGAAGGGAAAAATGGTTTTATGAAATGAAATAATATTTCTTTTAAAAAAAGATGCCGGGTCAAGCCCAGCACGACGAAATAATTACTCTGCTAATTTTATAAATATTCCCGACAAGGATAACAAATCAACTACTCCGCCCAGCTCATTACATAATCTCCATTCTCAATATCTAATGCTTCTTTTGTAAGCATCAGCGGATGAAAGGTATCTACCATTACAGCCAGTTCCTTTGTTTCTTTGGCACCAATGCTTTTTTTAACTGCTCCGGGATGTGGCCCATGTGGTATGCCTGCAGGATGTAGAGTGATCATTCCTCTGGTAACATTTTTACGACTCATAAAATCTCCGTCAACATAGTAGAGTACTTCATCACTATCTATATTACTATGATTGTAGGGAGCAGGTATAGCTTCGGGATGATAATCAAACAAACGGGGGCAGAATGAACAGACCACAAAATTATGCGCCTCAAATGTCTGGTGCACAGGTGGTGGCTGATGCACCCGGCCTGTTATGGGCTCAAAATCATGAATGGAAAATGCATAGGGATAGCAGCAACCATCCCAGCCAATCACATCAAAAGGATGTGTGCCATAATGCAAACCATACAACATACCTTTCTTTTTTGCACGGATAAGAAAATCGCCTTTCTCGTCAAATGTTTGCAGATTTTGCGGCGTACGAATATCCCTTTCGCAATAAGGTGAGTGTTCCATCAACTGGCCATACTTGCTTACGTATTTCTTTGGATAACGGATAGGACTGAATGATTCTACAATAAACAACCGGTTATTACTATCATTGAAATGAATCTGATAAATGGTGCCTCTTGGTATTACGAGATAATCCCCATAAACAAAATTGAGTTCGCCATACATCGTTTTCAATACCCCGCCGCCTTCATGCACAAATATCATTTCATCTGCATCGGTATTTTTGTAGAAATAATCTTTCATACTTTCCTGCGGAGCAGCAAGAACAATATGACAATCATTATTTACTAATACCGGCTTGCGGCTTTGCAAAAAATCTTTTACAGGTTTGATATTAAATCCTTCAAAGCTGCGATGCTTGAGCATTTTCTCTTCGGCAATAGTTGGTGCCACACTTATTTGCGGCTCTGTTTTTATGATTTGTGTAGGCGGATGCACATGATACATCAATGAATAATCGTTGGAAAATCCTTCGGTGGAGAATAATTGTTCAGAATAAAGTTCTCCATCTGGTTTGCGAAACTGTGTATGACGTTTGTGCGGAATTTTTCCGAGTGTATGATAATGAGGCATAGATATTAATTAAAAATGAATGATTAAGAATTAATAATGCTTAAAGTGCTTTATTAACTTTTATCCAATTGCAAAGTCACCATCAAGAAATAGTATTTCCATTTCCGCTTATCTATGTAGTAAGTAAAGTTGCGTTTGAATGGCATCTTCAAATTTACGGTTAAATTCGCATCTATAATGACCAAAATAGGAGTGATATCAGATACACATGGCTACCTGGATGAAGCGGTATTTAAACACTTTGAAAACTGTGATGAGGTGTGGCATGCGGGGGATTTTGGAGAAGCTGTGGCTAACCGTCTGAATTCCGCATTTGGCGGGAGTCGGAAGGTTTTAAAAGGTGTTTACGGAAATATTGATGATGCCGCAATTAGAAATGAATTTCCGGAGCAATTAGTTTTTATGTGTGAAGAAGTAAAAGTGATGATGCGGCATATCGGAGGTTCGCCACCAAAATATAATCCAGAAACAAGAAAAGAATTAACTATACACCAGCCACAACTTTTTATCAGCGGTCATTCACATATTTTGAAAGTGATGTATGATGAGAAAATAAATTGCCTGCATATGAACCCCGGTGCTGCAGGCAAACATGGCTGGCATAAAGTTAGAACACTGATACGGTTTGTAATTGATGGAAAAGAGATGAAGAATTGTGAAGTAATAGAATTGGGGAAGAGATAGTTCTAAAAGAAATAATGCTAAAAGATTAATCTTATCCCTTTAATATGGCTGCTATTTCTTGTTTTCGCTGGCGAGAAACCGGCAAACTTGTTTTATCTTTTAAAATTACCAGGCCTTCATTCCTGTAATTATCAATAAAGCTTTTATTTACGAGGTGTGATTTATGGATACGAAGAAAATTATGTTGCAGTAAAATTTCTTCATACTCTTTCATCGTTTTTGCACTAAGGTATTTTCTATTTTGTGTTAAATAAAATTGGGTGTAATTACCCTCACCTTCCAGCCGGATGATTTCTGCTGGTGAAAAAAATACAGCCCCGCTAACTGTTGGGACTGCCAGTTTAAAATCACTTTCTTTTTTATTCTCCAGGTTGGTGAGCAGATTTTTCAGCAAGGCGTCTGTCTGCAGTTGCTGGTTTCTCTTTTCCAAAAAACGATTTACAGCACTACGTAGTTCTTCTGCATTAATGGGTTTGAGCAAATAATCCAATGCACTAAAACGGATAGCCCGGATTGCATACTCATTATAAGCAGTTGTGAAAATGATTTCAAAATTGATATTTTTAATTTCACTTAAAAATTCAAACCCGTTTTTTTCTGGCATTACAATATCCTGAAATAATAACTGTGGTTGAAATTGTTGGAGCAGAGCAACCGCTTCTGTTGTTTTAGTGGCAATTCTGAGATCGGTAATTTCAGGAATATGCCTTTCAATCATCAGTTGCAGCACATTGGCTGCAGCTAGTTCATCATCCAGTATCAAAGCTTTTATCACCCCATGAAATTACTAAAAAAGTGGGCGGGGCAAAATTTATATAACAGGTGCCGTATATAACGGAATAGTTAGTATAACTTTTGTACCGGATGGCTTTCCTTCTTTATCATATAAATCCTGATTGAATACACTTTCTTTTTGTCCCGTTTTATTTAGTAGTCGCAACCGTCCTTCTACCAGGCTAATGCCCTTTGATTCATAGGGAAGCAATTTTTCCTGCTGCTGTTTAATTTCCATTGCCTTTTTTCTACCAATACCATTGTCTGATATTTCCACATGCAATATATCATTGTCATAAAGGCTGAACTCTATAGTAAGCAATCTGCTACCTTCTTTAGGTGCAAGACCATGTTTAACGGCATTTTCTACAAATGGCTGAATAAGCATACCAGGTATTTTCAAAGCATCTGCTTCTATTTCATCATCAATATGGATAGTATATGTAAATTCATTTCCTAACCGAAGTTTTTCAATTTCCAGATAAAGTTCTAGCTGTGCTGCTTCCTCTTCCAGAGTTATAAAATTCTGGTAGGATGAATGAAGGACTTTCCGTAGCAGGGTGGAAAACTTTGAAATATAAAGGTTAGCATTATCAGTATCATTTTTCAATGTAAACTGCTGTATGCTGTTCATCGCATTAAAAATAAAATGCGGATTCATCTGTGCCCTTAATGCAGTGAGTTGAGAGATGGCCAGGTCTTTATTCAGCCTCAGTACTTCCATTTCTTTCTCCCGGGTTTGCTGTTGCGCCTCTATCATATCAATTTTATCTGCCAGCATAGATGCTATGGTGGTCAATATCTGCAAATGCCTGTCTGTATAAAAATCTTTTGCCGAGTGTTCTGTATTAATTGCACCCATCGCTTCATTGTTGTGTATGATAGGAACACAAAGTTCACTCAACCGTATTTTTTCATCGGCAGAAAAATATCTTTTATCTAATGAAGTATCATTGGCTAAAATGTAATGCTTATTCTCAACTGCTGCTCCCACGATGCCTTTCCCTTTTGGCACATGATAAATATTTTTATCCGGTCCCGTTTGCATGGAACCTTTAAGGCCATAACCAGCCCGTTGCAGCAATACTGTTTTGCCTTTATTCCATAAATAAATCATACAGTCTTCAAAACCTAATTTACCAATCAGGTTTTTGGCTACATCCCACAACATTTCATCTACCGTAGTTTGCCCGGAAATAGAAGTGGCAAAATAATTTATCACCTGTTCTGTTTCCAATCTTGACTGGTAGGTAGCAGCTTTTATTTTTTGCAATTCTGTTTTTTCTGCCTCCCGTTTTTTTATAAAACTTATCCGGCGTCTTATTAAAAAAATAGTGAGTCCCGTAATGGCTAGCATGAGTAATAAAATAAACCACCATGTTTTCCAGAAGGGTGGATTTATTACAAATGCTAAAGGCATCTGCATAGCATACCAGTCTTTGCCGTTAAGAGAGGCTGCTGCACTAAAAGTATAGCTGCCGGGCTGCAATGAATTGAAACGTACTGATGTAGCATTACCAATGTTTATCCAATCTCCATCGGCTCCTTCTAATTTGTAGCGGTATTGTATTTTTTCTGAATTGTATAACCAGGGTGTGATAAAATCAAATACAATTGCGTTTTGAGAATGTCTGAGGCTTTGAAGTGAACGGCTAAGCAAAAAAGAAGAATCATCTTTATTTACTGTGACATTGAGCAACTGTATTTGTAATGAATCATTTTGCAGCGGAATTTTTTCCGGTACAAAATAATTAATGCCATTCAGGCTGCCGAAATAAACTATTCCATCACTACCACGAAAATGATTACTCACACTGGCATAAAAACCCTGAACATTATCGCTCTGGCCAAATTTTTCTACAATATTTTTTTCAGGAACATACCGGTACATGCCTTCATCATTACACATCCATATATGCCCCAGAGCATCTTTAAATAAATTTGAAAAATGCAAGTTTTTAAATTCGGGAAAAATGGGCTGTATCGCTAATTGCTTTTGAGGCAATAGTTTTATTTCGTACAAAGTTTTTGCGGCCACCCAAAATGTTGTTTCGTTTTTTTGTACAATGGCATTGTACCATTTACCCCTTATATTATCTGGTAAAGCGGGTAAAGAATATAACAGGTTAAAATTTTTATCCATTGCCGTAATTCCCCTGGCACCCAGCAGCCATATTCTTCCCTGTGCATCTTCATAAGCTTTACGGGAGGTTAACGCAGCTTCTGGTACTTTTACAAGCTTTGCATAAAAAGTTTCTTTATCTATTAGCCATACACTACCGCTAAGCACCAAAAAATTTCCATTGCGGAGCTGCAGCATATTAGCGTTAAACCCATTTTCAAATTTTTTCTTCAAACTGTCTGCTTCAAATTTCGGGCGGTTGAAAGTTTGCTTTACCGGATCAAAAATCCAAAAGCCTTTTTCACTCTGGCCTATAATAATTTTTCCGTTGACAAACCCCATACCTTTTACAGAAGAATAATTTAAATAATTTTTTGCGGTGAAATCAGGAGTCCATGTTGATACGGCGCCATTTATTTTATCCCATTTACAAAAACCATTGGCTGTGCTAAACCATATATTGCCGTTATCATCTTCTGCAAAATTGCGAACATCATTATTCCATCCGATAGCTACCCGATGATTACCATTGCCGGTATTAGTGCTGCGCAGCAAACCTACATTGGCGGTATTAGGATTTAGAAAAAAAATACCTTCTTCATTGGTGAACCATACAGTGCCATCTTTTTCTTTAAAGAAATTATTACGGGTTAATAAAGGTTTACCGGTTAACAGCTTTCCATTATTAAAAAAATTTATTCTTTTAAATCTATTTGTTGCAGGGTTGTAACTAAAGTATCCTTTATCATCAATAATTGTAAATAACTCACCCCCTTGCCCTGCAAAGGCCCCGGTTATAAAAAAACGGTTATCAGTAAATACTTCATCAAACTGTGTTTTATTTACTGGCAATATTTTTTTTGTTTTGAAGGATACCAGTACGGTGCTGCCAATACCCTGCCGCATCCATACCTTATCCTCATCAATGGGTACAAAATAATTGGGCTCCTCCACATGAACGGAATCCTGTGCTGCTGTTACAGTATTATACCGCACAACAGTAGTATTGCTGAGGCGGTAAAAAAGCCAATCGCCATAAAATTTTAATAAAGCAAAACTTCCGCCGCCTTTGAAAGGGGCAATACCCATTGGTTCCATTTTATTTTTAACCGGGTTCCATCGTAAAATACCTTCTGTTGTATGCAGGTATAATTTTTTTTGGGGACCAGTCAGCAGGCTTAGATACTTATTAACTGTGCTGTTGTATTCAGGTATTTTTTCAAACCCTTTAAAATCATTTTTATACCGGTAAATATTTTGTCGTGATGCTATCCATACCGTTCCTTCATCATCCTGCTGGATGCCGATGCAACGGTCGTCAAATGAAAATGATAAAATATTTTTTCCATCAAACCTTTGTGCTTTTGTGGGAGTAAGCAGCCACAAAAAACCTCTGCTGTCCCTCATCATTTCCTCTACCTGGCTGGGCTGTGCCAGTCCGTTTTTTCCTGGTAGCATTTGCACATGATAATCGGGCAACTGGCTGCGGGCCTGCCATGTAATTAATAAAAAGCAACAATATAGGTATGCTAATTTTTTCAATAGACTAATATAAGAATTTTTGTCAATGCACCCGACTCCTAACAGTTACTATACTCCGGATAAAAGTTTTTGCAAGTGGCATTATGCATCGTAAAACAAACCACATTACTTACCTTTTTAATTGCCGATAGCTACACAATTCCAGGTAATACTATAATTAACAGCATTAGGGCTGGTATTAAGTAATCTTGCTTTACAACTGTTATTATCGCATCCATAAAGTATTAATTGTACCCGGTATAACTCGCCAAGAGTTCCTCCGGTTACATCAATATCTCCTACCATTACCCTGGGTGTGCTGATAAAACCACCCCCAACAAAGCCAATGCTGGTTTCTGCAGATAATGCGAAGCCATTTAATACCGCATTAAGCGTACCGGTTGTAAAGGGATATATTTTTAAATTAGTAGCACTCGAAGGATTATAAGCTACCCCTTTACCATTATTAACCGTAAGTGTGCCATCTACAATGCCATTGTTATTAACAGTCATATTTCCATTCACTAAACTATTTCCCAATATTGTACTATTGCCAGTTACACTTGTATTATTTTGAAACCTGGTATTACCCAATACATCGAGGGGGTAAGTGGTACTTGGTGTGGCACCGCCTACGCCAAGATATTGAATGCTTGCCAATCCATTTACATCTAATGGATAATCCGGACTGGGATCGTTTATGGCTACCCATCCGGTAAAACGGGAATTGCCCACCACATCAAGCGGGTACGACGGGGTTGATGTGCCGATGCCAACAGCACCTACGGTATATGAAATATTTGTTCCGTTTACAGTCCATACATTAGTTCCTCCACTTGTACTTAATTCGGTCCAGGTACTGCTGTTATAAAACCAAAAACTGTTTGTTGTATTATCAAATACCAACAGCCCTGTTGCCGGAGCAACAATTGCCGTACGTTCTGCTGATAACATGCGGGGAATCAATATGCCTTTGCCAGTGCTCGTCATATCCAGCAACGCACTGCTGTTGGGCAATGCATTAGTAGTGTTGATTGCCACACCTGCTCCGTTATCAGATATTAATCCTGCGGCGGTAAGCCCCCAGGGACTATTAAACTTAGCTACTTTATTGGCAGTGCCACTTATAATACCGCTATGAGAAATATTAACCCAGCTTATACCATTATAATACTGAAAACTATTGGTAGTGGTATTGAATATCATTAATCCCTGTACAGGAGAAAGGATGGCCGTTTTTTCCGCTTCAGCCATGCGGGGGATAAGCATTCCTTTTGTTGTGCTTGTTACATCTAATTGTGCTGATGAATTGGGAGTAGTGGTGCCAATGCCTACACTTTGGGCCGTCGCCATTTTATGTGCGGCAATAAACAGCAGCACGGTAATAATTTTTTTCATGATTTTAAATTTTCTTTTTTATTCCTTGTAATGCATTTACTTCTTTTCTTAATTGCAATAGCAGTTTTTCAAGTTCTTCAAGCCTGACAGCCTGTCTTGAATTTTGGTTTTTCAGCAATTCAATTTCTTGTGTTCTTTTTTCCAATGCCTGTATGGCAACAAAACTCACCCCTGCAAAGTCGGCTGCATTGATAGTGGTATCGTTGCCAATGGTGCCATATTTATCTTTTCCAAAAGCGGCATGAAAGTCTTGCGCCATAGGGCCATAGTGGCGGAAGGTTGCCGGGTTTTGTTTTTTATAATTCCAACTGGTGAGATTAAAGCCGGCAATCTTTTTTAAAAAATCCTCTCCGTTTACTTCTGCAAAATTTTCTTTTGTTCGTACATCACTGCCAATTGTCCAGAAACTATCACCGGCGCCTAAGGAGCAACTTGTAGAATAATCGGCACTGGTATAAAGGCGGTAGCCATTGGCAAACCTTGCCCGGAAATTATTAGGGGCAGGGGAATTCATAACTGTGCCGGTAGAGAAATCTCCTATTGCAAAACACCCAGTCTGGTTATTAGTGGAAACAGAATATCCCATAGCGGTTGAATAATTACCACTGGCAGTTGTATTAACTCCCATAGCGGTTGAATAATTACCACTGGCGATTGTATTATCTCCCATTGCGGTTGAATAATTTCCGCTGGCAGTTGTACTTTCTCCCATTGCGGTTGAATGAAGCCCACTGGCGGTTGTGCCATATCCCATTGCGGTTGAATATTCTCCGCTTGCGGTTGTACTGCTTCCCATTGCGGTTGAATACAATCCACTGGCGATTGTACTGCCTCCCATTGCTGTTGAACTAACTCCACTGGCGGTTGTAAATCCTCCCATTGCTGTTGAATTAGTTCCACTGGTGATTGTACTGTGTCCCATTGCAGTTGAATATTTTCCATTGGCGATTGTGCTATATCCCATTACGGTTGAATAATCTGCACTGGCGATTGTACGAAACCCACTTGCAAACGAAATAGCTCCAATGGCTAAACTGCTATCGCCAATTGCTGTAGATGCATATCCTATTGCATCTGTATATCTTCCTAAGGCGGTTGAATAATTTTCAGTAGCTGATGTATAACTTCCCATTGCGGTTGAACTGCCTCCACTGGCAATTGTATTTTGTCCCATTGCTGTTGAACGAGATCCACTTGCAATTGTATTTTGCCCCATTGCAGTTGAACGAAGCCCAATTGCGATTGTATTATCTCCCATTGCTGTTGAAACAGCTCCACTGGCGGTTGTACCATATCCTGTTGCCGTTGAAATATCTCCGCTGGCGTTAGTATTTTGTCCCATTGCCATTGAAAAACTTCCATTGGCGATTGTATTAAATCCTATGGCGGTTGATCCAGTTCCTATGGCGGTTGTATTTTGCCCCATTGTGGTTGAATAACCTCCACTGGCGGTTGTAGAATTTCCCATTGCGGTTGAAGAAGTTCCACTGGCGGTTGTATTAAGTCCTGTAGCAAAAGAATAGTAACCAATATTAACTTTATCCCATTCATATGAATTAACATAGCCTGCCCGAAATGCGGCTTTGTCTGCATACCACATCATTCTTCTTCCGGCACCTTGTATAGGAGGGTTGCCAGGTGTTGGATTCGCCAGTCCAATTGCACTAAACAGCACACTGCTGTCTGTAACATGCAGGCGGGCTGAAGGAGTGCTGGTGCCAATGCCTACGTTTTGTGCGGTGGCATTATTAACTATGTTAGCAACAATAAACAGGAAGACGAATAAGAATATTTTTTTCATGGTTTATAAATTTTCTTCTTTTACTCCTTGTAATGCATCTACTTCTTTTCTTAATTGCAGGAGCATTGCTTTTAATAATGAATTATCATTTTTTATTTCTTTATTTTCTTTCTCCAACTGTTCAATCTTTTGTGTTCTTTTTTCCAATGCCTGTATGGCAACAAAATTCACTCCGGCAAAATCGGCGGAGTTAATGGTGGTATCATTACCAATAGTTCCGTATTTATCTTTTCCAAAAGCGGCAAAAAAATCCTGCGCCATGGGGCCGTAGTGGCGGAAAGTAGCAGGGTTTTGTGTTTTATAATTCCAACTGGTAAGGTTAAATGCAGCAATCTTTTTTAAAAAATCCTCTCCGTTTATTTCGGCAAAATTTTCTTTGGTACGAACATCGCTGCCGGTTGACCAGGCATTATCACTTGGGCCCAGGGAACAGCTTGTAGATAAATCGGCGCTGGTATAAAGATGGTAGCCATTGGCAAACCTTGCCCGGAAACTATTATGGAAGAAGGAATTCATAATCGTTGAGGTGGAATTATCTCCAATCACAAATGAGCCTACCTTGTTAAAAGTAGAAACATATAGTCCCATTGCAGTTGACCTATCTCCACTGGCGGTTGTACCATATCCCATTGCGGTTGAATGAACTCCACTGGCGGTTGTATTATATCCCATTGCGGTTGAATATTCTCCACTGGCGGTTGTACCATATCCCATTGCGGTTGAATAATCATCATTGGCGGTTGTACCATATCCAATTGCCGTTGAACGCAACCCACTGGCAGTTGTACTCATTCCCATTGCGGTTGAATTATCTCCACTGGCAATTGTACTTATACCCATTGCGGTTGAAGAAAATCCACTGGCAGTTGTATTAAGTCCTGTAGCAAAAGAATAGTCACCTATATTAACTTTATCCCAGTTAATCCCTGATGTATAGCCTGCACGAAATGCTGCCTTGTCTGCATACCACATCATTCTTCTTCCGGCACCTTGCAAGGGAGGATTGCCAGGTGTTAGATCCGCTTGTCCAATTGCACTAAACAGCACACTGCTGTCTGCAATATGTAAACGGGCAGCAGGAGTGCTGGTGCCAATGCCTACGTTTTGTGCCATCGCCATATTATGTGCGGCAATAGACAGCAGTACGGTAATAATTTTTTTCATAACAAAATTTTTATTTTCTTTTTAATAATTCAATTTCCTTTTGCAGTATCACTATCAATTCTTGTTGATGCAGTAAAAATTTTTCTAACTGCTCATTCTTTTTAATCAAAGCCTGAATACCTGCCAGCGTTACTCCGGAAATATCAATACTGCTAATTACTTTATCATCACCGGCAACGCCGAGTCCAAAAAGATTTTTAAAGTCCTGCGCCATCGGGCCAATATGAGTTTCGGGTATCGGAGTGTTTTTATAATTCCATCGGGTAACAGGTAATGAAGCAATCTTTTGCAGTATTTCTTCATTATTTATTTCTATAAAATTTTCTTTAAGATGTACATCGGAGGCGTTTGTCCATACACCACCAGCAGTGAGGTAAGCCCCGTTTCCGTTAGTAGCATTACTGCCCACCTGGAACACACCATTGGCAACAGTGCTGCGGCCAAAGCCCCAATCGGTAACACTGCTGTTTCCAAACATCATGGCATTGCTGGTACTTACGGTAGCATTACTGCCAATGGCGGCAGCGTTTGCTAATCCGGCTGCAGACACATCTGCATTATATCCAAGCAGTGTAAGGTTATCGCCACTGTTATTTGCCCCGCCAGAAAATGCGCCTACCATTACTGTGCTGTTGCTGCCACTGCTGTTTATACCGGCACTGTAACCGATATAGGTATTGGATGAGCCAATACTATTTCCCCCGGCATTCATACCAAAGGCGGAATTACTACCTCCAGTTATATTCGTGTATAAAGCACCTTTACCTGCGGCCGTATTACCATTAGCAATAGTGGCAGAATACAAAGCCGTTTCACCAATAGCCGTATTGTTATCTCCAGTGGTATTGTTAAACAGGCTATAGTATCCAACAGCAATGTTTGCAGTACCCATTGTATTCAAACGCAATGCAGAATAACCAAATGCATTATTTTTATCACCAGTAGTATTGGATAAAAGTGCAGAACCGCCAAAGGCATTATTGGTAGCGCCAAATGTATTTGCCTTAAGGGCGTCATAACCAAAGGCATTGTTATTATGGCCGCTGGTATTTAATAAGAGTGCATTGTTGCCAAATGCGTTATTGCTGTTACCCAAATTATTAAACATCATTGCCTGGTAACCAAATGCATTATTACCATCGCCGCTTATATTATTGTACAAAGAATGATAGCCAACAGAAGTATTTGCAGCACCGGTTGTATTTGAAAACATGGAATAAAAACCAAGCGATGTATTGTAATAACTATTAGTACCACTGTACTGAGAATAACTGCCCACCGCCGTATTGCCAATGGCATGATAGGTTTGTGTAATGTTAGAACCTATGTTATACAAAGCATTGTTGCCAATGGCCACCAAGTAATTCCGGTTGCTGTTATCGTGCAATGCACCGGCGCCAATACCCACATTAAAATCTCCGGTAGTATTCATATTCATAGCCTGTGTACCCATTGCTGTATTGGAGTTTCCGGAACTATTAAAATAAAGTGATAAAGCACCCATGGATGTATTGCTGCCACCTGTAGTATTTTGATTCATAGAGGCATAACCCATAGTTGTATTGCCCCCTCCGGTTGTATTAAAAGTTAAAGCAGTAGAGCCTACTGATGTATTGTTGCTGCCGGTGCTGTTAGAATAATTTGCGCCAAGGCCCAAAGCGGTATTATCAATGCCGGTTGTGTTGTTCCTTAAAGCAGTTGAACCAATAGCGGTATTTTTTGCGCCGGTTGTATTTGAATAAAGGGATTGATACCCCAATGCTGCATTAGAATTACCAGTTGTATTATTCAACATGGCGGCACGGCCAATGGCGGTATTATTATCTGCCGTTTGGTTGTAGTATAGAGATTGATAACCTACTGCTGTATTGCCTTCGCCTATAGTATTGCTTTGCAACGAAAAACTACCCATAGCAGTATTAAAATTTGATGTTGTTGATGCGTAGAGAGCCTGCCTGCCAACGGCTGTATTATCTATCCCGGTTGTATTATATACCAATGCCTTGTAGCCGTTTGCAGTATTTGCATTGCCTTCGGTATTATATAACATAGCATGATAACCGGTAGCAACATTTTGAAAACCTGTAGTATTGGTATACAAAGAAAAAAAACCATTAGCCGTATTGCTGCTACCTGTAGTATTATAATAAAGCGAACCATAGCCTGTACCTGTATTATTAGTACCTGTTGTATTAGAAAAAAGCGACAAGGAACCAGTAGCTGTATTCTGAAAGCCAGTGCTGTTATTGTAAAGAGAATTATAACCAACAGCTACATTATAATCCCCACTGTCTGTGCTTAGCATAGCACCACGGCCTATAGCCGTATTATTATTGGCATACTGGTTTAAATAAAGCGATTGATAGCCTAAAGCAGTATTGCCTGTACCTGTACTATTAAACTGTTGTGAAGAAACGCCATACGCTGTATTACGATTGCCTGTTGTATTACTTAACAGTGCAGATACTCCGCTGGCAGTATTGGAAACGCCGCTTGTATTATTCAACAGGGCATTACTTCCAGATGCTGTATTGTTATTCCCGGTATTTAATGGATTCAGAGCATTAACACCGTAAGATGTATTAGAAGATGTCAATAACCCGGCACGGATATTATTTCGTTTAAAGATGATGTCGTTATTATCAGTTGTGCCTACAAAATTAGTTGCGGCATTTGTACCGGAGTTGCCATTGGTATTCCATCCGTTTGCAGCAGCACTATTTTCTATCCAGGTGCTGCCATTGTGATACCAGAAACTATTGCTTGTGGTATCATATATCATCAACCCTTTTACTCCTGCAATGGTTATTCTTGTTGCTGTTGATGTACGGGGAATCAATAATCCTTTATCATTACTTTTTATTTCAAGCATGGCGCTGCTGCTGGGTGTGGTGGTGCCGATGCCTACGTTTTGTGAATAGCTGTAAAGCCAAACAAAAAATGCGGTAAGAAAAACTATTATTTTTTTCATGAAATATTTTTTAAATCAGCCCTGGTTTTCCCTGATAGCCTATCAGCAATTTTCGGGCACATTCTTTAGTTACTAATTAAAATAAAATTTGCCTGCCCTGCTATCCCTGCATTAAGGTCTGTGCGGATACCATTTTTCCAATAACATGGAATCTCCATACCTGCAGTGTTTATAGCTATTCCTGCCTGATACAAATCACTTCCTGACACATAAACTGACCGGGCAAATCCTCCCTGAGTATTATCTATTACAGAGAGATCGGTTCTGCTCCCGTTTTTCCAGTAACAGGGAATACGGTTATTCGTTGCGTTATTGGTAAATCCTGCTACATGCACATCAGCACCTGAGATAAAAACAGAATTACCATATCCATGTTTAGTATTATCAATTTTGCTGAGATCGGTACGGTTGCCATTTTTCCAATAACAGGGAACAAGCAGGCCAGCAGCATTATTGCTGTGTCCCGCTACATACACATCAGCACCCGAAAAAAAAACATATTCACCATATCCTTCTTTGGTATTATCAATAGGGCTGAGATCGGTACGGATGCCATTTTTCCAATAACAGGCAACAGCCGCATTCGAAGAATTAATAGTGCGGCCAGCTATATACACATCGGTTCCTGAAACATAAGAAGATAAGGCATATCCAGACTTAGTATTATCAATTTGGCTGAGATTGGTACGGGTGCCATTTTTCCAATAGCAGGGAACTGGTACAGCGGATGAGTTAATGCTGTATCCAGCTATATACAGATCGGAGCCTGAAATATTGATTGAATAAGCCACGGCAGTTTTAGAATTATCAATTGTGCTGAGATCGGTACGGGTGCCGTTTTTCCAATAGCAGGGAACATTTATAGTGCCATTATGATAACGTCCCACGGCATACACATCGGTTCCGGAAATAGCAATGCTGTAAATCTCTCCGTGTAGGCTTAGTGTGGGTAGAGGAAGATCGGTACGGGTGCCATCTTTCCAATAACAAGGAAAATACTCAGTAGTACTGATCCTCGAGTTGCCTGCAATATAAACTTTGGCTGATGCAGGTAAAGGAGTGGTGTCACTATTTTTTTTGCAGGAAATAAGAAGAGAAATAATAAATACTAACAGTGTGATCTTTTTCATGGTAAAAATTTTATGATGTAAAATATTTCACCTGTCGTTAGTATTTATCAGCCAGTTATTTACCAGTCAGGATGAATGATTGAATGACCTGCAGCAATATGTTAGGGCCACAATTTTTATACTGCAAAAAACATAGCCGCCCTGCCAATTTTAATTATTGAATTTGTTAGTAAATAGCAACCGCTTATATAAAATGGGGAACATTGTTTGCTACCAGGTTTTATCTTTCATAAAACTTAGCATATGAAAATAAAAATACTGCTGCTCTGTATTTGCTGTTCTTTTTACAGCCTTGCACAGGCACAAACAAAGGAACAGGAGATTGAAGCTGTAAAAGTAGCTTGTAACTACTACCTTGATGGCGGCACCAATGGCGATAGCCTTACCTTTTCAAAAGCTTTTGCACCCGATGGACAAATGCGGTACATGAGAAATGACACCCTCATGAATGTATCACTGAAAGATTTTATGGGGAGAATGAAAAATACCGGCATTAAACAACAACTTAGTACAAAAATTGAAAGTGTGCAGATATTTGGAAATGCTGCTACTGCCAAGCTAACTATTGAGTATCCCACTTTTTATTTTCATGACATTATGAGCCTCTTGAAAACAAAAGAAGGCTGGAAAATTGTAAGTAAAATATTTTACCGGGAGGACAAGCCCAAAACATCGCAATAAAAAAAAAGTCCCAAAAAATAGGACTCTTAAAATTTTATTACACATTACATTCCCGGGAACCATGTTCTTCCCGCACCTACAGTTCTGAATGGCCAGGGAATGAAAACTAATATGATGAGTAATGCCAGTCCATAAAACAACAATGTTCTTTTATGCTTCATAGCACCAGGAATATTTTTCTTTGAAAAAGTATAACCAACATGAATAAGAATAATGCCGAGGAGCATTCCTATAAAATGTTCTATTGCAAAAAAACGGGATACCGGATCTTTCATTACTACACTCATTCCATTTGACTGAATACTTTTCAATCCCCACGGACCGGTGAACCATTGATATAAACCTACCAATAACATTACATCGGCACATATCATGAGAAACAGTCCTGTTTTCTTATGCCCGGCAGTAAATGCATTGTTTCTATCTGCAAAGCTTTTGTAAAGAGCTACCAATAAAAGGATGAGTAACACCCAGCGAAGAACACTGTGAAGATGAAGCATACCGTTGTACATAGTAATTGTTTTGGAATTCAAATCTACAACAGCACTACTGCACTATCAAAAAATGTTATTGTCCGCCGTTGGCTCTCATATCTGCACGGCAGCTTGCATCAAAGGCAGGAATATTTCCAGTAATAAGGACACCGAATATGTCGCTGGTTTCAGAGGCATAATACATCAGGCAATTACTATTGTTGCAATGGCTGCCATTTGCTGCATCTTTATGTGCAGCCTGCATAGGAGAACCCAAATCTACCAATCCTAATAAATGCCCTAATTCATGTTCGGCAACAGTGGCTACTAGTTTGGTGCGACTTGCCTGTCCCAAACCACCGGAGTTATCATTAATTTTTTTACCAAACAAAACAGCGGAAGTGTTTTTATATGCAATACCTAATACATTATTATCTGTATTATTTCCGTTGGTATATAATATGTAAACACCTAACTGGCTACCTGTAGTAAATACAGTTCGGTTATTTCTTTCGATAGTAATGATATCGTTTACAGAAAGTGTTTGATTAGCAGAAGCTGAAATTTCTTTGGTGACAATTGAAATACCAGATGGCTTATTTAAAATTCCTGAAAGAGTAGCCTGTAAATGATTAAGTGCAGCAGCATCTGGCTGGTAGCCCGTCATGTATTGCACTTCAATTTTTAGAGAGGTATATTTTGCAGAAGCCAATAACTCATTGGCAGAAGCACCCACTGCCCTGTTGTGTAAATGATCGGGTGCATCCGGATTATTTACATAATTAGTATTTGATTTAGTACAGCCAGAAAAAATACCAGCTAATAAAAGTAGGGTGACTAAGGATTTCATATAAAAAATACGTTTGGTTCGATAGTCTTGGATGTAATCAAATGCCGTTCCAACGGAAAATTACTCGACCCAATCAGCGATAAAAACGTTGGTATCCCGGGTACCGCCATTGTTACGATTACTACAGAAAACAATTTTTTTACCGTTGGGTGAAAACATCGGGAAAGCATCAAAACCTTTATCCCGGCTTATTTTTTGTAAATTGGTTCCATCTTCATTAATGGTATACAAATTAAATGGAAATCCTCTTTTATACTCATGATTGGAAGCAAAAATAATTCGTTTGCTATCAGGCATAAAAGCAGGTGCCCAATTGGCCTGACCGTAGGAAGTAACCTGGTGTGCATTGCTTCCATCAGCATTTGCCACCCACACTTCCATATTAGTTGGTGCCACTAAATTTTCTGCCAGGAGGTCTTTATATTCTTTTATTTCTGTTTCTGTTTTAGGTCTGGATGCTCTCCAGATTAATTTTGTTCCATCGGGACTATACCATGCACCCCCATCATATCCCAGCATATTAGTAATTCTTTTTTCTGCTCCGGTATTTAAATTCATAATGTATAATTCTATATCACCATCCTTATCGCTGGTGTATAACATTTGTTCACCATCAGGTGAAAGAGTGGCTTCTGCATCATATCCTTTTGCACTGGTCAATTGCTTTACAATTTTCCCATCGAGGTTAGCCATAAAAATATCATAGCTATCATACAAAGGCCAGATATATTTGTTGCCATACTTTGTCCTGTCCGGTGTTGGAGGACAATCATTACTACCAAGATGTGTGGATGCATAAATAATATGTTTACCATCCTTTGTAAAAAATGGACAGGTAGTGCGGCCTTTGCCGGTGCTTATTAATTTGTAAGTAAAAGCCTCGTCTTTTTTAGTAGGCACTTTTCCTACAAAAATCTGGTCGCAATTGATTCCTTCTTTAGCATTGGTACGTTGAAAAACAATATGCTTGCTGTCATAACTCCAATAGGCTTCCGCATTGTCACCTCCGAATGTAAGCTGCTGTATATTTCTGAAATGTGATTCCTCCATGTACCTTAGGGTATCGGCTGCGGCATTATAAGTAGTTGCTATTTTTGAGCTGTTGTTACAAGCCGTAAAAATAGTTATGAGTAAAAGGGAAACTGATGCAAGTTTTTTCATTGTTAAGCGTTTTAGCTGCGAAGGTTTTTTTAAAAGCCGGTGGCAAAGGTATTTTCAGCATTAACATTTTTTGTCAGATGATTGTCATACCTAACCCCCAAAACATTTAGTTTTGAAATATGAATACCGTTGTAAAAATAATATTGCCTTTTGTTGCCGGGATGATTTTAATCAGCAGTTGCAATGACAATAATACTTCTTCGGCGTATGATGACATATTAAGTCTGCCACCCTATAAGGAACTTACTGATAGCATTAAGCAAACACCCAAAAAAGATGAATTATATTTCCGCAGAGCGGTATTATTAAATACTAATAATTTGCCGGAGCCGGCACTGGTAGATTTTAAAACCGCCTGGAGTATAAAAAAAGAGGAACGATATGCACTTGGCATCAGTACTTTATTGCTGGAAAAGAAACCAGATTCTGCAATACTCTTTTTAACTCAGGCTTTAAAAGAAATACCCAATAGCCTTTTATTACAACTAAGTCTTGCCCGGGCTTATGCTGCGCAAAATAAAATAGAGGAGGCTTTGAAAATCTGTAATGATATTTTGCAAATGAATCCACAACAGGTGGATATTTTAAAAATGAAAGCAGACCTGCTGGATAAAAAAGGAAATAATGTGGAGGCCATTGCCACATTAGAAAAGGCATATCAATTGGCTCCCTTCGATGTGGAACTGAATTATATACTGGCACTGCAATATGCAGAAACAAAAAATGCCAAAGTACTTTCACTTTGCGATTCGCTTATAAAAGCAGACTCCATAGAAGCACATGCAGAACCTTATTATTACAAAGGGATTTATTATTCCAATATTGGTGATCAGGCAAAAGCATTGTCAATGTTTGATGAAGCAGTAAAACATGATTATACTTTTTTAGACGGCTATATAGAAAAAGGAAGTTTGTTGTATGAAATGAAAAAGTATCCCGAAGCATTGAAAGTTTTTAACTTGGCATTGACCATCTCACCCGATTATGCCGATAATTATTATTGGATCGGGAAATGCCAGGAGGCCATGGGACAAAAACAGGAGGCCCGGCTTAATTATCAGAGAGCAGTAGGATTGAATGCCAACTTTAAAGAAGCAAAAGAAGCGATGGATAAGTTGAAATAGAATTATCTTGCACAGCAAAATTAACCTCAATGCCGATCATCGCCCCATCTCTTCTATCTGCCAATTTTTTAAACTTACAGGCCGATTGTACTATGCTCAACGAAAGTCAGGCAGATTGGTATCACCTGGATGTAATGGATGGTAGTTTTGTTCCCAACATTAGTTTTGGGCCTATGCTGGTAGAATTTTTTAGAAAGGCTACTACCAAAGTTTGTGATGTGCATCTGATGATAGAAGAACCTGGCAACTATGCCGAAGCATTTAAAAATGCCGGGGCAGATAATCTTTCTGTTCATATAGAAGCTTGCCCGCATTTGCATCGCAATATTCAACAAATAAAATCATTGGGCATGAAAGCCGGAGTGGCCATTAACCCGCACACACCTGTATCCGCATTGAGTGATGTGCTCGCAGACATTGACCTTGTATGCCTGATGAGTGTAAATCCCGGTTTCGGCGGACAAAAATTTATCCAATACACAATTGAAAAAATAAAGCAACTCCGCAAAATGATTGATGAAAAAGGATTGCAGGTGCATATTGAAATAGATGGCGGCGTTACTTTAGAAAATGCTCCGTCAATTATTGCTGCTGGTGCTGATGTGCTGGTGGCGGGTAATACTGTTTTTAAATCTGCCGATCCTAAAGAAATGATTGCAAAATTAAAAAATATAAGTTGATGAACATACTCAAATACTTAAAAGGTATTTTATACTTTCTGGCACTCTTTATTAGCAGTTGGACATATGCCCAAACTCCAAACAATGACAAAACCATTATTAATGGTTTGAATGTAAACGACTTGATTCCGTATACAACAATCAGGATTTTAATATTAGATAAGGAAAATAAAGAAATAGGAAGCGGAACTGGATTTTTTTACCATACAAAATTAGACTCCCTGGGAATTCCAGTAATTCTCACTAACAAACATGTTATTAAAAATGCAGAAAAAATAAGCTTAGTTTTTCATGTTAAAACAATTGGCGATGAGAAACAAAGAAGTAATGAAATTGTAATAATATCAAAAGAGGTTTTAAGCAAAACTTTAATTAATCATCCTATTGATAGTATTGATCTAGTAGCAATTCCTATCGCATCAATAATGGAAGAATTAAAAATCAAAAAAGGGAAAGAAACTCTATTTACACCTTTTACTAACCAATTCATTCCAGATTCTATAACCAATAGCTATATGTTTCCCATAGAAGAAATTTTTATGGCTGGCTATCCGAATGGACTATGGGATCAAATAAACAATTTTCCTATAATTAAAAAAGGAGTAACAGCCACTGATCCAAGAATATCTTTTAATGGATTAAACCAATTTCTCATATCCATGTCTTGTATACCAGGATCAAGCGGCTCTCCCATATTTATTTTAAATACAGGAGTAATTGTAAGAAAAGGCAATGTCTCTACTGGTACTAGTAGTAGGCTTGTTTTATTAGGCATCTTTTTTAAATACTATTATCGAAATGAAAACGGCATTGTTACAATTGCTAATATTCCTACAAATCCCCAATTAATTTCTAATACTAAACTTTCAATAGATGTTGGTGTCGCCATTTCTTCCAAAGAAATTCTAATTTTAGAAAATGAGATAATTAAAGTAACGAAACAGAAATAACAGCACATAACTATCTCAGGAAACGTTGCGCCAGAAACGTAAGTTGGTCTTTGCTTTGAGATAAACCTTCAGAATTCAAATTTATAATATTTTCTACCCACTTCTTGTCCCTACGGAACTGGGCAGTGATGCAGAATTGAACCCTATGTATCCGAAACCTGCAATTCAAAAATGAAGCAACGATAAAATCACCATAACCCGGTTATTTCTTTTCTATCACATAACACAATTTAAAAGAGCAGCTATCGTTTCTTTAAATATCAAAACATTTAGCAAACCCTCCCTTGTATTATTAAAAAAAACGCTGCTTTATGGGTAACAAATCTTTCTCACTTTTTGTCTTATTATTTATTAGTACTTATTCGTTCTCACAGGTAACAAAACCAAATCCAGCAAATACTAAAAGCCAATGGTCACTTAATACAGGGCTTACAAATTTTGGCCTCGGTTACGAAGCAAGTATGTCAAGAAAAACTACCATCATTTTTGATGCCGGTATAGGTTGGACACGGTTAATATATAAATATCAAGACTCCTATTCTATTGATATAAGTTTTCCTGCCGTATATGTTTCTATAAATCCCAGGTTATATTACAACCTTGATAAACGAGTAAAAAAAGGAAAAAGCATTTCCAATAATGCAGCTAACTATATTGGGCTGTTATTAAAAGCTACCACTTATCCAATCGGTCAAAATTATGGCCCGGATGTCCTCATCGGTTCTAGCTCTATCGATTTACATTGGGGTATACAAAGAAACCTCGGTAAGTCATGGCTGATAGATATTAAAACAGGCATTGGAGCAAATCATAATAGCGGATATGGTACTAATCTTTATCCAGCACTTAATATTCGTTTTGCAAAAATCATTTTCAGGAATAAGTAAGTTCCAAAATTGCATTTAAACCTCTACCTCTCTTCAGTTAAAAAAATCCGTATCTTGTTTTCATATTCACTTATGAAAATAGATAGCCGCCAAATACTAATTACTGCAACACTCTTATTGCTTTCATTCGTTTCTTTCTCCCAAAAGAAAGCAGCTTACGTTTCCGGAAAAGTGGTAGATGACAATGAAAACCCTTTAGCCAATGTTTCCATTATTATTTTAGGCCAATCAAAAGGCATCACCACCAACGACTCTGGCTACTTCAAAATAAAAGTAGCAGCGGATAAAGCATTTGCCATTGTATTCAGTTATGCAGGCCGCCAAACTGAACAAAGAAATTTTTTATTGAATGAAGGCGAAGAAGAAACCGTTACCATCAAATTAGAAAAAGGAGAAAAAACATTAGAAACCGTTGTTGTTACTGATCAACGGGATCGCCGTGAAGCAGGTTTGATAAGACCGAACCCAAAAACAATTCTTAATCTACCGTCAGCTGTTACGGGTGTTGAAAGTTTAATAAAAATATTCGTCGGTTCTAATAACGAATTAACATCGCAATATTCTGTTCGTGGTGGTAGTTATGATGAAAACCTGATTTATGTAAACGACTTCGAAGTGTTTCGGCCTTACCTGGTAAGAAGCGGTCAGCAAGAAGGGTTAAGTTTTATTAATCCGGAAATGGTTCGCAATATTAATTTTTACAATGGCGGTTTCCAGGCAAGGTATGGTGACAAGATGAGTAGTGTGCTTGATATTCAATATAAAAAGCCCCGTCGTTTTGGGGGGTCTGCATATGTGGGAGTGTTAGAACAAGGTTTACAAGTAGAAGGTACCGGCATCAATGGTAAGTTTGGCTACCTGCTTGGCATTCGTAATCGCAGCAATAGAAATTTATTAAGCAGCCAGGAAACTAAAGGCAATTATGTTCCCTCATCAGCAGATTTCCAGGCACTGCTTAGTTACCAGTTCAATCCAAAATGGTCGGCAGAATTACTGAGCAATATTTCTCAAACAAAATTTACTCTCATTCCTGAATCAAGCCAATTAACCACTTCTGTCTTCTCTCCCGTCTTTAGTGCTACTATCGGTGTTGATATATTTTTTGAAGGCCGTGAAAAAGACCAGTACCAGACAAACATGCTGGGCTTCTCTATCATCAACCAGGCTAGTAAAAAATTAAGATTGAAGTGGATGGCTTCCCGTTTTCAAAATGATGAAAGCGAAAGCATCGACATCACCGGTGAATATTTATTTGGCGAAAGAGATTTTGATAAACGCAATACCACTTTTGGATTAATTGTAAATCCCCTCGGCGCAGGAGTGTATCAAAACTGGGCAAGAAATACATTGAATATTGAAAACCTTAATCTTTCACACAAAGGAAATTATGATAAAGGAAAACATGCTTTTCAATGGGGAGTTGGGTACGATAAAACAATAATCACCGACAAACTAAATGAATGGGAATTCCAGGATTCAGCCGGTTATGCATTGCCTTACCAGCCGGATATGCTGCGACTAAGTAAAGCAATAAAATCAAATACGAACTTAGACATCAACAAATTTTCTGGATATATTCAGGACAATATTTTATTAGGAAAAGATTCATCTCACTCTGCCACATTAACCGCCGGTGTACGATTTAATTATAATTCGCTGAATAAAGAAATGCTCATCTCTCCACGCCTCGGTGCCAGTTGGAAACCCAATTGGAAAAGAGATATTATTTTTCGCCTTGCAGCTGGTGCATATCATCAACCACCTTTTTATCGGGAGTTACGGAGATACAATGGAACTGTAAACACCGATCTTAAAGCACAAAAAAGTTGGCAGGGTGTTGCCGGCTTCGATTATAATTTTATTGGTATCGGTGGAAGACCGATGCGATGGACCACTGAAGCTTATTATAAAAACATGACTGCTGTAGTGCCGTATGATGTGGACAATGTTCGCATCCGCTACTTTGGAGAAAATAAAGCCAATGCCTATGCCGCCGGATTAGAAATGCGATTGCATGGTGAGCTGGTAGAAGATGCCGAGAGTTGGATAAGTCTTGGCCTTATGAAAACCAGTGAAAATATTATTGGTGATAATTATTACCGGTATAAAAATGCGGCCGGCGAATTCATCAATTCACAAAGTACCGACCAGGTAGTTGCAGACAGTGTAAACTTTGAAGTAGGAAGTTTGCGCCGTCCCAATGATCGGCGTATAACATTTGGTATGTATTTTTCTGATTACCTGCCTACCAATAAAAATTTTAAAGTCTATCTCAATTTATTATATGGCAGCAACATGCCGTATAATATTCCCAATGCGGTTCGCTATCGCAATGCAGCGGTAATAGAGCCGTATATCCGTTGCGATATTGGGTTCAGTGCATTGTTGATGGATGATGATAGAAGCAAACGCCGCAGCCACTCTCCCTTCCGCAACTTTGATAACATCTGGGCCAGCCTCGAAGTGTTCAACATCATCGACCGTGCCAATACTATTTCATATCTCTTTGTAAAAGATTTTTCTAACACGGTTTATTTATTACCCAATCGTTTAACACCACGGTTAATTAATTTTAAGATAGTGGCGAGGTGGTAAGACCCTGAGTTTAGCGAAGGGTAATTTTGCCAGCTTCAGTTTTCATGGCATCGCCTGTTGTGTCACTCACTTGTACGTCCCGTTTTCATGGCATCTGTTGAGAAACGCATTATTACATTTTTTGTATACATTCGAATTAATAACCTCGACAAATCAAGACAATATAAATGACAAACCTCATATATTTTACTTTTATAATTTTAATTAGTTGTAATTCCCGAAAAGTTGAAAATAACTTTGGTGAAGAGCAGCAAATGATAAGGAAACAAAGTATCAATATAGTGCAAACAGATACCACTAAAAGACCATTTCAAATTATATTCAATAATGTAAGCGAAATCCGTATGGGTTCGCCTTACAATGCTTGTGATATAGAAATACTAGGGACAAATAAAATTCAATTACCAAAAGCAAGCTGGCAGGACATATATGCCTGGTCGGATGACTCAAAAACCTTAATTCTTGTTAAGTGGGAAATAGATGGAAATAATTATCCAAGTTTTAAACTTATTAAAGTTGATACTGAAACTGGTATAATTCAAGAAAGTATACCGATGCTTGGAGCATTGAATAGTTTAACAGTTGAGGGCAGCACCGTTCGTTATAAAAAATTCTATTATAACAAATTAAAATCCAAAGAAAAGCTTTGTTGTTATGTTGAGGAAGATTATACTTTTAAATAAAATACTGTCTTCCCAACAGAGAAAAAGGGAGAAAAGCGACGATAGAAAGAAAGAGAACGAACTGGTTTTAAAAACAGTAAAAAATAATCTTCATCAAAACCATTTTCCTTTTCTTCTATCCCAAGTAGTTATTCCAATCTTGAACTGAACAGGATTTCGAAACTGGTTGGCAACTGAACCAACCACATATACTCCGAGCTTAAATTTTCCCAATTCATTGAAGGGTATTTTAAAAACTCTTTCCACCCCGGTAAATACTTCTGCATACCGTAGGTTTCTTTCTGGTGCAATTAAAAAACCCGTACCGGCAATTTCTCTCAACCCGATTTTTTTAAACAATGGAATTCTATTTAGCAATGCCCCATTGAACTCATGTATGTAATGTCCTTCATAAAAACGTTTAAAGGTAGCAAAGGTGGAATCCAATGATTGAAAGGCTTGATTAGGATTTAAAAACAAAATCGGATCGCCACGCCGCTGGTATTTATAATCTACTAACCGCAAATCTTTCTGATTAAAAAAAGCTCCGCTTCGTATGGTATAGGATGATGTTCCCATAACTCCCAGTTTTACAGATTGCTTTATACCAAACTCGAGGTAATCAAAATTGATCGTACTTTTTAATATACCGGGTACTCCTTTTTTCCAAAGTGTATATAGAGTTGGCCATACAGAACCTAATATAACTTTTTCTCTTGGCTCCCGGATGTATCGCTGATGTGGTGTATACTCCAATCTCAAACTTGTGTAGAATGCATTGTAAGAAGGAAAGTCAACAGCCCTGTTATTGTCCAATGCACTGCCAAACAGACTATCTACCCTGTCGTTGGTTTTATAGTTACTTACCGATTTACGAAAGGCAATATCCAGATTGGAGAATAAATACAATCCATTCGCTATTTCTACACTATGCCCCAGCCCTACTGCCTGTCGCAAATAAACATTATTCCGCTTGATCATATTGATCCATGCATCCCCACTAAAAATGTATTCAAAATCTTTCTCCAGGTTGATATAATAAAAACCACGATGAAAAGGATTGTACAGACGACTCATGGCAATACTACCGTTGATGTCTTTGTTGCGAAAGCCATAACTAACATTCGAATTAATAAAAATATTTTTTCTTGATGCAAATGTTTTTGCAAAAGTAAAAAAAGGCATCAGCCGGGCACCACCAAATTGAAAAGGCTGGTATAATGTAACCATCGGTGGCAAACTCCAGCTTCTTCTTTTTTCATGATCATTGATCCGCTGACCTTTGTACACAATTTTTTGCCAGGTTACTTTGTTGATAACTCTGTCCAAAGAATCAAGATACGTTTTGGTATGAGTGGCCTGGTAAAGACTGTCTTTATAATTAATAAAACGAACTTCTTTATCGGTTAATGATTCTGTACGATTTGCTTTCCAGAAGCTGCTATCTCTTTCATAAGCCAGTTGTGCAGCCGAGCTAACCTCTGTACCAAAATATTTTTTATCAAATTGTTTGTTAAGTTCAAAATTGTTGTAGGTAACAACTGTGTAGCCGGATGATTTCTTTTTATCAGAGCCTGCATTATAAGTAAACTCCTGTCGGGTTATCATCCAGGCTTTTTCATTTATCCATTCATATTGCTGTTCTACTTCAAAAAAATCGTACTGCGCCAGGTGATACTTTGGAAACCGCAGTTTTGTTTGCAGCACTACCCACACACTATCCATAATTATGATTTCTCCTTCTACGGTTGCATTGCTCAACTGTCGGGGCTTTACACCAATGGTATAAATTTTTTTACCATTCACCGTTTCTGTTTTCAATGTTTTAAACCGGTAGGCCAGCAACCCACTATAACTAAGTGGAGATACAAAGGGAGTTTGCGAAATAGAAGGAATGTTGATGAGATTGTTAAAAAAATTAAAATCACCTTCTGTGGTGGCAAGATAAAATAGTTTGCCCGAATTTCCTCTTTTACTGATGCCGGTTCGTTCTTCTTTTATCCGCTTCGTAGTTTCATGATCGAGGCGTAGCACTATTTCTGCCAATGCCATTTGATTTAATTCTGCAATAGCCTGCTGTATTTTTAATAGCGAATCATTGGCAACATTCTTCTTTCCTTTCTTATATGCCATGGAATCTTGCTGCAGAGCTTTAATGTAAACATTGCAGGAGTAGGCACCTGCAGCAGCTTCGGTAGCATCTTTATTCCGTATTACATTCCGAATATAATCTTCTGCCTTGTCTTTAAACTTTCCTTTCACCGTTACTTCAGAAAGGTTAGTGGCATCGGCTGCTTCCATTATTATATTCTGCTCATAATTTGTTTTACGGAGGATGATGGTAACAACCTGTGTTTTATACCCAACCATACTTATTACCAGGTCGTACTTGCCTTCCTCCAATTCTAATTGATAACTACCATCTTCTTTTGTAATGCTGCCCTGGCGGTATTCTTTTACCTGTACACTTGCAAATGCAAGCGGCTCCAGCTTTGCGTTAATTATTTTTCCAAAAACTTTTACAGATTGGGCGGAGGCAGAAATGCCGGTAAAAATAAAAAGTATAAAAAGCAGGTTTCGACACATAGAAGTAGCCAAAGTAAAATGAATATGTCATTTTATTGCATGGCAATCTTTAGAACGTATAGTTTTCCGAAATATTTAACAAGCCGGCTTTTTTTTAATCTATTATTTCTTCACCCAAAATTCATCTTTCCATTCTTCGGCGCAACTAATGGGGTGTTTTTGCAGTTGTGTAAAAATGGATTCCAGTTGGGCCGGTGTTAGTGTTTCTTCCAGGTAGCCGAATAATTCTCTTTCTTCAAAGCGGATATGCTGGTTGATAAGATCACCAAGAATAATGAGTGTTCTTTTATCAGCCTGGTCATCCAGTCCAAGAATTAATTCTCTTATCTGGTCATGTTCTTCTTTTAGTCGGTCTGCCATAGGATGGCCGGCCGGCAAGTAGGGCACTAGTATTTTTTCTTCCTGAAAAAAATGGGGTTTAATATGATGACGCCAAAACCAAAGAGCATACCTTCTAATATCATCCAGTGGTGTTCTGTTTTCTATACCCTGTTTTATTTTCCAGGCAAATAATAAACCATCATGATGCTCCCTGCTAAGTGGGGCTAGCTGCACACTACGTTTGATCGGTTGTACTTTTTCACTCATGAGATAAAGATATTATTTATTATACAGTAGATATTGAGCAAAGGCAGTACCAGAAGTGATTTTTATCAGTAAAAAAAAGGTCCGGCAATTGCCAGACCCAAACTAAACTATTTGATTAAGTAGTTACTGTGGCGGTTGATGTTCAAAATCAAACTTATCTTTTTGCTGATGAGCGGCAAAAGCAACAGGGTTGCCAAAAGGGCCAAGATATTTGGCACTTCCGAATCCTAGAATTGGCCAGAAAATAAAACCAAGAAAAACCATTCCTGCCGTAAAGCCCTCATCCTTCCCAAAGCTTTTTGAAATCATATTATACAACCAGATGAAAAAAATGAGATTGACAATTGGTATTAAAAACATTAAAACCCACCAACCTGGTTTACCACCTATTTTGGTCATAATGTACAAATTATAAATAGGAATTATTGCTGCCCATCCCGGTTGTCCAGCTTTTACAAACACCTTCCACATAGCAGCAATCATAAAAATTATTACAGCTGCATATAAAACCCAAAACCACACTGGTAATGAGGATGATTGTTCATATTGGTATTCCATTGTGCAATTGATTTGGTTAACTACAAGTTTAAATCTTTTTTTTAACAACACTTATATTAAAATATAGCATGGCATTTGCATATTAACAACCTGTGAATAAGTAACTTTAGGAAGTAACAATATTGATAAGTAATATTGATAAAGACGGGCAGGCTTCCCGCATAGCGGGATGACGACTTAAAATCCGGTACCGCCCCTCGCCGGCTTTTTGAAACATAAACCGAATGAATTGACAGACACAATTATCAACCTCGAAACCGTTAACCCTATTGAATTTTTCGGCGTCAATAACGGCAAACTAGACATCCTCAAAAAGAAATTTCCCCTGCTAAAAATTCTATCCCGTGGCACACAGCTAAAATTAAGTGGTGCCAGGGAACAGATAGATAATGCCCGGGAAAAAATTTCCCTCATCGTTTCTTACCTGGAACGCAACGGCCACATGAGTCAAAATTATTTTGAACAGGTACTCGGTGGTGATGATGCAGAAGTGATTGATCACTTCCAGGAAAAAAATCCGAATGAGGTGCTGGTGTTTGGCCCCAATGGAAAATCAGTACGGGCAAGAACTGCTAACCAGAAAAAAATGGTGCAGGAATCAGAAAAGAATGACATCGTTTTTGCCATCGGTCCTGCTGGTACGGGTAAAACGTACACAGCCGTAGCCTTAGCTGTGAGGGCATTAAAAAACAAGCAAGTAAAAAAGATCATTCTTACAAGACCCGCAGTAGAAGCTGGCGAAAGTCTTGGTTTTCTTCCAGGAGATCTTAAAGAAAAGATCGATCCATACCTGCGGCCATTGTATGATGCTTTGGATGATATGATACCCGCCGATAAACTGGGGTATTACATGACAACAAGAACTATTGAAATTGCACCGCTTGCTTATATGCGGGGCCGCACATTGGATAATGCTTATATCATTTTGGATGAAGCACAAAATGCTACGGAGCTACAGTTGAAAATGTTTCTAACAAGAATTGGTGCCAATGCAAAAGCTATCATCACAGGTGATATGACGCAGGTGGATCTGCCAAGAAATCAACGGAGTGGTTTACAATTGACATCAAGAATTCTACGAAACATTGAAGGCATAGCACATATAGAACTGGATGAAGAAGATGTGGTACGTCACCGGTTGGTAAAGGCCATCATCAAAGCCTACAATAAAGAAAGTGAAAAAGAAGCGGAAGAATATGCCAACAGACAAACACCTGCTATTACAAAAAAGGAAAAGCCGGAATAAAATCTTTTGGTTGAATTTATAAAAGGAATGAAAGTGTTTATCATTTTCATTCCTTTTTTTATTTAGTGCAATGGCGAAATGAATTCATCCGTATGCAAGCCGACTCGTTCAATCTTAAATTTTTGTACTTTGCAGCATGAGAAAAACTTATTGTCTTGTTTTTGTTTCCCTAATAATTATTGCAACCGCTTGTAAAAGCAAAGACAAGCCTGCAGGCAAATCTGAAAACTATGCCGATGCAGCTAGAAATTTTATCCGTGCAGCATTGGATGGAAAATTTTCTGAAGCCAGTAGTTTTATGCTACAGGATTCTATAAACCTGAACTGGCTGGAAGTAGCGGAACGCAGTTATGAAAAAGCAGATCAGTCAATTAAAAATGGATACAGAGCATCTTCTATCAGAATTCATCAGCCGATACTTAATGTAAATGATTCTACTTCCATTGTTATTTTTTCCAACTCGTATAAAAATGATCCGGATACATTAAAAGTGACCAGGGTAAATGGCAACTGGCTGGTAGACCTTAAATATTTGTACCAGCATGATGCGGATACGATCGTAAACACTATTGACAATATTGATAGTTTGCAATGATAAAAAACATTTTACTCGTAGGATTAGGAGGTGGTATTGGTAGCATGGCCCGATATATTTGCCAGCGATGGTTTGCCAATTTGATTGTTCATCCATTTCCATGGGGCACTTTTGTAGTAAATGTGGTGGGTTGTTTTTTAATTGGCATTTTCTGGGGTATTAGTTTTAAATCATTTGAAGAAAACGAAAGCTGGAAATTATTTTTGATGACAGGACTTTGTGGCGGCTATACCACTTTCTCTGCTTTTACCCTCGAAGGTGTGGGATTATTGAAAGAACAAAAGCTGGCTTTATTCTTTTTATACATGGCTGGCAGTGTGGTAGCAGGATTATTGGCAACCTACATCGGAATGAAATTGATAAGATAATTGTCCATTTTTTAATACATAAAATTTATCACTGCTTATGTCAACTGTAAAACATCCATGGCATGGTGCCCACTACGGTGATAATGCTCCGGCTACAGTAAATGCCTTGATCGAAATTCCGCAAGGCTCCCGTTCTAAATATGAAGTGGATAAAACTACTGGCTTGCTGCGTCTGGACAGAGTTATTTATTCTTCGTTCCAGTATCCCATCAACTATGGTTTCATTCCACAAACATTGGGGCATGATGGTGATCCCCTGGATATACTGGTGCTTTGTTCACAATCTATTCAATCGCTTTGCCTGGTAGAGGCGAATGTAATTGGCAACATGCAGATGATTGATAGCGGACAAGTTGATGACAAAATAATCGCCGTGGCTGCCAAAGATCCATCTGTTAATCATATCAGCCGGATGGAAGAATTACCACATCACTTTTTATTGGAACTAAGAAATTTCTTTGAACAATATAAAGTGCTAGAGAATAAAAAAGTGGCCATTGATAATTTCCAGGATCAATTGATTGCTTACCGCATCATCAATGAATCTATTAGTTTGTATAAAGAGACTTTTATTAAATAACCATTTACCAGAGCAGGAAAAATAAATGAACACTCCTCAAAAAAATACTATGGCTACTCAGTTAATAATAACAGCTCTGCTTATTGGGCTTGCTGCGGGAATGCTTAGCGGATTGGTAGGTGTAGGCGGCGGCATCATCATGGTACCAGCTTTGGTATTTTTTATGCATTACACACAACACCAGGCGCAAGGCACATCATTAGCAGTGCTTACATTGCCGGTAGTTATTCTTGCTTCCATCTATTATTATTATGAATGTCAGAAGGCGGGTACGCCTATCGATTTACGGATTGTGGGATTACTTGCAGCCGGCTTTTTAGTAGGTGGCTTTTTTGGTAGTAAAATGGCTTTGGCCATAGACCAACAAACATTGAAGAAAATATTTGCTGTTATTCTTTTTTATACTGCCTTTAAAATGCTTGGTTGGGATACGATGATTGTTAAATGGGTGAAGGGAATTTTTTGATTTTAAATTATTCTTCTTACCGCAGCCAATTTCATAGTTCGTTCGCCTGTTTCAATATTTATAATCCCCTTTTTCGTGATATTATCAATTCTCACCTTTCCAGAGGCATGAATAATTTTTCCATTGCCCAATAAAATGCCAACATGCACTATATCTTCATTATTGTTGAAGAAGGCAAGGTCCCCTGGTTGTACTTCGTGAAATTTTTTTACTGCTTCACCTTCCTGGGCCTGCTGCCATGCATCACGGGGAAGATCGATACCCAGTAACTTATAAACCACCTGTACAAAACCACTGCAATCAACACCCAGTGGAGTACGGCCACCCCACAGATATGGTGCATTTATCCAAGGCGTCGTAAATTTTTCTAATAAGTGAGAAGTAGGCTGTTCCAAATCTCTTTTAATAAAATTGCCGGCAACAGAGAATTGTTGTTCAGCAAGCTTTCCAGTTCCATTTTCAAAAAAAGGAAGCGAAGAACCTACCGGTATATGTAATTTTTTTTCGCCGATAGTAATTTGGCTCAATAGATCTGTTGTTACACATACGGCTCTTGCACTCGCTGCTTCCTCACTTATAATTACCATCATAGTATTAGTCATCCAACCTTCATAGCCATCATGCAGACTTTGAATTTTTACCCATAAGTCGCCTTTTGTTTTTAATATTTTCACCGATTCGCCAAACAGAAGTTGATTGACCATTTCTTTCTGGTGATTAGGTTTTCTACGTATCGGAGCGGCAGGTAAACACACTACTGCATATTCCATGTGATAAAGTTTTGCCCAAGATAATAAAATGAACAGGAAAATATTTATTGAAATCAATTAATTCTGCATCTTATTCAAGATTAAAAGTAAAAATGATTTTGTACACGGTGGATTGAAAAAATAACTATTTTCCGTTTGTGAAGGGTGATAAATACAACGATATAAGCGACCAGGAGCTGCTGGAAAAATTTTATGCCGACCATGACAATGAATGGTTGGGCATTTTGCTGCAACGATACACACTACTATTGCTTGGTGTAAGCATGAAGTATTTAAAAAATGAAGAAGAGGCTAAAGACAGTGTGCAACAAATATTTTTGAAAGTGATACAGGAGTTGCAGAAATACAAAGTGGAGTATTTCAAATCCTGGTTGTATATGGTGGCCAAAAACCATTGCCTGATGAAACTGCGGGACAAGCAAGGTAAAATGACTGCTGAAATTAATGACCGTCTGGCCATAAGGCCGGAAGAAGAAACAGACAGGCAGGCATTACTGCAAAACGATTACACCTTATCACTAATGGAGGATTCATTAAAAGAGCTGAACCCTGAGCAGCAGCAATGTGTAACTTTGTTTTATCTTGAAAAGAAAAGCTACCAGGTAGTAAGTGATGAAACAGGATTTAGTATGCTGCAAGTGAAAAGTTATATCCAGAATGGAAAACGAAATTTGAAACTACTCATAGAAAAGAAAATGACCGAAAAGAATAGTTGATCAATGTCAGATAATCTTAAAGACATATTATCCAATCTTTCACCAGAGGTAGACCAGGAAACACTGATGCTTTACTTGCAGGGAAAATTATCTGCAGAAAAAAAGCATGAGGTAGAGAAACTTATGCTGCAGGATGACTTTGAAGATGATGCATTGGAAGGATTACAGGATATAAAAGATAAAGAACAACTGCAGTACATGGTAGAGATGCTGAACCGTGACCTGAAAAAGAAAACTGAAAAGAAAAAGAAACGCCGGGAGGATATGAAGATCAAAGATCAACCATGGTTGTATATCTCCATCCTTATATTATTACTACTGATAGTACTCTGCTATATTGTTATCAAACGAATGGTAGATGCCGGCAATGACTAATCCATTAATATATTTTTTTGCCATCCCAATTTTTCCATGCTTCGAATACTTCTTTGGCCATAGGATGCGGCATATGTATAAATGGAATTTTTCGATCGGAGTTATCGGTATTGATTTCATCATAAATGAAATCATCATCAAAATTTATGGCTGCTGCTTCTAGCTTTGTATTTGCATACACAACTCTTTTTGGCCGTGCCCAATAAATAGCACCCAGACACATGGGGCATGGTTCGCAACTTGTATAAATTTCGCAGTCGGTTAATTGATAAGTTCCTAATTTGTTGCAGGCATTGCGGATTGCCACCACTTCTGCATGTGCTGTGGGATCGTTAGAAGATGTAACCTGGTTATATCCCTCGCCTACTATTTCATCCCCTAAAACAACTACACAACCGAAAGGGCCACCTTGTCCGCCCTGCATTCCCTGGCGGGAAAGCTCAATAGCTCTTTCCAAAAATTTTATTTCCTTTTCCTTATCCATCCTGATTATTAATAAGTTGAAATTACAAATTTCCAAAACCTGTGCATTACCTCAGCTTTATTAACAGCTTTTGCACTATTTCTAATATGAAGTTAATATTAATTTTATGTTATCCGCTTGTTACAATGAGAAAGGATTGTAATTTTTCATAACACATACCTCCAAAAAAAATCTTACACCATGAGATGGGAATCAACCAACAGCACTTCTGCCAACGAAGTTTACCAGTTAATTAATGACGATAAAAAATTACTTACATTAAGTATTAATTCTTTTTCCAATACAGCAAGAGTTGAATGCAATAAAGAAAAAAGAATTTTTCTGATCCGCAAAGAAGGATTTCGTAGAAATAAGACAGTGTTAAGAACTGAATATGGTTTTAAAATAGGTGAGCTCGGCACAGAGAATAATCAAACCTTTATAATAGTAAATGATGAAAAGTTTTTTTATAACATTCATAATAATCCGACACCGGAATTAATACTATACAAAGATTCAGAAGCAAAGCCTTTTGTAGTTTGTAACCTTAGTACCCAAAAAGGAGATAGTGCCATAAATATTTTACAACATCCTAGCCTTACTGATGCTGCACATTCGGGTTTGCTAATGGCATTATGCTGGTATATGTTTTTACCGGTGAGTAAAGAAAATCCGGTAGAGATGGTAAGTTGATTAATAAAATTACAAATCAGCCCATACCTGTTGCGCAAATTGCTCCAATGAAGGATCTCTTGCTGCCATTAACAGCACTAGACAATCATTGGTAAAATGCGGACGAACGGCTGCCAGAAAATCTTTTCTGTTTTCTAAAAAAAAAGCATTCTTACCCAATGCTTTTAAATCTTGTATTAAATCATTTGCAGAAATATCTTTTATAGCTGTGCCTCCGGCATAATAAATTTCACTCATCCAAATTTCATCTTCTGGCCGCAACACCTTGCAAATCTCTTTAACAAAATCGCTGCGTAAAAATTTGGTAGGTTTATATCCATGAGGTTGAAACCAGGCAATTACTTTTGGGGCAACCGGCTGACAAGCTTCAATAGCAGCCGCACATTTAACTGGATTATGGGCATAATCATCAATCAACCATACTCCATTCTTGTTGCCATATGCCTGATGGCGACGATAGATGCCCTCGTAAATTCTTAAAGCTTCGGCACATGTTTCAACAGCAACACCAATTCCATTGGCTATAGTAACAGCCGCCAATGCATTTTCCATATTATGCTTTCCCACTACGTTTAATTGAAAAGCAACTTCTTTTATTTTAAAATTGATGGTTAAGCCCTGTTGGTTAAAATCAGTGGCTACATAACCGGCAGCAATATTTGGGTCGGATGAAAAATCCTGTTGCACTTCCTCCGAAAGTTGCTGTGCCAGCGGATGCGATTGATTAACCACAAATTTTTTACTGTTTGCTTTAAAAGTTTCAAACAAACTCATCAGCTCATCTATCTCTTGGTGATCTTTATCTACATTTAATAATAAACCAATCTCTGGTTTGTATTGCACTATTGAACCATCGCTTTCATCTGCTTCAATCACCAGCCACTCTCCAGCACCAACTTTTGCATTTCCAATTTTTCCTTTCTTAATAATGCTGATCAATCCTGCGCCACTAATTATACTTGGTTGCATACCGGCATGTTCTAAAATATCAAACAACATAGCACTGGTAGTGCTTTTGCCACTAGTGCCGCCAACAGCAATTGTTTTTTTGCTTGCAGCAATGATTGATAACAATTCTGAACGCCGTATGATGGGAATATTAAGTTGCTTAGCTTTTTGTACTTCTTCCACAGTGTCTTCAATGGCAGTAGATACTACTATCAAATCAGTATCTGAAGTAATACCTTCTCCATTTTGCATAAAACATTTAATGCCTTCTGCCTCTAATTTTTCCTGCACTTCATTATGTACACCGTGTGCAAAAAAACGATCACTACCGGATACGTTTTTGCCGATGCCTTTTAAATATTGTGCAATAGCACTCATGCCTACACCTGCTACACCGATAAAAAAGGGATTCTTGAAATCATTAATGGAGGTTATCATCTTACAAAGAAAAGAAAATATTGCAGAGTTATATACCCGAATTGCAAATGCTATCAATTTTGTTTTTGTCCCCGTATCATTTCAGGATAGCCCCATTGCTTTGCAAGAGCATTTACGGCAAGGCTAATTCGTTTGACTTTGGTAGGTTCTGTTTTAGCATCATCTATCCACTTACTAAAATACCGCTGGTGTGATCCTGTAAGACTTTCAAAATATTTTTTTGCTGTGGGTTCATCATCCAGGCACTCTATAAAATCTTTATTGAAAATAAAACCACTCTTGTCTTCCTGCAATTGCACATTCAACATAGCTCCATGTTTTTTAGCAATACCTTTTCGCAGAGCAGCATTTAAAACCAATATAAATTTTCCACCGCCCATTGGTAGAAGAGAAACCCTTTTTATTTCATACTTATCCAGTTTACCCTTTACTTTAAACTCTTTTCGGTTACCCGGTTTTAATTGCTGCGCAATATCAATAGGAACTTCAACATATGTCCAGCCGGTTTTTTCGCCTTGCTTATCAAATTTGTGTATTGTAGCAGTAAATTTTACCATGGTTATGAGAGAATGATTAAATTTCGGTATTGCAATTGATACTAACAAAACACTAAATCAATTTATTATGAAAAAAAATACAAAACCTTTTTTTGAAAGATTTGCAGCCAGTGTAACAAAAGCCACCGGTAAGCCTATTGCATTCATAATGGCAATACTGTTGATAATCGGATGGGCTGTAACCGGGCCCATCTTTAAATATTCAGATACCTGGCAACTGGTAATTAATACCGGTACGACTATTATTACTTTTCTAATGGTGTTTGTTATCCAGCAATCACAAAACAAAGACACTACTGCTCTTCAATTAAAACTGAATGAACTGATAGCTGCTTCACCCACCGCAAGTAACCGATTGATAGATATTGAAGATATTTCGGCCGAGGAGTTGGAAGTCTTAAAAAAATTTTATGTAAAGCTGTCTACCTTAGCCAAAAAAGAAAATGATATACACCAAACCCATTCGGTAGACGAAGCAAAAACTTTTCATGAAACAAAAAACAAAAAAAGATAAAACTACTTTTTCGCAAAACAATTTACACATAAAAAAAGCTGCCAGTTATGGCAGCTTTTATATTTCATAGTTCCAAAGGTTTAATCATCATTTTTCACTTTCCTCTCGCCAGTTTCGCCATCAATTTTGATCTTTTTATCACCATCTTTTATTTTAATGTCACCGTCTTTCTCTACTTCTACTTTATAATCACCGCTCTTGTAGGTGTCATTAGTACTTACCGGCTCAACAACTCTTATATCATCATCAAACACATATTTATTTTCCCTATCTACCACCACATGTCCGTTTATCACTTTTCCTGTTTTACCATATATAGTGTCCTTACTCTTTGTGTCCACATATATGTAAACAGGCTCTTTTGTGTCTTTATGTACCATAAGACCAGTGTTATCATCTTTCACCAATTCTATTGATTTGCCAGTTGTTAGATCTACATACCGGCCTGAAGAATCTGAACAACTCCACAATAAAGTAGCAATAAGTCCTGTAACTAATAATGACTTTACATGTTTCATATTTTAATGTTTTTTTAAGGTAGCCAATTATCAGGCCACACTTTTATACCAATAAGAATCAATATTTTCGCAAGCAAGTTAAATGGCCTGTGGATTTTTTTCTACACTTTATTTTCATCTTTACATTATAAAATCGAAATGCGTCAATATATATTTTTAATAAGCACCCTATTCCTTTCAATTATTTTTTCTTTGAATACCCTTGCGCAAAGTGATACGATAACAGAAAAAAAAATACTTGTTACCCTTAAAATCGTTACACCTAAAAAAGAAGCTCTTCCTTTTGCTACAGTTACAGTTTTCAATCGCCTGGATAGTAATGAAATCATTAAAAAAATAGCAGATAGTAGTGGAATAGTAAAAATGAATCTTATTAAAAACTCTCAATATATTGTTTCTATTACTTCCATTAATTACCAACCTTTTGAAAAAGGTATCAGCATCACTGGCAATCAGACCAACTTTAATTTTACCATGGAGCCATTTGGTAAAACATTAGAAGCTGCCATTGTTACTTCTAAAAAACCATTGATGAGACAAGAAGATGATAAACTAATTGTAGATCCTGAAAATCTTATTGAAGCTTCTACCAGTGGTTATGAAGTAATAGAAAAAACTCCGGGGCTTTTTGTTGATCAGGATGGGAATATATATATCAGCAGCCTTACACCTGCTGCAGTACAAATTAATGGGCGGGATATGAGAATGAGTGCTGCAGATGTTGCCACTTTATTAAAAAGTTTACCCCCAAATGCTATTTCGAAAATTGAAATATTGAAAACACCTTCTGCTAAATATGATGCTTCCAGCAGTGGTGGTATTGTAAATGTCGTATTGAAGAAAGGAGTAAAAATTGGAATGACGGGTAGTATAAATGGCGGTGCACAACAGGGAACTTATGGCAACCAATTTATTGGCTTTAATTTAAATAATAATGATGGTAAAAAAAGTTCTTACATAAATCTTAATTACAGTAAACGCAATAATTATGAACAACTAGTTACAGATCGTTTATTTGCACCTGATTCTATACTTAGTCAAAATGCTTATACAAGGTATCCTACCAATGCCTACTTTGCTGGCTATGGTCTTAATTATTCGTTGGGCAAAAAATGGGATATTGATTTTTCCGGCACCATAAATCTGAATGATTCGAGGAACAGATCCGACAACCAGAGTGTGATACAAAAAATAAGTAATTCACAAATTATTACTGACAACCTGAATAAGGTTAGCAACCACAACACATCTTTAGTTATTGGCAATGGAGTTGAATCTAAATTAAAAATTGATTCGCTTGGCTCAGAATGGAGTAACAATGTTTTTTTCTATTATTCTCACCATACTTTTGACCAGGTATTCTCCACTACATTTTATTCGCCCCCTTTTCCTCCTATGGGAGGTGATGGTGATGGAGATAACAGGCGAAATCTTTTTTCTGCCAAATCAGATCTGAAATTAAAAATGAAAATGCGTTTCACTTTTGAAGCAGGATTAAAATCAACTATTCACACCTATAAAAACATTACCGATTACTTCCGCCAATCCAATGGTGTAAGAACAAAAGATAAAAGCCGTACCAGTACTTTTAATTATAACGAAACAATTCACTCAGCCTATCTGCAGGGATCTAAAACATTAGGTAAAGATTTTGTGATCAAGTTCGGCACCCGGCTTGAAAACACCAATATGACTGGACACCAGTTAATACCTGCAGACACAACATTTGAATTGCATCGCACCGATCTTTTTCCATACATCTATATCAGTAAAAATCTAATGAAAATTGCCAGTTATGATTTAAGAGCTTATTTAGTTTATCGTAAAACAATCAGCCGGCCGGGCTATGAGCAACTGAATCCTTTTTCAAAATATATAGATCAATATCTCTCAGAAACAGGAAATCCAACTTTACGGCCACAGTTTACACAAAACTTTGAAGCAAACGTAAGTGTAGATGAAAGACCCATATTAGCAATCGGAGTAAACGATACAAAAGATATATTTTCAATCGTTACTTATCAATCAGACAGTAGCCAAAGCCAGGCCATCAGAACGTATGACAACATTGGCAAAAATAAAGAATGGTATTTCCGTGGCCTAGGTGCTATACCACCAGGTGGCCGGTATTTTTTTGTAATCGGGGCACAGTACAATCATAATTTTTACCAGGGATTGTATGAGGGCAAACCACTCTCATTTAAAAAAGGCACCTGGACTTTTTTTACTTACCAGACATTTAAAATTGATAAACGTTCTGTTATTACACTAAATGGATTTTTAAGACTTAAAGGCCAGCAACAATTATATGAGATTGAACCTTTTGGCACACTTAATACAAGTGTGAACAGAAAATTTTTAAAAGAAAAATTGGTGGTTACCCTCAACATGAGCGATATTTTTGCTACAAACAGAAATTCATTTTCCATTAAACAAGGCTCTGTTGATGCAAAAGGTGTAAGGCAATCAGATACAAGACGTTTTGGTATTAATCTCCGGTATAGTTTCGGTATTCGCAAAAAAGAAGAGAATAATAACATGTTTAATGTTGATTCGCCAGACAAAACGAATTAACATTCAACATTTAAAATAATTGACCTCGTCTGCCTGGTAATCCTTATCTTTGCCCTGTTAATTTGAGTGACACGGCATTTTGTAAGTGAACGATTTTTTACTGCTACGCATTTCTGCTAATAGTTAGTCTTCTTTACCGTTGCGTATTTCTCAAGTATTTTTAATAGTTAATTTTTTTACATGAACATTTATGTTTCAAATTTGAGCTTCGCAGTAGTTGACGAAGACCTGAAGAGTTATTTTGCTGAGTATGGAGAAGTTACTTCTGCAAAAGTTATTATGGACAAATACACAAACCGTAGCAAAGGCTTTGGTTTTGTGGAAATGAGTGATGATGCAGCTGCTCAAAAAGCAATTGCTGAATTGGACGGTGCTACAGTTGATGGTCGTTCTATCAAAGTAAGTGTTGCAAGGCCTAAAGAAGAAAGACCTGCAAGACCTGCTTATTCTAATTCTAATTCAAACAGCAACAGCCGCTGGTAATCTGAATTATCAATTTTATTGATATTATTAATGGGAGGGCTGAATTTTTTTAGCCCTCCTTTTTTTCACCCCCAAAAAAAGTAAATATGACAACAGAGTCGATTGTAAAATACATAGAAACGAAAAATCATACAGAAAAGGCGTTAAACATTCATTTTAAAACCCGCAGTACTATTACTGGTCTTTTTATTAAAGGCAACGATTACAAAGAATTGCAGGCGAAAAATTTTTGGCGCATCGTTTCTAATGGCAATATTGAACAGTGGAAACAGTCGAAGGATATGAACCTTGCCCGTATTTTTAATGGCTCCGAGTTTACCCGGCTTTCAGAACAATAATTAAATAAGAGTGTTACAATAGTTACTATCTTTTAACTAAAATTCTGATATATGTTCGCCCAGGCATGGAATAAATATTTACCCGTTATCAAAATACTAATGAAACGCTGTTCATCAGGTGATCAATCACTTGCCATGAACAAAACTGACTTTGAAAGAGCTGCAGGCGGCCGTAAAGCTAAGCTTACTTTCACCCTTACATTAAAAAATGGACGGAACCAGAATTATACGGCTCCGGCTCCTGTTGCAAAAGATTTAATCACCATCTTACAGGAAGATGAAACCACTCGTCTTTTAATGCGCAATGAAGAATTTACTTTCAGCATGAATACCTCTTTTCATTTGGTAATTAAAAAGACTGAAGTTGATGCAGAGATTTCTGCTGAAGCTTCTGGAGAAGAAAGCGAAGCTAAAATATCTTAATAAAATACTTTATCTCTTTAATAAAAAATCCTGCTTCTTAAACTTGAAGCAGGATTTCTATTTTAAGGCAACGCCTGTTAAACTTTTTGCTTGGGTTTAGCTGCCGCTTTTTTTGCAGGAGCTTTTGTTTTTGTCTTCTTTAATGCCTGATCAATAGCAGCACTAAGGTTGGCAAAAGTTGGCTTTACCGTAAGCATTACATCATTAATAAAGAAAGCCGGTATTTCCTTTACACCTCTGTTATGTCCTTCTTTAATATCATCCTGTACCTGCCAGCCATACATACCATTTACCAAATCATCCAGAAATTTCTTGTTCTTTACACCAGCTTCTTTGCTATGTAATTTCAAACTGGTAGTACCCAGGTTTCTTCTATTAGCAAAAAGCACATTGTGCATTTCCCAAAACTTACCTTCTTGTCCGGCAGCCACAGCAGATTCGCTTGCTTTAAGGCTACGCTGGTGAATCATAGTTAAAGGGAAATGACGAAACTGGAATCTGATCTTCCCATCATATTCTACCAGCAATTGTTTTACTACTTCATTTACTTTAGCACATTCCTCACTTTCATATTCACCAAACTCAGTTAAAGTAACTGTAGCATCCATGTTACCAACAAACATTTCCTTCGGTTCAATAATAATTACATCATCTTTTTTAAAAGCCATTTTAGTCTCCTTTTTAGGGCATTTCGCCTGTTAGGCTTACTCCCAGTAATCTATTAACAAATTTTCCGCCACTTAGTTGAAAGAAAGGCAGTTATGCCAATCCGGCATATATTAGAATCGGCTGAAGATAATATTTTTCCACACCCTGCCAAATCCACTTTTAATTATTTTGCTAACACAAAACTCCCAACCTGTAAATCAACAAGTTAAAGCTAAAAATACTTAAAAAATAAAAACCCCAAATCCTCAAAATTGGTTTTTGAGTTAAATGCCGGGTTCTGCGTTCAGCTTTTGAATACATTCAATTTACCAACAAATAAATAAAGCTGCCCGAGGACAGCTTTATTGTAGAGTACCATTCAGCGATTTTTTTGGAGGTTCCGGAATGGTTCAATCTGGTTTTCATGAGTATTGGAAATTGGTTTTACACAGGCACCAGATTTTGGTTTCTCATCTTGGATATAGGATAATAAAACCTAAAAAAAATTATATCACTCAAGTAATGACGTCTTTTCTTAAAATCTTTACTGCCTTGCAGCAGCAGATTTATAATTCCATTCTTTACCCGGGAAAATTTGCATTCTTCACATTTGATGCTTTTGAAGTAAAAGCATTTCTTTTACACAGGGTTGAATCGGTAATTAGTGTTGGTAATTCAATGGAACAGGAAGTGGCTCTGGTTGATATTCTTAAACAGTCACAAACATAAAAACTGTTATTGGCTTATGAAATAGTAAAATAGCTTTTATGGAATAGTATTTTATCGTATTAAAACTACTTTTCGCAATCAGATTAATGTAAACATCAATCAATAATAACTTGAAATTTACGTACTTACATAAAAGCAACTTACAAACTATTTTTGACTGCTGATCTTATCACAATCAACTTTCTGTAATGTACTTCCGGTAAATTCTATTTCTGATGGATTTGTAAAATAACTGCTATCTCCTTTTTCCGTAGTAGGGCCAATTCCTCTTATTATTTTATCACCATCTTGCTTAAACCAAACTTGCATCACACTTTGTAACCCTTCGGATTGAAAAGTGTACCATAGTTTAAGAATATCTCCCTCAGCTATACCGGTAACAGTGCCTGTGCTACCATCTTTCTCATAATTATCAAAGATGAGTTTACCAGAAACATTACTCCCCTCTTGCTTTAGTGTAGCAACCAACGTATCCCTGTTATTCGTTTGCCAATAACATTCATTTTTATCTGTTATCGGAAGCTTATGAGTATTCTCTTTAGTTTGCTCTTTACTTTCGGTTGTTGATTTAGGATTATTGTTGCAAGAGAAAAATGTGACTGCTAAAATGATAATGAAACGCATAATTTTTTAGAGGGAGAAGTATAATAATTATGCCAAGATTTACATTATTGCTTAATAGATTAAGCCAAAAAATTTACTTCTTATACATGACATACCTGAGGAGTAAATCTTCTACTCTACTACTTTCTTTTAAAATATACCACGAAAATGGTATTGACTTCCATTAAGGTTATTACTACCTTGCATTTAATTCCCACCTCTGAATGTATGCCTCCCATCCTGGCAACGTATAAAACACTATGAAGGCTGTCTCTGTTTAGTAGGGTTATATGATCCTTGCACTATTATATATTACCATTAACCATTAAAACAGAAAAAATGAGAAAAACATTTTTATTAATGCTGCTGTGCATTACCCATTCAGTGGTCTTTGCACAAAGGCAGGATGTAAACACATTAACATCTGCCCAACAAAACACACTTGCCTGCAATCTTAAATCTCTTCTGGATAATTACCATGAAGATTTAATTCACCGACACACGGCCAGCACCATCCACACAACAAATAATTTTTTCGTGTGGCACAAATTTTACATTCACAAAATTGAAAAGTATCTGCACTCCAATTATAATGCTGGCTCATTTGAAAGCAGTCCCGAACCTTATTGGAATCCTTTAAACCCAATTCCGAATGCTTTCTTTAATACTGGAGCTGCCGGTGTACCTGCATGCGACAGGGCTAACAATATCCCTTCAGGTGTTCATGCTGCTACTTTTCTACCTCTCGAATTTCAAAACATTAATGTAGCACCTTGGGGTAAGGTGGTGGGGGCTTGTCCTACCGGACGATTTGATTGTGTATTCAATGGTAGCACCAGCAGGTCATTTTATACTAATGTTGCAGCTTCTTCAACATTTACTTGTCAATCTACTAACAGATCTAATCTTACCACCAGCATAGGTTCTGGTGCAGGACATCATGGTAATGTACACTTAGCTATTGGCGGTTGTTTAGGTGGCGACTTTCATGAAGCACCTGGTTCTACTTTATTTTCAGTATGGCATTCTTATCTTGATAAAGTCTGGCATGACTGGGAATGTAATTGTACCGGTAAAGAAGGTGCAGATATATATATTGCCGATAGGGAAAGTGATGATGATATGACAGCCACAACACATCCCGGTATAGATATGGGATATGAACCTAACGAAGCACCCAACACCTATCCGATGTGGGTTAGTGAAGATATATGGATTAGAAATCAACAGGATGGTGTACAATACCAGGAACATGAAAATCCGGAATATTCTCCAGGCAAAGTAGTATATGTGTATGTAAGAGTCCGTAACAGGGGTTGTGCTACTTCTGGTGGTAATGAGGAACTGAAATTGTATTGGGCCAAAGCAGGTACTGCACTTAGTTGGCCAGCTGCATGGACCGGTGCTAATACTCTTTGTACAAAACCATCCGGCTCACAAATTGGCGCCAGCCAAACTATAACTGCACTACAACCTGATGGCTATAAAATTTACATGTTTGAGTTTACACTCCCTAAGCCGGAAGATTATAATTGTGTTGGACAGATCAATCACTTCTGCCTTTTAGCAAGAGTTACCGATGCATCTAAGCCTAACGACGGAATGACATTTGCCGAAACAGCAGATATCTACAACAATGTTCGCAACAATAATAATATTGCCTGGAAGAACATTTCTATATTAAATAATGTAGCTGATTTAAGAATGTGGACCACCAATATACTTATCAATAGAAGTATTATTGAAAGAGAGCCTATTACAAAAATTATTTTTAAAGTTCCTTTTGTATTACCTAAACATAGAGAGGAAGAAACAAATATTTTAAAGTACACAAAAATTTCTATTAAACTCGATCGTAAACTATATGAAGCCTGGAAAAAAACTAATATACCAGTTAAAGGAGGAAAATTTGATAATGAAGGTATGTTAACAATTACCGGCAATAATATAGAAATACCAGTAATGCTGGAAAGAAGAGTAAATTATACATTCCAGATGCAGGTGCTGAAGCCACGAAAATTACCTACCTATCTCACTGAATTAAAATTTGATATGTTCCAGGTGAATGGCAAAAAAGTGATCGGCGGCCAACGGTTTGTAATTCCCGTACGGCCTTATAAAACTATTAAGGATATGAATTGATGATAGAAGTATTTGTTATTAAGCCCTGCTTTTGCGGGGCTTAATTTTTATACTTTTTTCCCGGAAGTTAAAAGAAATTTTATGGTACTAAACAACTGATGAAAACTTCATTTTTTTTTATTTCTTTTTTTTCTTCCTAAGTTGGTTGATATCCTCGAGATCTTTGTACCTGCCGGCTGCTTTCTTTGCATCAATCAGGCTATTGATGTGCAAATAACGAATGGGAATTCCCTCTTCATCATGTATTTGTGATTTTTTATATGTGGTTTCAAATTCCAGCCCTTTTACTGCCGTCATTAATTCAATTTTCACTGGTTCGACTCCGAACATCCACACATCAAAATCATCACTTAGAAAATTTTTTTCTGACATATCAAACACAGGCATTCTAAATTCATAAAATGCTTTCACAATCTTTTGATAGTTATCTTTTGTTCTGTTTACCCATATATCCATATCACCTGTAGTTCTTACATAGCCATGTAGTATTACAGCCATGCCACCTACTAAAATATATTCTACATTATTATTGTTTAACGCTTTTAGAAAATCCCGGAAGTCGTCGTTGAAATAATCAGCCATGCTTACGTTTTGAAAATATATTTTTATTAAGTTTGGTAGAAGGCTTTACCTGAAAAGCCATACAAATTAGATAACTGGCAGCATCTAATCTCTCCTTTGTTGATTTATTCTCCCAAGAACCATAATGGTTATCCGCTTCTTCAAAAGTCTGCACTTTGAAAGCTGTTTTATCCATACGATATTTTTGAGGCTTAGCCATAAGATAAAATTAGGTAAAAAACATTTCCTATAGTTTCCCGAAGTATCGAGACAAGTGCTGTAGTTGGTGTCTTGCTTTGCTGCTTTGCCAGCTCATAACACTTAACGACGGTGTACTTCTTTTTTGGAAAATCTGCAAAGGCGAAAAAATAAACCTTAAATCAATACCCTTTTCTAATTTCTATCCATGAAAGTAATTTCCAATAGTTAGCTACTTTAGCCGCATCAAGCACTAACTGATATTTGTGATTGCCCGAAGAAAAAGAGGTTATTATTCTGGATACTACAGTTCCGTTCTCTTCTTTCAATTGAGAAGTTGTATTTTCATAAACGGCATTTTTCAAAACTCCCTCCTTTGTGTATGTTTCACTTGTGTAAAGATCAATAAAACGTAATGCATCTTTTCTGTTCCGCTCATATATGTCTGTAAAGAACTGATCTCTATCTTTCTCAGAAAATGAGGTTGTAGCAATACTGTTTTCGAAGGCTTTCTTTACTTCATCTTTTGTTATCAGGTAGTTGGTAATTTTTTTACTGTCTCCTTTTTTAAATAACTCCAAAATTGTTTGACCAAGCTGGTTAGAGTCTTCGATTTTTGGAGATTGATTGCTGCAAGAAAAAATAAGAAGAAGCAATGAAATCGTCAAGAGATGGTATAGTTTGTTGTCCATTGGATAAAAATAAGATAAAGTAATAATATTGGTTCGGGTGGGCTTGCCCCTTTGTATTACTATTTTATTACCTGTGGCAATTGTATTCTTCCCATAGGCGATAGAATACAACTGCGAAACTTTCAGTTTAGCAGAATTAGTTATTTCGTTATTTTACATTTCAAAAATAAAATAAATGAAAAAGGTCAGCTTTTTGTTGCTAGTCTGTATTGCCGTCATCACCAGATTACATGCTCAAGAAGTACCACCAGCACCTGCCGATAAAGCCGTAGTTTATTTTGTAAGGTTATCTTCACTTGGCTTTGCCATTAACTTCAGCTACTTTGATAGTACCCGTCTGATAGCCAAATGCAATGGAACAAATTATGTTCGGTATGAATGCCAGCCAGGATCACATTTGTTTTGGGCAAGATCAGAAAATAAGGACTTTGTAGAAGCTGAACTGGCAGCCGGTAAAATTTATTTTATAGAAGTACAGCCGCAAATGGGAGGGATTAAAGCCGCCGTACAACTATTTCCCGTTACACCGGAAAACGATAAAAAGATGGAAAAAATATTAAAGCTAATGGGCAAAAAGTCGCCAGAATCTTTTTCTTCTGAAGAGCTAAGCCGGGAAGAAGCAGAAATGCAGGACGTTATAAAACGAGGACTTGAGAAATATAAAGAGGATAAAGAAAAGGGTAAAAAAATAGAACAACTTGGAAAAAATATGTTTTATACTTCCTCTTAATATGGAGCATCATAGGCATCATCGAGTGTGGCAATTGTATTTATCGCCATAGGCGATACAATACAACTGAGAAACTGGAGGTTTCGCAGAGCCTGAGAACATAGTTCGAATAATTCGGGTTCTACTCCAATAGCTTTTCAATAGTAGGGTTTATTGAATCAACAATTTTTTTAGAAATTGCTTCGCTTACTATACCGCCTGCAAGCATTTCAGTAATTTTCCCAGTAAGTAACTGACGCCAATTCTTCTTATTTAAATGGTACATCTCCTTTAACTCATCTAATTCTTCTTTCATATCTGTCCAGATAATTTCATGACCAGTTTGTAGTTTTTCAAGCTCGGATAAAACTTTGTCAATTTTATTGCTTAAATCATTTTTATCCTGTTCAGAAAATGTTGTATTAGCCTGATCTTGTGGGCTATTTAGCTGCACACCCTTGCTCTTGACAAGATGTTCAAAACGTTTACGACCTGCTACTTTAAGTTCATACTTATTTTGGGGATTATGAACATATGACCTAAACTCTATTTCAAGAATATGAATTAAATTATATGCCGAAGATCCATTTGTGTATTTAGGTGCTTCTTCTTTAAGAACTTCAGGAAAATCGTCTACTGCTAGTGGCTGGTCTAATTCATATAGAAAACGCAACAAAGCAAATTCGTAGTCATCATAAACATACTCTCTGATCCGATCCTCTTGAGCTTCCATATATCTTTCAATCCATAGCCTTCCTTCATCTGTAATGAATATCCTCTCGTTTTTCCACTCGGCTAACCCGTTATCATAAAGTGTCTTGCATAATTCTTTAACTTCCTCCCATGTTTTAAACCCTGCATGATGAGCAATATTCCCATATACATTCCCTTTTTCTTCTCTTTGCTTATATAGGTATTTCAATACTGTTCTTGAAGGTGGTAATATTTCCATAATTTCATTTTTACTTCCTTGTTAGTGCCTCACTCTACTAAGGACATGAAGTTAAAACTCTTCTGCCTATAAATGAAAATTTGCATAATGCCCAACAGAATTACTGAACGATGAAGAGTGCTGCAACCGAAGATGATAGTAGTAATGCAGCCGGGCTAATGCAGATTGCTTCGGCCCAACTAATATCCTTTTAATTCAAAGTTGTTCCTAGGCCCCGCAATGACGAAATACAAAAAAAACCCCCAACTTTCGTCAGGGCTTTCACATTCATCAACCGCCATCAGGCCCCTGCCCGTCGGTAAGCGGGGTTTACAACCGCTGACGGGGCTTCTACTTTACCTTCTCCGGCATTTCATTTCTAAACACCACTACTCCATCAAACACATCTACCAACACTGGTTTACTTTTATCTATATCACCAGCCAGTATTCTTTTTGATAGTTGATTCACAATTTCTTTTTGTATCAATCGCTTTAATGGTCTAGCACCCAACTGCGGATCAAAACCCTGATCGGCAAGAAACTCCAAGGCATAATCACTGAACTGTAATTGAATGCCGCTATCAGCTACCAGCTTCTTCAATCCATTCAATTGTATTTTTACAATACCCTGTATTTCTTTTTTCATCAGCGGACGGAACATGATGATTTCATCTACCCTATTCAAAAATTCTGGTCGTATTGTTTGCCGTAGCAAATTCATCACTTCAAGTTTTGCTTTGTCTGTTACATCATCCACATTATCTTCCTTCACTTTTTCAAAAGCATCTTGTATTAAATGACTACCGATATTACTCGTCATGATGATGATAGTGTTTTTAAAATTCACCACCCGGCCTTTATTATCTGTCAATCGTCCATCATCCAGTACCTGTAGTAATACATTCCATACATCAGGATGTGCTTTTTCAATTTCATCCAGTAATACAACACTGTATGGTTTTCTTCGCACCGATTCTGTTAACTGTCCACCTTCATCATAACCCACATAGCCCGGAGGTGCACCTACCAATCTTGATACGGTATGTTTTTCCTGGTACTCACTCATGTCTATCCTCGTCATCATACTTTCATCATCAAACAAATATTCTGCAAGTGCTTTGGCCAATTCTGTTTTACCCACTCCGGTTGTTCCCAGGAAAATAAATGATCCAATCGGTTTTCTAGGATCCTGCAAACCTGCCCGGCTTCTTCTTATTGCATCAGCAACGGCAGTTATCGCTTCCTCCTGTCCCACCACTCTTTCATGCAGGTGATCTTCGAGTTTTAATAACTTCTCTTTATCACTCTGCAGCATTTTTGTAACAGGTATTCCGGTGGCCTTGGCTACACTTTCTGCAATATCTTCTGCATCTACTTCCTCTTTCAACAAACGATGCTCACTGTTTTCAATCAACTGTGCAGACAAATCAGCAATTACTTTTTCCTGCTCCTGGATTTTTCCATACCGTATCTCGGCTACTTTGCCATAGTCGCCTTCTCTCTCTGCTCTTTCTGCTTCTTGTTTATATTGCTCTACCTGTTCTTTAGCCGCCTGCACTTTTTCTACCAGTTCTTTTTCTTCTTTCCATTTTGCTTTGTAGGTATCTCTCTCCACACTCAGGTTAGCAATAGAAGTATTCAACTCTTTCAACTTGCTTTCATCATTCTCTCGTTTGATCGCTTCTCTTTCAATTTCCAGTTGCCGTATCTGTCTTTCCAATGTATCCAATTCTTCCGGCATGCTGTTCATTTCCAATCGCAGCTTTGCGGCACTTTCATCTATTAAATCAATTGCTTTATCTGGAAGAAAGCGATCGGTGATATAGCGGCTGCTTAATTCAACAGCAGCAATGATCGCTTCATCTTTTATACGAACATGGTGATGCGTTTCATACCTATCTTTCAATCCACGTAGAATTGAAATGGCATCTTCTATATTTGGTTCGTCAATTATTATTTTCTGAAAACGTCTTTCTAATGCTTTATCTTTTTCAAAAAATTTCTGGTATTCGTTCAGCGTAGTTGCACCAACGGCTCTTAACTCACCTCTTGCCAATGCTGGTTTTAAAATATTAGCTGCATCCATTGCACCTTCACCACCACCTGCACCAACCAGGGTGTGTATCTCATCAATAAATAAAATGATCTCTCCATCGCTACCGGCCACTTCTTTCACCACCGCTTTCAATCGTTCTTCAAACTCACCTTTATATTTTGCACCGGCTATCAGCAAGCCCATATCCAATGCATAAATGATTTTGCTTTTTAAATTCTCCGGCACATCACCATTTACTATACGGTGTGCAATACCTTCAGCAATTGCTGTTTTTCCAACGCCGGGTTCACCAACAAGTATAGGATTGTTCTTTGTTCTTCTTGAAAGTATATGAAGTGTTCTTCTTATTTCTTCATCTCTACCAATTACCGGATCCAGTTTTCCCTGCCGTGCCATTTCATTTAAGTTGCGGGCATATTTATTCAGGGCATTGTATTCCTGCGATTGTGTTTGTGATGTTACTGTATCTCCTTTTCGTAGATCTTTGATGGCCGTCAATAAACCTTTCTCCGTAAGACCTGCATCCTTCAGCAACTTAGCTGTTGAGTCATTGCCTTGTACTATCGCCAGCAATAAATGTTCGGGAGTTATAAACTCATCTTTAAATTGTTTGAGAGCAGCACCTGCCCGAAGCACCACACTATTTGCATCTCTGCTTATCTGTTGTGCAGGTTCGCCGGAAGCTTTGGGAAGTTTATTAATGAGTTCATCCAGTTTAGAATCTACCAAGTTTACTGTTACGTTGTTTTTCTTCAACAGGTAATCAACCGGCGAATCTTCCTGATCAAGCAACGCCTTTAGCATATGTTCCGTCTCAATGTTTGGACTTTTAGCATTAAAAGCAATTTGCTGCGCCTGCTGAAATGCTTCAGCGGCTTTTATGGTAAAATTTGATAGGTTCATATATTTAAATTGTAAGGTTTATAAAAAAGTTCTTTCAATTATTTTGCCAGCTTTGGTGCCCTGATCATCGTCCCTTGCGTCGCTCCGTTCAGGGTTCTGTTCGCTACTCAACATGAAAGACGTAACTCCATTCTTTTATCAGATTTGCTGAGTAAAGAACCGGACGTCCAAGTGTGCGACGCAACAGACGATACTATGAAAAACTATAGCTGGCCCAATAAAAATCAAATAACTTTAAACCCAGTTCACAAGATTCAATCCAAAGAAAAATTTCCGTAACAATGTCATATAAAGTTAGTTCACTCTGCATGAAAGTCATACCAGCAATATTATTCCTGCTACAATTGCAGCCCGCAAAAGCCCAATACAACTGGACAGACCTTGACGCTGAATTGCAAGCCAAACAAAAATTATTGGGCACTGATGCAGTGGCGATGATCTGGAGTGTAAAAGGCGACTCACTGGTCTATAAAAAAGAAATGGGCAGCTTCAATTCAAAAACGCAGGCACCCATAGCCAGTTGCAGTAAATGGCTGACCGCTGCATTGGTGATGCAATTTGTGGATGAAGGCAAACTGTCGCTGGATGATAAGGTGGTAAGATATATTCCTGAATTGGACAAATATTTTAAAGGCTACATCACCATTCGCCAGTGCCTGAGCCATATGACGGGTATTGATGATGACGGGAAATTAATTAAAAGAATTCTTGAAAGAAAAAAATTTGCTTCACTGGAAGAGGAAGTAAATTCTTTTGTGGCAAGGGAGATTAGAGCTAATGCCGGCACTGATTTTTGGTATGGTAGTGTGGGATTGAATATGGCTGGAAGAGTATTGGAAGTGATCAGCAAAAAAAGATTTGATGTATTGATAAGAACAAAATTGCTGGTGCCATTGGGTATGACGAAGACAGCTTTTACTGCACCAGGTGGAACACCGGTAAATCCATCGGGGGGTGCAAAATCAACCGCAGATGATTACATGAAATTTTTGGTGATGCTACTAAACAAAGGAAAGTATAATGGGGTGCAGATACTGAGTGAAAACACCGTGAATGAAATGATGAAAGTGCAGAATAAAACAGAGCAAATAAAGTATGCACCGAAATCTGCGGAAGGATTTAATTATACTTCTGGCAGCTGGGCAATTGAAGAAAAAAATGGAAAAGCTACAACTCTTGCCAGCCCGGGTTTGTTTGGCACCTGGCCCATGATCGATTATTGCCGCGGCTATGCTTATATCGTATTTGTTAAAAGTCTGCTAGGCGAAGAAAGGGCTGATGCTCACCTGGGCATTAAAAAAATAATTGATGCCCGGATGCCCGCAACCTGCAAATAAAATAACATCCCCTCTACAAATACAAGTGATATATTTACACCCTAAAAAACAACATAACAAAATGCAAAAATTTATTTCCTCTCTTTTAGTTGCGGCAACTTTTATTCCTGCATCCGGTTTTGCGCAACAAACTAAAATTGATGTACAGAAAGGTCAGAAGTATAATGTAGTTTCTACTTCAAAAGCTACAAGCTCTGCCGAAGTGATGGGACAGATCATGGAAAACAATGCAGATACAAAAACCACTACCATTTATGAAATAACAAATGCAGCCCCTGCTGAAATAAATGTGAATGCTACAATAATCAATATGGTGGTTAAGGCCAGTGCCATGGGACAGGAAATGAGCTACGACAGTGATAAAAAAGATAATGATGGGCCGTTGGCAGAATCTATTACTCCCATGATCAATAAAGCAAAATCAATAACCATTAATGAAAAAGGAGCCATCACCAAACAAGATGCATCAGAAAATGCTGGTGTGTTGGGTATGATTGGCGGCGGTGGTAATGAAGCAAATCTTGAATTATTTGTTCCCGCATTAATTGGTAAAGATTTAAAAGCAGGCGAAAGCATCAGCGATATTGCCGTTGTTACAAAAGACAAATATAGTTCCCGTGATTCTGGTATCTATAAAATCAATAGTATTGATAATGGGGTTGCCAATATTTCTTACACAGGCACACAAATGATCTCTACAGTGATGGAGCAAATGGGTATGGAAATGACCAACAATAGTAATAATATAGTAAAGACCGATTTGCAGATGGACGTAAAAACAGGAATGATATTGGCAAAATTGACTGTTATTGAAATGTCGGCAAGTGTTGAAGCAGGCGGCATGACTATTCCTGTAACAGGTAAAACAACAGCAAGTATGAAAGCTACTCCTGCAATGTAATTATTGCAAAGGAAAATTGATATAAAAAAAGGTTTGGCAACGGTAGTTATCAAACCTTTTTTTATTAAGGACATCGCTAAAAACCTCTTGTAGTTTCAGTTTTCAGCAGCACTACTTTATTACGATCTGCTTTGTAGATAGCTTCATAAAAACTAACCAGTGCGGCATAGTCCGCCGCAGGAAAACGGCCACTGTACTTCTCCATACTGCGATAATAATATATAGTAGAACCTATGAGTTTTACATTGCTTTGATATTTTCCAAACTTGCTATTAATAGTTACATCTTTTGGTAACGACTCTGCTACATAACCGGCAGGAAGATTTATTTCCACGGAATCAATATCCCTGTATTCAAATCCCATCTGTATATCAAATTTGCGGGCTGAATCGGCGGAGAGTTTACGGTTGCTTCTTGTCATTATATTCGGGATAATAAAAAGTCTCTTACCGGTAATAGTCGCATAATTTCTTACTACAATATACAGCGATTCTTGCACGGCAGGTAATGCAGCTTTGGTTTCTTTGTAATTAAAACTATTGATATCATAGGTAGCAAAATCTAATTGCTCCTGCAGAAATTCTTTCACCTTATCTTTTGAGAGAGTATTTACCAGCTCATGATATAGATCTTGCTGAATTCCCCCATATATAGTTTCTGCTTTTACCATCAATGTGGCTTCTGCATCAAGCTCTGCTTTTATTTTTCGTATTTCTGTATTCTCATTCAAGTTATACCGGGGTGTATAAACAAGAACCCCACCATTTTCATCTACTGCCAGAGCTTGCCTGTTGGAATTATCGGCACCAATATATCCTGCGGGAAGTGTTTGACTGGTACACTCCAGCCAGGTAGTATCTTTTCCCAACGGCACAAATAATATAACATGATTAAACTGTGAAGATGGTAAATCTGTTAAAAAATAATTTAAATCATAGCCCCTTCCTGTAACTGCATACACCGATCTGATACCAGCCTCTTTAAGTAATGAATACATATAATTACTTAAGGCTTTACAATCTCCGTACTTTTTTGTGGCTACATATTTAGCATCAAAAGGCTGCCAGCCACCAACACCTAACTGTACACTTATATACCGGGTATTTTCCTGCATGAATTTATACAGCTTATCTATCTTTTCTTTACTATCAGTAATTCCATCAGTAAGCTCATGCACTTTTGCTTTAATGTTGTCTGGCAATTCATCCCTGTCTTTTTTTAAGTCGTAAACAAACCTTCCAAAATCTTTCCAGCTTGCATTACTACCTTCATAATCATCTAAGACAAATTTCTCCGTAGCTAAAAACACACTGGTTGTAAGTTCATACCATGCCGGTGCTGAATATTCAGAAACAGAAGGAGGTATGTTCTGTACTTGCCATTTATAAATTTTATTCTCCTTTGTGTCTGTAGTTATTACAGGCTCTGAAGAATAGTTGAACATTTTATAACGGAGTGGATTAGAAATCGGGCTAACAACACTTATTGAACTTTGTTGAACTCCCATTATTGGCCTCTCCTGTGGAGTCCAACTAGGCAAAAACATTGTTCCTTTAAAATGAACCTCTGTTTCATATTCAACAGTGTAAGGATAAACTTTGTAAAAAAAACTGTGCCATTTATACCTATTATCATCTGCCAATCCATCATCGCTGCCTGTTACGTCTTTTATATCTGCTTTTTTAAGACTTTTTATTTTGACACCGTTTGCATCAAACAAGCTACCCTCAAACGATTCTATGCTCATTAATTTATCATAACCTTCAGAATAAATTGCCCATCTTTCCCCTTGTTCATTCAAAATAGTATAGGCCACTTTAGTATAGTAACGGGCCTTATTTTTTTCAGTAATCTCAAATCGGAGTTCTTCACTTCGTTTTATCACATTAGCCCCCTTTAATAATGCTGCGGGTATGCGGGATACGGCATATTCTCCTTCACCTGCCCATGCAAGCACTGAAAGAAAACAGCAGACAAATAATCCGGTTAGTTTCTTATTCACTTTATTTTTTCTTTTTAAAAACAATTTGTTCTGCTTGCTTTTTTACTACCAGGTTAAAAAACTCCCGAAGCATTTCATATTCATCCGGTGTAAAGAATGCCCGGCTGATACGTATGCGGGAACGAAATGAAATATTAGTGCTTGATTGAGATATCCTGTATTCAAACAATCCTTCATCTTCTTCATTCAACTTTACAATTATGGAAGTGGGCAATTCATCAACCACATATCCGGCTGGCACTTCCATTTGCAAGCTATAAATCTCATCCATAGCATAGGGCATTTCTACGGGGTAAGCTCTTTCAGCAGACTTGAAAGGGTTTTCTTTATATCCTTCTCCAAACATTGGGTTGATATACAGAACATCTTCTTCGTTTGTTTCTGTAATATCAAAATCATATCTAATAGACAGTGGGTCATCATACTTCTCCAACGAATCTATATTAAAATTACTGATGGCTATTTCCATTCCAAAACCTTTCTTGATATCTTTCTCTAATTCTCCTTTTCCTTTTTCCTTAATTCGATCTCTTATTGAATAAGATTCGTAATACCCCGGAGTTTGCTGCATACTTCCTACCAGCTTTCCTTTCTCATCATTAATGATAAATGCACTGGTAAATTTTGTTTCTGACAGATTATCGGCGTTCAATTCTATTGCCTCTGCTGCATTATTAATTACCCTTGCATGCCCATTGTAGCAACGCAGGGGTAAATGATTAAACCCTAATCTGGGTTCGCTGGCATCGAGATAATATTGTTTCCCATCCATATCTACTCTTGTTACCACATAATTATACTGGCTTAGCAATGGATAAATAGAATAGGTGAACCCATTAGATCGGGTGCTTAATAGAACAGGACTTGCATCAATATTCTCATATTGTAACATGGCCGTAAGCAATAAATTTATTTCTGCAACAGTTCCATTTTTTGTCTTGGCAAGATTTTTCAAAGTTTGTCCCAGGTATTTATCACTATGATTAGTACAGGTAAAATTGTCTCGAACATAATTGTAAATGTTTTTCATCATATCCATTTTACCCACTCCATCTTTTCTTAATGGTGCAATGATCTCTTTCATCCATCCATTATCCTTGTTTATCTGCTCACCAAAATATACTGCTTTCATCAGGTTATCTGCCACATTTTGCCAGGTACCCATGTAGCGATAATATTCCAAAGGATATTTTTTCTCTGCCAATTGAAATTCAATTTTTGCAATATGATTATCAATAGTAGAAGTGAAATTTTCTTCTTTCAATGCTGGAACATCTTTCATTACCCATCGGAAGTCAGTCACATTTGCATTAAAGCTAAAACGTTCGGTTGCGCCGACTGACCTGCTATCAGTCACCTGGAATGACTGCATGTTGTCTTTCTTTTCAACGATATCAAACTTCTTGAAACCTTGCGTTAATGAAACATAGCCAAAAAATTCTGGTTGTGTAAGATTGTATTCACTCCATACCCGTGGATAATCTCCCTGGAATGACCACGGTTGCAGGTTACTAAGAAAGTCGGATGTTTGAGTATATTCATATTCAATGATAGAGCCTTCTTTCACATTTGGCAGGGTAAATTTTTTAACGATAAGATTTTTATTCAGCTTATCCTTAAACACATTTGCCTTTACATCCAGCTTCGTTTCTACTACTTTTCCATTTTCAAGGTTGTAGGTAACAGCTTTTAATTTATCCAATACTTCTTCAGCATCACCATCTGCGTAGAGATATATAGAAACATTGGCAATATCATATCCATTCTTATTCAGGATATGTGCTTTTCTATATTGCTTATAGGTGAGGGAAAACCATCCTTTGCTATTTCCTTCAATAACGGTAGAACCTACATCTGCCAGGATAACAGCACTGGCATTACTATCCAGGCTATACACTTTATTTGCAAAATCTTTATCCGACACATTACCAAACTTTGTGCTTATTTTATTTTGCGAAGTAGCTTTTAAAGTAAATAAAAGGAGAAAAGAAAATAGAAAAAGGGGGAATTGCTTCATAGATGGTGGTTAATTGTAATAAAATGATAAAGCCTATCTTCAAGTTTACTAAAAATAATTAGCTTTTCAAATGAAAAACTGATTATTTTATTTCAACAACTAATATCAGACAAATCAGTGATATGAATTCGCTGCAACAAAATACTTTATTTATTAAAAAAACTGCGGCACAACTTGGGTTTGACTATTGTGGCATTGCACCTGCACAAAAATTAGATGAAGATGCAAAACGACTGGAACAATGGTTACACAGTGGCATGCATGGCTCTATGCAGTACATGGAAAAATATTTTGATATGCGCATAGATCCGGGTTTGCTGGTGCCGGGAGCAAAATCAGTTATCACATTATTAAAAAATTATTATCCGGCGGAAGAACAAAAAAAAGATGCACCAAAAATTTCTAAATATGCTTTTGGTAAAGATTATCATGAAGTGATAAAAGAAAAGTTGAATGAATTTCTGCAACTCATTAAAGAAAATATTGGTGATATACATGGCCGGGGCTTTGTAGATTCTGCACCTGTACTGGAAAGAACCTGGGCACAAAAAAGCGGTGCCGGATGGATCGGTAAAAATGGAAACCTGATCAATAAGCAAATGGGTTCTTTCTATTTTATAGCTACATTAATTACCGATCTCGAATTAGCATATGATGATCCATTTGCAAAAGATTATTGCGGCACCTGCACCCGTTGCATTGAAGCATGCCCAACGGATGCCATTTTACCTGATAAAGTAATTGATGGCAGTCGTTGCATTTCTTATTTCACTATTGAATTAAAAGAAATGATGATACCCGGTGAGATGAAAGGAAAATTTGATGACTGGATGTTTGGTTGTGATACCTGCCAGGATGTATGCCCATGGAATAGATTTAGTAAACCAACTACAGAACTTGCTTTTACTCCCATTCCCCAAATTTTAAATCTATCACTGAAAGAATGGGAGTTGATGACTGAAGAAAGTTTTAAAGAAATATTCAGGCAATCTCCTTTGCGGCGTTCAAAATTTAAAGGTATCCAACGGAACCTAAAATTTATTTCCAATAAAATCTAGAAGTCATTTACTTTTTTCATGTAGTTGATCTGTTTTACAAATGCATTCCACACCTCTTTGGAATCAGGAAATTTATAGTACTTATTAAAAAGCTTTTGAGTTTCTACCATATTTCTTCCAAAAGAATAATAATAAACGGCAAGGTTGATGGCAAATTCTTTTCGTTGTCCATCATCCTGCTTCAGATCGGGATCAATTTTTTTGTAAGGCTGTTCCCCTAATTTTCCAAGGTTATCATTTATAGTACTGCGTAGTTCTGTATCACCGGGTATAATGCTTAGCTTTCCCTTATTATATCGTAGTGTGATAGTAGTTATATGAACGGGAGCTGCATCACTGGTATCGGAATAGCCACAGGCATAGCAGGTAAAGAAGTAACCAAAATTCTCATACAGGTTATACCTGAATTCTTTTTTGTCAGTAATAACAGTATTGCCCGCAAATAATTTAGCCACATGCTGATATTTATTGGGTCCTATATTCTTATAAATATATAATTCATCGCAGCAATGTGCACCGCCTGTATTGCCACTAAAAAGCAATTCCTTTTTTCCATCGTTATCCATATCTGCGAGCACATAATCGGCTGTCTTCATATCCGCCGTTTTCAGCAATGCCGCTAGTTTCATTGTCTTCCTTGCTTTTGTAACCACTGTTATTTTATTCAGCAAACCGGCAGGTATTCTTTCATTTTCCTGAAAAAATAAAACCGTTTGTTCTGTTTCCGGTACCACCGCACTGTCTTTCTGATACATCACAATAATAGTATCTTCCGGCACCTGTGCATTTAAGGAATGGAATAAAGTGATAGTAATGATAAAAGGAATTATCCGCTGGCCAATTTTCATAACGTAATTTTTATAAAATTACTTATTTGAAGTGGGAGGTTGGAAAAAAGTTGCAAGCCTGCTGTTGTATTAATGATAAGAAGTAAATATTACAGACAATGGTTTGCCTGAAACCGGGTGAAATACTTCGCTGACTTCAACTTTATCAAAACCAGATGTATTCAGCAACTTCATCCAGTCTTCCATTGTTCTGAAATACCAGTGATAAGGCATCGTAAACTGATCACCCAATCCATCCCAGCTTCCCTCCTTCCAGCCGCTTTCATAATCATTTAGTAACTTGCGGCTATATGGATGTAATGTTTGAATAAACAATTTACCAGTAGCAGATAAATGCTTTGGCAGTGAAGAAAGTAATAGCTCTGTTGATTCTTTTCCTATCAATGCAAAATTGATAACGACAGCATTAAACAGATTGTTAAATGAAAATTTGTTCTGATAAATATCTTCATAGGTTGCAACAAAAAAATTGGCCGACACTTTTTCTTTTGCTCTTTCAATCAATACAGGAATTGCATCAATACCCGTAACATGCATTCCTCTATCTGCTAATTCTTTTGCCAACCAACCTTCACCACAGCCAATATCCAGCACTGTTGCTGGTTGATGTTGACAAACAATTTCTACAATTGCATTATTAGTTGCAAGCTTTCTGGATTCAATACCATTTGTATCAATAATATTAATCCAATTGGCCGCATTGGCAAACCAGGAGTCAATAATTTTTTGTTCGTTGTTCATACAATTAATAAAAAAGGGTTACCGTTAAAAGTAACCCTTTCTATATTTTTTACATTATCAGAATGGAGGATCAGCAGGAGTATTTGGATTGTTATCTCTTTCACGAAGTGGAAAAGGCATTAGGTTTCTTTTCCTTTCTGCATTTGGTCTTCCAAAGCGGCGCATATCTTCTAACTTTTGTCCACTCATAAAAAGTTCGATGCAGCGATGTTTATAGATCTGGTCCAGCAGATCAGCCTGTGTAGCAGCAGCAACCGGTGGTTGATTTGCATTTACACCAAATGGATCATTTGTTTTTGCAACCACTTTATTCAATTCAAGATTTCCATTTACAAGGTCAGGCACCGTAGCTCTTGCATAACACTCCGCTTTTATCAATGTCATTTCGCCGGGCAAATACACAGGGAAGGCAGTAGCCGCTGCATTACCAAATCCATTGATGCGATACCTTGGAGCTATTGAAGCATTGATACTGGTATAAAATGGAACTCTGCCATCTGTAAGTGAAGGCTGCAATGGAACCAACAAACCTAAAGTGGAGTCTTTTGGCTGCACCACATTATTAGTAGAAGTAGCTACTTCAAAAAATGGATTCAAGGCAACCGGATCAAAGTTGAAAGTGGATTTTTTTGCAAGATCAACTAAGTTGGCAGTAGCCAGTGCCTGTGGATACAAACCGGCATATAAAGAATACCTGGCCTTTAAAGCATTTAATGTATTAATGATATCAATACCTGCCGGCACATTTGCAATAAATGATGCACTGATAGGATTTGCAGTAATAGCAGCAAGTGCTTCATCAATAATAGTAATGGCTCTTTTAAAACCGTCTACTCTATCAATAAAATTTACGTTGGTACCAGTACCATCTGGTGTTCTCGACCAAAATTGCGCCATATTACCAATAGATAATGCTTTGAAAATACTGGCATAAGCAATTAAACCACTGGCATAATTTTTATCGGCCAATGTTTTTGCATTAGCAATTACTTTGTCTGCATCAAACACCACTTTGTTGCAGGTAGTCCAGAAAGTAGTAAGCATGGTATGATTACCATCCACGGCAGTACCACCGGCTGCTAATTGCACTTCGGCAGTGTTACCGGTGTTCACCACTATCAGTTCATTGGTGGTAAGTCCATTAATGGTTACTAAATTATACAAAGTACTTCCTCTGCCCAATGTGTATACTCTTTGCAAACCAACCACAACACCCGTTAATCCTTTTGCCGAACTAAATACCTGTTCATCAGTAGCAGCATTTGGATTTGTAAAATCCTTTTTACACCCTGATTGAACAATAGCGGTGCTGGCTATGGCACCGATCATTACAATTTTTATTATATTATTTTTCATAAATAGTTTTTTGATAGTTTAGAATTTTGCAGATAAACCCACACTGTATGTTTTAGGAATAGGCACTGCACCAAAATCAATACCACGAAGGATAGTGCTTTGTCCGCCGGCATTTACTTCCGGATCATATCCTTTGTAATTATCCCAGCTAATAAGATTTCTTCCACTCACACTTAGTGTAATGTCTTTTATCTTTTTAAAGTTTCCAAAAGCATAGCTTAATGATATTTCTCTCAGCTTTACAAAAGAACCATCATCAATGCGCCACTGTTCTACAGTAGCATAAAAACTATTGATGTATCCACGGGGATAAACCCCTGTTTGTTCTTTCTCCGCTTCTTTACCATTACCAACACCTTGTCTTGTTCTCCAGTCTGCATTAAATACTTCCACACCCTGTACCGCATCCAGCTGTATCCGCATACTTGCTTTTCGATAAGTAAATTCATTTACCAAACTGGCTGTGTAATCAGGATTTGGATCGCCGATTACTTTACGAATCAATGGAAATGTAGTGATAGGCAATCCAGTTGCAGGATCTCTTTGTACAGTAAAGGTGGTAGGACCGGTTTGAATACCTCTCTCACCTTGTGGATAGCCAACCGTATTTTTTACCAGGTTACCACTTGGATCTACTGCGAAGAAAGCACCGTAGAAAACACCGATTGGTTGTCCTTCAATAATGGCAACTGGTGCCCCGGCATTGGTAGCCAGTAAGGTTAAAGCCTGTCCTATTTTAACCGCTTTGTTTCTATTGTGATTATAAATTCCGGTTACAGACCAGTTGAAATTTTTATTTTGTATTGGTTTACCATTAACCACTATTTCAAATCCTTTATTTTCCAAACTGCCAAAGTTATCCAGCAAACTGCTAAAGCCGGTAGTAGGTGCAATAAACCTATTGATCAATAAGTCATCTACTTTTTTATTATAAATATTTGTCTGAATATTCAATCGGCTATTGAAAAAGCCAAGATCAATCCCAAACTCTAATTCATTCTGACGTTCAGGTTTTACATTGGTATTGGCTAAGGTACTACTTGATGTAAGTGCGGTACGGCTAACAAATGAGTTACTACTATATGTATTAAACCTGTCGTATGCCCCAATCCCAGTGAGGTTACCACTTTCACCATAAGCAACTCGAAGCTTCGCAAAATTCCAAACTTTACTTAATGACATGTTTTTCCAAAACTCATGTTCGCTGACAATATAACTTCCACTAGCTTTTAAGTATTTCTGATTTCTTTGATTCTCACCAAAAACTGAAGAACCATCCACCCTGATAGCACCTGTAACGTAAAGCAAACTTTTGTAATTAAAATTCTGTTGAAAATAATATCCAGATACAGATAATTCACCTCTTTGATCTACACCTGGTATAATGGTGCTTCCGGCAGTTGCTGTTTGTGCAAATGGTGACAGGCCACGACTTTGCAAAAGTGTGTATCCTGATTTTTCATACTGTACTGAATAACCTACCTGTGATGTTGATGATATGTCATTAGTCACCTTTGTTTGATAGGTGGCATTAATTTCATTATTGATCTGAAAGAAATTATAATTACCTGCACTGGCATATCCATTCCTGGTAGGATCAAGTGCCGGGCCACCACCAAAAAATCCATCACTAACATTATATGCAAATGGCGGAATGAAGGTTGTTCCTTTCTGACCATACTGATCTATGCCCATGGTGTAGTCGAGTGTTAATCCTTTGAATGGTTTTATTTTCAAACCGGTACTGGCAATGATTCGGTTGGTTTCTTGTCTTTGCTTGATGTCTTCAATAACAGAAACAGGATTTACCCGTCCTCTTTCACCTATTGCTTTAATATTTCCAAATATGTCCCTGGTAAACAGATCATGAAAATTACCAATGATGTTGATGGAGTTCATTGGAGAAAAGAAGGAGTTGCCATCCGGCTTTTCATTGCTCAGGCTATTAATAAAGTTTAAGCCAATATTGAAACTTACTTTATCACTTAATGCCTGGTCAAGATTCATGCGGAAACTAAATCTTCTGAAATCTGTATTCTTGATGATACCTTCATTTTTAAAATAAGAGGCAGATGTATAATATTTTGTTTTGTCTTTACCGCCAGCTACTGATACATTATTATCTGTACCAATACCGGTGCGGAAAATATAATCGTTGTAATCGTACCGGGTTACGTTTGTTTTGTTAGTCAATGCCGGAGTTAATATATCCTGTGTTTGTGCGCCAGCACCGTCTGTAGGTCCGCCAAATTTTGTAGGAGATTGATTTACCGGAACACTTTTTCTAAGTTGGTTCACCTGCACACTGGTAGAAAAACTAACCACCGGTGCACCAGTGCTTCCTCTCTTGGTAAATATTTGTACCACACCTGCATTAGCTCTTGAGCCATAGATTGCTGCGGCTGCGGCACCATTCAGCACTTCGATTCTATCAATATCAGCAGGATTAATATCGGCCATCCTGTTTTGTCCAATGGTTCCAACAAAACCTCCGCCATCATAATTACCACTGGTGTTTGTTACTCTTGTAGTTGCATTATTTACAATTACACCATCCACTATATACAAAGGTTCTGAAGAACTATTTACAGAACTGATACCTCTAAGACGTACAGAAATTCCACCACCAGGGTCGCCGCTGTTTTGAATGATCTGTGCACCGGCAGTTTTTCCCTGCAATGCTGCAAGCACATTACCTGTTGCACCTTTTGTCAACTGATCTGATTTAACAGTACTGATATAACTACCCAATTGCTTACGGGTAGTACCTGCAGACACACCGGTTACTACCACTTCATCCATTCTCATTACATCTTCACCCAGTTGCGCATTCACTGTGTAAGTGGCATCGCTGGTTACTTTTACTGTTTGTGAAAATGATTTAAATCCTACTCCAGAAAATTCAATAACATAATTTCCTGGCTTTAGGTTAGCATTTAAAGTGTACATACCATCAGCATCTGTTACGGTGCCGGCAGTAGTTGATTTGATCTGTACCGATGCAGAAGCAATTCCTTTACCATCTGCACCTGTTACTTTTCCACTGATCTTGATTTGTGCTGATGCAGCAATTACCAATAGCTGCAACAAAAAGACAAGGGATATGGCTTTACATTTCCCCAGCCAGAGCCGTTGAAGTTGATTCATTTGTTTGGTTTTTTAAATTCGTAATAAATGTGAGTGTAATTATCGTTATAGAGAATTTAGAGATAAGTAATGCAAGTTAACAAATCGAAAAATAGAAAAGTTGCACAAACGAGCAAAGTATTGCACAAACCTGAAATAAGATGAGAAAGATTCTGCAAGCTTTTGCGGTGTCTATAAGGAGCTAAGTATTATTTTTCCATCAACCTTTTCAGATTTGTAAGCCCCTGCTCCATCATCGGACCATATCGATTTTCCAGCAGCAGACCAGAAAATTTTTCCCAGGGATACAAGCGAAGTTGAAAATCCATGTACCACTGTACCGTAATGGTGTTAGGAATACTACCAGCATAAAAATTCCAACCGCTGGTGGTTTCTTTGGTGCCCATTCCCGGTACGGTAGCAATTACAGTACTATCAGTAACTGTATTTATTTTTATAAAAGCACCTGCTTCCTTTTCTTTTCCATTTTCAATAGGTAATGAATCTGCACCGGGGTACCAATTTTTCCAATTGGATGTATTACTTATTTGATTGCTTATGGAATCTTTTTGCGCAGTAATATCTATTGCTTTTGAAATTCTGATGTGAGAAGGAATAAATAAAGAGAACATTGTTATCAGGAGTCCAAATGCTACTAAACTTATCAAACCCAATTTTATGATCCGCATAATTATTTTCTCTTTTCCAGATATTATAAAGGCATCAATAAAAACTTTCCATATGTTCTCCATCAAGGGGAGGATTATAGCTGAGGTATTACTCCCACTTCAACACTTTTACGGCTATTACATATATAATACCCATCCATATACCCAGAATGCCAATTTCCCGCCAGCAATCAATAATGCTTAATCCTTCAAAAGAAATTTTTCTTACCGCAGTATTAAATTGTGTTAGCGGCAACACTTTGCAAATTTCCTGCAGCCATTTTGGAAAAACTTCTATCGGGAAAAATGTACCGGATAACATCATCTGGGGAAAACCAAACAGGTTTATCAGTAATGGTATAGCTGTATCGGTTTTTACAATGCTGCTAAAGATCAATCCCACACCCATCAGCAGAAAGAGCATCAGGATAGTCATCAATATTATTTCTATAAATGTGATGAAGCCATGTTGCAAAGTAAAGTCAAGCACAAAGTAGCCAAACAAAATAAGTACCGCCACACTCAGCAGTTGGAAAAATAACCGGCTCATACCAATACCCAAGAGAATATTTATTTTTCTAACTGGTGATGCATAAAAACGTTTAAGCACCAACTGTTCCCTCAACCCATAAAAAGTAAATGCAATACCAAATAAGGTGGAGAATAAAATAGAGAAGCCCAACTGGCCGGGTAATATAAAATCAATCTGGCGGTAAGGTCTTACTTCTTTAATATTAGTATCAGGTATCGCCACTAATTCTTTTCCACTACCTGAAGAAGATTTTTCATATACCAGTTTCATATAATCCAGCACCTGCCGAAACTGACCGATTGTATTATTACTGGCAGTAGTTGTTCTTGTATTAAGAATATAAGTTGGTAAATCTGAGGAATCTTTATTCTCTTTTATATTAACCACTGCCGTCAGTCTTCCTTTTATTAAATCCTTATTCAATTCATTCGTATCTGCATATTCAATTATCCGTATAGCTTTTATTGCTGCCAGGCGATGATAAAATTCACTGCTGGTATCACTGCCTTTTTCAATCGCAATTCTGAAAACTGTTTGACCCCCACTTCCAAATGCACCAAAAATCAACACAAAAATGATGGGAAATAAAATACTGAAAATAATAGCACTCGGGTTAGCAAAAATGGCTTTAAAACTGGCCTTGGTTATTGCCCACAATGCTTTCGACTGGCTATACGGTTGTTGATTTGATTTCATGCAGGTGGCAAATGTATTTAATTACTTATTCAAAGCTGAAAATAAAGATATTTGGATATTAAAATGAATAAGGCATACTTACTTACCGGCGGCAATATGGGCAACAGGGAGGAAAAATTGGCCCAGGCAAGAGACCTGATCAATAAGGAATGTGGTAGCATTACCGCTACTTCATCTTTATATGAAACCGCAGCCTGGGGCAAAACGGATCAACCAGCATTCTTAAACCAGGCTTTAGAAATTGAAACCACATTAACTGCCCGCCAACTTATTCGTCGTATTTTAAAAGTAGAAAAACAAATGGGCCGCATCCGAAAAGAAAAATATGGCCCCCGCATTATCGATATAGACATACTCCTTTTTAATAATGAAATACACAACTATCCATTATTAATACTTCCACACCCCGAAATGCAGAACCGCCGCTTTGCTTTATTGCCACTGGCAGAAATTGCTCCCAATGTCATTCATCCTGTATTAAATAAGACCCTTGCAAAATTATTAGCCGATTGCCCGGATGAATTGCCGGTAAAAAAGATATCTCATAAATAAAATTATAAGCACCCAACAGGATTTATCCACAATATTTCCTTGCAGCCTTTTATCAATTATCAATTCGGTTATTTTGCGCCTTCTAATGATGAATGCAATTAACCATTCACCATTGACTATTGACCAAAATGAAACACAGCTTCATCACTATAGAAGGAAACATCGGCGCAGGCAAAACAACTTTGGCACATTTGCTCAGCAAGCATTATAATGCCCGGTTGATTTTGGAAGAATTTGCCGACAATCCTTTTCTTCCCAAGTTTTATGAAAATCCGGGGCAATATGCTTTTCCGCTGGAGTTATTTTTTATGGCCGAACGTTTTAAGCAGCAAAAAGAATTTTTGCAGCAGAAAGATATGTTTCAAACACTCACCGTTTCGGATTACCTGTTTACCAAATGTCTTTTATTTGCCAAAGTAACATTGCCGGAGGATGAGTTTCGTTTGTATCAACGCCTGTTTGATATCATCAATCAACAACTCACCAAACCAGATATACTGGTGTACCTGCATGCACCCGTAAGTAAACTTCAGGCCAACATCAAAAAAAGAAACCGCCACTACGAGCAAAACATTCCCGACGAATATTTATTCAACATACAGGAAACCTACACTCACTACATCAAGCAGCATAATATCAAAACACTTTTTGTAGATGCCAGTAATGCTGATTTTTTGGGTAATGAAAAACACTTGCAGGTAATACAGGAAGCATTGGAAAAAGATTATCAAGATGGACAGCACTATATCACCTTGCCATAAAACCCCACCCGACCTCCCCTAAAGGGAGAGGCCACCATCACACAGCCCTGTAATTCCAAATTCAAAAATTGTATTCATATTATTTTCATTAAAGAATGTATGTATTATTTTGAAATCCGTTTTAATCCCTATCATCCGTGATACTATCTTTGTTCACATTAAATGCCTGACAACTCCAACATCACTCAAATTACCAACGATCCCTTTGCAGCAGTTCGTATTCCCGAATTCAGAAACCTTATGCTTGGCCGTTTCACCTTTATCGCTGCTCTTCGTATGATGGGCACACTGGTGGCATGGTGGGTGTATGAGTTAACGGGTGATCCATTTGCCATCGGCCTTGTAGGTTTAGCAGAAGTAATACCGGCACTCTCTATGGCATTATATGCCGGGCATGTAATTGATAAAAGTGAAAAAAGAAAATTGATACTAATAGCATCATTCTTTTATACCTGCACCGCCGGCGCATTATTATTTTTATCCACTTCATTTACCAGCAGCCATTTTACCAAACACAGCATTGCATTATTTATATATGCAGTTATTTTTTGCACCGGCATCATCCGAGCATTTACCGGACCTACTTTTTCTGCCATGGTGGCCAGCATAGTACCACGACATTATTTGCAAAGTGCCACCACCTGGACACAAGGCTCCTGGCTTTCTGCCTCTGTTACCGGCCATGCCGTCGGCGGTTTTCTTATCTGGAAACTCGGCATCACCGGCACACTCATCATCGTATGTTCATTGCTTGTAATTGCCATGTTTTTTTTATTCCAGTTAAAAGCAAAACCACCCATAGCACAAAAAGTAGAAAAGAAAACATGGGATAGTGTAATGGAAGGATTACGATTTGTATTTCGCACCAAAGAAATATTGGCCGCATTTTCATTAGATATGTTTGCTGTTTTATTTGGCGGTGCCGTAGCGATGGTACCAGTGTATGCAAAAGATATTTTAAAAATAGGGCCGCAAGGTTTTGGCTGGTTGAATGCTGCTATAGATATCGGCGCCATCTTTATCATCATACTGCTAACCATTTTCCCGATGAAAAAAGCACAGGGAAAAAAACTAATGATAGCAGTCGCCGGTTTTGGTGTATGCATTATTTGTTTTGCTTTATCCAAATGGTTTGTACTTTCTTTCATTGCATTAATGGTGGCCGGTATGCTTGATGGCATCAGTGTAGTAGTAAGAGGGACGGTGATGCAATTAAAAACTCCCGACCATATGCGGGGCCGTGTAAGCAGTGTCGGTTCTATGTTTATCAATTCCAGCAACGAACTCGGCCAGTTCGAAAGTGGTGTAGCCGCCAAACTCATGGGTGTCGTTCCCTCCGTTGTCTTCGGCGGATGCATGACGTTGATCGTCGTTATCCTTACCTGGATAAAAGCACCAACGTTGAGGAAGTTTGAGTATTAGAAAGACACCCTGTCCCTGTAGGGAACTTAGGTGTAAAATTCTTTTATACTGCAATTAGTATTAATCACAAACAATATACAGATAGGATATTCTAATCCTCCCTTTTGGCACATCCCGATTTTTTTCGGGAAGGGTGTAGGAAAAAATCGACTTTAGGAAAAAACAACTGGGGTTTTGCCAGCTTCAGTTCCCTGATCATCGTCCCTTGCGTCGCACTCTTCATCGTCCCGTTTCCCTGCCCGACTATTTTTATTATATAATTTTACTAGCAGGAGGGATTTGGCATCAAATATAAAAGACACTTCATTCTCTAAAAGTTCCCTTTACTGTTTATACTTTAATACTCTTATTACCCATCTCCTAAAGGAGAGGAATCGGAGTTCTCAAACAATCAGCATCACCCTGGGTGAGGTCCAACTCATTTTTATTACTTAAATTCACCATAGCAAAAAGAAAGTTTTTCCTATAAACAACACCCAACTCCCAACCCCAAACCATAAAACTATTTTAATAAAATCTCAAACTTCAACCTTATGCAACGTCGCTCCTTCATTCAAAATTCTGCATTCACTTTCGCTGCACTCAGCTTAGCCAATAAAAGTTTATTAGCCTCTTTTTTTGAAGACCCATGGAAAATAACCATGCTTACCGATAACCTCGGCATCTTTACAGAAAGAGGTGGCACTATTGCATTCCTGTTATCTAAAGATGGCATTGTAGTGGTGGACTCACAATTTCCTGATCAGAGCAAACACCTGATAGATGAATTAAAAAAGAAAACAGAAAATCCTTTCAAGCTTTTAATAAACACACATCATCATGGTGATCATAGTTCCGGCAACATAGCTTTTAAAGGCATTGTAGAAAATGTGTTGGCACATGAAAACTCACTCATCAACCAGCAAGCTACTGCGGTAAAAAATAAATCGGAAGACAAACAACTCTATCCCGATCTCACCTATTACAATACCTGGAGCCGTAAGTTTGGAAAAGAAAAGATTCGCTTGCATTATTTTGGTGCAGGCCATACCAATGGTGATAGCTTTATTCATTTTGAAAATGCAAATATTGTGCATTGTGGAGATTTGATTTTTAATCGTCGCCATCCATTTATAGATCGTACGGCAGGTGCCAATATAAAAAGCTGGACAGAAGTAATTACCCAGGCTCTTTCTTTATTTGATAATAACACACAGTATGTTTTTGGCCATGCTGCCACTGGTTATGAAGTAACCGGCAAAGCCGATGATCTCCGGGCTTTCCAGGATTATTTAGGAAAATTATTATTATTTGTTGACGGAGAAATAAAAGCCGGCAAATCAAAAGAAGAAATTTTAAAAAGCAAAGCCATACCCGGCGCCGACCAATGGAAAGGTGATGGTATTGAAAGACCACTTACTGCGGCTTGGGAAGAGTTGACGATGAAGTAAGTTTATAACAATTGGTTATGGTTAGCAAGAATTAAATGAATAAGAAATATGTATATTCAACTGTAGTATGCACATGAAACTCTCTAAGCAAACAATCATTATTGCACTTATACTTTCAGTAGTTCTATTCTTTGTAGGAATGTACACCTGGAATTCGCTTTTCATGCTAATACTTCCAATCGTCGGGAATATTAAGTATGTGAACTCAAGCTTAAATGGACCTTTTCTGATTTCTATGCTCTTCAGCTTGACACTTGCCTTAATTCCATTTGCAACAATTATTATCTGGAGATTCGCTCCTGTTTTTAAGACGCAAAGAAAAATTCTTACAGTATGTATTATATTTCTTTCTATCATCGTTTCAGTTTTGGTAAGACGAGAAATGATAAAATCGAAAGCAAGAAATTTACAGCCTACAACAGTGCTTGATTATTCAGACCCTGCGAACCCGATATCTAAATCAATATACATGGATATTCCAATTTCATCGCTGAAATTTGAATATTACGCTTTAGTAGGATTAATTGCAGGAAGTATTATTGCTTATTTATTACTTAAAGAAAAGTCGCAAGTTTTATCACCTAACTCCAATCCAAGAAATTAAAATTTTTCAGGCGATGTGTCAGATGGCCTTTGGATTTTAATAATAGTCAAATACATACATAAGTTTTATATTCTTTTATGAAAACAATCCTCCTCTCCCTCTTCCTTCTCTCCACAATCATCACCTCTGCCCAACAAATAACAAACATCCACATTGTTACCATTCCCGGCAACCTTGTATCACCTTTCAAATTCAATTTTACCATAAACGATAAGGCGTATAAATTAAAAGCCGGTCAATGTCTCGAATTAAAATTACGGGCCGATACGATCAATATTATCTTAACAGATAATCGTTGGGTAAAGAACGAAACGATAAATATTAATACGGCCGCCATAAATGATCTATACGTATTAATAAAACTGGCGAGAAATAAAGAAATAATGAAAGGCGAATTTTATATGGCCGAAATAATCTGCAAAGAATGTTTTGATGAACTAAAGAAAAAATGCTCCAAAGAATTCTCCGAATAATATTTTATTCTCCTTCTTTTTACTCCTAATTCTCCCTCAATAATTATTTTTTTCTGCGTCAACTAAGCCATTGATGTAATTAAAAAAAATTACTCCATTCTTCTCCCCATCAGGGCATGATATTGGAATGTATTGGCCTGAATAACCAAACCAAATATTTTCAGGATGAAGGGAGACAAAGGAAAAAAAAAATCGAATGACCTTTTTGAATTGCTTCCGCATGCAATTTCCCGTTTTACAAAAAATGTAATTGAACCTTTTTTCTCCGCCGGCAGCACCGATCCCGATAAAAGTCTTCCCCTGCGGGCAGAAATTTATACCGAAGAACAATTTGAACAACATGCAAAAGCCCTTGCAAAACGGCATACTCTCATTACTACAGAGCCTTCAGAGCAACTGCTGAAGCGGCTTGCAGAAAATGAAAGCATTTTACTGGAAGTACATTCCAGTCTTACCGAAAATGTAAAAAACGATGACCGCATCACCCCAGCCGGTGAGTGGCTGCTGGATAATTTTTACCTGATAGAAGAACAGATCTATACTGCTAAAAAACATTTACCTAAAGGATATAGCCGTGGGCTGCCACAATTGGCTAAAGGATTATCAGCCGGATTGCCCCGGGTGTATGATATAGCTGTGGAAATAATTTCCCATAGTGATGGGCATGTAAGCCTGAAAAGCCTCGACAATTTTGTAAAAGCCTATCAACAAGTAAATTATTTAAATCTTGGAGAGTTATGGGCTATCCCCATCATGCTGCGGTTGGCACTGCTGGAAAATCTGCGCCGCCTTTCCTTACAAATATCTATAGATCTTTCTAATAAAATATTGGCCGCTTCCTGGGCTGATGCATTAATAACAATTGCTGAAAAAGATCCCAAGAATTTAGTATTGGTTATTGCCGACATGGCAAGATCAAAACCACCCATGGCCAGTTCTTTTGTAGCAGAGCTTACAAGAAGGCTGGAAGAAAAAGGAAATGCATTGGTATTGGCGATGAGCTGGCTGGAACAGACACTTTCTGAAAATGGATTATCCGCCAGTGAGCTGGTACAATTGGAAAATCAAAAACAGGCGGCCGACCAGGTATCCATCAGCAACAGCATCAGCAGTCTTCGTTTTTTAAGTACAAATGATTGGCGGGAGTTTGTAGAGCAAACCAGCATTATGGAAGAAATACTCCGCAAAGATCCTGCGGCCGTGTATGCTGATATGGATTTTCATACAAGAGATGAATACCGGCATACGATAGAACGTATTGCAAAAAAATCAAATTACTCCGAACAGATAGTGGCAGAAATGGTGGTACTGCTTGCCAAACAACATGCACTTGCTGATACAGACCGCCGTACTGCACATGTAGGTTATTACCTGAAAGGAAAAGGATTAAAACAAATTGAAAAAACCACTGAAGTAAAATTATCTGCCAAAGAAAAATGCAGAAGACTGGTTAATAAAATTCCATTTACTACATATGCAGGGGTAATTGTTATACTAACAGCACTTTTTTCATGGGGTCTTATTTCTAAATTAGCAGCGGAAGGATATAAAAATTATTATGTCTGGATCTTTGCCATCTTTATTTTATTTGCTACCAGCCAACTGGCCGTGACGGTAATGAATTGGTTAGTTACCATTATGGCAAGACCATGTTTATTACCCCGCATGGATTTTTCGAAAGGCATTCCTGATGAATACAGAACCATGATAGTGGTACCCACCATTCTTAGTGATAGAGCCGGCATTGCTGATCTTACTGAACACCTGGAAATTCGTTTCTTAGCTAATAGAGATGCCAATCTTTCATTTGCCTTGCTCACAGACTTTAAAGATGCCAAAGAAAAAGATCTGCCGGAAGATGAACAGATACTACAACTGGCGGAAGAAAAAATTATTGAGCTGAATAAAAAATATAATCGTCCGGGCAATGATACTTTTTTTCTATTTCACCGGCCACGGCAATGGAATGCAAAAGAAAAAAGATGGATGGGCTTTGAAAGAAAAAGAGGTAAGCTGGGTGATCTGAATGCATTGATAAAAGGTGAAGGCAAAAAATATTTTTCTTTGATAGTAGGTGATGAAAAAATTTATTCTGCTACAAAATATATCATCACTCTTGATACAGACACCCAACTGCCAAGAGATATGGCCTGGAAGATGACAGCCGCTATGGCACATCCGCTCAATCAACCTTTGTATAACGAAAAGAAAAAAAGAATAACCGAAGGCTACACCATTTTACAACCAAGAGTATCCAACAGCCTGCCAATGGAAAGCAGTTCGCTGTATGCAAAAGCCCATGGCAATGAGCCGGGCACCGATCCATATACAAGAGCTACATCAGATGTGTACCAAGATTTATTTAAGGAAGGTTCATTTATCGGTAAAGGAATATATGATGTGGATGCTTTTGAAAAAGCATTGAAGGACCGGTTCCCCGAAAATCGAATCCTTAGTCATGATCTGCTGGAAGGCTCTTATGCAAGGGCAGGTCTTCTTACCGATACACAATTGTATGAAGAGTATCCATCATCTTACATTGCCGATATGCGCCGCCGCCATAGATGGATAAGAGGTGATTGGCAGATAGCAACATGGGTACTTCCATTGGTGCCCGCCTACAAAAAAAGTTTTACAAAAAATCCGTTGTCCATACTTTCCAAGTGGAAAATATTTGATAACCTCCGCCGCAGCATTGTTCCTATTTCCTTATTAGTTATTTTATTATTTGGATGGCTTATCTCATCCAATCCGTTTTTCTGGACCATGGTAGTGCTCGATATTTATTTTCTACCGGTGTTTATCAGTTTTACAAGGGAGCTTTTTAGAAAACCGTCTGATGAAATTTTTATTCAGCATCTTATTTATACCAGCCGTTCGTTGAAAGATAATTTTTTTCAGCAATGCCTGAATATTATTTTTCTTCCTTTCGAAGTTTACAACAACGGCACTGCAATATTGCAAACACTGTGGCGCATTTATTTTACCCGCAAAGGATTACTGCAATGGAATCCATACAGCAATACAAGAGCAAATGAAAAAACGATCAGCGGTGCCTACCGGGTAATGTGGTTCACGGTATTTTTTGCTGCCGCCATATTTGCTTATCTAACATTTAACTCACCACTTACCTTACCAAAAGTTTTTCCATTTTTAGCCTTGTGGGCGGTGGCCCCTTTTATTGCATGGTATATCAGTCGCCCAACAGATGTTTCAAAAGTGGAATTATCATCCAGTCAAACTATTTACCTGCGGCAACTGGCCCGGAAGATATGGTCGTTCTTTGAAGTGCATGTAAATGCAGAAAATAATTGGCTGCCGCCTGATAATTACCAGGAAGCACCGGTAGATAGAATTGCACACCGTACTTCGCCTACTAATATTGGTCTTTCATTTCTTAGTAGTCTTACAGCTTATGATTTTGGTTACATTACCGCCGGTGAGTTAATTGATAATACTGCCAACACTTTTACAAGCATGCAGCGGATGGAAAAGTATAAAGGGCATTTATATAATTGGTATGATACCACTACACTTGCTCCATTGCATCCACGATATGTTTCTACGGTAGACAGTGGCAATTTGCTTGGACATTTAGTTGCATTGAAACAAGGACTGCTACAGGTACCTGATAATAAAATTGTAACACCAACAATGTTCGTTGGTTTGCAGGATGAAATAGGCATACTCTCATCCATTTTAAAAATTCCTGCATTAAAAAAATTGCAACAGCAATTGAATACCGATGATCTGCCAGAACTGGAAAGCCCTGAACAGATAAAAAAGTTTTTAGATGAGCTGGAACAATCACTCACTAAAATACTGGTGCAATCAGATACCGACCCCGAGCAGGAAGCTGGCTGGTGGATACAAAAAATATTTAACCATATTAAAAAAATAAAAAATGATCTCGGGATATTCATGCCCTGGTTTTTGCTGAATAAGCCACCCGAAAAGTTTGCAGATACTATTCCATCATTACCCGGCATACCAACCATTACACAACTTTCAAAAGTAGAACAGGTATTACTTCATCGCATTAATGAACTATACTCACCGGATAATACAAAAGAAGAAAATGAATGGCTGACAAACTATCGCAATGGAATTACAGAATCTGGCCGCAGGGCAAAAGCATTATTGTTATCTGTAGAACAATTAACATTGAAATGTGTTCAGTTTTCCAAAATGGATTTTGGTTTTCTGTATGATAAATCGCAACACTTGCTGACGATTGGCTACAATGCAGAAGAGCATAGAAGAGATAATAGTTTTTATGATCTGCTGGCATCGGAAGTAAGGCTTGCAACATTTGTTGCTATTGCCCAGGGAAAATTGCCACAGCAAAGTTGGTTTGCATTAGGCCGCCAACTAACTAATATCGGCACCACGCCTATTTTATTATCCTGGAGCGGCTCTATGTTTGAATACCTGATGCCGCTGCTGGTAATGCCGACATATCCAAATACATTGCTGGATCAAACAAGCAAAGCCGTCATTCAAAAACAAATAGAGTACGGAAGAAAAAGAGGTATACCATGGGGCATTTCGGAATCGGGTTACAACATGGTGGATGCAAGTATGAACTATCAATACAATCCATTTGGTGTTCCCGGCCTTGGATTTAAAAGAGGATTGGGTGAAGACCTGGTGATATCTCCTTATTCCACCATTATGAGTTTGATGGTGGCCCCAAAAGAAGCTAATGAAAACCTGGAAACCATGAAAGAAGAAGGCTTTGAAGGCCGTTACGGTTTTTATGAAGCTATAGATTATACTCCATCCCGATTATCAAGAAAGCAAACCTATTCTATTGTAAAATCTTTTATGGCCCATCACCAGGGAATGAGTTTTCTGGCCATCAACTATTTGCTGAATGATCAACCGATGCAGCAACGGTTTGAAAATGATATAGAAGTAAAATCTGCATTACTATTATTGCAGGAAAGAATTCCAAGAGTTACAACCTTCTATTCACCCAGTGTGCATGAAGCAGATACCAGCATCACACCCGGTGGTAATGGATATATGAGAGTTTTAAAAACTCCCGATACTATTATTCCTGAAGTGCAGTTATTATCCAATGGCCGCTATCATGTAATGGTTACCAATTCCGGTGGTGGATATAGCCGCTGGAAAAATCTTGCTTTAACAAGATGGAGAGAAGATTGCACTTGTGATAACTGGGGCACCTATTGTTATATTCGTGATGTTGACAATAATGCAACCTGGTCCACTTCCTATCAACCATCTTTGAAGGAAGGTGAAAATTATGAAGCCGTGTTTTCACAGGCAAGAGCAGAATTTCGCCGCAGGGATCGGATGCTGGAAACACATACAGAGATTGTAGTATCACCGGAAGATGATATTGAACTACGCCGGGTGCATATTACTAATCGTTCCCGTAAAAAAAGAACCATTGAAGTTACCAGCTATGCAGAAGTAGTATTAACAACTGCTATTGCGGACGAAATGCATCCTGCCTTTAGCAATCTTTTTATACAAACAGAATTGAATGAGCAGCGAAATGCAATTACTTGCACCCGTCGTCCACGGTCGGCCAATGAAAATAATCCATACATGTTTCACCTGATGAAAGTGCATGATGTGGAAATTAAAAATATTTCTTACGAAACAGATAGAAATAAATTTATTGGCAGAGGACATACCATCAATAATCCGATTGCTATCAATCAGCCAAATGCATTATCTAATAGCAGCGGTTCTGTTTTAGATCCTGTTGTTTCTATTCAATATAAAATTGTGCTGGAGCCATATGAGTCAGCAACGATCGATATGATATTTGGTATTGCAGATACAAAAGAAACCTGCAATTTCCTGATAGAAAAATACCAGGACAAACATCTCATCAACCGGGTGCTTGAAATGGCATTGACACATAACCAGGTAATACTAAGACAGATCAATGCAGTAGAAGCAGATGCACAATTATATTCAAGGCTTGCCAGCTCTGTTATTTTCGCCAACAGTTCCTTACGAACTGATCCTTCAACGATTTTAAAAAATCATAGAGGGCAATCAGGCTTGTGGGGTTATTCTATTTCTGGTGATATACCCATTGTGTTATTACAAATAGAAGACTCATCCAATATTGATTTGGTAAAACAAATGGTGCAGGCACATGCATATTGGCGATTAAAAGGTTTGCTGGTAGATCTTGTTATCTGGAATGAAGATTACGGTGGCTATCGCCAGGTCTTGCATAACCAGATACAAGGTTTGGTATCACCGGGTATTGTTATTGATTCAAAAGATAACCTTGGTGGAATTTTTGTTCGTTCAGCCGATCAGATCTCTAATGAAGACAGAATACTATTTCAAACGGTAGCACATGTAATTATTTCTGATAAGCTTGGCACACTGGAAGAACAGATAAATGGCCGCACCAAATTAAAAACAAGCATACCATATTTTAGTCCAAGCAAGTTTACTTCATCATTACGAACTTCTGTATCACTGCCGGATGATCTGCAATTCTATAATGGTCATGGGGGCTTTTCAAAAGATGGAAAAGAATATGTGATCATTACGGAGCCGGGTAAGTTTACACCTGCACCATGGATAAATGTATTGGCTAATCCATACTTTGGAAGTGTTATCACCGAAAGTGGTCAGTCATACACCTGGATTGATAATGCACATGAGTTTCGGCTTACTCCATGGAATAATGATCCTGTTACTGATTTAAAAGGCGAAGCATTTTATTTGCGGGATGAAGAAAGTGGAAGGTTCTGGTCGCCTATGCCATTGCCATCTACCGGCAATTCACCTTATATCACCCGACACGGATTTGGTTATAGCATTTTCGAACACAGTGAAGATGGGATTGAAACAGAAGTAACAGTGCATATAGATATTGAAGCACCGGTTAAATTTATCGCTATTAAAATAAGAAACAGATCTGGAAGAAACCGCCGTCTTTCTATTACCGGTTATATGGAATGGGTGTTGGGAGATCTTCGTTCCAAATCATTAATGCATATAATTACCGAAGTTGATACCCGCAGTGGTGCTATTCTTGCCCGCAATCCTTACAATACGGAATTTGACAATAGGGTCGTCTTTTTTGATGCGGATGATACCAATCGTTTTATTACAACCGATAGAGCAGAGTTTATTGGTCGCAATGGAACCATGGCCAATCCTGATGCCATGAACAGAACAAGACTCTCCGGAAAAACTGGTGCCGCATTAGATCCCTGTGCCGCTATTCAGGTGGCGGTTGATTTAGTGGAGGATGAAGAAAATGAAATTGTATTCCGGTTAGGTGCCGGTAAAAATGCCAATGAAGTATTGGAAACCATCAGAATGTTTTCCGGAACCAATGCAGCAAAAAAATCATTACAGAAGGTAGAACAATATTGGAAGGAAGCAACGGATGCAATTCAAATTGAAACTCCGGATGCCGCTACTAATATTTTATCCAATGGCTGGTTGAATTATCAAACCCTGGCTTGCCGTATGTGGGCCCGAAGCGGTTTTTATCAATCTGGTGGAGCATTTGGTTTTAGAGATCAGTTGCAGGATGTGCTATCATTGATGCATTCAAAACCTGCATTAGTTAAGCAACAAATATTATTATGTGCTTCCCGTCAATTTAAAGAAGGTGATGTGCAACACTGGTGGCATCCAACTGCGGGCAGAGGTGTACGTACCACTTGTTCGGATGATTTTCTTTGGCTACCATATGTAACTAGCCGGTATGTATCTACTACGGGTGATGCAACAATACTCGATGAGTCTGCTAATTTTTTAGAAGGCCGTTTATTAAACAGCAATGAAGAGTCGTATTATGATCTTCCGATAAAGTCTGATCAGTCCGCCACTTTATATGAGCATTGTGTAAAGGCCATTGAATTTGGTTTTCGCTTTGGTGTGCATGGCTTACCCCTTATCGGCTCCGGCGATTGGAATGATGGCATGGATAAAGTAGGTCAGCATGGAAAAGGAGAAAGTGTATGGCTTGCCTTTTTTCTATACGATATATTAATTCGATTTGCAGAAGTAGCAACATTAAAAAGTGATAAAGTTTTTGCTGATAAATGTTTACAACAGGCAGAGTTGTTAAAAACAAATATCAATGAACATGCCTGGGATGGCGAATGGTATCGCCGTGCTTATTTTGATGATGGCACTCCGCTCGGCTCTAAACAAAATGATGAATGTAAGATTGATTCCATTGCACAAAGCTGGTCAGTGATATCCAATGCCGGTGAAGAAAATCGCAGGCAGCAAGCCATGCAATCTGCATCTACACATCTTATAGCAAGAGAAGAGCAGATCATAAAATTATTCAACCCCCCATTTGATAAATCAACACTTAACCCCGGATATATAAAAGGATATGTGCCGGGTGTAAGAGAAAATGGCGGACAATATACTCATGCTGCTATCTGGCTGGTAATGGCTTTTGCAAAGCTGGGACAAAAAGAAAAAACATGGGATCTGTTGCAAATGATAAATCCCATTAACCATGGTAATGATGTGACTACCACAGAACAATATAAAGCAGAACCATATGTAATAGCTGCCGATGTATATGCAGTAAAAGAACACCAGGGGCGGGGCGGATGGACATGGTACACAGGTTCTGCCGGTTGGATGTATCAATTGATCCTCGAGTATTTTATTGGTTTAAAAAGAAAAGGCAACTCACTTAGTTTTTCACCGTGCCTGCCAGATGCATGGCCTTCTGTAAAAATAAAATACCGGTATATAGATACGATGTATGTTATTGAAATAATACAGCATACTGAAAAAGACCGGATCATCACCGATGGAAAAGAAGAAAGTGGCTCCGTTATTTTATTGGTGAATGATGGAGTGCAGCATGAGGTGCAGGTTTATTTGTAGAAAATTTCATTATTATTTTTTGTCACAATGTGGCTTTAAAATATCAAAATTCTTAACTGATACTAATTTTAAGTTGAAGAAAAAAATTGCTGCTAAAAGCACAAACCTCTTTATTTTGTAGCCCCCTCGGGGCAAAATTTTGGTAACTAAATAAATAAGCATACCACTAACAAAGCCCCATCGGGGCGACACAACTCATGGCCAACACCTATTCGCAAATAACTATTCATTCGGTATTTGCTGTAAAATACAGAAAGAACTTTATTACGAAAGTTTGGCGGGACAACCTGCACCAATATATTTCAGGAATAATAACTAAAAAAGGGGCAAAATCTTTAGCGGTAGGAGGATGGAAAGATCATGTACATATCTTATTTGGAATGCCAGTTACTACATGCATAGCTGATTTTATGAGTGCAGTAAAAGCCAGTAGCAGTTCATGGATAAATGAACAGCATTATGTAAAAGGGAAGTTTGAGTGGCAGGCCGGTTATGGTGCATTTTCATTTGCAAAAAGTCAAAGAGACATTGTAATTAAATACATCATGAATCAGGAAGAACATCATCGTACAAAAACTTTTAAAGAGGAATATATAAAAATGCTTACTGATTTTGATGTAGCATACGAAGACAAGTACTTATTCGAATTCTATGAAGGATAAAAAATGTCGCCCCGATGGGGCTTAGACAGACTTTAATAACTTATACCTACCAAAATATCGCCTCTCTGAGGCTTAACTTAATGACATTGCCCCAGGAGCTTAGTTTTGTAAATTTTCTGTTGGTTACCAATTTCTGCCCTCTGGGCTTGGTAAAAATGGCATAGCCGATTCTCTTATTACTAGAGTTAAATAATTGACAGAATTAATTAAGTGTGGCAAAACCACTATTCTTAAAATAACCCCAATCATCAAAGAAAAGATAGAAGCTAATTAAATCATCATCACTTCCCCTTCTCCACCTCTATTAATTTTTCTATCACATAATAAGTAATAGGGCAAAAAGTAGAATTCTTTAACGCAAGAGGTTGCCGCTTTAGCATAAAATCATCATCCATATAAGGAAAACGAACACAATCCGTTGGTCGTACTTCGTAAATGCTGCAATAATTATCATCACCCAAAAAAGGACAAGGTTTTATTTTGGCCACATTATCACCATCATCATCCACCTTCAGGTAAGTGTCTTTAAAATCGCCTTCTTTAATGCCCAGGTATTTACTGATACGTTTTATATCTGGTGGAGTAAATCGGGGGGAATAATTTTTACAACAATTAGCACATTTCAGGCAATCAATTTTAGCAAAAGCTTCCTCATTCAGGTCGGGCAGTTGTTTCAGCACCACATTTTTATTGGCACGGTGCAAATATTTTTTGTACTCTTTCTGCCGTTCTCCTGATTTCTTTTCCCAATTAATTAAAATATCCTGTGCCATGGCCGCAAGATACGATATGTGAAGTAGGTGGCCGAAGTCATATGAATTAGCTTAAACCCATAGAAATTTCAAAAAATTCAGCTTTAACATCAGGATTTACTGCTTCAACAAGTCTTCTTTTTTTTGCCCTTCTGCCCGTAACTTTGCGCATCTTTTTACAACATAAGTAAATCCATTTATGAATCTTTTCGAACAACAATCCAACGAGTTCATTTCCCGCCATATCGGACCCAATGAATCGGATACTAAACAAATGCTGAAAAAAATTGGGACTGAAAGTTTAGACGAGTTGATCAGCAATACAGTGCCGCCAGCTATCCGCATGAATCATGCACTCAATATTCCGGCCGCCATGAGTGAACATGAGTACCTGAAACATATCAAAGAAATTTCGCTGAAGAATAAAGTATTCACTAATTATATCGGGCAGGGATATTATGACAACATCGTTCCTTCAGTTATACTAAGAAATGTTTTTGAAAACCCGGGATGGTACACTCAGTATACTCCTTACCAGGCAGAAATTTCGCAAGGCCGTTTGGAAAGTTTGTTGAACTACCAGACGATGGTAAGTGATCTTACTGCCTTACCAATAGCAAATGCATCATTGCTTGATGAAGCAACTGCTGCCGCCGAAGCAATGACCATGCTTTTCAATACACTAAACAAACAAGATCACATTGAACGGCCAAAATTTTTTGTGGATAAAGAAATTTTTCCCCAAACAAAAGATGTATTGGTAACAAGAGCTGTTCCGGTTGGAATTGAAATTGTAGAAGGCGATTATCAATCTGCAAATATTGATGCCACATATTTCGGAGCAATTGTTCAATATCCAAATGACAAAGGAAGCATCGAAGATTACCGTTCATTTATTAATAAAGTACATGCAGCCGGTGCATTTGTAGCAATGGCTACAGATTTATTGGCTTTAACATTATTAACTCCTCCCGGTGAGTTAGGTGCTGATGTAGCTATTGGTTCCGCACAACGTTTTGGTGTGCCGTTGGGCTATGGTGGTCCGCATGCAGCATTCATGTCTTGCAAAGATGAATTTAAAAGAAATATTCCCGGTCGCATCATCGGTATAAGTATAGATGCGCAGGGCAACAGGGCTTTGCGGATGGCCTTGCAAACAAGAGAGCAGCATATCAAAAGAGAAAAAGCTACTTCTAATATTTGCACCGCACAGGCATTGCTCGCAAATATGGCAGCGATGTATGCAGTTTTTCACGGGCCTGATGGATTAAAAAATATTGCGAAGCGAATTGCATTACTTACACAAACTATTGCTGAGGCAATAGAAGAAAGAGGTTTTGAATTAATATCCGATAATTTCTTTGATACCATTGTAGTAAAAGTAAAAGACATCACTGCCATAAAAGAAAAAGCAGTACGTCAGTTGATCAATCTCCGCTATATTGACAACAACCATATTGGTATTTCTTTAGATGAAACTACAGATGTAGCCGATCTTTTCGATCTGATCAATTGTTTTGAAAATGATACCAATCCTGTAGCATTTGATATTGATCATGATACAGAACTCCATCATATCCCAACTTCATTAACCAGGACTTCTTCTTTCTTAACACATCCGGTTTTCAACACTCACAAAAGTGAAAGCCAGATGATGCGATATATTAAACAACTGGAGAATAAAGATCTTTCCTTGAATACTTCGATGATCTCTTTGGGAAGCTGCACGATGAAGTTGAATGCAGCTTCTGAAATGATGCCGCTTAGTTGGACACACTGGAGTAAGATGCATCCTTTTGCACCAACAGATCAAACAGAAGGATATAAATTTATTATAGATGAACTGAGTAAATACCTCTGTGAGATAACTGCCTTTGATGCATGCAGTCTGCAACCCAACAGTGGTGCACAGGGAGAATATGCCGGTTTATTAACCATCAAAGCATATCATGAAGCCAATGGCCATCACAATAGAAAGGTAATGTTGATTCCTATTTCAGCACATGGCACCAATCCTGCCAGTGCGGTGATGTGTGGAATGAAAGTAGTAGTAATAAAAGCATTAGAGAATGGTTATATAGATGTAGAAGATCTGAAAGCAAAAGCTGCGCAATACAGTAACGATCTTTCCGGCATCATGATCACTTATCCTAGTACTTATGGTGTGTATGAAGAAACGGTAAAAGAAATTACTTCGATCATTCATCAACACGGTGGACAGGTGTATATGGATGGTGCAAATATGAATGCACAGGTGGGCTTAACAGCTCCGGGTTTAATTGGTGCTGATGTATGTCACCTGAACCTGCATAAAACATTTGCTATACCACACGGTGGCGGTGGCCCCGGTATGGGACCTATTTGTGTAAAACAGCATCTCAAACCCTATTTACCTGGTCATGTCACCCTGAGTTTATCGAAGGGTGAAACGACCAACGCCGTATCTGCTGCTCCTTATGGTTCAGCCTCCATACTTCTCATTAGCTACGGCTACATTCGTATGCTGGGCAATGAGGGAGTAAAAGCAGCAACAGAATATGCCATTCTCAATGCCAATTATATGCGGGCAAGATTAGAAGGAGCTTATGATATTTTATATACCAACCACAATGGACAGTGTGCACATGAGTTTATAGTTGATCTTCGTCCATTTAAAAAAACCGCCGAAGTAGAAGCAGAAGATATTGCGAAGCGATTAATTGATTATGGCTTTCATGCACCTACGATGAGCTTCCCTGTTCCGGGTACAATAATGATAGAACCAACAGAAAGTGAAGACAAAGCTGAACTCGATCGTTTTTGTGATGCATTACTTTCCATACGGAAAGAAATAAAAGCCATCGAAGAAGGCACTGCAGATAAAAAAGATAATGCATTAAAACATGCACCGCATACACAATTTGTAATTACAGCAGACGAATGGAAACATGCTTACTCCCGCCAGCAGGCAGCATTTCCATTGCATTATGTTACATTGAATAAATTCTGGCCATCCGTAGCAAGAGTAAATAATACTCATGGTGATCGTAATCTTATATGCACCTGTGAGCCGATGGAAAGTTATATGGAGGCAGAAGCGTAAAGATTGTTTGTCACCCTGAGTTTATCGAAGGGTGAGTTTGTAAAAAGATAAATAAAGTAAAGGGTGACTGCAGAAATGTTGTCATCCTTTTTTTATTTTGAAACACATTATGGCATTAGCATAATATACACCACATACATGGTCAGGTTTTTACTTACAGCATTTTTGGCACTTATTTTTTTCCCATCCAGTAGATCAGAGCTTGCACAATCAAAACATCCCAGGGTAAGACCGATCTTTTTGAAATTAATATTGCCCGTAGCCTGCGGCACTACCATGTAAGAAAATTCAGAATCCCGTCCATAAAATTCAACATCTTCTTGATTTAATTCCAGCAACTCTTTCAAACTGATATTGCAATAAAGTCCATTCTTCAATATCCACTTGTTTTGTTGTATGCCAGCATTAAATTGAAGAGCACCGGCGGTTGGTGAAAGACCGCTTATCAATATATACGCAAGTTTCGACATGCCTACTTCATCATCCCAGATAAAAGTTACCTGCTGGCTGCTGTTTGGAAACAGCACCGAACATTTTTTTAATTCCTTCTCCGAAAAATAATACACATCCTGCTTTACATTCTTCTCCCCAAAAAAACTGAGCAGGTATTGGTGCGAATCAAAAATAAGCAGGTCTTCTGCATACTTTATATTATCAAGACTGGGCAATTCCTTTTTTTGCAAGAGAAAACTATAGCCGCTATTACTTTCATCCTTTGCCGTATTAGCTACCACAGAAATATTTTTTCGCTGAAAAATCTGCGAAGAAGATGAAGTTGTTGCAGCAGTACTATCATAAATAAAACCTGCATCTGTCAATTGACTTTTTCCATCCAGGTATTCTTCTTCAGAGGAGGTATGTAAAAGACAATATTGAATATTATCTTCTTTATATAAAGTAATGCTGCGATTTACATTCAAGGTGTCCTTCACTTTCTTCTTAGGCTTTGCCACAAAAGTCATGCTGCCCGGTTTATCAGCCATATTTATATCGGCAGATACAAATCCTTTTTTCCCTAAATAGTTATCGATGTTTTTTGGGGCCACGGTGTAGAGGTCAAGCAAGTCGTTCATAGTAACCGACTGACCATAAGCAGAACACATTATAAAAAAAGAAACACTAACCCCGAGTATAGTTTTCCGCATAAGCTACGTTTTTAATACGTTTAAAATTTTAATATGACACAGATTGTGATGCCATATCCTACATAGCCGGAAAACAAAAACTAATCCATAATCACTAATTCATCATTTTAAAGACATATACCTTTACAGATGCCTGATATAGTAAAATTTTAAAGCTAAACCCTTTCCTGCATACCCCTAACTTCCAGTCATTTATCCCGATAGTTCGAATAGGTGTTCATTTATTTCCCCACTCTTGAATTTTAAAGGCTATCTTTATCCTCAATTAAATAAATAATACAAATACAATGAGCGACAAAAATCAGGGAATCGTAAAGTTTTTCAATGCCGAAAAAGGCTTTGGGTTTATCAAACATGACGATTCTAACAAAGAAACTTTTGTGCATGCCAGCGGTTTAATAGACCAGGTAGCAGAAGGTGACAGGGTACAGTTTGAACTGCAGGAAGGCAAAAAAGGCATGAATGCAGTCAATGTAAAAAAGACTAACTAAGAAATTTTACAACGATAATTCTGTTAAACAAAAGACCCGGTAGTACCGGGTCTTTTTTCTTTTTATATAAAAACGGCAGTCCATTTTCTAAACCATCAACACTTACCAATCCCTTTCATAAGCACCACACAAGCAAGGGCTGTGCTTGGTTCCTCTCCATTTTGGAGAGGTTAGGTGAGGTCTCAACTGCCCATTATCCCATACCTACACACAAAGCTTTGCATGGAGACATGGGCCGAAAAGGAATGAGTGGAAAGAAGACTCAGGCGGTGAAAAAGTTCATGTTGTATGCTGTTTTATTGTTTAGTGGGATCAAATGTCTTTACAACTTTTGGTGCTTGTGCGTCCATAAACATTTTCGCCCGTCCAAATAAGCAGATTTTTCCTACCCTGTCAAAAACATTATGTTGACCTTGTGCATTAATTAAAACCTCTGCCCTACAAATTCCCTCTTGGTGATTTTCTTCAATATAATTCCAATGGTTTTCTATTTCGTCCTTAAATACTATTGTAAAAGCAGGTTGAGTATACTCTATAAGATAATTTCCATCGTCCATTGTCAACGGTTTGAAGTCGGGATGAAAGTTGTAAATCTTTTCAAGGGACGACTTAGCACTATTTTCTATATTGTCAACCCTGTTTGAGAAAAATGTTACAGTACCATTCTGGAAAATGGCGAATTGTAGTTTGTTGTCTGTATAGTATTTTGCCTTTTCATAAATCAGGTTTATGTCAATTGACAAATTTGGTTGCCATTTCGGTTTAGGAGGAAAATTAGCTTTTTTCTTGCCTTCAAATAATTTGTCGAAAAGTCCCATATTAATTTTAGGTGATGTTAGCAAATAGCATACAACACATAAATTTACAACACTCAAATACTTGTTCAAAAAAATAGCTTTTGATTTTTCCGCCCGGCGTCTCTTACTCTTGGCCTTGAGCTGTAGCAAGGACTCCGGGCAGCTACGTAGAACTACCGCTAATCTTTTTCTATATTATCCCCTACCAAGTCTTGTAAATTTAATGCTTCTAACTCTTAGTTACACGACATTCTTATGTATAGAGTTAAGGATATTTATTTAATACATCATCCCGTTTTCCGTATTTGCCCAATGTCTCATACCACTCCTCTCCCCAAAAAGTATTGGCATGATTTTCATCTTTTATTTAATACTTGTTTCATTAAAAGTGAACCAAATACCCGTGCAGATTGGAATTAATATAGGAAGAAATTATGTCGCTTATGACCATTAGAAAAGTTTATTCAACCCCTTGTCGAAAAGTGATGCAGAATATCTTTCCCAGATTGAAGAACATCTTACCCGACATCATTTTCATTACACCACAATATTCACTATGCCCCCATTCGACCTCATAAAAATATTCAACCAATCACTAAACCTTCATCATTCAGCTTAAATAAATTCATATGAAAAAAAAGAAGAACGCAGTAGTCGGCGATACTACCAAGATCAACCAGCTTAGTGCAGATACCAATAGTAATGACAATGAGTATCTGACCACCAACCAGGGAGTAAAAATTAACGACAATCAAAATTCCCTGAAGGATAGTGAAAGAGGAGCCACTCTTTTAGAAGATTTTATTCTTCGGGAAAAGATCACCCACTTCGATCATGAAAGGATACCCGAAAGAATTGTACATGCAAGAGGATCTGCAGCTCATGGTTATTTTGAACTCTATAAAAGTTTAAGCAAATACACAAAAGCCGGCTTTTTAAATGATACTTCTGTTAAAACGCCGGTGTTTGTTCGTTTTTCCACGGTGGCCGGTGGTGCCGGTTCTTCCGACCTTGCCCGGGATGCCCGGGGCTTTTCTGTCAAGTTTTATACACAAGAAGGAAATTATGATCTGGTAGGTAATAACGTTCCGGTGTTTTTTATACAGGATGCTATGAAATTTCCCGACCTGGTACATGCAGTAAAACCAGAACCTGACCACGGTATGCCACAGGCCGCAGCCGCACATGATACATTTTGGGATTTTATTTCTTTGATGCCCGAATCTATGCACATGATCATGTGGGTAATGAGTGACAGAGCTATACCAAGGAGCTATCGTATGATGGAAGGTTTTGGTGTGCATACTTTTAAACTGATCAACGCTGCAGGCAAATCTCATTTTGTAAAATTTCATTGGAAGCCCATACTGGGTATTCATTCTGTTTGCTGGGATGAAGCTACCCGCATCTCGGGCAAGGATCCCGATTTTCATCGCAGAGATTTATACGAAGCAATAGATAGTGGTGCATTTCCTGAATATGAATTAGGATTGCAAATAATACCCGAAGAAGATGAACATAAATTTGAATTCGATCTGTTAGACCCTACCAAACTGGTACCCGAAGAATTAGTTCCCGTAACTATAGTTGGTAAGATGACACTCAATAGAAACCCGGATAACTTTTTTGCAGAAACAGAACAAGTCGCATTTCATCCCGGCCATTTGGTGCCCGGTATAGATTTCAGTAATGATCCTCTGTTGCAGGGTAGATTATTTTCTTATACCGATACACAATTAAGCCGGTTAGGCTCACCAAATTTTCATGAGTTACCGATCAACCGGCCAATCAATGGGGTGCATAATAATCAGCGGGATGGAATGATGCGCCATATGATCAACAAAGGAAAAGTAAGTTATGAACCCAATACCCTCGGCGGGGGTTGTCCTTTCCAGGCAGGTATGAAAGATGGTGGATTCACCTCACACACACAGCGGGTAGATGGACATAAGATTAGAAACCGGAGTATAAGTTTTGTAGATCATTATTCGCAGGCTAAATTATTTTATAATAGCCAGACAGTACCTGAGCAAAAACATATCATTGATGCATTGACGTTTGAATTATCAAAAGTGCAAACTGTTGCCATCCGTGAAAGGATGGTCGGTCTGTTAACTTTCATCAATAAAGATTTGGCAAAAAAAGTAGGTGATAACCTGGGTATCAAACCAGCAAAACCACAAAGTCCGGTAAATCATAGTTTTCCCGCCGATGCAAATCCCGACGATTATCAAAGTAAAGAGATAGAAATGTCTTTGAAAAAATCGGAAGCATTAAGCATGGCCAATACAGTAAAAGACAGTATTAAATCAAGACAAATAGCATTCCTTATTGCCAATGGAGTAGATGCAGCTTCAGTAAACAATATGACTGCAAAATTAAAAGCCGCAGGTGCAGTAGTTCACCTGGTAGCTAATAATATGGCACCGGTAGTGGCTGCTGATAAAACAACATTTACTCCGCAACATTCATTAACGAGTACCGCCAGTGTTTGTTTTGATGCGGTTTATGTTCCGACTGGTAAAAAATCCATTGATACATTAAGTAAAGAACCAGCCGCTATCCTGTTTGTAAATGAAGCATATAAGCATTGTAAAACGGTAGGGTTTGCCAAACAAACGGACTCGTTCAGCGATCTGACCAATGTAAAAAACACCATGGATAATGATCCTGCTGTATTGTTTGAAGCAGGTGCAGGTTTTGCAAAAGACTTTATTGCATCTGTAGCTAATCACCGGGTATGGGAATTAGAAGAAGCAAGGAATAACCCGGCTTAATATATTTATATTTTTAGTTATCATCCCGGAATTACTCACAAGCCTTTGTGATATTCCGGGATGATTTATTTATGGCTCACTGGTGGAAACAATTGGGTGGGGCGGAGACTCCGAGCGGAAAGAAGTACAATCATTGCAATCCCCAGCGTTTTAAAAAGAGAAATTATGTAGTACCGCTGATATACACATAAAACCGATGGGGAATAATACAACCTTGCACAACGCTTTACATAAGGAACCCCTTGTTAGCGGTAGTACATCTATTTTTCTGTTATATAGCTTTCAAAATACTCATATTCAACGCCTCTAATTTCTTTTTCGCTTGGATAAGAATGTCCCATAAGTCCTAGAAAAACAGAAATTGGTATTTCTGTTTGTTTTCCAATAGGATTTGTTTTTAAGTCTATCAATTTCAACTTTTGTCTTTCTACATAAATACTAAAGTCAGACCATCCATATTCATAAGTAGAAGCACATTTTTTGCAAACCCATTTTTGATTTGTATTTTCATCTTTAAGTTCGCTTTGTTCAATGTCAAAATATTGTTTAGATAAATCAATGAATAAATCTGTGTCGTAACATTTGAAAGAAGCGTTTCTATAGTTGCATAAGTCAATGCTTATAATTTGTTGAAATCTTGGATAAGCACATTGGCAATGTTTTGAATTGTAGAAATTAAGTGTTGTAAGAAATAAGTGTTTTACTTTTTCGTGGTTAAGCTTAAATTCAATATTTTTTTTCTCTGTTTCTGATTGATTAGAAAATTCACTTTCAGTTTTTTGTTTGTCCTTGCCAAAAATGAAGTCTATAATTCTCATATTTTGAATTATATTTTGATTTGTCCGAAAGTTTTGTGGTATTGCCGCTAACGACAGTTTGTGAAAAAACTACCGCCACTTAAATATACACAGAATGTGAATGAGCACATAGTTGTATGATTTTTGTTTTTCAAAAATAGTATGCAGAATTTAAACCGCCATCCCCCTTCTCCGTAGCTGCCTAATGTCCCATACCTACACACATTAGCTATGCATGGAGACTTGGGCGGAAAAAGAATGAGTGGAGTGAAGAAGACTCCGGCTTGGTAAATATCATATTTACCATTATAGGCATATCTTTGTTTACTTATGTTCTGGTTGTAGAGTTGCCGCTGCTGAAAGGACAACATGGAAAAACGGTAAGATAATACCCTGCAACCATAAGTAAATAATTTCACTAACCTTAAATTTAATTGTATGCCGAAAAAGACAGCTGAACCCAGGAAGAATAAGCCTACTAAAAAGAAAAGCTCAGCACAAAAGAAAGCGAATCCAAAGAAAAAATTACGCTAAGATCAAAACGCAGAGAGCCCGGTTCACAGCCGGGCTTTTTATATAAAGTAACTCACAAATAGTGGTGAACATCCCATTTCTTTCTGTAATTCTTCCGGGAACTGAAAATATGTTCTGTAGATCGTCCGTGTTACAGGAGTTGGGAACTGAAGCTGATAAGCGAACGGGACGATGAGAATTTTTTTTCCGCCCGGAGTCTCCTACTCCAAGCTTGTGCGGTAGCAGGGACTCCGGGCAGCTACGGAGAACTAGTACTATATATCTTTAAATTAAACTACTCCTGTTTCAATAATAATTTCTCTACCATAATTTCTTCTACATCTACTACTTTATTCTTCTATTAGTGTGAACCATTTATAACAAGTGAAAGTGATAAAAAATAATCCTTCATTGTATGGTATATTTTTACGAACTGGCATAACATAAAGTTAATAACTACGATCTTATTTATTGTACCCTTATTGCTTCGTAGCTGCCCAATGTCGCCTGCCCACACACTTAGCTACTCACGGGCAGACATGGGCGGGAAAGTTTAGGTGTGAGGCGGAAAGAGACTCCGGGCAGGAAAAGTTTAAACTTTGCCCATCGAAAAAGATGAATTAGTCTTTAAAAAGCTTACGTAAGTTTAATAGCATTTTATGTTTAAAAGTTTGATACTGTCCAAAAAAAGGATCCCATTCAAGAAGTGTGGATTCTCCTACAAGCCCTTGAATGGTGTAAGGGTCTTTAGCTACAATTTTTTGTGCTTCCTCAACATTTTCAACTTTTAAAATAAGCATTGCTGATTTTACTGGAGTATTTATCAATGGACCAGATGCGACTAATTTCTCGTCCTTAATTAGTTGCTCTAAATAATTAATATGGGCTGTAAGATATTCTTTCCACCCTTCTTCATTTGGATGAGTATAAGTGGCTACAAAATATTTCATTTTTTAAATTTGATACTAATTTTCAAGTTTTATTTTGAAATTGCACACAACGACAGTTTGTGAAAAAACTACCGTCAATTAAATATAAACACAATGTGAATGAGGACAAAGGCTGTTTGATTTTTGTTTTCAAAATAGCATGCATAATTTTATAACCGGAACCGACCGCTAACCGACAACCTTCACGGCATTAGAAGATCATGTATCAACCGACTTTGAAAAAAAAATTTTATACCAATATAGAAAGAAAAATAAATTTGATATGCCCGCCTGACTGGACGGCCAGGGACAAAAAAACCTTGCGAAGGTGCCCCGAAAGCATTCGGGGTGCTTTTCCCCAAGGAATGTCTTTGACACAAAAGATATAAGTATTGACGATATGATCCTTCTTTAAAGGCCTATATAGATAGGACCTTTTGTTGGTGGTTGGCTTTCTTTGAAGGCTTCTTTGTAGTGTTCGTTTTTCTGATATTGTTCAGATAGTTAGTATAAGGTTTGCTATCTAAATTGTTTTTTATTTCGGCTTTGGACAATTCAATTATTTTTTCAGGTGCGTCGATTTTATTTAAGAAGACGTTAATTCCAGTGATTGTCTGATTACCGCTATATTTCGTTTTCCTGTAACTTAGTTTGAAACCATCGGAAGTAACAATGCTTAAAATGTCATTAAGTAAATGGCGAAAATTTTTTTGCGAAGAAAAAGTCAAATCATCAACATACCTGGTATAAGTTATTCCGTGAACATTACACAACTCAATTAGTTTAACGTCTGTATCAAGAAATACAAGATTGGCAATATGAGTGCTTGTTGGAGTTCCTTGGGGTAATTCGTATTTCCAAGTTGTGAGTTTTGTCAACCAGTGAGCATAATGAGGTGAAAACTTTAAACTTAGCAAAGTATCGTAAACCCTTTGTGAATTAATGTTAGGATAAAACTCCTGAAGGTCGGTAGTAAATTGATATTTATTTCCTTGGTGAGGCTTTGCATTTGATATGTTACTTCTTTTCTTTACACCACCGTGAACACAGTCTGGCAATATTATCGGAACTAAAATCTTATTCTTAATATTTGCTTGAATAGTTTTTAATTCCTTTAATGAAGGCCTTATTATTCTTTTTTTGATTGTTCCGTCTTTATACTTTTTAAAATCTCCAGTTTTATTATCTGTTTTTTGCTCTACCCACTCTTTATAATAATTGTCCAATTTATCAATTAGCTGTTCAACTATTAAAGGTTTATATCCGATAATTGAACATAATTTTTTGAACTCATTCTTTTTAAACTGCGAAGAATTCATTAACTAAAGATTTTACAGACGGACTAACTATTTCAAAAGCCTTCCTTTTGCTGGGTTGGACATCATCCTCAGTCATTGACAAAAAGAAAAGAATTGGTAAAGGGATTTTTAGCTTTTCACTAATTTCCCTTAGAGTTGAAAGATTGGGCTCTTTTAGATTGCCTTCAATTTGTGAAAGATAGGTTTGTGTGATACCGCATAAAGATGCGAACTCATTTTGAGTAAGCCCTTTTTGCTTTCTGATATTTTTTATGATATTTCCTAAGTCCATTTTTGTGAGATTGAAAAAATTAAGGAGTGTTCGGGTTTTAACTTAGCATCTTATGGCTTCTATTCTATTTTAAACAAAAAATTTAGTCAACAACTCAATTACTTTAGCAATTTCTTCAAGAATTTGCTGATTGGTCTTGCCCTTTTTTTGTTTTAGTTTTTGAAGTCTTTCTAATGCTTCATCCAAGACAATTTTGTCCAGTTCCGAAAGAGAACACTGGCCCTTTGTGATAACGGTGACACTTTGTATCAGGTTATCAATGTTTTGATTTTGTTTCAATCTTGACATAATACTTGTTTTAATAACAACGACATTGTTGTCTGCTTTTCAACAACGTCCAAGTAAAATGCCCCAATTAAAGTCTATACACTCAATGTGTAATCAATGTTCTCATACACTCACTTAAATTTTCTGCTTATAATAAATAATAGCCTAATAACGATTTGAACACTTCTCATCCAGCCTATTGTCGTAACGAGGGACAACGTGACAAGAGTTATGAATGTGTGCCGTTAATTTACCCGTTAGGGTTGTCTTTACAGACAGTCAAGTGAACTCCATTAAGAGTATAGACACCAAAACACTTCTCAAAGAACTATTACAATGTAAATATAGAAGAATATTCCTGTGAGTTAATAAATGTCTTGATTTTATTTTTCCACATTTTTAGGGGTTTAGTGGAAAAAGTATGGTTTTGTCCAACTGCCTGAGTTAGCAGAGTGTTACGATAAGCTTGCCACCAACACATAAATTTATGCTATTACTAACCCTCTCCAAAAATTTTGACCTTGAAAATCAACTGGTTGATATTATACAAAACGTATTGTTGTTAGGTCAATCCACCTACCAGTCTATTTCTTTTTTCCGCTCGACATCTATGTACCGTCCTAAAACACCCTTACACTAAACAGTGTAAAAAATTTCAGAGCATGCAAATCGCAGAATTGCCAAACCTTCCCTCCAAAGGAGTCCTTCGGACAAACCTGTTTTTATCGACAATAACCTACAATAACAAGCTCAAACCTGCGCAAACCTTCTCAAACAGGAAATCAGCCTCCGCATCCACCGTATGTTTGTGGGGCATTAGCAATCAAACAGCATCATTACAGTATGACAACAGTATGAATAGAGCATGAAAACAGTATCACAACAGTATGAGGTAAGTATGACCTAAGTATGAGAGGTGTATTATAGGAGTATGACCACAGCGGTATATATGCCTACCCTGTGCTACCCTCAGGCATACCTCAAGCATATCATCAGTACCAGGTATGCATCACAATAGTATTAGCACAATATAATGCGCATCCAATGGTATCAACATAAAACAATTGATCATGACAATACAAACAGCACTACACACAATTCCCGTCACCATCGGCGATGCTGTTGAAGTAAAACAAAAAGGGTCACCATCACAGCAACCCTTTTTGTCTTCATCACTATACTATTTTAAAATCTTCTTCCACGGCCATTCCCATTACCACCGTTATCACTACCGGGTTGGTTGTTACCACCATCATTACTTCTTCTTTCAAACTGCCGCTGTTGCGGTTGTTGTTGTGGCCGTGGCTCTTGTCTTCTTTCCACTTGCTGTTGCACAGGCTGGCGTTGTGGTTGTCCACCATTATCATGTCGTCTTTCAAATTGCCTTGGCTGCTCTTGTGGTTGTTGCATTTGTCTTCTTTCTATTTGTCTATCAGGCTGCCGCTGCGGTTGACCTACTGTTTCCTGTCGCCTTTCAAACTGCCTTGCCTGCTCTTGCGGCCGTGGCTCTTGTCTTCTTTCCATTTGTCTATCAGGTTGCCGTTGTGGTTGATCTACTGTTTCATGTCGCCTTTCAAAACGTCGTCCGCTATTATCATTGGGAGTGTTAATATCTCTTCGATCTTCCGGACGGGATATTCTTCTATCACCACCATTACCAGTTTGCCCATTGTCAGTTGTTCTTTCAAAACGACGGCCATTGCCATTATCATTCCGGTTTGCATCATCTATTCTTCTTTCAGGCAGATCATTTGTTCTGAAACGTCGATCAGTATTTCCACCATTTGTATTTACATTATCTCTCCGGCCTTCATCTGTTCGTATGGTGCGAAACTGTCCATTACTTCTGTCATACCGTTCTACCTGGCGGGGAGAAAAAGTTTGGTCATTATCTCTGCGCACCTGCGGACGATAAACACTTACTTCATTGTTTCTGTAAAATGTTCTTCCCGGGTTATACGTTTCTCTGAAACGAACAGGATTTATTCTTCCGCAATATCTTTCTGCATCATACCGGCTCGGCCCGGTGCGATAACCATAGTTGCCACCATAGTTATAATTATTAATGATAACAGTCTGATGAATGATGGTAACATTTCTTCTGCGGTCAATATAATAATCATGAATGCGGGGAGAATTGATGTAACGTCGCGGTGCAAAACACCAGTAATCAACCGGTGGATTATAACCACCCATATTATAATTGAGATTGATGTTGATACCCGGTCTTAATGGTGCCCAACCATAATAATCGCCACCATCTCTCCAGGCCACCCATGCAGGAGACCACTCATAGCCCGGCACCCAAAACCATCCGTAATAGGGGTCTTGCTCCCATCGGCCATAGTGAAAAGGTGCCCATCCCCAATCATAATCGGATACCCACATCCATTCAGCATCTTCTGTCCATACCCAATGTCCATTGGTACTATACGGACGAAAATCATCACCGGCATTAGGCAGCCACACATAACCATGGTCAGGATTATCCACCCATCGGCCATGCGGACTTAATTCATCATAAAAATTTTGGTAAGAAACTTCCCGGTCTTCATCATAATATTGGGCAGCAGTAGTGTTGATAAGAGAACTACCCAGCACCACCATACATGCAAGGGCAGCCATTCGTAAGATACGTTTCATGGTCATTTGTTTTAGGTAATAAATAGATTCATTCGGTAGAAATTTTGTGGTTTTCTTCTAATTATTACGCAGTAATTAGACGCATTAATTATGCCCGGGGATAATTATTTGCTGCCGGTAATAATGTTTTAGCAAAATATTGTGCATCCAAAATTGGAAGTATAGAAATAATAAAAAGGCAGGGAGGAATAAAACTGCTACAAAATTTTTATATTCATCCACCAATACTAATAGCCAAACACAACTACTATGTGGATATTCCAGCTAAGAAATTTTATTCGCAATACATTCAGGCTTATCGGTATCATCCTGATATTTCTAAAACACCTGATCAAAAACTGGTTCTTCCATAGTTGGTTTCGCCGCATATTCGATCCCAAAGGAAGATACCTTACCACAAGGCCACAACGGGTTCGTCTTATCATCGAAGACCTGGGTCCCACCTTCATCAAATTTGGACAGATACTTGCCGATAGACCCGACCTTGCTTCTGAACAATTAAGAGATGAATTAAAAAAACTACAGGCATCAGCCCGGCCATTTGATAGTGATCTCGCCATTCGTATTATAGAAGAAGAACTGGGTGATCCAATTGAAAAAGTATTTGCACATCTTGATAGCAAACCATTAGCCTCCGCCTCTATCGGCCAGGTATACAAAGGAACTTTATTGACCGGCGAAGAAGTGGTGGTAAAAGTGCAGCGGCCCGCCATCAAACAAAAAATAAAACTGGACCTGGTGCTGATGAAGATACTGGCACAGCATGCAGTTAAATCATATCCTGAACTGGCACACTTTAATGTAGTTGGCTTTGTAGAAGACTTTGGAAATAATATGATGAAGGAGCTGGACTATACCAATGAGGCTTCCAATATGAAACGCTTTGCAGAAATGTTTAAAGAAGATGAAACCTGCTATGTACCAAAGGTGGCTTCGCAATATACTTCGCAAAAGCTATTGATAATGGAATATGTGGCTGGGCACCGGCCGGATAATCCTCATGAATTAAAAGAAGCTGGCTTTAATACACAGACCATTGCAGAAAATGGTACGCATATTATTTTAAAGATGATATTAAAGCATGGTTTCTTTCATGCAGATCCGCATCCTGGAAATATTTTTATTCGTGGAGATAACCAGATAGTACTGATGGACCATGGCATGGCTGCTACTTTAAAGCCAAAACAAATACAGGCTCTTATCGGTTTTATGATGGGCTTCGCAAAAAGTGATTCCCGTAAAGTAACCAAATCATTATTGGGACTTTGTGATGTAGGATACTTCCGGCACTTTGAAGACCTGGAGTTTGAAATAAGTGAAGTAATGAAGCGGTACAGTTATATTTCTTATGAGCAGGTGGATATGTCGCAACTGATGTCAGAAACTTTTAAAAACATAGTGAAGTATGATTTAAAAATACCGGCCAATCTATTTATGCTGATAAAAACGATTGCCACTATTCAAAAGTTTGGTGAAAACCTGGATGCTAATATTTCATTGGCAGATATGATAAAGCCGTATGCCATTGATAAGATAAAAGAAAAATTTACCTGGAAGTCTATTCTAAACCAGGTAACAAGCTCTGCAGAAGACTACCTCTATTTTGTAGATACTTTTCCCAAGGATGTAAAAGAAGTAATGGGCAACCTGAAAAGAGGTGTGCTGAAACATGAAATAAACCTGGAAGAAGATAGCTATACCAATAAAGCTATGCGGCAAGGCATCAACCGGTTGGGCTTTGTATTTTTATTGGGCCTTATGCTTATCTGTTCTACTATGCTGATGATGTTTAAAGAAGATAAACAGATCAGCAGAATTTTCTTTTATACAACTGTTATTGTAACTGGCCTTACGGCATTAAGGTTATTTGTAAAAACGAAATTCAGTTAATAATAAAAGCCGGTTCCTTACAAACCGGCTTTTGCTTTTTATATTTCGTCTATTAATTTCTTCTTATTCTAAAATTACAACTCACTGTCTTTGGAGTTCCCGACACCATCATCACTTCATTAAAATTACCAACTATATATCCTCCACCAGAGGGTCCGTAAGCGGTAATATTTACAACTGGTGATGCACTTACAAATTGCGAGGCCTGAACAGTAATGTATTGCAACATACCATTATTAATAGGATATGTGCCCACAACCTGGCTATTACTCATAAAGCTTAAATTGAAAGAACCTATTTGTGTTCCGCCGGATCCTTTACTTCCACCAAAGTATGTTTGTGTATTGAAGGGGCCACCAAGGCCGGAAGTGTCACTACTGAAAATTTGATCTGGTGGTGCGGAAAAATTATAGGGAGTACCTTCAATAATAAACTCCGCAAACTGTGCGGAAGAAGTACCACAGGCCTGTATCGTTCCTACATTTACGGTGCCAGTGGTACCACTGCCACTTACTGGAGATCCTTGCTGCAATGCAACATAATCTATACCATACACTGTAAAGTTTAATGCGCCTCCACTGCATCGCAATAAAGTAAAAGAGAAAGTTCCATTAATAACTGGTACAGCATAACTATAGGCTCCCCCTGTATAAATAATAACAACACCGTTCGTAACATTGGCATTACTGCAGTTCGTTAGTGTTCCGGCTATGGTCAATGTAGAAGTTGCTGCTGCTGTTACACTTATGTTTCCAAGATTGGCATCAGCAGTAAATGGTCCTATGTTTTGAGTATAGGCAATAGTATTGCATTGGCTCATTACTTCTAATACCAGCGGTTCATTCTTTGGCACCTTGCCACAAAGATTGCCGGTAGAATCTGTCCAGCCATATGCATAAGAACCATTGGTTCTTTTAATTCTTACCTGCACATTTATCAATGGTTGATTATTGGCAGCATTAACTATCGTCATACAAAGATTGATCAATGGAAATGGAGCATCACAATTCCAGAAAGAAAAATGACTTACCTGTGCCACATAGTTGCTGCCTGTTTTTGTAGCAGTGCCTTCTTGTTTCCATCTTCCTTTTACTTCATCAAAATGCCAAAGATCAATAGTGGCTGGTGCGTTACTTAATATGGAAGCAGGCACTGGAAAAGTTAACTCCGCGGTTTTGCCTGTTGCTAATTTTAAAGTTTGTCCTGTACTACCGGTCATTTCGACACCTATCATACCAAAGGTTTCTAATCCCCTCTCCTGCCCAACAGTAGTAATACCTCTCAGATCACCTATTAATATTTCCGGAAGATTATTAGCGGTGGGATCTATCCATGTCATGGCCACATTTACTGTACCTGTATATGCGGCTCCGCTGGCATCAGTTACTGCATTGGCAGGAACAACTAATTTACCACCGCCACTTAATGTAACTGTGCCACCTGCTGCTGCACCAAAACTTCCACTATTTGTTTTGGGTAATAATTTAATCCGCACATTATGAATGCGGCCTGCAGTAGTAACAAAACTCCGGCTACCATTAAAGTACCCGGGCATCACCACTTTTACATATCCATTGGCTTTGGATAAGTTGATATTATTAAAACGAAAGACACCATAGCGATCAGTGGTGGTGGTGTTAGTACCACTAGTAACGGAAGCTCCCATCACCGGTTGATTATTCTCATCCACCACGGAACCTCTTACTCCGGCTACTACGGTGATGTTATCATCTACATTACCATCTGTAGTACTACCTCCGTTAGGATCTTCTATTTCCCGCTGACAACCGGGAGCCAGAAAAAAAGAAAGGGATATAATGGCTACTATCCTCGTGAAGCCGAATAATGGTTTTCTCATAATTAAATTTTGGTTTTAATAAGTCCTTAGCTGGTTATTGATCTAAAAGTAAAATATTATTTGCTGATTCAATAACTGGTAATAAAATGCCCTGTTAGGGCATTTTGACTATTTGTAAATTGATAGGTTTAATGATAAATCCGCCTTTGGGTATCTCTTTTCAACTACTTGATATTGATTTCTTCATAACTTCAGCAATACAACTTTTATTTTATGGATCAGCAGATCATCAACCTGTACGATGAGTACACACACAAGCCGCTCAGTAGAAATGAATTTATCCGTCGCCTTGCTTTGCTGGCGGGAGGAACAGCAGCAGCTATGACCTTACTGCCTTTATTGGAAGTAAACTATGCTCATGCGGCAGTTACTTCCGATGGAGAACTTTTTACAGAAAGAGTTACCTATCCGGGCATCAACGGAGACATGCAGGCTTATGTGGCCAGACCCAAAGAAGAAAAACCTTATGCAGCTGTAGTAGTGATACATGAAAACCGTGGGTTGAATGCACATATCGAAGATGTAGCCCGCCGGGCAGCCAATGCAGGTTATCTTGCTATTGCACCCAACGCCTTATCATCACTCGGCGGCACTCCGGAAAATGAAGATGAAGCAAGAACAAAATTTCAACAATTAAAAGCAGAAGACAACTTGCAGAATTTTATAAAAGTGTTTGATTACTTACCCGGCAGAAAAGATTGTAATGGAAAATTTGGTTGTGTAGGATTTTGCTGGGGCGGTGCAATGGCTAACAATCTTGCAATAAATGTTCCTTCTTTAAAAGCAGCAGTTCCTTTTTATGGCAGACAGCCGGCAGCAGAAGAAGTGGTGAAAATAAAAGCTGCCATTCAAATGCACTACGGTGGATTAGATGAAAGAGTAAATGCAGGTATTGCGGCATATGAAGAGGCGTTGAAGAAAAATAATATTACCTACGAATCCTACATTTACGAAGGAGCACAACATGCTTTTCATAATGACACGGCACCCACAAGGTATAATGAAGCCGCTGCCAAACAAGCCTGGCAGCGGACGATTGAATTTTTTAATAAGTATTTGAAATAATCATTAATCAGCCTTCTGGTATCTCTTTTCAATTACTTTCCAGTCCACCACTTTCCACCATGCATTAATATAATCAGGGCGGCGGTTCTGGTATTTTAAATAATAGGCATGTTCCCATACATCCAATCCAAGTAAGGGTGTTCCTTTTAATTCACTAACATCCATCAAGGGATTATCCTGGTTGGGAGTAGAACCCACGATGAGTTTTTTATCTTTCATCACCAGCCAGGCCCATCCACTTCCAAATCTATTTTTACCTGCCTCGGTAAATTGAGTTTTAAATGCTTCCACCGAACCAAAATCTTTTATCAATGCTTTGGTCAATGTTCCTGAGGGCATATTACTTTCCGTTGGTGATTGCATACTCTTCCAGAAAAATTCATGGTTGTAATGTCCACCACCATTGTTTCGCATCTTGGGAGAATATTTAGAGATCCTTTTTAATAAGGATGCAAGAGAAGTTTTTGCCGTATCCACTTTTTCCGCCGCTGTTGCATCGGCCAGGTTTTTAGCATAGGTAGCTGCATGTTTGCTATAATGAATTTCCATCGTCATGGCATCTATTACAGGCTCCAATGCAGTGTAGGCATAAGGCAAAGCTTGTTGTGTGTAAGGAATATCCTCACCGCCAAAAGGATTATCTGTAACACCAGTAAATGAATTGGCTAATGATGGTAGTGCTGTAAATGATAAACCGGCAACAATACCTGCTTTACCAGTTGTTTTTAAAAACTCCCGCCGGTTTTTCTTTGAATCGTTGTTCATAGTACTATATTTTATAATGATTAATTTTTTGCTCTCCTAAAATTACTTCTAATTACAAGAACCAGACCTCTTTCGTTGGCGGAAGGTGATAAAGTCATGATAAAAGGTTGAAATATTGAATCCTCCCAAAACTTACCTTCGCAGCTGCCAAATGCACCTGAAAGATTATTATAAAATACTGGAACTGGAACCTTCGGCCACTCTGCCTGAAATAAAAAAAGCCTATCGTAAACTGGCCCAAGAGCATCATCCCGATAAAAATAATAACGACCCTTACCATGCAGCCATTTTTACAGAAATCAAGGAAGCCTATGAAGTGCTGACCAATCCAGCCAAAAAGGAATATTACTTACAGCAGAGATGGTATAATCAAAGTATAGGTAAAAGAAAAACACAATCAGCAATTACTCCTGTGACAATATTGAAACAATCATTGGAACTGGAAAAATATGTATCCCGACTGGATGTATTCCGCATGGATAAAAAGGGATTGCAGGAATATTTACTGGATGTATTATCCAATGACACTATTGAAAAATTGCTTCAATTTAATGAGGTGGAAGCCAACCGCCAGATCATTTCTACCCTACTGCACACTATCAATCCATTATCCATAGCAGAAGCAGAACCTATCATTCATCAATTGCAAAAACTGGCTAAAGATGATGCTGTTTCAATAAGTGAGCTTAACCAGTTTATAGAAAATCATACTAAAAAGAAAAGTCGGGAGAAATATACTTTACCGGCTATTATTATTATCACTATCATTCTTTGTTTGCTTATTTTTCTTGCGGGCCGATAGGTTATCTTTGCCGCTATGCATTATGTATCAGTAGAAGGATTGACAAAGAGTTATGGCATTCAGCCACTGTTTCAAAATATTTCTTTTAATATAGAAGAAGGGGATAAAATAGCACTGGTAGCCCGGAATGGTACCGGCAAATCCACTTTATTAAGAATATTGGCAGGCACAGAAACCGGCGATAGCGGTAAAGTATGGATTAGTAAAGATGTGGATGTGGTACTGCTGGAGCAGGAGCCCACTTTTGCCGAAGACAAATCTGTGCTGGATAATATTTTCTTTCATAATCATCCTATCATTAATGCTATTAAGGAATATGAATTGCTGGAAGAAGAAGGTGATTATGAAAAACTAAGCGATGCCATTGTAAAAATGGATGATCTCGGTGCCTGGGATTTTGATGCGAAAGTAAAACAAGTGCTGAGCAAACTTAATATTCACCATCTGCTGCAACCCGTCCGTAATTTAAGCGGTGGTCAACGTAAGAGAATTGCTTTAGCCAAAACATTAATTGATATTGGATTTGAACATAAACATGTGCTGCTGATAATGGATGAACCTACCAACCACCTGGATGTGGAAATGGTAGAATGGTTGGAACATTATTTTGATAAAGAAAGAGTAACACTGCTGCTGGTAACCCACGACCGCTACTTCCTGGATGCTGCCTGCAATGAAATATGGGAAATGGAAGGTAGCAATATTTATGTGCACAAAGGCGACTATCAAAATTATTTGGAAAAGAAAGCAGCCAGAATAGAAAGTGATATTGCCAGCATTGATAAAGCAAAAAATACTTATCGCAAAGAACTAGAATGGATGCGAAAGCAACCAAAAGCAAGAACTACTAAAAGTAAAAGCCGCCAGGATAATTTTTATGTGGTGGAGAAAAAAGCCAAGCAAGAGATTGTTGATGACCAGGTGCAATTAGAAATGAAGATGAACCGCCTCGGTGGAAAAATAGCTGAGTTAAAAAAATTATACAAAAGCTATGGTGAAAAAATATTGCTGAAAGGATTTGATTATACTTTTAAAAAAGGTGAACGTATTGGTGTGGCCGGGAAAAATGGTGCAGGCAAATCTACATTCATTAATATTCTTCAAGGTATTGAACAACCTGATAGTGGAAAAGTCAACATTGGTGATACAGTTATTTTCGGCAACTATTCGCAGCAAGGACTGGTAGTAAAAGAAGATATGCGGGTTATTGAATTTGTAAAAAACATTGCCGAGCATTTCCCGCTAGCAGGTGGCGGCACTTTAAGTGCAGCACAGTTTCTCCAATTGTTTTTATTTGATCCGGATAAACAATACACTTACATCAGCAAATTAAGCGGTGGCGAAAGAAGAAGGCTGCACTTACTTACTGTGTTATTCCGCAATCCCAATTTTTTAATACTTGATGAACCAACGAATGATTTAGATCTGCCAACCCTCGGTGTACTGGAAAATTTCTTAAGTGAGTTTCCCGGTTGCCTCCTGATAGTTTCGCATGATCGTTATTTTATGGATCGCTTAGTGGATCACTTATTTATTTTTGAAGGCGATGGAGTGATCAGGGATTTTCCGGGCAATTATTCTCAGTACCGCCAGGCTGTGGCAGATAATACATTGCCACCATTGGATAAACCCATTCTTGAAAAAGCCATAACTACTCAGCCACTAGTTGAACAATCTAAGAAAAGACAACTTAGCTTTAAAGAAAAAAGAGAATTTGAAATACTGGAAAAAGAAATGGGTGAGTTAACCAAAGAAAAAGAAACCATTACTGAAAAATTAAACAGCAGCAGCACTCCTTTTGATGAATTGCAACAAATTTCTCTTAGGATTGGCGAAGTAACAAAACTGTTAGATGAAAAAGAAATGCGGTGGCTGGAGTTGAGTGAGCTGCAATAATTTTTTATTATCTTGTAAGGCCAACTATTAACCTTTACAAATGCGACTCCTGCTTTTAACCATAACTGCCTTTGGCTTTATGTGTATTACTTCGGCTGTAAAAGCTCCTGCTAAAAAAATATTATTAATTACAGTAGATGAAATTGGTACTGTTACCATAGGCAGAGATACTATTAATGTAGACAACCTGGCCCGATATATACAGGAACGACTTTTTAAAAGCTATATGGGCACAGGCAAAATGCATGACCGCATAGATCTCACCAAAGAAAAGGAAGTACCTGAAACTGTATTAGAAGTAATCACAAAAGAAATTCAGCAAGGGCAACTAAAAGCTTTAACAGAAGTTTGCCTGCAGAAGTATAGAAAAAGATTTGAAAATCTTGAAGAGAGAAAACAGGATAAAATAAAAAGGCAATTTCCTGTTTTGTTTCAGACTTTTACAAATAAAGCAGGATATGAGGCTCAATAGTATTTTTCCTATAGCCAATATTCAAAAAAAGATTACTGATAATTTGTAATTACTAAAGTGAGCATTACATTTGCATCTCTTTCATTCTCCCCTATCCTTACTGAATCTCCGTACTCAATCCCCTGGAAAAATCTGGTTATTTATCTATTAATTAAAAAAATCAGGTTATGAAAAAAATCAAACTCATGGTACAAAGCGAAGATGTAAAAGTTGCTTTAGTAGTTGGCGGCTTTATATTAACTCTTTCTTTTCTAATCATCTTTTTCGCTTAAACTAAATTTTCCTGGTCATTAAAGCAAACCTTTCGTAAAAGCTATAGCCGTGCTGTAACTTTTTTAAGGAGTTCGTCTGTCGAAATTTTTTCCATGCACTTGAAATGGCCAAGAGGACATTTCTCATAACCGATCTTGGAGCAAGGCCGGCACCAGAGTTTATTTACTTGTAGTATTACATCCGCCACTGGTGCATCACCATAGTAGGGTGTCATTCCAAAAGACGGAACTGTATTTCCCCATAAAGAAATAATTGGCCGCTTATAGGCTGCTGCAATATGCATCAGCCCCGTATCATTAGTAATTACCAGTTTTGCTTTTCTTACCAGGTCAGCACTTTCATTCAATTTAAATTTGCCGCAGGCATTATAAATTTTATCTGCATCCACCCCAGCAATTTCATTTCCGCTTGCTACATCATCTTTTCCTCCCAATAAAATAATTGGATGCGCCATCTTTTCGCAAAACTCTTTCCACTTGTGTACCGGCCACCGCTTGGTGCCATGTGCTGCACCTATCACACAGGCAATATATCCTGCATGGTGTGAAGCTGGGATATCTTTTTGTTTTGTTTCTTCATCCTTACTAATAAAATAATCTAACCCGCCACCATCATTCTTTACCCCGAATGATTCAACCGTTTTCATATACCTGTCCACAATATGGATCTTCGGCAGCATATTAATTTTAAAAGCTGTGTAGAAATATTTTTGAATGTTGAGCTTGTAAAAAGAATATGATTTCTTTCCTAAAGCTTTTTTAACCCGCAGAGTTTTTGTATTATGATGCAGATCAATAATATAATCGTAGTCTTCGGCTTTTAATTCTTCCATCATCAACTCCCAGCTATGTGCCAGCACCTGCACTTTGTCGATGTAAGGATTATGCGCTACCACCGAACGAAAAGAATCTTTGACGAGGAAATGTATTTCTGCGTCCGGCACCTGTTTTTTTAAACACCGGATAACAGGTGTGGTGAGTACAATATCACCAATAGAAGAAAAACGTATGAGGAGAAATTTCATGCCGCTTCATTAGTTTTCAACGTAATCAAGATCTTTGTGAAAGGTTTCTTCTGTAAAATAATAGGCGATCAATGTAACAGTCATAACGATGATGCCTGTAACAATCCCACTTTTTATCAGGTCCCAGCCCCATGCTTTCTGAAACAGATCGAGGAATAGCATATTGATCAAAGGCAATGCTCCCCGCACCATGTTGGGAATGGTGGTAGCAGCAGTGGCTCTGAGGTTTGTACCAAACTGTTCTGCACCCATGGTTACAAAAATGGCCCAAAAGCCGGTGCTAAAACCGAGTGCTGCGCAAATGATATACATTCTTGCGTCACTATTATTCCATGAGCTGTAAAAAAGAAAAAGTGAAGCGATACACATTAGATAAAAAAGCAACAATGCTTTCTTACGACTTTTAAAATACTGGCTGATCAATCCAATGAGTATATCACCAATAGCAATGGCAACATATGCAAACATGATGGCCCTGCCAGAATCTATCGTTTCACTACCAAACATTTTTTTCCCAAACCTATCACTTTGATTAACCAAAATTCCAATTACATACCAGGTTGGAAGACCAATTAATATGGCGAGAAAATACTTTTTAAATCTTTTTGCATTCGTAAAAAACATAAAAAAGTTTCCCCTGGTAACGTTTAGCTCTTTCACTTGTTTAAACATACCCGACTCAGCAACAGATATCCGCAGAAATAATAATAGTATGCCAAGAACGCCTCCTATCTTATAACACAATCGCCAGTCATCCGTAAATTGAAATGTAAAGTAAGCTGCCACTGCACCAAACAATCCTATACCTGCTACAAGAGAAGTGCCGATACCTCTTTTATTTTTTGGCAATAGTTCACTTACTAATGTGATGCCTGCTCCTAATTCTCCCGCCAATCCAAGTCCGGCTGCAAATCTTGCACCTGCATATTCATTAACGGTTTGTACAAACCCTGTAAAAAAATTAGCCGTAGAGTATAAAATAATAGAACCAAATAAAACAGAAAGCCTTCCTTTCTTATCACCCAGCACACCCCAAATAATACCACCTAACAAAAGTCCAAACATTTGCCAGTTGATAACTTTTGTACTGTCTACCAGCATAGTTGCCTCCGTGGCACCTACGGCCAGCATACTGGTTTTTTTTACAATAGTAAAAAGTAACAAATCATAGATATCCACAAAATAGCCCAGGGCTGCAACAATAACTGTGATGTTGAATATGGAGGACTTGCTTTTCTCCATGCCCTTATAATTTAGTATCAGTATTTTCTGGTGGAGGTATTACCGCCTTTTTAGCAAAAAATAATTTATAGATTACCGGCAAAGTGGTAACGAGGATGATACCAATAGTTATTGCCTCTATATGATCCTTTAAACTGAAATCAAATTTTCTTTGTACCCATGAGTCAAGAAAATATCCGCCAAGCATCATTGAGGATACCCACACTATACTTCCTATAATATTATAAAACATAAAAACAGGCCGGCTCATTCTTACAATACCAGCTACAATGGGTGCAAATGTGCGGACAATCGGTAAAAACTTTGCCAGGAAGATAGTAGCCTTGCCATACTGATTATAAAAATCAGTAGCTCTTCTCAAATGCTTACGTTTAAAAAGCCAGGTCTCTTTTCTTTCATATAATAAAGGGCCGGTTTTGCGACCAAACCAATAACCAACTATATTACCAAGAATAGAGGCAAGGATAATAAGAACGATGATGGTCATATGCGGCCATCCGAATGAAGTAGGGTCATCTTGTGGCACTCCAATAAATTTATTGGACAGCTTATCTAAAAAAATTCCGGCAGCAAATAGTAACGAGTCGCCAGGGAAAAAGAAACCAACGAACAAACCCGTTTCGGCAAAAACCACCAGTAATAAAATATATAAGCCGCCGTAATCAATGATCCAATCAATAAAATTTTCCAGGAAGCCCAGCATGTAAATTGTCATTATCTGTTTTCTTTAAGGTTTAAAATTTTAATGCCCCGTATTGTCTTGTTGCGGTTCTATCACTGCATCTGCATCATGTTCATTAAAAGCCAATGCTTTTTCATCATCAAATTCTCCCTCCCATCTTGCTATTACACAACTGGCTAATGTATTGCCGATCACATTCACCGAAGTTCTGGCCATATCCATCAACTCATCAATTCCGTAAATAGCCATGATAGGCCATAATGGAAAATGAAATGTTGCCGCCGTTGCAATTAATATTACTAAAGAAGCTCTGGGCACTGCAGCTACTCCTTTGCTGGTAAGCATCAAAGTAAGACCGATCATCATTTGCTCACCAAATGATAGATCTATGCCGGCGGCTTGTGCAACAAAAACAGAAGCCAATGATAAATACAAAGTAGTGCCATCCAAATTAAAAGTATAACCGGTGGGAATTACAAACGAAACAATTTTTCTTGGTACACCAAATTTTTCCATATTCTCCAACGCCTTTGGCAATGCAGAATCTGAACTGGTGGTGGCAAATGCAATTGAAACCGGTTCCCGTATAGCTTGAATAAACTTTCTTATTGGAATTTTTGCTACCCAAATAGCAACAGGTAATAAAACCAATAATATAAATGCAATCAATGCCAGGTATAAAGTAATTAGCAATAATGCAAGGTTCTTTAAAATATCTACACCAAGATGCCCGACTGTAACCGCAATAGCTGCACCCACACCAAATGGCGCAAAGTACATGATGATGTTAGTGAACTTGAACATCGTTTCAGCAAGGCTTTCTGAAAATTCCAGCATGGGCCGTTTCTTCTTTTCGCTTAGCAGTGCTAACGCAATACCAAATATTACACTGAAGAAAACTATCGGTAATACATTTCCTTCATAAATGGATTTGATTATGTTCTCCGGAAAAATATCAATGATATGATCCTGCCAGCCTTTGCCCGGTGCATCAGGTAGTTTATTAATTAATCCCTGTGGCACATCTACCCCGGCACTATCCAATATCTTAATTACTTTGGCTTGCAACTGCTTTTCAGATGAAGCCGGTAATTCTTTTAATAATTCCTGCGGCACTGTAATTCCTTTTCCTGCACCGGTAATATTGATTGCAACGATACCAATCACTAAAGCTATGGTGGTAACTACTTCAAAATATAAAAGTGATTTCCAACCCATGCGGCCTACTTGTTTCAGGTTGGCATGACTGGCAATACCTACCACCAATGTGGCAAATAACAATGGGGCAACAATTGTTTTTACCAACCGAAGGAAAATAGTGCTAAGAAATTTTAGATCCTGTGAGCCTTTTGGAAAATCAATTCCTATTTCAACACCAATAGCCATGGCCACCAATATCCAGGTGGTCAATGATTTTTTTAAAATAGCAAACCATACAAGGCTGGCTACTAACATCCATCGCATCGTCATCAATACCTCATCAGATATCGCCACCCATTTCTGCGAACTGATTAAATGAAGCAGGGCAACCACGGTAAAGAGAAGCAGTGCAAGTATTCCGGCGATACGTTTGTTCATATGATAAACAGTAAGGCTTCAAAACTAAAGGTTTACTTTCAAATATGGAGAAAATAGGGTGCAATTGAATGAACGGGCAGCCGTTAGTAAATCTTTTGCCTCGTTTTTACAGAAATCACTATTTTTCCAGCTACTAAACTGGCAATTACCGGTAAACCAAATCTGCATTATGTCGCAACAACCAACTTCTTTTAAACCTACTCTTGGATTATTTGATGCTACAATGATAGTGGCCGGTTCTATGATCGGTTCCGGAATTTTTATAGTAAGTGCTGATATTACCCGCAATGTAGGCAGTGCCGGTTGGCTGATAGCCGTTTGGTTGATAACGGGGTTTATGACATTGACTGCTGCATTAAGTTATGGTGAATTAAGTTCAATGTATCCCAAAGCAGGTGGGCAATATGTTTACCTGAAAGAAGCTTTCAATCCTTTAGCCGGATTTTTATACGGCTGGAGTTTTTTTGCAGTAATACAAACTGCTACGATAGCAGCAGTAGGTGTGGCATTCAGTAAATTCTTAGCTTATTTAGTTCCCTCATTAGGCCCTGAAAATATATTGGCGGATTTAGGATTTATAAAAATCAATGCCGGGCAATTGGTTTCCATAGCACTGATTATTTTCCTGACATATATAAATACCAAAGGTGTGAAAGGTGGTAAGACCATTCAAACAACCTTTACGGTGGTAAAACTTTTATCGCTGTTTGGATTAATTGCTTTTGGATTTTTAATGGCAACTAAACCAGGAGTATGGAGTGCCAACTGGACCGATGCATGGAGTATGCAAAGTCGCAATGCGGAGGGTGCAATAATAGGAGGTGTAACAGGCAGTGCCATATTGGGTGCTATTGCCGCATCTATGGTCGGTTCAATATTCAGTAGTGATGCGTGGAATAATGTAACCTTCATTGCAGGTGAAGTAAAAAATCCGAAAAAAAATATTGGGCTAAGTTTGTTTTTAGGCACTATGATAGTGACGATCATTTATGTATGTGCAAACCTTATGTACTTGAAAGTTTTGCCATTGAACGAAATTGCTTCTGCTCCTCAAGACCGGGTAGCGGTTTCGGCAAGCAATGCAATTTTTGGTAATATGGGCACATACGTTATTGCTGTGATGATTATGATATCAACCTTTGGATGTAATAATGGTCTGATACTGGCCGGTGCAAGGGTGTATAATGCTATGGCAAAAGATGGGCTATTTTTTAAACAGGCCGGTTTATTGAATAAACATAATGTTCCTGAATTTGCATTATGGATACAGTGTATAGTTGCTTCGCTTTTATGCCTCAGTGGTAAGTATGGCGATCTGCTGGATATGATCTCCTTTGTAGTAGTGATGTTTTATGCATTAACTATACTTGGAATTTTTGTATTAAGAAAAAATAAACCTGAACTGGAACGGCCGTATAAAGCATTTGGCTATCCTTTATTACCCGCTATTTATATATTAATGGCGATAGCATTTTGTATATTGCTTATTTGGTATAAGCCAGTGTATGCCGGTTGGGGTTTGGGAATAGTGTTAATCGGCATTCCTATTTATTACGTAGCTGTATCTAACCAGAAAGAGGTTAAACAATAATATCTTATTTTGCATTCTTTAATTGAAACACCTAATAAAAACTAACATATGAGTTTATTTGTCAGAAAACCGATGGCTGCTTTAATGAATGAAGCCGCAGAAACCGGAACACATACTCTTAAGAAAACACTTGGTGCAAAAGGTTTGATTGCACTCGGAATTGGTGCCATCATTGGTGCCGGACTTTTTTCTATTACTGGTATGGCAGCTGCTAATCATGCAGGACCAGCTATTACCATTTCATTTGTAGTAGCAGGTTTAGGATGTTTGTTTGCAGGTCTTTGCTATGCAGAGTTTGCATCTATGATTCCGGTAGCAGGTAGTGCTTACACATATAGTTATGCAACGATGGGTGAGTTTATGGCCTGGATCATTGGTTGGGACCTTGTACTGGAATATGCCGTAGGTGCTGCAACGGTTGGCATAAGCTGGAGTCGCTATTTAGTAAAATTTTTGGATGGTTTTGGAGTAGCTCTTCCTACAGAGTTAACTGCTGGTCCATGGAGTGGAGGTATTATCAATCTTCCTGCGGTATTCATTATTATTCTTATGAGCTTATTGTTAATAAGAGGTACAAAAGAAAGTGCATTTGTAAACAGCATCATTGTTGTGATTAAAATTGCTGTCGTTCTTATTTTTATCATCCTGGGATGGCAATATATTAATAACGACAACTATAATCCATACATACCTGATAATACCGGTAAGTTTGGCGATTTTGGCTTTAGTGGTATAATACGAGCTGCCGCCATTGTATTTTTTGCATACATCGGATTTGATGCGGTGAGTACTGCTGCGCAGGAAGCAAAAAATCCTAAAAAAGACATGCCGATCGGAATTTTAGGATCATTGCTTATTTGTACTGTATTGTATATTCTTTTTGCACATGTAATGACAGGTGTAACCAGTTATACAACATTTGCCGGTAAAGATGGTATTGCTCCGGTGGCTGTTGCTATTGATCATATGGGAACTGCCAATGCTGCGGGAGTTGTAACACCTGATTACCCTTGGCTAAACAGAGCAATAGTTGTGGCTATTCTATTTGGATACTCATCCGTTATATTAGTAATGCTGATGGGACAAAGCCGTGTATTCTTTAGTATGAGTAAAGATGGTTTGATTCCAAAAATTTTCTCAGCTGTAAATCCAAAGACTCAGACACCAGCAAAAAATAATTTCCTGTTTATGATTTTTGTTAGTGCATTTGCAGCATTTGTTCCGGCAGATGTGGTTGGTGAAATGACAAGTATAGGAACTTTATTCGCCTTCATTCTTGTATGTATAGGCGTATGGGTAATGAGGAATAAAATGCCTGATCTTCCCAGAGCTTTTAAAACACCATTGGTTCCATTAGTTCCAATATTAGGCATTATCACCTGTCTATTTATGATGGTGTTCTTACCAATGGATACATGGATCCGTTTATTAGTATGGATGCTGATTGGCCTTGATATTTACCTGGTGTATGGTGCTAAAAACAGTAAACTCGGTAATGGAACTGACAGCAGAAAAGGTATGAAGATGGCCCGGTTAACAGGTATAGCATTAGCCATACTTTTAGCGATAGTAGGTTACTTACACCAGAATTCTGTAGGCTTTGATGCTGATAGAACTTTGCTTTACATTTCACTTGCTTTTGCAGCCGTACATGCTGTGCTATATGCCAGTAAGTTGGGAAGAGCAGAAGATAAATAAGAATATATAGAATTGATAGTAAACCGTTCCCACAGTACTTGTGGGAACGGTTTTTCATTTACTACCATTGCCTTAGATTTGCAGCCTAAACCAATTGGCAATTGAAAATCTGCAATAGGCAAAGCAGATTATTAAAAGATTGCTTTTGTTTATTAACAATATTGCTCATTGCCTGTTGCTTATTGAATCATGGGAAGAATTTTTGAAGTACGTAAATCCTCGATGTTTGCCCGTTGGGATAAAATGGCAAAGAACTTTACCCGTATTGGTAAAGAAATAATTATTGCAGTAAAGGCAGGGGGACCCGATCCGAAAGATAATGCTGCCCTTCGTCGCTGTTTTCAGAATGCAAGAAGTGTGGGTATGCCGAAGGACAGAGTGGAAGCCGCTATCAAAAGAGCACAGGGCAAAGAACTGGTAAACTATGATGAAATATTGTATGAAGGCTATGCACCACATGGTGTAGCCATACTGGTAGAAACCGCTACTGACAATCATGTAAGGACTGTGGCGAATGTAAAATCATGTTTTACAAAAGGGCATGGCGCATTGGGCAATAGCGGTAGTGTATCTTTTCAATTTAAAAAAATGGGAGTGTTTAAATTGAAACCGGAAGGATTGAATGCAGAGGATATGGAGCTGGAACTGATAGATTTTGGTTTGGAAGAATTGGGTGAAGGCACTGGCGAAAATGGAGAAGATATATTAGTTGTTCGCTGTGGCTTTACTGATTTTGGTAATATGCAAAAAGCGTTGGAGGACAAAGGTATTGTTCCAATAAGTGCAGAATTAGAATGGATACCGACCGTAACTGTTCCTTTGAATGATGAACAGGCAGCCGATGTAAGTAAGCTGATTGATAAACTAGAACAGGATGAAGATGTGCAGAAAGTGTTTCATAATATGGGATAACAAATTAAATTGTTATAGTAAAAAAGCGGCTTGAAAATTCAGGCCGCTTTTTTGTTTTCAGTTAGCAACCGATATTTTCACAATCAATATTTTTAACTGGAATAATTTCTATCCTTCTTTTATCAGGATTAATGCGCCATGCTTTTTTTATCAGCTTCATGTATTCCTCCGTAGTTTCTTTTCCCCAAACTATTATGTATGCATCGTTTTGTTTATTCTGCCTGCAGGATGCTGTTCTGATCGTCCAGCCTTTTGTAACACCTGCTACTTGTACTACATCTATTATTTTAAAAGTATCATGTGCCGTGTCTTCATTTATAGAAAAGATGATGAGATAAGTAGTTCCAATCTTTAATACTTCTACGGAGTGCATTTCCGCATCAGTAAGGGGAAATGAATTTACAATGGCACCTTCCATATACTGCCAGCCTTTTAATGCTGGTAGTTTTGCCAGTTCTGTATATTCTTTTCCTATCAATGATTTTTTGCTGCCGGCATATTTGCCCGGTTGTGCCATAGCACAGAACATAAAGAAGGCACATAATAAAAACAGAAGCAATTTTTTCATTTCTAATATTTTTATACTGACATCACTGAACACTATACTTTACTAAAAGTAATCATTTGCCCTTATCTATAAATGGCACTTTTATAACTAATGGAGTTTCAATCTTTTTATTATTTACAATCTGCACAATTTTTAGTTGATAAATACCGGGTGGCCGTTGCAAGATCATTGGATAATGTATTGTTCCATCTTTATTCACCGGTATGCTTTTTACCAGTATCTTATCATTTAATTCAATACTCGCATTGGTATTGGCAGAAAATCCGTAACCTTTTATCACAAACTTTCCATTACTACCTACTACCATTTCTCCTGCACGGGTTGTAGAAGTTATAATATTTGCCACAGGCATTGTTGCAATAGGGTCAACCATTGGAACAAAGACTGGTTTTGCAATGACAGGTTCTGGTTTTGCTATGGATGGAAGTGATCCGGCATTTATGATAAACGGTCTGTCTGTTATTGGTTGAACAACATCTCTTACTCTTATAGCAATAAGATTAGAAATACAATCACCTGAAATTCTCGGATGCAATGCAGGATTAAACCGCCAGATACCACGGCCATAGCTGCTTACTAAAGCGGTACCATCAAAATCCCACCAAATGGAAGTGATGTATGGTATTTGTTTTGAGCCAGCAATGCGGCACCATGTAAGCCCACCATCATTTGTATAAATAATTCCTGCTTCTTTGGTACCGATTGCAATTTGCCTGCTATTGGATGGATTGAAACTGATTGACCATACACTCATATTTACAGGAGATTCATAAAAAATGTATCGTCCATTTTCAGTAATAAGATTTGTTAGATTTCTGTCTTCTCTCCATGTTCGTCCTGCATCAAAACTCCATTTCATTACTTTATTATCTACATCGGGAGCAAGTAATTTATAACTATCATTATGATCAAACGCATAGACTACCGGCCATGAAAAATCTGCGCCATATACCATCAGGCTTCCAAGACTTCTCACTGTATCCATATTAAACAAAAGATAATTGTCTGGCCGCCCATCACTATAAATTTTTCGCTGAAGTCGCAGTAAACCAACATTAGAAAAACCATTGGTGGTTGGCAATGGTCTTGCATAAGGTATATACATGGTAAATGCAGTATCGTTACTCACTTTTTCGTTTTGCCAGAAACTATAGCCATTGATACGGCCAATAATATCCCATGATGCACCATTGTTTATAGTTTTCATTATTCTTGATTCACCGGTTAGTGTATCAAAAAAGAATTGTACATAGGTCCCATTACCAGCATACTTTGGATTGCCTCTCGGAAAACCCGGATCTCTCCAAATTCCTATGCCCACAAAATTTGGCCGACTCACCTGGTTTTGTCCGCTGCTGTTGTTTATACTTACTACCGAGTTTGAACTGGCATTTGTAATTACACGGGGGCCATCAAATCCTGCACCTTCAATGCCACCATCATATGGCCAAGTGGCACCTGCATCTGATGATGACCAGAGATTATTATCCTGGGTACCAAAATAATAATCTGTTCTTACCGGAGCCATCGTTCCGGGAGTTACTATTCTTTGCCCCCATACCTGGTAAACCTGCAATGCATTATATCCTCCACGGCCTTTGCCAACACAATTCCATACGTCTCCCGATTTTTTAAATACACCTCCATCGCCTACCACATATATAAGATCATTTCCCACGGCAGCAAATCCATTCATATCATCATGCACTACATTCATCGCTGCCCATGCTTTTGCAAAAACGTTTAACTCGTTTTTATGACAAGTCTTTCTCCAGAGTTGCACTTTATGTACATATACATCCACATAATCTGTAAGGGTGGGATTTCTTAAAATTGTTATTAGTGGATTTCGGGAAGTTCTATCGCCGGGAGGCATATCTTTATTTGTAAAAGTAAAAGCAGTGTCGGTGGATACCATTAGCTGGTTAGCATTTGGAGTAATCATTATGTCCCTTTCGCTATAAGGAGATCTTGCAATACCATGTACAACCTGGTCAAGAAAAAATACAGAGGAGGAAGACTTTCTAAATGGTCTTCGTAAGTACATATCATTACAATAATAAACTCCGCTTCTGCCCCCAATAATTAATCTCCCAGATCCAAATGCTTCTACAGAAAAAATGGCGTTCTGTAATTTATCGGAAGCTACGGCCATCCTGCTATCATGTGTTATATGTTCCCATGAAGCATGAGCCGTTCTGCCAATTGCAATTCCATAATCTGTACCTACATATGCTACTCCATTCATATCAAAGCTTATTCCGTAACCGGAAAATCTTTTATTATACCTCGGTGCACTTCCGAAGGCATAATAAACTACAGGTGCAGCTACCTGGCTCCATGTTTCTCCCCTGTCACTACTAAGCCATATTCCCATGGTGTGAGTTGTATCTGTATCCACAAGACAAGTAGCAATAACCTTATTACTAAAAATGGGATTATACTTTACATCCATCATTGCATACACTGGAAGATTATCAAGATGCCGCCATGTGGTTCCGCCATCTGTACTTTTAAATAAGCCACCGGTGGCAGAAGCAGCTATAACTTCATTCGTGGTAGTCGGATGAACGGTTATAGATATCGTTCTTCCACCCCATCGAACATCTGTTACCATTGATTGTACAGGAGATTGTGCTTTCGCTGAAGCGAGAACAACAAAAAATATTAGCAGCAATAAATAATTATTTCTCATAAAGTTAGTTTTATAAAAAATTAGTAATGGTCTTTATAATTTTACAGCGGTTACCTCGTTTCTCGATTTTAATTCCCCATTCATATACATTTCCATTTTTACAACACCAAAATCAGGTGCAAACCAGGTAGTAGCTGTTGTTTTCATTCCGTCCTGCATTTTTTTCATCATCTTTTTCGTTGTTTCATCCATACCGGGTATATCCATTTCCACTTCTATTGAATTACTTATTTTATAGCAGTTCCAGGTGCCGGCCGGGGTAGTTATGTTTTCTTTTGCTCCTACTTTTCTGTTTTTATAAAAATATTTCATGGTCATTTTTTTCCCCTTACTTTCAGAGCTCATAGTGCCGGTAGCATCAGGCAATACTTCTCCTTCTTTAATATTAATAGGATATTCAATTAATGAAGACTCAAAGCTGGCGTCGTTACTTTTTTCTGCTGTGCGGAACATGGAGGCTACATCAAAGTAAATTTTATTGCCATCACATTTGTAATTATAATTTACAGTAGTCGTTTTATCTCCTCCTGTCTGAATATCCTTTCCTTCTACATTAGCAACAGTAAATCCGCCTTCATTTGTTACAGAAAGTACTTTTGTGTATTGCTTTGAAATTTCCTTTCCTTCTTTATTATAACTCGTAGCTTCTATTTCTGCACCGGGCTGAAAGAATATCAACCGGCTACAAGCATTACCATCTGCAGATTTAGCTGTTTCAGATTGAGTAGATGATGACGATAAATCATTACTGTTTTCACTTTTTTTATCGCCGGCATTATTACAGGATAGTATAACCAGTGCAATAATGATTGTATTTAATATTTTCATTTAGTTGTTTTATTTAAATTGTTAGTGGTTTATTATTTATAAACTTTCGGTTGTAAACCTTCCTTCTGTTATCTGTACCATGTTGCCATCTTTATCTTCCAGTACACCATCAAATGTGCCTGAAAGCAATATAACGGTTGCCTGGTTTTTGGTACTGGTGATAACTACATTGAGATAATTATCCCCTTTTACACTGCGAGTCCAGTATGTTTTCCCATTCACGGTAAAGTTTACGTTGCCTTTACTATCGCCATCCAATTTGTATGTTCCTTTACCCATTATATTTTGCATCTGCATTGACACCGAGAGTCCTTTATCATTTTTCGCCATTAACATAGCCAGTGGAACCTGATTGGTTGTCCAGGCTTTTGCCCTGCCCGGATCAGCTTCAAAAAATTCTCCATTTAATTTGAAAGAAAGAGAACCGACGGATTTATGATTACCGGGAGTGGGTCTTTCAGATTTTGTTACATTACTATTATTCTCAGTCTGGTTATTATTACTGCAGGAGAAAAGCAGAACGGCTAAAGACAAAAACAAAATACTGTTTCTCATTATATAAATTTTATGATATAAAAGTGAAGAAGAAATTGATGCCGGGCAATTACACATTCGGGTAGGTTTCCTAAATATTTTGCATACAATAATAACATCAGGGGGCATTTCATATTATTGATTGATCAGGTGACAGAATAATCTCCCGAAAACAGAGCCGGTAACACCAGGAGGACCTATTGCAGAATTACCTAAGCTAATTGTTGCCGGAGCTACTATATGCATGTCAACTGAAAAATGAAAATTCTTATTATAAGTTGTACTAATTCCAATTGGAATTAATTCAAACCCCAATAAATCAATAGAGAAACCAGGATAAGAAATGCTGGTTGAAAAAGCAGGCTGTGAGCTGGCAGATAGAACTACTCTGTAATAAAAATCAAAATGGTATAAACCCGTTTTATTAATAGTAAAAGTATTTGCTGCAATTGTTACATCGGTTGGGTTTAAATTATATTCCGGAAGAAATGACATTGAAGTATTAGAAGTGGTGACCCCGGAATAATTTATGTTTAGTGCAAATCTTGTACTATTTCCATAAGCAGCATCAGTCCAGGCAGGGTCAGCTGTACCATTTGAAGTAAGCACCTGTCCTGTTGTGCCGGGGATTCCATTAACCTGCAATTGTCCGGCAATATTTGTATTCCCAAAAATTGTTGCGGGGCCGTTAAAGGTAGTCCCTCCTTCTGCAAAAAAATATACAGCCCTGTTAGTACTATTTGTACCTGCACCAACAATGGCAAGTGCATTTGTACCAAAAGCATTGTAGCCAATCTTTCCTGCATTTAATTCTTTACCTGCTATACCTGCGCCGAATTCAAATAAATTAAGCCCTTCTAATTTTATAGCCCCATTCACATCTAATTTTACTGATGGAAGGATACCGATACCTATATTCCCGTTGGGTCTTATTACCAGAGAATTTGCTGAAGCATTAGCAGGAAAATCAGATAAGGAAGAAAAAAACAAACCTTCTTCTCTTACACTTTTAATTGAAAAATCTGTATAGAAAGTACCAAAGCCATTGACAGTTTTATTACTCAATAGTAATTCAGATGTATCACTAGTACTGTTTGTGCTAACCTTTAATGTACTTCGCAATGGATTTTTTACTTCCAGTTTTTCTGTTGGTGTTGTTGTTCCAATACCTACATTTTGTGCAACCACTATAATTGGGAAAGAAATAAGCAGAAGGAGAACTATCTTTTTCATACCAAAATTATTTGGTATAAAATTCTGCATTAAAGAATTGCTGTACAATTACACATTCGGGTAATAAAAATGGCTGTCGGAAACCGGCAGCCATTAAGCAAAAAAAATTAATGCTCTTCTAATCAGCTCTTTTGTACTTATCCTTCATAAATTCAAAATAAATAAAACCAAACCGCTGATACCAGTCGGGCAAACCGTATTGCATTTCGCAGGTGCCAATACTTTGTAATGCCCGTTGCAATGAACCCATCATGTCGCCATATTTTCTATCATACGTTTGCTTAAAATTATTGAACTCCGCTACAATTCCTCCTCTTTCGCTTTGCCATGCAGCACCTGTAACAGCATGTATGCCACTCATATTATCACCAAAGGCAAGTGCACTTTCATTGAAGTTTTTTGTATTGCTATAGATACAGCTTAATCTTCCCAACTGCCTGCGAATAAAATTTAATTCGCCTACTGCTCTGTCATAACATTCACTGCATGCCTGATTGCCTGCGCAGGTAGATGGCATCATAGATTGACCACTTGCACTAAAATCAGGTGCACATGCATTCGGATTAAAATTCTGAATGGTATTCCATTCATTTCTTCTATCTTCTAACCAATCCATATATTCCTGTAAGTTCCCAATGGCATCATCTATTGCTTCTCTGTCTCCTGCTTCTTCTTCACTTCGTTCTTCATTGCCTTCATGCTGGTCTTCGTTGCCTTGTATCACTGGTCCATTTTGGTCGGGGGTTTGTGCATTTATATTTATGGCAAAAACCAATGCAGCTGCGTATAAAATTATTTTTTTCATTGCTTTTTATTTTTAAGCTTAAATAATAAAAATAAGATGATGATTAATGCGACAATACCAATAATTACCAGTGTCATATTTTTTTTGAACCAACCACCGCCTTTTGTTGCGGATTCATCAGCATCTTTAAAAACGGATGGCATATCTATTTTCATTTCTATTCCTGACCAAATAGTTAGCACATATCTTACTGGTTTTTTATTGGCGATGATCATAATTCCAAAATCATCCTCTACTTTAAACTGACTTTTCCAGATTCCCTTTCCTTTTAAAGTACCTGTGCGATGAATACTTTGCCAGTTCTCCTGGCATAAATTTATTTTGATGTCTGCATCGGGATCAGTGGTATTGATACCGAAGTAGGTAGGTGAATACATACTGAATCCTTTTACAAAATAATAAGAGGTGTCCTGCTTTTGAGTTACTTCTGTAATATTTATTTGCCCTTTAACGGTGTCAGCTTTTTTATACTCTTTCAGTTCCAATTTTTTAGGTTTAATCCTCTCATCGAGGTTGAAGGGCTGGGCCGATACAATATTTTGACCCGCAATAAATAATAAAGCCATCAGCTGAATCCTGAATAGTTTATTCATAAAAGTAGTTTCAGTTTTAGATATTAATAAAAATTAGAAAATAATTTATGCCACAGAACAACAGTGAAATGTTTTTAACTCTTTGACTTTGATTGTAAAAGTCCAGAATAATCTGAAACCATACAATTACACAATCGGGTAGTGCATATCAATCTGGATTTACAATCTTATGGCGGAGAGCTATTGCCACAGCTTCGGTGCCGCAGTTCACATGTAGTTTATGATAAATATTCTGGAGGTGCTTTTTTACTGTATCAATTGAAACAAAACTTTTATCAGCAATCATTTTGTACGAGTTGCCTTTTACCAGTAATTCAAGAATTTCTTTTTCCCTTGGGGTAAGATGAAACTGCTCTGAATCAATTTTTTTTTGCCGGAAGTGTTGAAATACTTTTTGTGCTACAAAAGGACTCATCGGTGCACCGCCTTCTGCAAGTTCTTGTAATGCTTCAATCAATTTTACCGGAGAAGTATTTTTAAGCATATAGCCATCGGCACCTGAGCAAATGCAATCGAATATCCTGTTATCATCATCAAATACCGTATGCATTACCACTTTGACATCGGGATAATTTGATTTCAGAATTTTTACTCCTTCTATACCACCAATGCCGGGCATATCAATATCCATTATCACCAGTTCTGGTTTTAATTTTCTTACCTGTTTCTCCACCTCATTACAATCTGGAAAAGCTCCCAGCACTTCAAAGCCACTACCCTCCTCAAGTAATAACTCAAGCGACTGCCGCAGGCGGCTGTTATCTTCATAGATTAAAAGTTTAACAGGCATTGTTACGAAAATAAGTGCTTTTACATCACAAGACAATTACACAATCAGGTAGTATGCATTATCAGATCTACTTGTGTGCCCTTCCCGGGTTTACTCATTATTTCCAGTGTGGCTTCGCAGGCCACAGCTCGTTGCTTCATATTATTAAGTCCATTTCCATATTGGGCTTTATTACTATCAAAACCAACGCCGTTATCTTTTATAGAAAGAAATATTTTTTTTCTATCCGCTTTAATGATAATTGTTGTTTGAGTAGCTTTTGAATATTTTACAAGATTATTGACTGCTTCTTTGAATATAAGATAAAGGTTTCTTCTCTTCTCCATGGTCAACATTATTTTGTCTGCATGCTCAGGAAATTCCATTTCATAATTGATATTCTTCCCATCCATCATATCTGCGGCATATCTTTTCATTCGGATAAAAAGATTTTGCAGGTCATCATAGCGGGGATTTATATTCCACACAATATCACTCAGGCTTTCGCTTATCCGTTGTATATCTTCCTCTGATTTAACAAGGTACTCTTTTGATTTTTCCGGATTGCCGGCATTCCTTTTAGCCAATTCATTCAGGATATTAATATTACTGAGAGAAGCACCAATATCATCATGCAGATCCCGGCTGATGTTGTTTCGCATTTGCTGCATTTTTTTAAATTGATTGATGCGATATTTATAAATTGCATAAGCCACAGCAGCAATACCTAGAATACACAAAGCAATAAACCAGGCCGTCATCCAATAAGGAGATTTTATGATGACGGTTAAAATTACTTCATTGCTCCATACACCACTGTTATTAATAGCTTTTAAGTGAATCACATATTTTCCCGGTGAGAGGCCATTTAAATTTAACCGGGCATCAGGACTGCCGGTAGGTGTTTTAAAAGCCAGTAATCCTTCTACCCAAAAAGTATAAGTAGTTTGAAAAGGATAGAGCCAATCCATCGCTGCATACTCTATGCTGATATTATTCTGACTATATGGTAAACTGATCTCCCGAATTTGCTCCGGAGATGTCTCCATTTTATAAATGCTATCATTAACAAGTATTGATGTAATGCGAAAAAAAGGAGGCTGTGTTGAAGCGGCCACTTCCTTTATATCTTTTAATATAAATCCATTTACCTGGTCTATTACTATTTTATTATCGGTAGTAATAAATGATGATACATCGAGGTAATCTTTGTGCATTCCATCAAACCGGTTATACAATCTCCAGTATTTAGCTTTGGGATTAAACATCGCCAACCCGGCACTGGTGTTAGCCCATATTTTTCCACTACTGTCTGCATTCAAATCGTTTACTTCCATAGAAGGTAATCCATGATCCACATCATGATTTGCCAGAATATGAAAGTCTGAACTGTGCATGACCTGCAGGCTGCTTCCATTGGTTATCCAAACATCGTTATACTTATTAATGGTAGCAGCTCTGATAGCAGCTGATGCCAGCGATTTTTTCTCTGATCCAGTTTTAAATACATGAGTTACTTTTTTATTAACCCTGTTACAACAGAAAATACCATTTTGTGTAAAAAGAAATACATTATCGTCCAACCCGACTTGGAATTGAGCAGTTCTAATATTTTTTTGTCCAGCATATGCGGGATCCCATTGCAGGGAATATTGTTCAACAGTTCCGCTACTTACATCATAATAAATAAAATAGGTTTTAGCCAAAGCCCATATATTACCTTTTTTATCCGTTGCAAGATTACTGACATGATCTGCTAAAGAATCCGGCACCGGCAAATTCAGCAGTGGCTTAATAAACATTTTCGATTCATCACTATACTGGTACAATCCATAGTTACGTCTAACAACCCACACTCTTTTTTTAGCATCTGTGATAATATTTTCAAACACTTCAACGTAATCACCCTTTTTGGCTGGTGAAATAAGAGTGGGAGTAGCAATCGTTTTATTGTAAGCCAATTCATACACCCCATTACCATATGCAGTGGTAATCCAGTGCTTTTTTCTTGATTCATCCCATATAATACCAGTGAGAAATATTTCTTCCTTTGTATTATAGTTATTGGAAAACAAAATATTAGTTTTTAACCGCACAAAAGCAGGATGCTGCTGGTAGAAATAATATTTGCCGCCTATAAAAATGCCGGCATCTTTTGTAATTGATATTCGTTGAATGCCGGGGTCGATATTTTCTTGTGCCTTGCTGTAATTAGTTGGGGTAATGTTTTCAGTTTGCTTAGTAATTGTATTGTATTTTACCAGGCCGTCTTTAAAACAAGCCAGGTAAAGAATGCTGTCATTAATCTTTTTTATATCATTAATCCACAGAGGAATTTGTTTGTTTATAGTGGCCATAAACTTTTTGGTAATGGTATTAAATTGAATAAGCCCTTTGCTAAAAGAGCCCAGCCATAATACACCGCCTTCATCATTTTCTGCATCGTTAAATAATATTTCAGCACCACTGCTATTCCTTAAACCTGTCTCATATTTAGTAAATTGTTTTGTTTTTTTATTAAAAGAAAAAAGACCATGAAAAGCGGTACACCATAAAATATTTTTATCGTTTCTGTCCTGGCAGATGTCAGTTAAATAATTATCCCCCCGTACGGAGCCATCTTTACTTTTATCCGGTTCAGGATAAAAGAGATCAAACGTATCCTTTGCATAATCATATTTTGCCAGCCCCCTGCCTGCCGTGGCAAACCATAATTCTTTATCATCATCACACAGTACATTGTTTACTCCATAATAAACATAATTATCCTTGCTTAATCTTGGATATTTTTTAAAAACACCGGTTGCTAGATTATACTGTGTAACGCCGTTTGCAAAATCCGTCATCCACAGATTATTATTTTTATCCTCGGCAAAATTTACAATTATGTTTCCGGAAGGGGAGTTCGGATTGGAATGGTCGGAAAAGAAATTCTTATATCTTTTTCCATCAAACCGAACCAGGCCATTAGAAGTGCCAAACCACAAGTAACCGTTTTTACTTTGATAGACTGAATAATTTAAAGCAGCAAAATATTTTGTCTCCGGACCATAAGCTATAAACGGCCCCATTTGCTGCTGCGCAATGAGTGACATACAGCATACCAATACAAAAAAAAGGGAAGCTATCTTTTTCAACGATTACAAATTAGTTATTTCAGGACTTAATACTGAAATTTACAATCAAATAATGGAAAATCATAAGATCGTATTGTTTGATGGAGTTTGTAATTTCTGTAACTACTGGGTAAACTTTGCCATCAGGAAAGACAGGAATAAAAAACTTCGCTTTGCTCCTTTGCAGGGAGAGACTGCCAGGAAATTACTATTACAACATCATATCAATCCTACTTCGCTCAGTTCCGTAGTATTAATTGATGATAACCAGGCATGGACACAATCATCCGCAGCTATAAGAATTTGCAAGTATTTAGATGGTGGTTGGAAATTGTTTTACGGACTGATCATTATTCCAAAATTCCTCCGGGATCCCATATATAATATCATTGCCCGCAACCGGTATAAATGGTTTGGTAAGAAAGATGCCTGTATGATTCCAACACAGGAATTAAAAGAAAGATTTTTAGATTAGTTCAATCTGTCATCAATAGTAAACAATTATTTTTCCCCTTGCACCATTACCGCCTGACGAAGTATTTCCACCAAAAGAATAACTGCCATGACCGCCACCTCCCGGTACTATTGCTAACCCGCCAAAATGATTTGATACGATCCCATTGGTGCCGCTGTTGCCAACATAGAAAGTACCAATACCTCCTGTATTAACGGTATTGCCTCCATCACCGCCGTTACCACCACGACCAGCCTGGTAAAAAGTTGTTGAGTTGAACTGATAAAAGCTTACACTAAATGAAGTGCCGCCTTTTCCACTTGCACTAATGAATGTAAACCCACCGAGTGTAGCACCTGCCGTACCACCATTTCCTGCAAACCCGGAAGCAGCGGAATTATAAGTTGCTCCACTACCTCCATTAGCATTAACTGTAGTGCCTCCATATGTTACACTCGTAGTTATTCCGGCATTGGCATTTGCATTCAATGCACCCGAGCCGCCTTCACCAACTGAATAACTTAAATTTTGAAAAGCAACAACATCATACAATGCTTTTGCATAGGAGCCGCCACCACCGCCGCCATGTACATTACCTCCGCCACCTGCACCCCATAACTCCACCATTATTTTAGTAACGCCTGATGGTACCTGCCAGTTTCCTGAACCAATCTCAAGCATTACAAAATTTTTATAGTCACAAATATTTGCCCAAGTCAAAACATTGCTGTTGTTCTTCATTAATACCTGTCCGGCTATTCCATCTACACCATTTGCTTTTATGGTTCCACTGACGTTGATATTACCGTTGACATGCAATTTTTCTGTTGGGGTGGTTGTACCAATGCCGGTGTTTTGTGCTGATGCGAAGGCTGAATATGAAAGAAGAATAAATAATGAAAATTTCATTTCAATAAAATTTTTTATACTCATAAAAAAAGAATTAATAATGAACAAGCACCATTCCGTTTGCCCCGGATCTTACATTAAAAAGTGATTCACCAACAACATCACTCCCACCACTGCCACCACCACCGGGAAATATTCCAGCTCTTGCTGATGACTGATAAGAAACCGTTGTTGAAGGTGGGGAGATAATAACTGAATATTGCAGTACCTGGCCGGGAGCATTATAAGTTGCTGCATTACCAGCAACACCTCCATTACCATAATGGTGAAATAAAAAGTATTGGTTGGAACCAATACTTTGATATTCCTTTCTGAAAGTTCCGCCAGGTTGACCTGCTATTGCAAATACAGCACCCCTCGGCTGCCCCGGATTTGTATTTCCACCCATTAAACCTCCTCCTTCGCCTGGCTTATAAACCGGAAAGGTGTTTGTATTTCTCCAGGCTCCACCACCACCGGCTGCATAATAAACTTCTCCTAAAGGTGTTTGCACTTTTGTATCCGTTCCATATCCATTGGTATAAAATGCACCGCCTGTAATAGGATCATCTTTTGCACCTTTACCTACTGTAAATGCGAATTGCTGTCCGGGTGTAACATTTACCACTACGCTAATGTATGCGCCACCACCTCCACCTGCATCAAGTCCTGGACCACCACCACCCCATGCTTCTATCCAAACTCTTGAAGCACCGGCAGGGACAACCCAATTAATATTTTGTACAGTTGTATCAGTAAAGGAAACCTGGTTTTTAAACTGATCTGTATAAGCCCAGCTCATTCCACCAGCACCATTACTTCGTAATACTTGACCGCTAGTTCCTCCGTTTCCATCTGGCTTTATTTCCCCTGAGATCTTCATGTTACCTGTTACATCCAGTTTTTCCGCAGGGTTTGTATTACCTACACCTACATTTTGAGAAAATGAGATACCCGTTGCAAACACAATCAGAAAACCAATTAAACAAGTTGGAAATAAGCCAATTTTCATAACATCATATTTTATTACATCAATTCTTTTAAATATTTATTTTACTTTATCACAATCAATACCCCTATCCTGTTTTTCACTTGCAGATGTATACGCCACTTCCAACGGACCATAGTTTCCGCCACCTTCATAATTTTCCCGCAGTGTTACCAAACCTACATGGCATTTGCCATCCATTTTGTAAGCCACATGTATATGCGGATTGAAATACCGGTACTTCGGAAGATTGTAGTCATCTTTAGAAACAGACCATAGCGGGCCATTATATTGTTCAACTACCCATTTCAAAATTGTTCTGTGCGGAAGATCCCGTTTGAGTATTGCAGCAATCTTATCGGGTGTAGCTTTCGGGTCAGTGATCTTTGCAGGTTTTGAAAATACATCGGGTAGCTTTTCATAACGGAAGGCATTGTCCCGGATAGCCTGTGTAACAGCTAGTTTATTTTTTTGCAGTGTAGCAATATCATCTTCTTTAAAAGTAAAATCAAACTCATCTTCCAGCACGGGCCATTTATCCTGATCATCTTCTTTATCCCATGCATTTACAGAACGATAGAAAAATTTTATTTTGATCTTATAATTTCCTGCTTCAGGAAAATGGTTTTGATCAACAGTTTGATAGAAAGGAACGAACCCAAGCCCCGCACTGAAATCTTGCAAAAAAGAAAATATGCTTTTTGATTTTGATGGATCGGGCAACACATCAAAATTCAGGGAACTGCTGTTCGCATCTTCATTTGATAACAGCAAACAATTATTACTACTGCCTGTTCCCAATTCCTCACCATTTTTCCAGATACTGAGATCGTATACTAAAAATGGATATGGCAAAGCCCTGCTTACCTCTCTTATTTTGAAAGCCTGCTTTATTGATTGTCCGGTTAGTTCAAGTCTTCCATAGATAAATTCGTTGGATGAAAAACTTTTTTTGCTCCCTGAATTATCTGAAGTAAAAGGTTTTGAAGAAAAAAACACTTTGCCTGTAACAGCACTATGTTTTGTTCCATTTTTATTTATAAAACCAAATAGGACAAATAAAACACAGATAATATAAGTTGGTTGTTTCATGATAATTTTTTTTTATACAGTTACGATAAACCTAAAATTGTTTTAATATTTGATTTTATTCCACCACACCAAAAGTCTGCCCACTTCCAATGTTATTAATAATACTGTTGCTGGCACCACCAACTGAAGCAATAGCTTTTCCTGCAGCACCACCTGTACCCGGACTGGTGCCCGAACCATTTTGACCCCCTAGTGCATATCCGCCGCCATTACCTCCATTGCCGCCGCCACTTGCACCTGTTCCTCCTGTTCCGAAAGTAATTGCAGTACCATTCATTCCACCTTGGGCAATTGAAGTAGTGGTCCCGCATCCAATTGATGAAATTGTATTACCACCTCCAATACCACCATTACCACCATTACCTCCTGCACCACCTCCACCTCCTCCGCCATATTGACCCAAAGAAACCCGGCCACCACCACCACCTCCACCTCCACCACCTGCAACAATTCCGAAATTGTCAATAGTAATCTTAATGTCAGACCTTGTTGCGATAGCATTACCACCAACATTTCCGTTTGTAGCGGCAATACCACATGAACCAACCTGGCCCGAAGCACCATTTCCCCCAGTACCGCCCTGTCCGTAGATATTTCCCCTGTTTGTAATTTTTATTTGATAATTAGCATTAATAGGCAAAGACGTAAATATAATTCCGGTAACAGAAACACCTTCAGCTACCAGAATAGTGAATTTCCGTGCCCATGAATAGTTAACAGCGTATGCTGTATTAAAATTTATGTTTGTAGCATTGGCTGAAATGCGGATAAAAACAACTTTACAGGAATCCATTTCACAATAACAACTCCATGTTGCAAAAACTGAATCATAAAAATTCATACAGGATTCATCAGAATTATAAATGTGCAAGCCATTCGGTGGGTTTGTAATTGCATCCCGTTGCGTAGTTGTAAGACGTGGAAACAACACTCCTTTATCAGTTGACTTAATATCCAGTACAGCTTTGGCATTGGGTGTTGTTGTACCAATGCCAACCTGAGATATTGCATTAAGATTAAAAAACAAAGTAATTATAATAAAGAGAATGAGCTTTACTCTCATAGCTGTCTAATTTAATATTATTATCAATTATTGATGATGATGGCTTTTGAAAAATCTTTCCCCAATATTCCGGAATTAAAAATGTGTTTGGATCCGTCAGCAAGCGTTAATTCCAGTTTTGTATTTAATAAACTTTTTTTAACTTCAACTTTTCTGATATCCGATCTGTTGATTTCGAGATAACCAACCGAACCCCATCTAATAAACATCATATCAGGTATTACTCCTTTAGCACTCATGTCAAATTGTACATCATATAGTAATCTCCTGCTGGTAATAATAAGTTTTCCGTTAAATTTTCTTCCACCCGGAGATTGATAAGATACCGGGCCACTCGTTATTTTTAATTCATCCGATGGAAGATCGATTTGCACGGTTGCTTAAAATATTAATTAAATGAATACCTAAGTTATCCGCATATTTTATGTTGCTATAATCCATTCGAGATAACGGCGGCCTCTTTTTTCTATGTGGCAGTTTATTTTAGGATTATTTTTCCATCGTAAACAGGGCAAAGGCATGTATTAAAAGGAGAAAGGCGGTAAAACGCAGGTAAACGGTTTGCTGCTGATAAAATGCTGTACGGCTAGTGAGTTTTTCAAAAACGAGGGAGTAACTTTAAAGCAACAGGAAAATATGATTAATCGATTGCTACTGGTATACTTGTTTTCTCTTCAAAGTGCACATATAAAAAGTCAATCTTATAATATGCAGAAATTTGTGCACTATACAGTGCAGCAAGGTTTAAGCGATAATTATATAAGTGGCCTTGCTCAGGATGCATCAGGTTATATCTGGATAAGCACACGGCATGGACTGAATCGTTTCGACGGTAGCAATTTCAAACAATTTTTGAATGATGGGTCGCAAAACTCCATTATTGACAATTCTATTTTTTCATTAAACATTATAAAGAAACAGGAATTGCTACTGGCCACAGATAATGGAGCCCAGGTAATTTCTACTGCTTCTCTTAAAAGTAAAAAACTTGATATCCCCACTTCTGATGGACTACGTTATTGGAGTAATGCCTGTAAATACGTTTTATCCGATCAACATGGAAATTATGGCGTTTCAAGTAAAACAGGCTTTTATATTTTTTCAAACGAAGGAAAGCTGATCAAAAGATTTGACAAATTTACCGAGAAAGATATTGGGCATAAATGGATGAATTATGGAAGTTATGTCTACCATTTGCCAGATGGAAATATGATGCAGCAAAATGATTTTGGCTTACAAGTTTTTGACCGTTTCAAAAATACATTTACTGATGTGGTGGATATTTACCCCGCCATTGAATCATTAAAACCCAACTTGAAAAGCATCCGCTTTTTTTTTATCAGCCGCTACGATTTGCTTATCATGAATACTAAAACAAACAGTTTTGAGATCGTCAATGTAAGAACGGGAGATAAAAAATCTTTTGCCTCCAATTTTTCTTTACTGGATGAAATAAGCTGGCAAACCAACCTGATTCCGGTAAAAGATAATATTTGGGCATTTAATTGCAAGACAAAAGGGTTCTATTTTCTTTACATTGACACACTGCAAAAAACTGTGAAGTGTTCCCCTCAAAAATATTTTACAGATTTTTTTTGTACTTCTATACTTTCTGATCGAAACGGGAAGCTTTGGGTTGGCACTCCGAAAGGATTTTTTATGGAAAAAAAAGGTTCTGGCATTATTAATTCTTTTGCTGTTTCCAATTCTAATCAACCTTTAGACATTGCTATTACAAGCTTATACATCTCACCCGATAAAATTTTTGCAGGTACAGATAAAGAAGTAATACTAGTGCTGAATAAACAAACAAAAAAAATCATCAGTCGTATTCATCTTAAAAGAATTTATAACAGTCCGGCTATACCTTATAGTTTCCTGCTGGTTCACCCGGATACATTATGGACAATGACATCCTCCGGGTTACAATGGATTCATAACAGCAATTTTACAACCGGCCGGGTTTTTTCATCATCCATCCCAATTATTAGTAACTCACCTGTATTATTTATTGATAGAAAAAAAAATATATGGATAGGAACAGAATCTATTAACAAGATATATAAATACAACAGGAGCACTAATGAACTGTATGAGATAAATGCAACATCTAATCCTTTGTTTAATATAAATATGGCCCATCATATTGCTGAAGATAAACAAGGAAATATCTGGCTTGGTGGTGATGCGATTGCCCGGTGGAATGTCAAATTATCAAAGATCGATACTCTTATACAGTATTTGCCCACCCAAAAAAACAGGAAAAAAGGTTATGCTGTGATGAATGATTCAAAAGGTGAAGTTTGGACTTTAGTGAACGACGATGGAATAGCTAAAATAACGGATAATAATTTACCGGTGCATGTGCGGCCATCCAACTTTTTGCCGGACAATTCGCAGTTTGTTTATCCTACTTTACTGGCAGATAAAGTTTTTATAGCCTCTTCATCAGGCATAGGACTTTTCAGTATAGCCGATCAGAAAGCTGTTATTTTTTCTGAAGTGGATGGATTGCCCGGAACTTCAGATATAAGTACCGTTAAATTCTCAATAGATCCTTCAGATCAATCGGTGTGGTTTGCAAAGCAGAATATTATTTGTATAATACCTAACAGGCTGAATAATATCTATTCGTTTTCCCCTTCGTTATCGATAAGTGAATTGGCTGTAATAAAAGGAGAAGTTCTTAGCTATCCGCAGGAAAAGGTTTCACTAAAATATTTTCAGAATGACATAAAAATTTCTCTGAGTGTCCTAAATTTTAATGATGCCGGGAATATGCGTTTTGCCTATCGCTTCCGGAATAATAAAGACAGCTCATGGATTGATATCGGCACACAACAAAATATTTTGCTTACTAATATTTCACCCGGCAATTACAAATTACAGGCAAAAGTGTATGCGTTTGACAATAAATGGGCAGGTTCAATAACCGAAATTGAAATTGTTGTAAATCCTCCATTCTGGAGAACTGCCTGGTTTCTGATTGGCATAGCCCTATTAGTAGCTGGTGCAGTTTATTATTTGTCTAATTTCCGTATAAAGCAGATAAATCAACGGGCTAATCTAGATAAATTATTAGCTCAAACAGAAATGAAGGCTTTGCATACTCAAATGAATCCGCATTTCATTTTTAATTGTCTCAACAGCATTAAGAAAATGATATTGGATAATGAAAATGGAAAAGCTTCCCGCTACCTGAGCAAATTTGCACAGCTCATCCGGCTTACTTTAACTCAATCTTCCAAGCCTTTTATAAGTCTGAAAAACACAATTGATTACCTGCACCGTTATCTTGAGATGGAACATATTCGAAACTCTCTTTTTACCTATACCATCAAAACAGATAATGACTTGAACCTTGAGGATATTTATATGCCACCCATGTTAATTCAACCATTTATAGAGAATTCGATTTGGCATGCTGAATTACCTGAAAAAAAAATGCTCCAGATAAATATTCGTTTCTTTCAGAAAAACAATGAGCTTATTTGTATAATAGAGGATAATGGCATCGGAATAGAATCTTCGCTGAAGAAAAAAGAAGATAACATAAAGCATCAGTCATTAGGCATTGCCAATATCAGGCAGCGCATCCAGGTGCTGAATGAAAAGTATAATCTAAGAAGTTCTCTAAATATAGAAGACAAATCCGTTTCACCATTTTATGACAATTCCGGCACCATCGTCACACTTCATTTACCCATTAAAAATTCTGATGTATGACACCATTAATTTTAAGATCCATTTTAGTGGATGATGAACAACCTGGACTTGACTCTTTGAAAAAATTATTGGAATTGAATTGCCCCAACGTAGAAATAATAGCTACATGCACTAATGCAGCAACCGCATTATCCAAAATAAAAACACTTCATCCTGATATAATTTTTCTTGACATTGCAATGCCCGGTAAAAACGGTTTTGATTTACTTCGGGAGATTAGAGATGAGAAGTTTGAAGTAATTTTTGTAACAGCTCATAATGAATATATGATTGAGGCATTTCACTTCAGTGCATTGGATTACTTATTGAAACCGGTAGATGAAGACCTGCTTGTAGAAGCAGTAAACCGGGCCCGGATACGTACTGCCGAAAAAAACGGTACAAAAAATATAGATGCCTTTCTTTATAATGTACAGCAAAAACCAACCATAAACAAGATGCGACTATGCATCCCTTCCATCAAAGGCTTCCAGGTGGTAGAGCTGGAGGAGATAGTATATATAGAAGCTTCAAATAATTACTCCAATTTTTATTTTTCTGATAAAAAAATCATCTGTACTGCCAAACCGCTAGTCGAATATGAGGAATTGCTGGTAGATGCCGGTTTTACCCGTATTCATAAATCTTATCTCGTAAACCTATTACATGTAAAAGAATATATCCGCGGCGAAGGTGGTTCAGTAATTCTTTCAAACCGCCAGGAGTTGGAAGTAAGTCGTAGAAAAAAAGAATTGTTCTTGATGAAGATGAAGGGATATTATAAATTCTGAAATCCTATTCAGCATTGAAGATTTATAGCACAGAATAGTATTTCACCAAACGGCTATCCATCGCATAGACATAAGAAAAGAAAGCATTAGAGTGCCGTTACAGGAGATGAAAGACAGATACGTTATGTAAAAAGAAGTTACCTGGCATTAATAGCATCTACTACCTTGTCAATATTCATAGCCCCATAACTAAATGTATGTTTAGTTTCATCCATTAAAGTAAGTATTGCCTTTTTTGATAAGAAATTTTTTTCTACTTTAATATCCCTTATGTCTGACTTATTTATTTCAAGATAGCCTTCGCTTCCCCATTTAACAAACATAGCTTCTGACAGAATGCCTTTTGCAGATATGTCATACTTGGCATCATATAGTAGCCTCTTATTAGTAATCGTCAGTTTACCATTATACTTAGCACTTCCTCCAGGAAGATAAAGCAATGTCCAGGTATCAATAATTTGTTCATCAGGCAAAAGGTTAAAAGGAAATTTTGACATCGTGATATTTTTTAGCTAATATATAATTTTAATCTCACCCTTCATATAAAAAACACAATGGCCTGCCATGATAACTCTTTCGCCTTTTTGTTCGCAATAAATATCTCCGCCTCTTTTTGATAATTGTTTAGCAGTCATTTTATTTTTACCCAGCTTCTCACTCCAGAAGGGAATGAGTTGTGAATGGGCTGAACCAGTTACAGGATCTTCATCTACACCTGCTGTTGGTGCAAAAAAACGGGATACAAAATCAACTTCTTTTCCCGGACCAGTAATGATCACCATCTTATCAATTTTTTTCATTAACGAAAAATCAGGATTACATTTCTTCACTGCGTCTTCATTCATCAGTTCTACCAAATATTCCCTGTTTTTATAAACGCCGGCAATTTCAGGACTTCCAAGAGAAGTAAGTAATGCGGCAGGATATTCATCTATCCTTTCTGGAGGCCATGATGGAAAATCCATTTCCAGTAAATCTTTCCCACCGCGGCGGGCTGGCTTTTTAGTAACCGTAAGCAAACCGCTTTTTGAACTAAAAACCACTTTCTTCTTTTTCGATTTCAGTATTTCAAAAATTACATAAGCTGAAGCAAGTGTAGCATGGCCGCAAAGGTTGATCTCAAACTCCGGAGTAAACCAGCGGATATCAAAATCAGCACCTTCTTTCTTTGATGAAACAAAAAAAACAGTTTCGGCCAGGTTATTCTCGGCTGCTATTTTTTGCATCAGGTCATCATCTATCCATTTCTTTAAAGGAATAACTGCAGCAGGATTTCCTGCAAATAACTTATTGGCAAAGGCATCAATTTGGTAAAGTGTCAGTTTCATCTTTTATTGTTGATTGATCGGTTTTATCAGGGTGTCTTAATGAAGTGTAAAAGCGGGGTAATGAAATTTGATACCTTACCGCCACCACCCTGATGGCGAAAATAATCAAGATGCAAAAAATAGTAACTACATCAGCATCCATTTCCATATTGCGTAGCAAAAAATAAATAAAGCCGCCAGCTATGCAGGCAAGGGCATAAATTTCTTTTCTGAAAAGCAAGGGAATATTATTCAGCAAAACATCTCTTACCACACCTCCAAAACAGGCTGTGATGGTGCCAAGAGTTATACAAACACCCATGGAGAAATCTTTTTCTATTCCCAACTTGATACCGACTACTGTAAACAAACCAAGCCCTAATGCATCAAATAAAAATAATGTAGTGGTAAGATGGCGGAGATAGCGGCCAAAAAACATAGTAACAACAGCAGAACAAAAAATAACTATGGTAGCTGTAGAATTTGTTAACCAGCTTACTGGTAAATTACCAATCATCATATCTCTCAAGGTGCCTCCACCAATGGCAGTTACAAATGAAAGTACTAATACTCCAAACGGGTCCAGCTTTTTTTCCATTGCCAAAAAAGCACCTGATACAGCAAAAGAAATTGTGCCAAGAATATCAATGATATATAAAAAATGAGTGGGCATTGATTTGTACTAATTAAATAACCCGTTTGATAAGAAACGGGTTAAACAATATCAGCAAAAATGAATTTATTTATCGTCTTTGTCCTTATCCTTTTTATCTAGTCGAAATGAAACTTTACAGATAACACCGTATGATTTTATTTTTCCATCTTTTACGTGGGCTTTCATATCCTTTACCCAAACAGAATCAATATTACGGATGGTCCTGGATGTTTCTTTCACGGCTTGTTTTACTGCATCATCAAAACTTTTTTCTGAAGAAGCAATTACTTCAATAACTTTTACGATTGGCATAGTAGTATTATTTTGTTAATTATAATAAATAAAAGATACTACTATTTTATTGAATAAGCAATTAGCAATATGGAAAACAATCCTCCATTAGCACATTTGCTATTGCCAATTATTCTTGCATCATTTGCTTAATCACTTCCTTTATATCTTCTGCATTGGGTTTGCTAAAATAATCACCATCACTGCCATAAGCAGGTCTATGAGCTTTTGCTGTAATAGTTCTCGGTGCAACGTCCAGGTATTTATATCCGCCCTGCTCTTCCATTACCTTATTAAACATATAAGCAGCAGCACCACCCGGCACATCTTCATCTATAAAAACAATCCGGTTAGTTTTCTTTAATGATTGTAGAATGATATGATTGATATCAAAAGGTAAAAGAGTTTGTACATCCACAATTTCGCAACTGATTCCCTGTTCTTCTAATACATTCACAGCATCCTGGATAATACGTAAAGTAGATCCGTACGAAACTATCGTTACATCAGCTCCTTCTTTTATCACCTCCGGCACACCAAGTGGTACAGTAAATTCTAAAAGATTTGTAGGCAATTTTTCTTTTAATCTATATCCATTCAAACATTCTACTACCAATGCCGGATCATTACTTTGCAATAAGGTGTTATACATACCTGCAGCCTGCGTCATATTCCTTGGCACACATACATACATACCACGGAGTGCATTTATTATCATTCCCATTGGTGAACCGCTATGCCAGATGCCTTCCAGCCGATGACCTCTTGTACGAATGATAACCGGGCAACTTTGCTGACCAGCCGTTCTATAATGCAAGGTAGATACATCATCACTTAAAGGCTGTAGTCCGTATAATAAATAATCGAGGTATTGGATTTCAGCTATTGGTCTGAGTCCCCGCATGGCCAAACCAATACCCTGGCCCATAATTGTAAGCTCCCGGATACCCGTGTCAAAAATTCTTTCCTTGCCATGTTTTTGCTGCAAACCACTAAAGCCCTGGTTTACATCACCAATAAATCCAAGGTCTTCACCAAAGGCAATCACTTTTGGATTGGTAGTAAATAATTCATCAAAATATTTATTCAATACTTCAAATCCATTCAGCATTGGTGCATCAGCAACAAATGTTGCTTTTACTTCCTGCACCTTCATAGCACTCTTTGGACCATCATTGTATAAATAAGTATTGTAGAGATTTTTATTCTCTGCCTGCAGTTCGTAGTAATAATCTTTTGTCCAGAATGCAGCATCGGTATGGCCACCGATTTCAAGAGCAGCATTCAATGCTTTCATTACATCTCTGCGTAAGGGCTCCCTGTTAGCAGATAGTTCAGCAGCTATTTTTTGCAAACTATCTTTTTGCGCAGGCAATGCATTCGCCATTGTATTAATAAGTTCACCGGCCCTTGCTACTTGTTTTTTTACAGGACCAGTAAATTTTTCCCAGGCAGCAGCCCTGCTATCTCTTACATGTGTTTTTGCATTATCAGCTATTTCATTCAGCTCATTTTCTACTGCCAATGCATTTTCAATAATCCACTCTTTCATTTTCTTTAGGCCATCCCAATCTCTTTCCCATTCTAATCTTTCGGTGCTTTTATATCTTTCATGACTACCAGAGGTAGAATGTCCCTGCGGTTGTGTTATTTCTTCTACATGAAATAAAACCGGAGTATGTGTTTCTCTTGCTAACCGTATGCCTTCTTCAAAAACTTCACACATATCGGCATAGTCCCAGCCTTTTACTTTATATATATTAAGTCCGTTGCTGTCTTCATCTTTTTTCATTCCACTTAATGCATCCGATACAGATGATTTAGTAGTTTGAAATTTTTTAGGAACTGAAATTCCATACCCATCATCCCACACAAAAACTGCAAGAGGCACTTGCAATACTCCAGCAGCATTTATTGTTTCCCAAAAATGTCCTTCGCTGGTTGATGCATCGCCAATAGTGGCAAAACAAACTTCGTTTCCGTTGTTGGAAAGATTTTTAAATGCATGCAATTGTTCTATGTTTCTAAATGCTTTGGAGGCATAGGCCAATCCTAATGCACGGGGCATTTGTCCGGCGGTGGGAGCAATATCGCTGGAAATATTTTTTGTTTCTGCGAGGTTTAACCAATCTCCATTTTCATTCACCATTTTGGTGGCAAAATGGCAATTCATTTGTCTGCCTCCGCTAAAGGCTTCAATATTTACATCCGGATTTGCATATAGCTGCGCAAAAATTTGTTCTGCTGTAGTTAAGCCTGCAGCAAACATAAAGGTCTGGTCACGGTAATAGCCGCTGCGAAAATCGCCGGGTTGAAAAAATTTGGCCATAGCCACCTGGGCTACTTCTTTGCCATCGCCGAAAATGCCAAATTTGGCTTTACCACCCAGCACTTCTTTTCTGCCTAACAAACTGGTTTCCCGGCTGGTGCAAGCCATTTTATAATCGTTCAGCACCTCATCCCTGAACCTGTCAAATGACAGCTTACCTTCATCGGTAAGTATTTGCGGAGTTGTATTATCCATGCAGCAAAAATAGGAAGAATGAATGCACATAATCTTCTCTTTGGCCCGGTAGAGCCTGAGGTGGAAAAATTATATGAATGGCCTGCAACCCATCTGGCATATGTGACATCTTTTTGCTAAATTTGAAGTCTTCAATTATATAAATTATGAAGAAAATCTGCATCGTTTTAGTGGCCTCTTTCTTATCTATTGGGGCATTTTCCCAGCAACCAGTCCATAATGAACATGATGGACACAACCACGGAACAAGCCAACCAGTGATTGCAAGCCCGGTTACTGAAGAAGTATTGGCAGTAAAAAAGATAGAGCATGATTTTGATAAAATACCACAAGGCAAGCCTGTTTATTACAGTTTCGAAATAACTAATACCGGTAAGACGGAATTAAAGCTAGATAATGTGCAAGCCAGTTGCGGATGTACCACACCAGAATGGAGCCGTGATGCAATTGCACCCGGTGCCACTGCTAAAATAAAAGTGGGTTACAATGCTGCTGCTGAAGGTCCTTTCAACAAGACAATTACTGTTACTTATAACTCAAATCAAACTAAAGTACTGCAGATAAAAGGTACTGTGTGGAAAGCCCCTGAGGGTTCAGCACCGACCAATGTATCTGTTGACTTATTAAAAAAACAATCCTTTTAAATTTTTAACCATGAAGAAGATTTTCTTACTCGCAACTGCATTTGCATTTACTCTTACAGCTATGGCACAGCCTTCGGCTACAAAAGCTGATGACCTTATTAAGATGAATACAGAGACTCATAATTTTGGAAAAATTAAACAAAACGTACCTGTAACATACAATTTTGAAATAAAAAATATCAGTAATTCACCAGTAGTGGTGGCCAGTGCTACAGCATCTTGCGGTTGCACTGTGCCAGAAAAACCTGAGCAGCCTATTGAGCCAGGAAAAGTTGGCCAATTGAAAGTACAATTTAATGCTCCCACTGTCGGGCCAATCAATAAGGATGTGTATGTAACTCTTGCCGGTGTCGACGGACCAAAAGTTCTTCATCTTACTGGTGAAGTATTAACTCCGGAAGCTTATGAAGAGTATTTGAAAACACAAGATCAACGGCCTGTAAAAAAAGAAACGAAGCCTAAAAACTAATTTCCACTTTTTAACCGATAGAAGAACCCTTTCGATAAAACGAAGGGGTTTCTTAATTAATATACACCCTCGAGAATAATAAATGATCTCCTCTTTTTTTATTATTGATTTTCTAATCATTAAAATAGTAACTATCATCACTAAAAAGAAGCAATAATTATTTTCCGGTCTCGTTTGTAAAAAAAGAAATGATGCGAACCATCTGCCTGTTTTTCTTAGTTACCATTTTCAACTCCTCACTATTTGGTCAAAATGGAAATCAAAAAAATGACTCTTTAGCAAAGGTTGCTATTGTAAATGTTAGCATCACTAACATGAAAGGTAAAGCAAGAAAAGGTGAACAGGTATTATTTCGGGGTGAAAAGTCAGGCAAAATATTAGTTGGTGTTTCTGATGCAACAGGAAAAATAAAATTACAGTTACCACCAGGCGATAGCTATCATGTAAGTGTGAAAAGTATAACGGATACGGCGAACTATACCATCATCACAGTTCCTGCACTTGAGGCAGACGAATATTTCACCGACCCTTTTTGGGTGAACATACAATTTGAACCGGCCCGGCGTTATCGCTTGGATAATGTACATTTTGATACTGACAAAGCCACACTGCGATCGGACTCTTATCCACAGTTAAAAGAATTGCTTGAATATTTACAACTGCATGATGAAGTAAAGATTGAAATAGCCGGGCATACAGATAATGTTGGCACTGATGCACACAACCTAAAGCTCTCACAAGACAGAGCCAATACTATCCGCAATTATTTAATTAGCAAAGGAATTAAAGCTATTCGAATAACTGCAAAAGGATATGGTGCAACAGAACCTGTGGCTGATAATAGTACTGATGAAGGAAGGCAAATGAATAGGAGAACTGAGGTTAGGTTTTTGTAAACTTATTATTTGGCTTTGTCAATACTTGATGAGCCTTCCGTTGTTGCTGGCTTTGTTAAAGGTCTATCCTGATTGCATTTAAAAATAGCTGCTGATACTTGCTCTCGAAAGTCTAAATCTTTTTGCAATTGAATTTGCCGCATCACTTCTTGCTGTTCAAATAACTGGTATTCAAATTCTGAGTTAAGCGATTTTGTCTTACTAAATGAGTAAGTATTTAAAGACATGCGGAGTGCATTATCAGTTATTGTTGACAAACTAAACATATAATTCTGAGGTTGCACATTTTGTTGACGATAATAATAAGCTTGGGTTCCTTTATAAGCCAACGCAACTACATCATACCGGAACAATGAATTAAGTTTTTCATTATAACGGGTTTCTTGTTGACTTATCTTTTGAAAACTGCTGAGGCTGTCAGGTATCAGATACACCAATACTTTATCATAGGCTGATTGATCTTCTATCTGAATATTTACTTCCTTATAAGTAAGTGTTGCTACTTTCCCTGACACCGGATCTGTATATGTCATACTTTCCCTGTTTGTTGTTGCATCAAAAACATACATATCCAGGTTTTTCCAACCGGTTGTTGTAATAATTACGTTGTAGTACTTTGAAGTGGGAGGTATAATCGTATCGTTGCTGCTACGGTTTACTCCAATTTGGCTATAAGCATCAGAGAGATTAATACAAAACTCTTCATCAAAGTTTTTCTCATTCCTGTTAAACTCATTAATTGCTTGTTCCCTTGTTTTGGCGTCGGCTATTTTATTTAATTCTACTAACTCCTTATCATATTTAGCTCTTGTTATTGTAGCAGCTTGTTGATAAGCTTTGTACTTTTCCTGTAAATAAGTATTGAGTTTTTGTTGCATCCCTGCTGCGATGATAACTCCGCCATCTTTTCTTGCAGCAAACTCGAGAAACTTCTTTTTTATTTCGCCACTACTTTTATCTGCAATCATTTTATCAATTTCATACAAGGATTTATCAAGATTTTCCAGGTAAGTATTCAGATACTTAGATGTACAAAGGCCTTGCATATAGTGCAATCTTTCTTCAAATTCTTTTGTTGCTAGTATAGAATTATTGAATTTAGGATTCCAGATAGCCCTGATTTTCGCCGGGTCAATTTCAAAGTTTGTGTACGAAGTAGTATCCGTATAACCGTATCGCCTGATAATTTCAATTGTAGTATCCTGCTGAAATTTTATTGCTGAATAATTTGGCCAAGCTTCATTTACAATCGTTGTAGGTTTCAAAACTGTATCCTTTTTTGGCGAAGGAAATTGCCGCTCATATCCACTGAAAGAATAATACAAACTATCTGTATATTTTTTATCCTGATATTTTTTGCCTACTGCTTTTAAAGTAGGAATATAATGTGGTGGATAAAAGTCAAGAGAAGTGATTTCAAAAGTTCGCAAATTGTTTTGGATTGTTTTGGGGTTTACCCAATTAATATTGCCTTCCTTATCTTCTACCCCATCAAATAACTGCATCGCCGGATTGATATTATTTGCCGGCACACTTACGGCAACTTCCTTCATCAGGGGAATTTGTTTACCATCTTCAAACCCATTTATATAAAACATACCAGCCGTTTGCAATAAAGAACCATCACTCATAGTAGAAAGGCCATTTTGCATTATTTCATTCGGAGTTAATGCAGTTTTAATTTCAAGTTGGATAGCATTACCTGTACTTCCAAATGCACGGCCAGGTATAGCAAATACAACTCCGTTCTTTGTTTCAATAATAGTGTCAGCATCATTTTTAATCTCAAATTTCTCTATTCCATTTACCGCCTCTTTTTTATGATTAGTAACCCAATTATTCTTTATTGCAAAAAAAAGAAAAACAGATGCCACAATTGCAACGATTACACTTAGCCCTATCAATTGCTGGTTAAGTATTTTTTTCCTTATCGCTTCGCCAAATTCATTTTTTATTCCTGCATTTATTGCCACCCTTGTTAATTGCTCTTGCACAGTAAATTCTTGTTGAAAATCTTTATCGGTTGCTAACCGGTTTTCAAATGCCAGTCGTTCTGCTTCACTCATTTCCTGCTGCAGGTATTTTTCTATCTGTGTATAGTTGTTATCCATGAGTACCTGTTTTAGAAAGAGTGAAGAAATATTCTTTTGCTTTTGTAATGCAGCGGTACTTTTGGTTTTTGGCTACCCGTTCATCACTAAAGGAAAATACTTTGGCAATTTCTTTGAAGTTTTTTTTCTTGAAATAAAAAAGTATCAACAACTCTTTGCATTTTTCGCTGAGTAGGTTAAATGCAGCCGTAGCTGTAGTAAAGCCGGGTTCTTCTTCTGTAATAATTTCTGCAACATCTTCTGTTATACCAGCGGCAGGCAATTTGTTTCGTCGTCGCAGCTCCTGCAGCCAGCAGTTTTTTACAATAGCCAACAAATAAGTTTTCAGCGGTACGGACAAAACAAATTTTGATTGTTGTACTTTTTGGTACAGCACCACCAATGCATCCTGAAAAATATCTTTCGCATCTTCGCTGGTGCCAGTGTTGCCTTTTATATATTGCTTTACAGAAGGCATGATGCCATATAGTCCTTTGATGGCGGCAGCGTATTTGTTATGTTTCAGGTTTTCAATTATTTCTGGGTCAGTCATTTTTTAATGCTTATAGAAGTTAATGCCGGTTTTGGCAAAAGGTCATCAAAAAAATTGAACTGTTTTATGAAAAACCTGGGAAACGGGAGATAAAACTCCGAAACCAGATTAAAGTCCCTAGATTATTTACCCAAATTGTGTTTATATATGAGAATTATCTAAACAATCTTGGGGAAAAATTTAGACAAGAGAAAAAAATGATTTCTTCAAGTAATATATGGAATTGATGATTTATACCCCACCATCCGCTGTTTTCCACAATTTAAAGGGGAAATTTTGATTGTCCTGTGAGTAGTGACAGTAGTATTCTTTCTGGCATGGATTTTTTGGATATAAATATCCAATCAAATCAATTGTTATGACCAGTCCATCCCCCACATTAGAAATAACCGAGGTACAACCCGATAATATGGTAACAATTCATTCGATATTAAAGGAGTCATACAGCCAGGCAAAAACACATATCCAGGGTGGGTTTTCATTTTTCCGTACAGAGGTGCAGGAAATGTATAACCAGGCAGAGACATGTGTAAATAATATGATTTTACCAGTAAATAATTTTTTGAAAGATCTGACACAAATTGATACTGATTTTCAAAAAGAATCGATAAACAATCAGGCGCAGTGTAAGTCGATGGGAAATATTGTGCCTATTGAAGTGGCTTTGCTAAGCCCGATGGAAGAGAATTATTAATTTTTTAGCCCGATAAAATTTGGGGTTCCATTAATTTGTCTTGCCGACCCGATAGAAATCGGGACGGGAGACTAACCATAAACACTCTCATTTATTAAACCATACAGGATAAGGTTTCAATTTTCAGGGGGAAAAATTCTTCAATCACATAAGTTATCATCTTCATAGGAATAATATCTTAATTACCTAAAAAACACCGCAACAATTTAAAATTCTGATTGGCTCTCAACTTATAAATAGCCGCATCTTTTATCTGCCTAACTCTTTCCGTAGTCAAATCAAATTTTCTGGCAATATCTTCCAGGCTTAAAGAACGTTCCATTCCAATTCCAAAAAAGCAACATAAAGTCTCTCTTTGTTTTTCCGGAAGTATGCTTAACGTACGAACAATTTCTGTTTGTAACGATTCAGTATGAGATAACTCCTGATCAGCATAAGGAGAATTTGAATTTTCCATTACATCCAGCAGACAACTATCCTCTTCTACATTTGTTGGTGCATCCAGGCTTACTGAAGTGCAGCTATGATCCATACTGAATTTTACATCTTCTACTTTTAAATTCATTGCTTCTGCCAATTCTTCAGCGTCAGGCAATCTTTCCAAATGCTGCTCTAAAGAAGAACTAGTTTTTCTTATACGACTACTTAGTACAACTTTATTCATTGGTACTCTTACCACTTTTGCATCTGCAGCCAGAGCAAATAAAATATTCTGACGAATCCACCACACAGCAAAAGATATAAAACGAAAACCACGGGTATCATCAAATTTCTTTGCCGCTTTTATCAAACCAAGATTTCCTTCATTAATAAGATCACATAAAGGAAGACCTTGTCCCTGGTATTGTTTTGCAACAGATACCACAAAGCGAAGGTTTGCTTTAGTAAGTTTATCAAGGGCAACTTTATCTCCTTTCTTGATTAAACTTGTTAGTTCTACTTCTTCACTATGAGATAGCATATCTACTTTAGCTATCTCTTTCAGATACTTCTCCAGGCTTGGGGACTCCCTGCTGGTGATTGATTTTGAAATTTTAAGTTGGCGCATACTCATAAGTTTGGATTTTTGATAGGTTTAGATTTTAGTATAATTCCTTTCGATTAACAGTACAAAGCAAAAGAAACTTACGAGGCAAAAGAATAGAGAATTAACTTATTGTTATGTAATGGGTGGGAGCAATGTTATGTAGTATAACCTTTACAATTAGATAAGGGTATATTCTTATGATTGGGCCAGAATGCTTGCTGGGCTTGTACTCTATAAATAACTGAGTGTAGTTTAATGTGCCTGATGCATAACAAAAACATGTAGTTCGTACATATACTACTAAACTTTCTGCGGAATAAAATTTGAAATTTGATAAGTTGAATACAAGAGTAAAATTCTTAGATGGACAGAGTAGAAATTCTACTTATCTTTTAATGCATTTGCATAAACTTCCAGGCATTTTTTTCTTGCCAGTTCATGATCAACAATTGGTTTTGGATAATGAAACTCTTCAAACTCCGGCACCCATTCCCGTATGTATTTTAATTCAGGATCAAATTTTTTTGTTTGCAGATAAGGATTAAATATTCTGAAATATGGTGCAGCATCACAACCACTGCCTGCAGCCCACTGCCATCCACCATTATTGGCTGCTAAATCAAAGTCCAATAATTTTTTAGCAAAATAAGCTTCACCCCAACGCCAGTCTATTAATAAATGCTTTGTAAGAAAACTTGCTACAATCATTCTTACCCGGTTATGCATAAAACCTAAAGTATTCAATTCTCTCATGCCTGCATCTACAATGGGATATCCAGTTTGTCCATCACACCATTTATCAAATTCCTTTTCATTATTTCTCCATATTATTTTATCATAATCTGGTTTAAAAGATTGACCTACTACTCTTGGGAAATGCCACAATATCATATGATAAAAATCCCTCCAGATAAGTTCGTTTAAAAAAGTTTCATTCAAAGCTCCGGCTTCACCGGCCAACTCTCTTATACTTATTGTGCCAAACCGAAGATGCACACTCAACCTTGATGTGCCTTGTATAGATGGAAAATTTCTTTGCTCTTTATAATTTCTTATTACCTGGCCTTTCCATTCTTTTTCGGGAAAAGATAATCCCGCAGAGTTAAAACCCATTTCTTTTAATGAAATAAGTTTTCGTTCCGGCTGTTTATAAAATTTATTGAAATATTTTTTATTAGCATACGGCTTCTGATGAAATTCAGTAAATACAGATTTCCATTTGCGGGAATAAGGAGTAAAAATGGTGTAAGGCTTACCATCATCTTTCAATACTTCATCTTTTTCTAATAATACCTGGTCTTTAAAAGTGTGAAAAGTTATACCCCTAACTTTCAGCAATTCTTCAATAGCGATATCCCTTTCTTTTGCATAAGGTTCATAATCATGATTGGTAAATATTTTTTCAACATGGTATTCATTTATTAAATTCTTAAAAATATATGCAGGTGTTCCATAGCGAACATCGAGTGAGGAATCTAATTTTACCAACTGCTGCTGTATACCCTGTAAAGCAAAATGAATAAATTCCACCCTCCTATCGGCTTTATCTTCCAATTCATCCAATATATTGGTATCAAAAATGAAAATGGGTAAAACTGGATTGCTATCTTTTAAGGCATGATAAAGCCCGGCATTATCAGTTAAGCGAAGGTCACGGCGGAACCAAAAGATATTGACGGTTGGTTTCATATTCTTAGTGCAACAAAATCACTCCCATATTGTTTTGACAAACCGGTTATAGATTTCCAGGGTTTTTGTATTAGTATATGCTTTTTGTCTAAACTGTTTTACCCAGCGGAGTCCGTTAATAGCATTAGTTAAAAAAACTTCATCGGCATCCATCAGATCATCAGCTGTGATGGTTTTCTCCAAAATTTTATTTCCGGCTTCATTCATACGGGTAAGCAGGTGGCGCCTCATCACACCATTCACACAGCCCTTATCCAAAGCAGGGGTACAAATGCTTTCATTTTTTATAATAAATATATTGGCAATAGTAGAGTCAGCAATACTACCGCCATTATTTAGTACCAGGCAATCATTCAATTTATTCTCTTTTGCAAATATTGCAGCCATTGAATAAGGTAGAAAGCTGGCCGATTTAAGATTAGAAAACTTATCGTTATTTTTTACTGCATCCGGATATATGTCAATCACCAATCCATTTTCATTTAATTGATTAAAAGATGGTGGCAATGGCCAGCATTCAACCAGGTATTGCAGTCTTTTATCTTCATCATAAAGGCCTCCATTTCCACGAAAAACAGATAACCTTATCCTGCCCAATTTCTCACAGTCATTTTTATGGCAGAGCAGTCGTATCTCTTCCTCCATTTTTTGGATCGTAAAAAGTTTGGGTATTTCAAATTTCAGTAAGGATAGACCTGCAAATAATCTTTCGAAATGATATGGTTGTAAAAGTATTTTACCATTGACAATTTTCATGGTTTCGAATAATCCATCACCATATCGATAGCCCCTGTTGGAAGCCTGCAGAATTGCCTGTGCTTCTAAAACCATTTTACCATTAAAAGAAATGTGATTCATTTATTCAAAGTAAAATAAAAAAAGCCACCCTGCCTAAACAAGGTGGCCATATACTTGCCATTATAAAATGAATGCTTATGCCTGCTCTACCAACCCGGCTTTCACTGCATACATAACCAGGCCAGCCATCGATTTGGTACCGGTTTTTGTTTTCAGTTTGTCACGGATGGCTTCTACAGTACGAGGACTAAGATCTACCATGTCTGCAATTTCTTTTGTGCTTTTTTCATCACACATCAGTTTCAGAATAGTAATTTCTTTTTCTGTAAGCTGTACATCCTGTGGCATAGATGCCTCGGTAGTACGCTTAGTACGAAGACCACTTAATAATGCCTTATTAGTAAGGTCATTAAAATAAAAATCATTCTCATATACCTGCTTCACAGCTTCGTATATCATTTCAGAACCTGACTCTTTAGTAAGATAAGAGTTGGCCCCTATCTCCATCATTCTTGAAATAACAGAGTGATCATTATGCATTGAAAGCATAATCACTTTTACGTTCGGATATAATTTTTTTATTTCGGGTAACGTAGTTAATCCATCCATAATTGGCATTTGGATATCCAGTAAAACTACATCTGGCTGAATGTGGCGAAGCAAGTTTAATAACTGCATTCCATTTTCAGCTTCTGCTACCATTTGTATGTCTTTGCGGCTTTGTAGCGAGGTTTTTACGCCTGTCCGGAATAGGGCATGATCATCGGCAATAGCTACTTTAATTACAGTGTTTACATCGGGGTTTTTCATCTTTCAGAATTAAAATTTAAAAATTGGATTTGGTATTTATTCCGACTGCAAGATGGTTTTTTCCTACAACAAATACCATAGTGAAAGTACTTAATTTAAAAATTGCAGAAAGTACCAGTACCTAATTGCAATAACGAAGTAGTACGATAGCCATTCTGGAATTCTACGACTATCGGCGTAAATACCATACATTTCAAATAGGGCAGTTGTGCTCTTGTTCACATGTGCCTGTGGATATACTTTTGTCTTAGAAAGTTGATTGATACGGATGATCTGTTTTATCTCGTCCTTACAATGTCCAAAACCGTCCAGAAAGATTTGCCAATAATCCCTTGAAAACCCAACCCTATCTTGATAGGGAAACACTTCACCGGCCAATCAACTTTCTAATTTTTTAAACCGAAACCGTTTTTATAATCCAATACCAACTTGAAACCAAAAACCAAAACACCATTAAGCCCTGTTCTTATGAAACTTAACTACTAAACATTTTTTTCTTTTTCATAACAGTAACAACAACGCCCCGGTCCTCATAACGCCGGGGTTTTTTATTGCCTATCATTGGCTTAATAAATTTATTTTAATATACCTGTAGAGAGATCAGGATTTTTTTTCAGCTACCAGGTAAGCTCTTGGTTCACCTACGGTAAATTTTTTTCGGCCGGGGATGCTATACACTTCTTTTAATATAAGCCCTGCATCTGAGAGCATTGATTCCATCTCATTAAGAGAAAAAATATAATCAATGGCCATCCTGGTTTCCGTTTTACCTTCAGCATCAATGATAATACTTTCTGTTTCTATCCGGGTGGGGTGAAAAAGAAACTCTGATTGGGTAAGAAATTTATAATCTTTAATAGTACTCCAGCTTCTTGCCGAAAAGTTTTTGATTGCAATTTCTGCAATTGACCAACTGTTGATCATTAGACTTCCTCCTGGTTTTAATTGCAAAGCCACGTTTCGAAGCAATTGTGAAGTATCTGCTGCATTAAAAAAATTAAGGCTATTACCCATACACATAGCAAGATCATACTGTTGAGAATCGGTGTAAGAAAGCACATCCGTATTTTCTGCTTTTATCGGAAGAGCATCCGCCTGACTTGCTTTTATTATTTCATTTATGTATTCGTCCTGGTTATCAATGGCGGTAACTTCTATTCCTTTTTTAGCAAGAGCTATTGCATGTCTGCCATAGCCACACATCAAATCCAAAACCTTACTTCCTGCTACCAGTTTAAAATAAGGAATTATAAAATCAACTTCCTTGATCGTTAATTCATCTGGTATAATAGTCTTCCAGATTTCTTTATAATAACCATCAAAGTAAGTGTCGTTAATATTACTCATGCAAAACCATTAATGATACAGACTTATTTAAAAGAGATTTATTCCAGCAATTTATTACGTGTAGCATACATTACCAGTCCCGCAATAGTTTTGGCGCCTACTTTCTGTTTCATATTCTGCCGGATAGTTTCTATCGTACGGGGACTAAGAAATACTTCTTTTGATATTTCTTCCGTGGTTTTATCATCTGCAATAAGTTTCAGAATTTTTATTTCCTTTTCGGAAAGTTTTATTGGATTGGGATAAAATTGTCGTACAGTTTTTTTGTGTTGAAGTTTTAGAAGTACTGCTTTATTAACCAGGTCATTAAAATAAAAATCGTCATTCATACAAGTAAGTATGGCCTGGTATATTTCTTCGGGGTCAGTAGTTTTTGTAAGATATGCATTGGCCCCCATCTCCATCATTTTAGTAATCATCTCCTGGTCATCATACATCGTTAGAATAATAATTTTCAATGCTTCGTATTCCTTACGAATAAGGCTAATAGCATTGATGCCATCTACTTCCGGCATTCGGATATCCATTAAAATAACATCTGGAAGTTTAAGTTGCAGTTTGTGCTGCAGATCTTTCCCATCTTCTGCCTCCCAAAGTATTTTTAAATACTCCTTATCCTTCAAGGCCATACGGATACCATCCCGGAATATTTTGTGGTCATCAGCAATTGCAACTTTGATCACTTGTGTGGAAGACATAGTTTAATATTTGCAGTTATAGTAAGTTAAATATGGACCAGAGTAAAAATACGCTAAATTAACTCACACCAGCAATTTATTCGTATAGAAAAAATACCCTTAATCGTTCTTTTTATCATTCATTTTCAAGTTATTGGCTTTGCCTTAATAAAAAAAACCCCCGGTAAGAATACCGGGGGAACAACTAAAAAACACTAGCAATATGCTGAGTGGTTTCATTGGAACGAACTATACTAAAATCCTATGTCAATACTGCCAAAAGATCAGCATGACAAAATAATTAATATGCTTAGTCAGGTTTCTTCCCTTCTAAAAAAGTATTGATAGTGCTAATTTGAGTTTGATTATTTTGGTCGGTCTTGACCTCGTAGCTGCTATAAAAATTTTCGATATGGGTATTGTTATTATACAATTCCATATTGCGGCGGATATAAGCCGGCACAGTTTCAAACTCATTATTCGGATCAGCAGCGTTAACGTTGAACGATAAGTTTCTCAACTTATGCAAACGTTCTGCTGCCCTACGTTGTTGCTCCTGGGTTTCGTCCTGCATCGCAGTATCCTCAACCTCCGGAAACAAAGGTGTCTGAGCCTGATGGGCCATCGGCATATCCGCCGCTGGAATGTCATCCCGTTCAATTATTTGCATTTGCAATTCCAGGAGTTCTTCCTGTTCGTTGCTGGCAAGTGTGGAAGGGACCGGCTCTTCAGCAGAAGTAGTTGAGGTAACGACCTCTGTTTTAGATTCTGCGTAGATATTGGATGGTCTGGCCAGATAACCTCCCGATGCTGCAGACACCGGGGTTGTACTAGTACTATCTTTAATACTGAGAATCATCTCAGCATCTGTTTCTTTTATTACAATAGCAATTTTGTTTGCTTGCTTCTTCGAATTTATACTATCGGTTTTTTCTACTGATAATAATTTGTCAACAGTATTTATACCAATAGTTTCATTCGTAGTATTACTTAGTATTTTTTCTTCTTTTACATCAACTTTGCTTTGCGGCATCTGTAATTCAAAATGCACTATAGCTGGCTCTTCATTCTTTATATCAGATAAATCAATAACGGGGGCCTGCATTCCTGGAAATTCCTCCATCAATGTTGGCATCAGGTATTCTAACTTATCCACTGCTACCGGAGCAATAGATTGTAATGATTCTTCCATTACGTCCATTTCTTTTTCCATTGCAATTGAAGGAAGTTCAACTTTTGATACTGGTGCTTTAATTTCTTCTGTCTGTCTTAACACCATCACTATTTTTTCCTCCACTTTTGGTGCCTCTTTCTTTGCTACAGGTTTTGCAAATGGATCTTTATGTTCAAATCCTGTTGCTATTAATGTAATACCGATCTTATCGCCCAACGTACTATCATAGCCCATACCCAGAATTACATCTGTACCTTCTCCTGCACGACTCAATAAATAATTTTGAATTACTTCCACTTCATCCATGGTGAATTCATTTTCACCTGCAGCAGAATTAATATTTATCAGTATCCATTTTGCACCTTGTATATCATTATCATTCAGCAATGGAGAATTCATTGCTTCTTCAATAGCTTTCTGTGCCCTGTTTTCTCCGGATGCTTCTGCATTTCCAAGAATTGCAACACCACCATTGCGCATTACAGTACATACATCTGCAAAGTCAACATTTATCTGGCCAGTGCTATTGATCACATCGGTAATACATTTAGCAGCAGTTGCTAAAACATTATCTGCTTTTTCAAATGCTTCCCGCATTTTTAAATTTCCAAACTGGTGCCGTAGTTTATCATTGCTGATAACAAGTAAAGTATCCACATATCCTTTCAACACTTTTATTCCTTCTTCTGCCTGTTGCTGACGTTTTTTTCCTTCGTAAGCAAATGGAGTGGTAACAATCCCAACCGTAAGTATTCCCAGGTCTTTACATATTTTTGCAATGATAGGTGCACCACCTGTACCCGTACCACCACCCATGCCTGCAGTGATGAAAGCCATCTTAGTGTTTACTTCCAATATTCTTTTTATCTCTTCGAGAGATTCTTCTGTTGCTTGTCTTCCGATATCCGGATTGGCTCCAGCACCAAGACCTTGTGTAAGATGTGGCCCCAGTTGTATTCTGTTGGGTATGCCACTATTGGCCAAAGCCTGTGCATCAGTATTACAGATAATAAAATTTACACCGTCTATTTGCTGACTGAACATATGGTTCACCGCATTGCCACCTCCGCCACCTACACCTATCACTTTCAGAATGGATGATTTTTCTTTTGGCAAATCGAAATGTATCATAGTGTTTTAATTTGGCCTCATCCCTACTCTCTCCTTGATGAGAAATAGATTCGAAGCTGTTGATTAATTTGGGTTAGTTATTTTCTCGAAACAGTTATAAGAACTAGTAGAATTTAATGCCTCCTAAATCCTTTTCTACATAAAGGATTTAGGCCGGGAATTACAGATGCTTATCCTCTTCTTCTTTAAACAAATCAATGATCCTGTCTTTGAATTTGCCCCAGAAGCCAGTAAGATTTTTTCGTCTATCCATTTCCTGTGCACTTATTTCTTCTTCACTGGCAACAGCTACCTCTTCAGACGCATTGTTTTTTAAACCTTCAGGCACTTCCACTTTCTTATATCCTTTTTCAAACTGCTTGCGGTTGTGCTCATAATCATCATACCCTTTTAATATCAATCCGATGCAGGTAGAGTAAGTAGGTTTCGCTAATTCTTCAATATGACCACCAGCAAGATGTTCATTAGGAAAACCAATTCTTGCAGGTAAACCAGTTACATATTCAGTTAGTTGAATTAGGTGCTTTAATTGTGAACCACCACCTGTAAGTATAATACCACCATTCAACATTCTGTTTTCTAAACCAACTTGCTTCAAATGATAAGTAACAAAATCCATGATCTCACTCATTCTTGCCTGGATGATGTTTGCCAGATTCTTTACACTAATTTCTTTTGCAGGCATTCCTCTTAATCCGGGAATGGTGATATAAGCATTTGCTTTTGCTTCATTCGCCAAAGCACTACCAAACTGAACTTTCATTTGTTCGGCCTGTGTTTTTAAAACACCCAAACCCGTTTTAATATCATTGGTTATATTTTCACCTGCAAAAGGAATTACTGCAGTATGCTTTAATATTCCTTCGTAAAAAACAGCAAGGTCAGTAGTACCACCACCAATATCAACAATAGCAACACCAGCTTCCAGATCTTCTTGTCCCATTACGGCAGAAGAAGAAGCAAGCGGTTGCAACACTAAATCTTTTGTGTACAAACCAGCTTTCTCAACACTGCGGTTAATATTTTTAATTGCATTTTTATCCCCCGTGATGATGTGAAAATTGGCGCCAATCTTCACACCTCCATACCCGATCGGGTTAGGAATGTTTTGAAAATTATCCACGGTAAACTCCTGTGGTATCACATCAATGATCTGATCACCGGCTGGAATATATGTTTTGTACTGATCGTCTATCAGTTGATCTATTTCTTTTTGTGTGATCTCTTCTTCCGTTCTCTGACGAACAATGTCGCCACGGGTCTGTAAACTTTTTATATGGTGGCCGGCAATGCCCACATACACTTCGTTGATGTCAAGATTAGGATTTGAAGCGAAGCAATTTTCCAAAGCACTTTTAATTGCTTTGATCGTTTCATCAATGTTCAGCACTTGTCCGTGCTTCACACCGTTGGAGTTGGATTTACCGAATCCGAGTATCTCCAGTTTGCCAAACTCATTTTTGCGTCCGGCAATTACTGCGATCTTGGTGGTTCCAATGTCCAGACCGACAATAATGGGTTGTTCGTTGTTCATAGTTGTTGTTTTTAGTTGTTGTTGTTTTTATCGAAATCGTTTGTCATATTGAGCTTGTCGAAATATTAATTATATCCGCCGTTCTCATCTTCCACCGGCTTTTTTGGCATTACTGCCTTCGGCTCTTTCTTTTTCTCTTCCTTCTTTGGTTCATTTTCCTTCACTGTCTTTAGTTTATCCACTTTTTTTTCTCCGGGTTTGGATAAAGAAGGTTTCAAAGGGTTGGGACTACTACGCTTCTCAGGGTTAATTTCTTTGGCATCCTGCAGGGTGGGGTCAGTTGCAGATGCTGAATCAGTTTCTAGTTTTACTATCGGTGGCATTGCTCTTATTACAGTATCTCTTTCCGCTTCGATTGACTGACGCAATAATTTTTCTACATTTCTTCTCAACTGTACCGAATCAATTTTTGCATTGCCAGCATATTTTGATGCTACTACCTG
>JANNMN010000010.1:0-191226 GCA_031397865.1 Chitinophagaceae bacterium
TCAACTTTATCAAGGCAGGAAGGTGATTCAATTCAAACAGTGGATGATGAAGGCCAAAATAATCTAATTGAAGCTGCTATAAGTAGAGGCGTAAGTCAATTTATATATGTTTCATTTTGTGCTATGGGTGATTGCCCTCTGCAAACAGCTAAACGAAAAGTGGAAAAACATCTTGCTGAAAGTGGGTTGAATTATACCATTTTGCAACCAACCTATTTTATGGAAGTATGGCTAAGCCCTGTATTGGGATTTGATTATCCTAATGGCAAAGCTAGCATTTTTGGTGAAGGGAAAAACAAAGTATCCTGGATAGCGATAAGAGATGTGGCATCATTTGCTGTAGACTCGTTGGACAATCCTGCGGCTAAGAACCGAATAATTGAGTTGGGTGGACCAGAGGCCTTAAGTCCGCTTGAAGTAGTAAATATTTTTGAGAAAGAAAAAGGTAAAAAGTTTGAACTTCATTTTGTGCCGGAAGAAGCACTAAAAGCACAAAGAGATGGAGTGCAAGACCCCTTAAGCGAATCATTTTCTACATTGACATTGGGAGTGGTGAATGGGAGTGAAATTGATATGGCTAGCATCCTTAATGATTTTCAAATTCGATTGACCTCGGTAAATGATTATGCAAACAGTTGAATAAATAAATTCTTTTTTATTAGTGGTTAGAAAGGAATTAAGAGTGTGAACTATAGTGAAAATACCAGACAAAATATATTTTCATGCTCAAGGTAGCCGGGTTTGTTCATCGAAAGAGCAGCCCGGTTTTATTTTGCCATATCTGAGTCGTTACTTTCTTCGGGGGTAAGTTTTGGTTCATTTAGTTCAACAACATGGGCTGGCTTCATTTTTTTCCTCATTACCATATTTAATACTTCTACAACAAAGGAGAAAGCCATGCCGAAATAAATATAATTTTTCAATCCAAGCTGGTGTGCAGCATCACTATCCCATCCTTCTATGATTAAACTTAAACCTATCATAACTAAGAAAGACAAAGCAAGCATTTTAAGTGTAGGATGTTTATGTATAAAAGAAGAAATTCTTGGACTGAATAAAAACATCACTGTCATGGCTATTACTACTGCGGCAATCATTATTTCTACATACTTGGCCGTTCCGCCAGCAGTGATGATACTGTCGAAAGAAAAAACGGCATCTATCAGCATTATTTGGCCGATAGCATTTCCCAATGAAATGCCTTTAACATTTTTGCCAACTACATTCGGGTCTTCGCCTTCTAATTTATTATGTATTTCTTTTACCGATTTATAAATAAGAAATAAACCTCCCAGTATCATTACTATGCTGGCCAGATCAAAACCCTTCCCGGCAATTTCAAATACAGATTTTCCTTTTTGTGAAAGCAACCATCCAAGACCCATCAGCAATAAACTGCGAGAAAGGATACCGGTGATCATCCATATACGACGGGCTTTTTTCTGATCTTTTTTATCCTTCAGCCGGTTGAGAATGATACTTACAAAAATTACATTATCAATGCCTAATACTACTTCCAGTACAACAAGAATAAGAAAACTGATAATACTTTCGGATGTAAATAAATGTTCCATATTTTATACTTGGCAAGAGACAATAAACAATTTACAAGAGTTGGCTAATTGCCCATTGTTAATTGCCCATTATCTAGTGTTTAATAATTTCTTTACAAATGTTTTTTACTATACCCGGTCCTTCATATATAAAGCCTGTCCAAACCTGTACCAAAGATGCACCAGCATCCATTTTTTCTTTGGCATCTGCTCCGGTAAAAATACCTCCGCTGGCAATTACAGGTATTTTGCCATTTGTTTTTTTGCAAATATAGTTTACTACTTCTGTGCTTCTTTGTTTCAATGGTAAACCACTTAGTCCGCCTGCACCAATTGCCGTGAGTTGTGAGTCGGGAGTTGTGAGTCCTGAGCGGCTGATGGTTGTATTGGTAGCAACAAGTCCATCTAATTTTATTTCCAATGCCAGGTCTATCACATCATCTATCTGCTCTTGTGTAAGATCGGGAGCAATTTTTAGCAGTATGGGCTTAGGTTGCAGCTCCAATTCATTTAAAGTTTGTAAATGGGATAAAATTTTGCGAAGCGACTCTTTTTCCTGCAATTCTCTTAAACCCGGAGTGTTGGGTGAGCTTACATTCACTACAAAATAATCAACGTAGGCATGAAGAGCTTTGAAACAGATCTCATAATCCTTCCAGGCATCTTCGTTTGATGTTATTTTATTTTTTCCAATGTTTCCACCAATGATTAATCTCGGACATGTTTGTTGTTTATTGCCAATTGCCAATTGCCAATTACTTAGTCTTTCTGCCACTTCTTTCACTCCATCATTATTAAATCCCATCCTATTAATAAGTGCCTGGTCTTTTGGCAATCTGAATAATCGGGGTTTATCATTCCCGGTTTGGGGCAGCGGAGTTACTGTACCTATTTCTACAAAACCAAATCCAAGACATTCTAATTCCCGCAGGTACTTTGCATTTTTATCAAAGCCGGCTCCCAAGCCAACAGGATTTGAAAATTGTAAATTGAACTCACCAAATGTGATAGACTTTTGAACATTTTCTTTTGGAGTAAAAACTTTTGTAATAATTTTTTTAAAACCAATAGAACATAAAACCTTCAACCCGTTCATAGAAAAATAATGAACCCACTCAGGAGGAAAAATAAAAAGAATGTTGCGGAGTATCTTATACATACTAATTATACTCTTTCAATTTTTCAATTACTTCTTTGCTGAAAATTAAATCAGACATGGGGTCTTCTTCATTATAATTTACAAAACTCCATTCTGGAGAAAATTCATCCTTCACTGCTACCATTACTGAATTTATAAAAATAACAATGCTATTTTGTTCTTTATCAAGTCTTACATTTCCTTTTCCAAAGGTTTCTTCCATAATAGGTACCATACTATTACTATTATCAGAATCAAGCGACATTTTGAATTTCATCCGCATCAGCATCGTATGTTTAATTTTTGCATACTCACCATCTTTAATTATAAACACCGGAAAAATAGTTTTAAGTTTTACAGAATCAAGAGTGGTACTAAACTCTTCTGTTTCAAATGCATCCCGCATTGCTTGTGTCAACTGTTCTCTTGTGGCTATTTCAAATAGTTTGGGGTAAGTAAAATCCAATATTTTTTCCAGGTCTTTATCTTCTGTTACTTGCAACATCGAATCGAGCCGTTGCTTTAGTCGGGGATCGGTTTGGGCCTGGCAATAATTACATATTAAAAAAGCAAAAAGGAGCAGATAGGTGGTTTTGAGCATACAAAAATTTATCAAAACAACCGCATTGAGAGGGGATGGCAAAAATTTTTTTCGGCAAAAGGCAAACTATTAACTTTGACATAGAAAGTTGCATAAACAACTTTTAATTTATTTATGCAAGAAGCTTATATAATAGCCGGTTATAGAACCGCCGTGGGCAAAGCCAAAAGAGGTGGATTTCGTTTTTATCGTCCGGATGATCTGGCCATAGAAGTAATTAAAGGATTGATGGCCACTGTACCACAGTTGGAAGCAAACAGAGTAGATGATGTAATTGTGGGCAATGCCGTTCCGGAAGCGGAGCAGGGTTTGCAATTTGGCCGTATCATTTCTGCCCGGGCTTTAGGGTTTGATGTGGCAGGTGTTACCGTCAACAGGTATTGTGCATCCGGTTTGGAAACTATTGCAATGGCAACTGCCAAAATCCGTTCGGGTATGGCAGATTGTATAATAGCCGGTGGTACAGAAAGTATGAGCCTGGTACCTACTGCCGGTTGGAAAACAGTTCCTTCTTATGCAATAGCAAAAGAGGAACCTGCTTATTATTTGAATATGGGATTAACTGCCGAAGCAGTAGCCAAAGATTACAGCATCAGCCGGGAGGCACAGGATGAATTTTCGTATAACTCACATCAGAAAGCAATTGCTGCTATACAGAATGGAAATTTTAAACCCGGTATTCTTCCAATTAATGTAGAAGAAGTTTATTTGGATGCGAAGGGAAAAAAACAAAAAAGAAATTATATAGTTGATACGGATGAAGGACCAAGAGCTGATACTTCTATTGAGGCATTAGCAAAATTAAAACCAGCTTTTGCTGCCGGTGGTGTTGTTACTGCTGGTAATTCTTCTCAAACTTCTGATGGTGCTGCATTTGTAATTGTGATGGGTGAGAAGATGATGAATGAACTTGAATTGAAACCAATCGGCAGATTAGTGAACAGTGCTGTAGCTGGTGTACATCCCCGCATAATGGGCATAGGCCCGGTGGCTGCTATACCAAAAGTGTTGAAACAGGCAGGAATGAATTTGGCCGATATTGATTTGATAGAATTGAATGAAGCATTCGCCTCGCAGGCTTTGGCAGTAATAAGAGAAGCTGGGTTGGATCCTGCCAAAGTAAATATCAACGGCGGTGCTATTGCATTGGGTCATCCATTGGGTTGTACGGGTTGTAAACTTACTATCCAGAACCTGCATGATATGAAACGATTGAATAAAAAATACGGTATGGTAACGGCCTGTGTGGGCGGTGGCCAGGGTATTGCCGGTATTATCGAAAATTTGTAAAAGGTTCTTTATGAAGTGAATAGAAACCGGGTTATTTACTACCCGGTTTTTTTTATGCCCTTCGTACAAATTCTTTAAACTATTGTTTGTTGTAAATAAGTGAGTTGGGTAAATATTTTACTAAAATTTGTTTAAACGTTTTTGTATTTTTAGTGTCACAGCAACTTGCTGAACCAAAATCATAGCTATGGATAGAAGAGAATTTTTAGCTCCCCGCCGGAAAAAAAAATCCCCGGATAAGAATGCAGCGGCAACAACGCATTTTAGAACTACCTCGGGAATAAATACTTACACCGGTGCCTGGACAGAACAGGAAATAATTCATTTATTAAAGCGAACAATGTTTGGCGCCAAAAGAGCCGACATTACTTATTTTAAAAGCCGCACAATGAGTCAGGCGGTCGATGAATTATTAACACCAACAGCTCCAGATCCTTCTCCGCCGGTTAAAGAATATATTACTTCTACACAACCAGGCACACCCGATGGAAATATAGCACAAGGCAGTACATGGGTAAATGATATTAATAATGATGGAACTGTTCAATCACAACGCAGGGCTTCTTATAAAAAATGGTGGACTGGTGTGATGATAAATCAGGATAGAAGCATCCGTGAAAAGTTGAACATGTTTTGGATAGATCATTTTGGTAATGAAGCACAGGATATAGGAAATGGGAATTGGATTTATAAACAACATTCATTGATCCGGCAATATGGTTTGGGTAATTTTAAAAATCTGGTAAGAGATATTACAAAAGATGTTGGAATGCTCCGCTACCTGAATGGTTATCTTAATCTTGCAACGGCACCAGATGAAAACTATGCCCGGGAATTATTTGAATTATTTACGTTGGGTAAAGGCCCTGGCTCACAATACACCGAGACTGATGTAAAAGAAGCCGCAAAAGTTTTAACCGGATGGCAGATCAATGGCACAACTTATAATGCAGTATTTACTTCCAGCAGGCATAGCTCAGTCAATAAAACTTTTTCTTCTTTTTTTAATAATACGGTAATAACAGGTCGCACCGGAGCGACTGCCGGAGATATTGAATTGAATGATTTGCTCAACATGACATTTGCGCAGCAGGAAGTTGCCAAGTTTATTGTAAGAAAAATATATCGCTGGTTTGTATATTATTCTATTGATGCTAATACTGAAACAAATGTAATAACACCATTGGCTGATATTTTCAGGAGTAGCAATTATGAACTTAAACCAATGCTGGTTGCTTTATTTAAAAGCGAACATTTTTTTGATATGTTGAATCGTGGCTGTATGATAAAAACTCCAGCTGACCAGGTAATAGGTTCCCTTCGGGAAATGAATGCTCCTTTTCCAGCATTATCAGATTGGGATAGTAACTATGGTTTGTGGAATACTTTCTATTCATGGATGGTAAATATGGGGCAGAACCTGCATGATCCTCCAAACGTTTCTGGCATGCCTGCTTATTACCAGGAGCCTTCTTTTCATGAAATATGGATCAACTCAGATTCATTGCCTAAGCGAAACCAGTTTACCGATATTATGATAACAACCGGTTATGTTCGTAATGGTAACAGGGTACAGTTTAATTGTGTATCCTTTGCGCAGCAATTAACAAACCCCGGTAATCCAAATGATTTGATTGACGAAGCATTGCAGATTTTTTTCCGAAATGATTTATCGGCACAATCAAAAGCACAAATAAAAACGCAGATATTATTGACAGGTCAGCAGTGGGATTATTACTGGACTAATGCATGGACAGCTTATGTGGCAAGTCCGACCACTGCAAATTTTAATACGGTAAACACCCGTTTGAAATCATTGTTCCAATATTTTTTCAATTTATCTGAATACCAGTTATCATAAACAGCATTTTCATTTATTAATTATATACAAATGAAGAGAAGAGATTTTTTAGCAACCACTTTGCCAGCCGCCGCCATATTACCGGAGGTGATCAATGGCTATTCTGTAAAAGCATTTAATGTAAACTCACCATTGGTGCAGGCATTGATGCGGGGTACTACTCTTACAGATCATGTATTGGTAATTATCCAACTCTCCGGTGGTAATGATGGATTGAATATGGTGATACCTGTAGGTGCAGATTATACAAACTACATGAATGCAAGAAGCAATGTGGCTATTCCGCAAAACAGGGTTCTTTCTATTGCTGGTGTTACTGGTACGGGCATTCATACTGCGATGACGGGGTTACAAACTTTATTTACTGAAGGCAAAGCCAAAGTAATACAGGCAGTAGGTTATCCGCAACCAAACTTCTCTCATTTCCGTGCAACGGATATCTGGATGAGTGGATCAAATAGCACCCAGGAAGTGTACAGTGGATGGGCTGGTCGTTATTTGAATTATGAATATCCAAATTTTCCGAATGGTTATCCTAATACTGATGCTCCCGATCCATTAGCAATACAAATTGGTTCTACAACAACACTTACCACACAAGGCCCATCAGTGAACATGGGAATGAGTATTACCAGTGCTACTAATTTTTATAACCTTGTAAATGGAACTACTGATCCGGTGCCTAATACTCCGGCAGGTAAAGAATTAAAATTTATTCGTACAGTAAATCAGCAAACACAAAAATATTCAACTGTGATTAAAAATGCAGCTAATGCAGTTTTGCAACAATCAACATATCCTGCCAATAATACATTGGGAGATCAATTAAAGATTGTAGCAAGACTAATAGCCGGTGGATTGAAAACAAGAGTGTATATGGTAAGTACTGGTGGTTATGATACTCATTCTGTACAGGTAAATGCTGCTGATACTACTACTGGAGCACATGCCACATTATTACAACGCCTTTCAGATGCTATCAAAGCTTTCCAGGATGATATAAAATTTTTGAGAGTAGAAGACAGGGTAGTGGGAATGACGTACAGTGAATTCGGCAGAAGAATAAAATCTAACTCCAGTACAGGAACCGATCATGGAGCTGCAGCACCAATGTTTTTATTTGGCAGCCAGATAGACCCGGGGATGCTGGGCCGAAATCCAACTATACCTGCCAGTGCAACGGTGAATGATAATATTCCGATGCAATATGATTTCAGAAGCATCTATGCTACATTATTAGAAAAATGGTTTTGTTTGGATAAAACTGTTGTGGATTCATTGTTTCCACCAAACATAAATAATCAATTGCAAAGTCTTCCATTGCTGAAAGCAGGAGCTTGTTCAGCAGTTACTCCGCCACCATCACCGGCAGGAGATACATTGATAACAAACTATCCCAATCCATTTACCACAAGCACAGAAATAAAATTTACTACAGCCGGTGGTCATACACTTATTCAGATCATCGATACACTTGGTAGAATGATTAAGACACTGGTAGATGGTGAATATCTTGCCGGCACATTCAAAATTCCATTTAATACAGACGGATTACCACCCGGTATTTATTATGCCCGTTTTCAAAATGGTGTAACACAGCATGTAAGAGCAATGATGAAGGTGAGATAAGCTGAAAGGCACTACAGGCTTTTACTTGCGCCGGATTTTGTTTATCTTGTACACTGTTACAGATTACCAAAACCATTAAAACCTAACCTGCAGAAAATGAAAATGCTGAGATGTATCCTCTTCATGGGGTGCCTTCTTTTTATTCCCGGCATTCTTCAGGCACAATCTTGTACTACCAATAATATTGATGGAACTGTTATCAACATAGCTTGTCCGCAGGCCTGTACCAATCTTGGTTTCCAGGTGCCGCATATTAAAGAGTCTGATGAGTATATCGTAAGCACTATTCCTTACATTCCTTTTCCTTATGTAACGCCGGGTGGTGTAGAGCTTACTTCTCTTTACACGGATGATAACTTTTCTGCCAACATTCCACTCCCTTTTCCGGTTTGTTTTTATGGTGCTGTTTATAATAATGTAGTGATAGGCTCAAATGGCATTATCACTTTTGATGTATCCAATGCAAACCTTGAAAACTCCTGGGCATTAACTACCGTACCGCATGGCACTATTCCACAACCCATACCATATGCTGGAGGCATACAAAATACCATTACTTCTACCTATTATCCCAAAGCATCCATCATGGGTGTTTATCATGATATTTTCCCAACTTTTACTGCCGGGGGCACCCGCAAAATAGAATATGCTGTTGCCGGTTCTGCACCATGCCGCAAATTTATCGTTAGCTTTTATAATGTACCCATGTATAGCAGTTCCTGCAATGTGCAATTAAGCACTTCTCAAATTGTGTTGCATGAAAGCACTGGTTTTGTAGATGTATTTGTAGGTAATAAACCAGTATGTTCAATTTGGAATGAAGGTCTTGCTATTCTTGGTATGCAAAATTTTACAAGAGATAAGGCTATCACTGCACCGGGAAAGAATGCAACAGTATGGAATGAATCTGGAACAGCTTATCGTTTTATGCCAGCAGGTAATGTTTCAAAATTTGTAATATCTGAATTGCTTACTATGTCAGGAACATTAGTGGCCGTAGCTGACACAAGCACCACCACACCCGGTTTATTGAATTTGAATTTCAACAATGTATGTCCGCCCCCGGGTTCTACACAGTATAGAGTAAGAACAGTTTTCAGCAGTTGCAGTAATTCTGCTACACAACTTATCAGTTCAGATATTATTACTTTAAATAGAAATAATAGTCTTGATGCTACTGCTACATCTACCAATACAGATTGTGGTGTACCCAATGGCACAATAACTGTTACTATTCCACCGGGTATCGGCATACCGCCTTATACATATGTGCTGGATGCAGGAGCACCGGTTACAGCAGCAAGTCCATATACATTCGTTGGTGTAGGTATGGGTCCGCATACAATAGTGGTAACAGATGCTTCGGGTAATTGCACCAGCACTGTTACGGCAACTGTTACAAGAAATAATAGTTTGCTTGCAAATACTTCTACTACAGCCACTTCATGTGCTGCTGTGTTTAATGGTACCATACGAGTAACGGCTACTAATGGCACAGCACCGTTTAGTTTTCAACTGGATGGATTTTTACCGGTAGTTGGTAGCAACCCATATACTTTTACCAATGTAAATGGAGGTAATCATAATATCATTGTGTATGATGCTACAGGTTGCCAAACAAATGTGATAGTAGTAAATGTGCCGGTTGGGGCTGGTGTAAATGGAAATACATCTACTACTGCCGCCACTTGTCCTACAGTTGCAAATGGGTCTGTTACCGTAACTGCTACAACTGGTACTGCACCGTTTACATTTCAATTAGATGCCAGTGCTCCGCAAACGGGTAGTAGTCCATATACATTTACTAATGTATCAGCCGGGTCTCACACAGTTTCTATTACTGATTTTGTTGGTTGCTCCCGTTCGTTTAATATAACGGTAAATGCCGGGCCATCTGTTGCAGCAACGAATACTACAACAGCTACTACTTGTTTAGGTGCAGCTAATGGCACAGTAAGAATTACACCATCCAATGGTGTGGCACCTTATACTTATTCATTAGATGGAAATACTCCGGTGGCAGGGGCAGCTCCTTTTACATTTACAAACATTGCTGCTGGGCTACATAATTACCAGGTGTTTGATGCAGTAGGTTGTGCAAGTGGAATTATTTCTTTTATGATTGATCCTGGTCCTGGTCTTATTACAACAGTTAATAAAACAAATGTGTTGTGTAATGGGGATGCTACCGGATCTATTGTTGTAAATCCGCCTCCGTTGGGTAATCCGCCATTTACTTATTCATTGGATGGAACTGTATGGCAAAGCAGTTCTTCATTTACTAACCTTGTTGCTTCTACCTACACCGTTTATTTTCGATCTTCCAATGGATGCCAGGGCAATATGCCTGTTACTATTACTCAACCTTCGGCTATTACATCCACCACTAATGTTATTCCTGTTGTCTGTAACGGACAAAACAATGGAATAATATCTTTATCACCATCCGGCGGAGTTGCGCCTTATCAATATTCTATTAATAATGGCATCAACTGGCAAAGCAATAATGTTTTTAATGTAGCAGCGGGTAGTTATGATATTATTATAAAGGATGCAAATAATTGTACGATCAATAAAAATGTAACCGTTACTGAACCAGCGGTACTCTCTGCATTTTCATCCAACAGCAATGCAAGTTGTGATGGTGGCAGCGATGGCAGAATAATAGTGAATGCATCAGGTGGTAATACAAACTATTTATATTCTATTGATGGATCTCCTTTTCAAACAAGCAATGTGTTTAATGTTAATCCCGGGAGTTATACCATTTTTGTAAAAGATAATCTTGGCTGCGCTAATTCATTTACTACTAATGTAGGGTTGACAGTTAATTTATTTTTAAATCCACAGGCAGATGCAGATATGTGTGAAGGCACATCAGTACAATTGCAAACAAATTCCAATGCAACTAATTATACATGGACACCGGGCCTGGGATTAAATAATACTACAATTCCCAGTCCTGTTGCCAATCCTGCCATTACTTCTCAGTATATTCTTAAAGCTGTATTAGGCCGCTGCACTACTTATGATACGGTGATGGTAAATGTGCACAAGGCTCCAATACCTAATGCCGGTCCTGATGGTGATATTTGTTATGGTCAATCTTTCATCTTACAAGGTACTGGCGGCACTCAATATAATTGGACACCTGCTATTTATTTGAATTCTATAACTGGAGCCAATCCTGTTTCTACTCCATCCAGAACAACGGTTTATACTTTATCAATTACAGATGGTATCGGATGCAAATCATTAATAACAGATGATGTGAAAATATTGGTAAAGAGAACGATGAAGGTGAATATTTTTCCTTTTGATACAATTGCTAATCCCGGTTCACAATTTCAGTTGCTGGCTGTATCGCCGGGAATTACTTACAACTGGTCACCACCAAAAGGATTAAGCAGTACTAACATTGCTGATCCAATAGTTACGGTCGGAGCTATAGGCAATGATATAACTTATGAAGTAGTGGCAGTGGATGATGAAGGATGTAAAGCGGAAGGGTATGTAAGAATAAAAATTTACAAAGGCCCGGATATTTATGTGCCCACCGGCTTTACTCCAAATGAGGATGGCAAGAATGATAAATTTATTCCTGTACCTGTTGGTATTAAGAGCTATAATTATTTTAGGGTGTTTAACCGGTGGGGCCAGCTAATTTTTACTACCACTCGTATGAACGAAGGCTGGGATGGCACTTTGGGCGGTAAAGAGCAATCCACAGGTTTGTATGTGTGGATGATAGAAGGAGTTACAACCGACAACAAGCTAATAACCAAAAAAGGAACCATCACCCTGATACGTTAATTCACTGGAATGCCAGCTACGGCTATTTTTTAGTTGTACACTTTTTATAAAGTAAGGGTGGAGTTGGAGTAATTTAATTCGGTGGCTTTTTATTGAAGCCTTATTTTTGCGAAGCCTCTCAGCAAGCAACTTTTTTTAGTCGGTAATGAGAGTAACAATTAATTTATGGTAGATGTATTACTCGGCCTCCAGTGGGGCGATGAAGGAAAAGGAAAGATCGTAGATTTTTTTGCAAAAGATTACGATGTAGTCGCCAGGTTTCAGGGAGGCCCTAATGCAGGCCATACTTTATATGTAAATGATAAGAAAGTTGTGTTGCACCAGATACCTTCTGGTGTTTTTCATCCCCGCATAATAAATCTTATTGGTAATGGTGTAGTATTAGATCCCGTTACTTTAAAAAGAGAATGTGATACCGTGGCTTCGTTTGGAATTGATCTTAAAAAAAATCTTTTCATTGCAGAAAGAACCCATCTTATTCTTCCAACACACCGGGCATTAGATAAAGCAGCCGAATTATCCAAGGGCACACAAAAAATAGGCTCTACTCTCAAAGGAATAGGACCTACTTACATGGATAAAACCGGAAGAAATGGCTTAAGGGTGGGTGATTTGCTGGATAAGAACTTTACTACTTCCTATATCAAACTTCGATTAAAACACCAACGGTTGTTAGATAATTATAATTTTCAGGAAGATATTACGGCATGGGAAGAAGAATTTTTTGAAGCATTGGAATTTTTGAAGGAGCTGAATATTGTAAATGGAGAATATTTTATCAATAAGCAACTTAAAGAAGGCAAAAGGGTTTTAGCTGAAGGTGCACAGGGCAGTATGCTGGATATTGATTTTGGAACATTTCCTTACGTTACATCTTCCAGTACTATTTCTGCCGGAGTGTGTAGTGGTCTGGGTGTAGCTCCTCAGCATATCCGGGATGTAATTGGTGTTTCAAAAGCCTATTGTACAAGAGTGGGGAGTGGGCCTTTTCCTACGGAATTAGATAATGAAACTGGGGAAGAGCTAAGAAAAATTGGTAATGAATTTGGAGCTACGACAGGCCGTCCCCGCCGTTGCGGTTGGATTGATCTTGTGGCATTGAACTTTGCCTGTATGATAAACGGCGTTACAAAAATTGTAATGACCAAGGCAGATGTGCTCGATACCTTTAAAGAGTTGCAGGTTTGTACATCGTATAAAATAAACGGAAAAGAAAGCATAGAAATACCTTTCCAGATGGACAAGCAAAAGCCTGTTCCTCAGTTTAAAGCTTTTACCGGCTGGGAAACCGACACAAGTGCCATAAAAAATTATTCAGATTTGCCCGATACTATGAAATCGTACGTTAATTTTATTAATGAATACCTGGGAGTAAAAGTTCACTTTATTTCCAATGGGCCGGGCAGAGAGCAAATAGTGGAGGTTATGTAGGATGATGCCGTTTCACATTTTTAGTTGTGAAACAAAATCAATTGAAAAAAAGTAAATTAAAATTTGGTCAATTAAAAAGTTCGCTGAAATTTTACAGTAACAATCCTGTAAGAATATGGAAATAAAGAAAAATACAACTCCGTCTAAAACAGTGTTTGCTTCAGAAAAAGCAGCAGCAAAAAAAACATCTCCAAAACCTGCAAAAAAGGAGGAGGATGATGACGATGATGATATAGAGGAAGATGAAGAGGTAAAACCAGCCAAAAAAGCTGGTAAAGCATCCTCTAAGAAAAATGACGATGAAGATGAAGATGAGGCCGAAGGAGAAGAAAAGCCAGATGATTGGGAAAAACCTGAAGAGGAAGAAGATTGGGATGCAGACTTTGAAGAGTTTGATGTTCCAAAGTCGAAAGGAAAAGCAGGTGTTGCCAAAAAAGGTGGTGAGGAAGATGAATTTAAAGTAGATGATGAATTCAAAGATTTGTTTAACGACAAAGACATGGATGATGACGATGAGGAAGATGATGATTATTAAATCGCTGTTGAAGTAGTACAGCGTTTAGCATATTATTTTGAATAAAGAACTTATTAGTAGCTGCACTTTTCCAATTGATGATTTTGTGCAGGTAAAACAAAAAGTGTTGAACTGGTCAAAACGGTTCAACACTTTTTGTTTTTTAGACAATCATCAATATCAAATTGAGCCACACTCCCTGGAATGTTTATTGGCGGCTGGAGTAAAGCGGCAGTTAAAAGGTAATGCCGGTAACGCATTAGAACAATTACAGCATTTCATCGACGAAAAAAAAGGCTGGTTGTTTGGTCATATGGGTTATGATTTAAAAAACGAAATAGAAAACCTTTCTTCTTCTCATCCGGATAAAATTGGCTTCCCTGATTTATTTTTCTTTGAGCCGGAGATTATTGTCCGCCTTGCTGAATTTGAAATAATAATAGAAGCAGAAAGTCCGGAAGTGATTTTTAAAGAAATAATAAATACCGCGGTAGAAAATATATCTTTCTCTGCAAAAAGTATTAGTATTAAAAGCCGCATCAGTCGTGATAAATATGTTGCTATCATCAATAAATTAAAAGAACATATCCTCAGAGGTGATTGTTATGAAATTAATTTCTGCCAGGAGTTTTATGCGGAAGAGGTTATTGTTGACCCATTGCAGGTATATAAAAAACTGTGTGCTATTTCTCCCAATCCTTTTTCTGCTTTATATCGGGTAGATAACAACTGGTTACTCTGTGCCAGCCCTGAACGATTTATTAAAAAGACGGGCAATCATATTTTGTCTCAGCCCATCAAAGGCACATCGAAGCGGCAATTACAAAATGAGAAAGAAGATAATTTAAATAAAGAGCAATTATTAAACAGCACAAAGGACCGTTCAGAAAATGTGATGGTAGTGGACCTGGTAAGAAACGACATGGCTAGAGTTTGTGCAGAAGGCACAGTAAAAGTTGATGAATTGTACGGTATTTATTCTTTTCCGCAGGTGCACCAGATGATATCAACTGTAAGTGGTAAATTAAAAGAGAACATCTCTTTTAGTGAAATAATAAAAGCCACTTTTCCAATGGGATCAATGACGGGGGCCCCTAAGAAACGGGTTATGGAATTGATTGAGCAGTATGAGAAAACAACAAGAGGGATTTTCTCAGGTGCGGTTGGCTATATTTCTCCGCAAAGTGATTTTGATTTTAATGTTGTAATCAGAAGCATAATGTATAATGCTTATACGAATTACCTTTCTTACCAGGCAGGTTCAGGAATTACATTTTACAGCCACGCAGAAATGGAGTGGGAAGAATGTTTATTAAAAGCAGCAGCAATGAAGCAGGTTTTGGAAGATAGCAACAACTAAAATTATTTTGTTTCACCGGCAGATTTCAAAAGCAACTCCATACTCTCATCCAGTATCTGGTATCTTTTCGTAATGAAAATATTCATCTTGGCAGTGGGAAGCCGTAGCTCATATTTACCAGTAAGACCAATCTGTGTATCGAAATTTGGATTGAAACGATTAAATTCAGCAGCATCAATATCTACATGTTTAATAATGATAGCAGAATTGAACCGGCCAGAAATTTTATAAGCAATTGAATTAGTCATTTCCTCTTCTTTCAACTCTGCACTATTATTCAACATCAAATCCTTCATTTCCCCTTTAGTTACGGTAGTTATACCCCCTTCGCCTTCAAATATGTAATGGGTACCAATGAATTTTTTCACATGATTCATTGATTCGTTCGGCAGGTAATATTGTATTTTCCAAAAGTCTTTACTTCCACCTCCTCTGCGGATAGCTTTATCTACATTGCCCGGTCCGCCATTGTAGGCTGCCAGCACTAATAACCAATCACCATATTTAGCATACAGTTCGGTAAGCATTCTTGCTGCGGCATGGGTACTTTTAAAATAATCAAACCTTTCATCTTTACCGTTGGTAATTCTTAGACCATACTGTTGTGCTGCGGCAGGCATAAAAGCCCATGGGCCACAAGCTCCAGCCCATGAAATAGCATTTGACTTAAGCCCCGACTCAATTACAGCCAGATATTTCATTTCTTTAGGCACTCCATGCTGGGTAAGTATATTATCCATTAGATCGAAATAAGGCTTTCCCCATTTCTTCATCGACATATAGCCGGGTTTGTTTTTGGAAATATAGTTTTGAACAAAACTTACCGCCATGGGGTTTAGCCGGGCTCCGTTTATTCCATCACCACCCACTGCCGTTTGAAAAAGATTTTTAAAACCCAGTTTAGGATCGTTCACCGGTTTTAAAAGTGAATCTTTTTTTAAGCTAGTATCACTGGTAACAATGGGAGTCTCTGGAAATTTCTGTTCTATCCCAGCAGCTCTTGCTACCTGGATCACAAAAAAGCCAAGAAATACTAAAATTGATATGTGTTTTAATTTCCTCAAACCTTAATTATTTAGAATCTTCTACTGACTTTGTGCCGGTAGAAGCAGGTGCGATACCTGCAGCAAAGATACTTCATCAAACCGGTTTGCCATCACCTGGAGGCCAAAAGGCATACCGTTGCTGTGCTTAAAAAGAGGGAGGGAAATGGCGGGGCAGCCCACCAGATTAGCCATAACTGTATAAATATCAGCTAAATACATAGCAATAGGATCATTAATTTTTTCCCCGGCCTTAAAGGCAGTTACTGGGGAGGTTGGCATTATAATAAAATCATAAGATTTAAAAATGCCCTGTATTTTGCTCAATAATAGCTTCCTTACTTTCTGTGCCCGTGTAAAATAGGCATCGTAATAGCCGGCACTAAGCACAAAGGTGCCAAGCATTATTCTCCGCTTTACTTCCTTTCCGAAGCCTTCAGAACGGGTTTCTTTGTAAAGTTCTGTGAGATCAAGCCCTTTTTTTGTGGAGCGATGACCAAATTTAACCCCATCAAACCGGGAAAGATTGGAAGATGCCTCAGCAGTGGTAAGCACATAATAAGCCGGCACTATATAATCAAGCAGATCAAACTCAACTGCAGAAACTTGGTGGCCTTCGGATTCAAGGTGTTTGATTTTTTCTTTTATACCCGTAGAAATTTCAGCATCCAGGCTGGGATGATTTAACGCAGTATCAAAATAGGCAAAGCGGAATTTTTTATTGGTCTTTAATTTGGTGGAATAAGCCGGTACTCCTTTATTTGAAACGGTACTATCATATTCATCGGCACCGGCCATTATTTCCAGCAGTAATGCAACATCCGGAATAGTATTTCCAAAAATGCCGATCTGATCAAAGGAAGAAGCATAGGCTATTAAGCCATAACGGGATATTCTACCATAGCTCGGTTTTAAACCTACAATGCCACAAAAATCTGCTGGTTGGCGAACAGAACCGCCGGTATCACTTCCTAATGAAGCCATACATAAACCAGCTTGAACGGCTACTGCAGACCCGCCGGAAGAACCTCCGGGAACCCTGGTTTCATCTATAGCATTCAGTACTTTGCCATACACCGAATTTTCATTGGTTGAGCCCATGGCAAATTCATCGCAATTGAGATTGCCTATGATAATGGCATCTTCAGCTAATAATCTCTCTACTGCTGTGGCTGAATAAACAGAAGTAAAATTGGGGAGAATACCTGAGGAAGCAGAAAGCTTATGGTCTTTATAGCAGATCACATCTTTGATACCTATTACTACACCATGCAGTTTGCCGATAGCTTGGCCTGTTTTCCTTTTTTCATCTAATAGTTTAGCTTGCTGTAATGCTTCATCAGCATACACTTCTATAAATGCGTTGAGATGCTGTGTAGCATTAATTTGTTGCAGGTAATATTCCACTGCCTGTGTGCAGGTGCAGATTCCTTCCTGCAATTGGGCATGGTATTGCTCAATGGAAGAGAAATTAAACAATAGCAGTAATGGTTTGAGTTAAATAAAAGGGAAGAAGAAAATTATTCTTTTACAGAATTTTTTACATCATTTGCACTTTCCTCAATTTCTTTCTTCACATTGGTTTTTGCGTCATTAAATTCTCTAACGCCTTTACCAAGTCCTCTCATCAGTTCGGGTATTTTGCGGCCTCCAAATAGTAATAAAACAATCACAAGGATAATAACTATTTCGTTGGTGCCAAGCATTCCCAATATTACAGGATGTATCATAATTATCAAATTAAGAGGATAAAGATACTAAGTAGTGAAAAATAAATGAATTATAATTCTTAAATCCAGGATAATAAAAAACCCCGGCATATGCAGGGGTTGAAAAATATATGTAAGTAGGTATTACTTTACAACATCTGCAACTGCCTGACGCTTTTCACGGATTCTTGCACTCTTACCACTGCGGCTGCGTTGGTAAAACAATTTGGCACGGCGTACATTACCTGTCTTATTCAATTCTACTGATTCAATATTTGGAGAAAAGAAAGGAAACAATCTTTCTACACCAATTCCATCAGAAATTTTACGAACAGTAAAGCTGGCAGTAGCCCCGTTTCCCTGTTTTTTAATTACATCACCTTTGAATGACTGAATTCTCTCTTTGTTACCTTCAATGATTCTGTAGTTAACGGTTACGTTATCACCGGCTTTAAAAGCTGGAAAGCTTTTTTTACCAGATAACTGCTCATGTATGTATGCTATTGCGTTCATAATTCTGATTTTTAGGGACGGCAAAGGTAGGGGAAACAGTTTGAAGTTTAAAAGTTTGAGGGTTTAAAGTTTCATGCTTTTGCGGGCAATTTATAGAGAAAAATAAAAGGTTGCCTTTTTGGACAACCTTTAGCTCTTAAATCTGAAATGCTTAACAACATCTACCGGGCCACATTCACGGCTCTTTTCTCTCTTATCACAGTCACTTTTATCTGTCCGGGGAAGGTCATTTCTGTCTGTATTTTTTGGGCTATCTCAAATGAAAGTTTATCCGATTCCTGGTCAGTTACTTTATCTGCTTCCACAATCACCCTTAGCTCACGGCCAGCCTGTATAGCATAAGCTTTTTCAACACCAGTATAAGCCATGGCAAGGTTTTCCAGGTCCTTAATTCTTTGCAGGTATTGCTGCATTATTTCTCTTCTTGCACCCGGTCTTGCACCACTAATGGCATCACAAGCCTGCACTATCGGAGAAATAACAAATTGCATTTCCATCTCATCATGGTGGGCACCTATGGCATTTACCACCGCCGGATTTTCACCATATTTCTCGGCCAGCTTGGCTCCCAACAGTGCATGGCTCAATTCACTTTCTTCATCGGGTACTTTACCAATATCATGTAATAGGCCGGCTCTTTTTGCCAGCTTGGAGTTTAATCCTAATTCAGCAGCCATGGTGGCGCAAAGATTCGCCGTTTCTCTACTATGCATCAGTAGGTTTTGGCCATAAGAAGAACGGAACCGCATGCGGCCTACCATTCTTATCAGTTCTTTATGCAGACCATGGATACCGAGTTCAATAGCTGTTCTTTCACCAATTTCCATTACCTGTTCTTCGATCTGCTTCTTTGTTTTTTCCACCACTTCTTCAATTCTTGCAGGGTGAATACGGCCATCGGCTACCAATCTTTGTAAGCTTAGGCGGGCAATCTCACGGCGAAGTGGATCAAAAGAGGAGAGAAGGATTGCTTCCGGAGTGTCATCAACTATCAAATCTACACCGGTGGCAGCTTCTATGGCCCGGATGTTACGTCCTTCACGACCGATGATCTGGCCTTTTATTTCATCACTTTCAAGGTTAAAAACAGTGATGGTATTTTCAATGGCATGTTCTGCTGCTGTTCTTTGTATGGTTTGAATGACGATTTTTCTTGCTTCCTTACCGGCTTTCAGTTTAGCATCTTCAATAATTTCCTGCTGCATGGCCAGAGCTTTTGACTGGGCCTCATTTTTCAGGCTTTCGATCAACTGGTTTTTGGCATCTTCAGCAGAAAGGTTGGAGATTTTTTCCAGTCGGCGGATATGCTCTTCCTGGTGCTTTTCCAGTTCGGTTCTTTTAATGTTAACCAACTCTATCTGGCGGTTCAGGTTTTCCTTTATTACATCATTCTCTTTTACCTGCTTGTCAAGAGTGGCTTCTTTTTGGTTGATAGCCTGTTCCTTTTGCTTTGCCCGGTTTTCGCTATCGTTTATCTTTTTATTTTTTTCAAGCAGATCCCTGTCATGTACAGATTTTAGTTGTACAAATTTCTCCTTAGCCTCTAATTCTTTTTCCTTGCGGATAGTTTCGGCTCTTAGTTCTGCTTCTTTTAAAATAGTTTGGGATTGAAGCTCGGCTTCTTCTACTTTTCTATTGGTGCTTTTGGCAAAAATGATCTTACCCAGAATGGTGCCCACTACAAGGGCAGCCACTCCAACGATGATTGAAAGTATATTCGGATCCATGAATGTTTTTGTTTAAAAGGTGCAAAATGCTATTGTTTAATATAAACTTCATATGTAAAACTGTGAGAATTACACAAGTTTTGGTAATAAGCGAAGATACAAAATGGGAACTTATGAATGAAATTAGTGAAAGCCTGTTTTATTGTGCGACCCGCCGCTTTTCTGCTTTATCCTTTAGCTGATAGTTGCCCATCCAGCATTTTTTCAAGAATTGATAAGTGTTCGGACAAGTTCTCTTTAGCTATACCAGCCGCTGCCCCGGCATGTTGTTCTGTAGCATACCAGATCAATACCATGGCTATATAATCCTGCATATCCTTGCCGGCAAACATGGTTTTGTATTCGATAATCTTATCGTTGATGGTTTTGAGAGTCTTTCTTACCACTTCTTCATCCTGGGGATTAATTTTTATCCGGTAGGTTCGATCTCCGATTAGGGCCGAGATGGCAATTAATTCACTCATATTGTTGGTATTTTCAATATTTAATTATTACATTCGGTACCCGAAAGAAACCGCTAAGCTTTTTCCCCATGAAAATCAGGTTAAGAAAATCAAACTAACGATTTAAAAAACTGATAATGTTTGCTAAAGTTAAGTCATCAAATTTTATTGATGCATTGAAGTTCCAACTTTTTGCGCCGCAAGGTTATTGCCTTCGTGGTGTATTAAAAGATGATAGTGGGGTTGTCTGCCGTACTATGGAAAAAGAAATTCAGCCGGACAAAGATGAATTAACTTGGAGCGGATTAAATGATTTGCCGTATGGCCGCTACACCCTGGAGCTTTCGCAAGGAGAAGATGAAATAAAACTCAATCTTGTAAAGAGAGTTTAGTTTATTCTCCCAGTAATGCAATACACCGATCTATTTCTTTAACGTAAGCATTGATTCGCTTTTCAAATTCCTTTTTATCCGCATCACCCATTTCTCCTGCATTCAATTTCATGATGCTTACCTGTTGCTTTAACTCATCGGCTATTTTTTGTTGCTCCGAAATTTTGACAGTGGCGGCTTCCAGCTCTTCTTTTAATTTGCCGTTTTCCTTTTGGAAAGCAATATGCTGCTTCAGTAATTGCTGAAGTTTATCTTGTATGCGTTTAAGATGTTGTTCGGTGTTGCTCATTTCCTGATTTCAGCTTGCAATTCTCTTTCCAAAGTGGTCATTATTTTATTCATCCAGCCATCAATTTCTTTATCTGTCAATGTTTTTTCTTCATCAAGAAAAGTGAAATTTACGGCTACTGATTTTTTACCTGAACCCAATTTTTCACTTTCAAAAATATCAAACAGTTTTATTTCCTGAAGCTTACCCAGCTTTATTTTATCTACTGTTTGCTGTACTTGCTGCCATGGAAGATCTTTGGCAACAACCATCGCCACATCCCGCTGCACAGAAGGGTATTTTGCTATTTCTTTTACCTTTTTTGTTTGATTAGAAGCCAACACTGCCAGCATTTGCCAGTTGAGCCCCGCAAAATAAACAGGTTGTTTGATGCCAAATTTTTCCAGTATAGATTTTTTTACTTCTCCTGCACCTGCAATGATTTGACTATCTGTATGACCGTTTACATTGTTTAATTTATATACAATGTGATTGTCCAATTTTGGAACCGCAACTATTTCTATTGCATCTGGTTTTATACCAAGGGTTTTTAAAACAGCCTCTACAGTGCCTTTTAATTGGTAAAAATCAGCAGACGTTCCTTTTTGTTTCCAGCTATCTGGATTTTTATTTCCGCTGACAACGATGCAAAGTTTTTCTGCTTCTTCATACTTACCAGTGCCTGAAGTGCTGTATGCTTTGCCAAACTCAAATAATTGAAGCGAATTATTTTTATGATTAAGGTTATGTGCTACCACTTCCAAAGCAGTTTCAAACATGGAATTGCGAAGCACATTTAATTCTGAACTAAGACTGTTCAGCATCTTTACCATGCTTTGCAATTCTTCTTCCGAAAAATAAGCCGCATTAGTAATGGAGTTGGTCATCATTTCATGAAAACCCTGGCCTACTAAATAATTAGCTACTTTTTCCCGGTACACTTCCTTGGCATAATTTTCTTCCACGGCCGGGGTAATGGTAATGGCCTCGGGTATATCAATATTATCAAGACCATCAATTCTCAATACCTCTTCAACAAGATCTGCCGGTAAGCTGATGTCAGGCTTATGATAAGGCACAGCCACTCTTATCTCATCGATGCCTTCTTTCAATGTTTCAAAACCAAGATTGTTGAGGATGTTTTTTACTGCATCGGGATGATAATTTTTACCACTCAGTTTTTTAATGAAATGGTATTTTACTGCAACCTCTGTTTTTGGTTTTATAATTGGGTAAATATCTACAATATCGGAAGCAATTTCGCCACCGGCAATTTCTTTAATAAGAATAGCAGCTTTCTTCAATACATTGACAGTAGCAGATATATCGGTTCCTTTTTCAAAACGGGAAGCTGCATCTGTTCTTAATCCATGACGGAAAGAAGTTTTGCGGATAGTAACACCATCAAAGAAGGCACTTTCCAGGAAAATGTTTTTTGTTTGATCGGTAACGCCGCTTTTCAATCCACCAAACACACCTGCTATGCACATGCCGGTGGTGCTGTCACATATCACCAGGTCTTCAGCGTTTAATTTTCTTTCTTTTTCATCCAATGTAATGAAAGGAGTTCCTTCGGGTAGGTTCTTTACTATTATTTTTTTGCCACCAATAAGGTCTGCATCAAAAGCATGAAGCGGTTGACCTGTTTCATGTTGGATAAAATTGGTGATGTCAACAATATTATTAATTGGCCGCAGACCGATAGCTTTTAATTTATCCTGCAACCATTTTGGTGAAGGGGATACACTAATATTTGCAATACTTACACCAGAATATCGTGGGCAAGCAGTTACGTTTTCCACTTTTACATCAATAGTTAATGAAGTATTATCTACTTTAAAACCATTGCTGTTGAGAATCTTTGGTCTGAGATCAATTTTATCATGATGATTTAAGTAAGCACATACATCTCTTGCCACACCCCAATGGCTCATGGCATCCATGCGATTGGGAGTAAGTCCTATTTCATAAATAATATCCTCGTAAGGTTCAAAATATTCTGCAGCCGTAGTGCCCACTTTGGTATCAGCGGGTAATACCAAAATGCCGGCATGTGAAGTGCCTAAACCAATTTCATCTTCGGCACAGATCATGCCTTGGCTCTCTACACTTCTGATCTTAGCCACCTTCATTGTTAGTGGATCACCGGTAGTTGGGTAAATGGTAGTACCGACGGTAGCAACAATTACTTTTTGCCCCGCTGCTACATTAGGTGCTCCGCAAACAATCTGTAATGGTTCGGCTGCACCAGTATTTACTTGTGTAATTGTAAGTTTATCTGCATTGGGATGTTTTTCTGTACTCAGCACTTCGCCAATTACCAATCCCTGCAAACCACCTTTTACAGCATTGTATTTTTCCATGCTTTCCACTTCCAGTCCTATGGATGTAAGGATGCGGCTTAATCTTTCCGGGTCCACCGTTACGGGCAGGTATTCACTCAGCCATTTGTAAGAAATCGTCATATTTCGTAGCTTCTTTTAATGGCTGCGAAGATAAAGGAAAGTGACGGTTGGCTGCCTGCTGCTTATAGAGCATCATCTTACTATATTGCAGGGTAATAAAATCATTTCAATTGAAATTGAGAGCTGTTGCCATATTGTTCATTATCATTTTATCCTTGCTCCCTGTATATATGTTGTATAAATACCTGCAACGGGTAATGAAGCCGAGAGAATCCATGCGGAATTTTATTGCCTGGTTCATAAGTGTATTCGCATTAATATTTGTGTACACTTTTTTAGTAGTCTTAATTATCAGGTTGTTGTTTCCGGGAGCTTAAAAATATCTCCTTATTTTTACCGCACTAAAATCAATGATGTATGGCATATAATTTACTAAAAGGTAAACGAGGCATTATAACCGGTGCATTGGATGAAAATTCTATTGCCTGGAAAGTAGCAGAGAAAGCTTATGAAGAAGGAGCCACTTTTGTATTAACCAATGCACCTATCGCCATGCGGATGGGTGAGATCAATAAACTGGCAGAGAAAACAAAGTCGGAGATAATACCTGCTGATGCTACGAGTGTAGAAGAATTGACCAATCTCTTTACCAAATCACAGGAAGTGCTGGGTGGTAAAATTGATTTTGTATTGCACTCAATTGGTATGAGTGTAAACATTCGTAAAAAAATTGCCTACACAGAATCCAATTATGATTATTTCATGAAAGGGATTGATGTATCTGCTATGTCATTTCATAAAATGCTGTCGGTGGCAAAAAAGCTGGATGCCATCAACGAGTGGGGCAGTGTGGTGGCATTAACTTACATGGCTGCGCAAAGGACTTATCCTTTTTATACAGACATGGCAGATATAAAAGCGATGCTTGAATCTATTGCCCGCAGTTTCGGCTATCATTATGGAGTAGATAAAAAAGTTCGTATCAATACCGTTTCTCAATCGCCAACTAAAACTACAGCCGGCACAGGCATCAAAGGTTTTGGCGACTTCTTTGATTTTGCAAATTCTATTGCACCCTTAGGCAATGCAACTGCAGAAGATTGTGCTAACTATTGCATCACTTTATTTTCTGATCTTACAAGGATGGTAACTATGCAGAATTTATTTCATGATGGTGGATATTCTACTACTGGTGTAAGTAATGAAGTAATGCAGAAGCTGGGAGTAACAGAATAGCTTCTTCTTTTTGTATTAGTTTGCTTCAGGTTTTAACAAAGTTTGTGTGAGAAAAGATTGCTTTCAACTCTCGCAATGAAGACAACGAAGGAATGTTTTCATTGCGAGGACATATTACATCGTTTAACTTCAAACGATTTGCTGAAAGCCAAAGCAATCTATGACAAAGATGATCTTTCCTATTGCTCATCCTTGTTACTTCAGTATCCCGAATGCTTTCGGGATGCGACGCAACGAAGATGATAGTAGCACTACAGCTGGTTACATAATCTCTCATTAAATTTTAAATCCCTATCTTCGCATTCTACTCCACGTAACTGACACGGCAGGTTGTAAGCCGGTGGTACACAGAAATAAACTTTCGCTGATTCAGAAACTACAACGTCTTTGCCAGCTCCATCCGCAGATAATCTGCGAATTAATTATAAAACCTATCATGGCTTTTAAAAAATTAGACATTATTGAACCTATCCTCAAGGCTGTAGCCGCAGAAGGATACACTATTCCAACCCCTATTCAGCAACAGGCTATACCGCTTGTGCTGCAACGTAAAGACCTATTGGGCTGTGCCCAAACAGGCACCGGTAAAACAGCCGCCTTTGCCATACCTATTCTGCAGATTCTGCATGAACAAAAACCAATGGCTCCAGGCATCAAAGTATTGATATTAACTCCAACAAGAGAATTGGCGATACAGATAGATGAAAGCTTTGCTGCTTATGGAAAACATACCGGCATCCACCATACTGTAATTTTTGGCGGTGTATCACAACTACATCAAACCAATGCATTGCGCAGAGGTGTGGATGTATTAGTTGCAACACCCGGTCGCTTATTAGACCTGATGACACAAGGATATGTTCGCTTAGACAAACTGCAAATATTTGTACTGGATGAAGCAGACCGTATGCTCGACATGGGTTTTATACATGATGTAAAAAAGATCATTGCGAAGCTGCCAGCTAAAAGACAAACACTTTTCTTTTCGGCCACTATGCCACCAGAAATTCAAAAGCTGGCGAATGTATTATTAACAAACCCTTCGAAGGTGGAAGTAACACCTCCATCATCTACGGTAGATAAAATAGAACAAAGTCTTTATCATGTAGGTAAGGCAGAGAAGCCGGAATTGCTTTTGCATTTGTTGCAGGATAAATCCATCAGGACTGCATTAGTTTTTACCCGTACCAAACATGGTGCGGATAAAGTAGTAAAGATCTTGCAACGTTATAACATAAGAGCTGCTGCTATACATGGCAACAAATCTCAGAATGCAAGACAAGCTGCGTTAAGTGATTTTAAAAATGGAACTCTTCGGGTGTTAGTAGCTACTGATATTGCTGCGAGAGGTATTGATATTGATGAACTGACCCATGTATTCAATTTTGATTTACCGAATGTTCCTGAAACATATGTACACCGTATTGGACGTACTGGCCGTGCAGGTAATACAGGTATTGCCATCTCATTTGCCAGTGTAGATGAAAGAGAAGAATTGAGAGATATTCAAAAACTTATCAGTAAAATTATTCCTGTTATTCATGAACATCCATTTATAGCTAATGCACATGTATCTGCTCCGGAACCACCGCAGCGGCAACAACGTTCATCGCATGGAAGACCTTCGGGTGACAGGCAACAATCTGCTTTTCAACCAAGGAGAAATAATTTACAATCGCAAGGGCAGAGTGCAGGCAATGGTAATCATGTAAGAAGAGGATATGGACAGCGGAGTGGTAGCCGTTAATACAAATTAGTTTTTGTAATAGATATTTTACTTGGCAGGTTCAGCCATCATTGTTTTTGAAACAGCAATGCTGGTTGTTCTTGTTGCCTTATTTCCGGATTCATCTGTGGCAGTAACGGTGATATAAAATATTCTTGGTGAATCATCAGCAAGTCGGCTTGCCTTTAGCCGCACAAGATGCTCATTAACGATTTCAAAGTCTTTTTCACCATCAGTCGCATTGCTGGTGACAGATAAAACTGTTTTTACTTTTTCTGAATTATCTGTGGCGGTATAATCAACCGATACTTTTCTCAACTTTCCTGTAGCCGGCCATATTGTATTTCTTGATAGCACCAATGGTGATAAACTAGGCGGATTATTATCTGTAACTGTTACCGTGAAAGAACATTTTTGTCCCGCTGATGTACTAGCAATAATACTGTGTGAGCCTAATCTAAAAAAAGAACCAGAGGCGGGAGTAAAAGTAATTGGGCCGCAATTGGCAGCTATTATCTCCGGAAAACTAATTACGGTTCCTTCCTTTCCATTTTCTGCTTTTATAATAATATTAGACGGACAACTGAGTGCACAATCCTGTGCAAATGCCGTTTGCTGGCATATAATTATAGCTATTGAAAATAAAATGGCTTGTATTGCTTTCATACAGATGTTATTAAAAAGTTAGAAAAAGGTGGAATGTCTTCAAATAGGAAGGGTTATTCCCGTCGAACAAAGAAGATACCAAATTTGTCGATTCGTAATAATTCTTTTTTTTAAACCTGATATCCATAGACTTTTAATTGAGCAAAATTAGACTGAACTATCAGAGGGAAAATTTTTCCCCATCAGAAAAATAATCAAAAAAGCATCTATTAACAATTTTTCCGGTTGGCATATAATTTGAAATTGGCTGTGTACAAAAAACCCTTTCCGTTAATTTAAAACAATTATTTATGCAAAAAACAAGATTCAGATTTAGTGCGCCGGGTATTATGATCGCTTTTTCCATTGCTGCATTATCTTTCACAGCTTGTCAGAAAGATGACGATGATGATAATTCTGGAAATGCCAGAACAGAAATTAAACTTACTGATGCTCCTATAGATGATGCATCTGTAACCGGAGCTTTTGTTACCGTTACAGATATAAAATTAGATGGTCAGAGTGTGCAGGGATTTACAAAAACAACAGTGGATATTAAAGCCTATCAAAATGGTTCTACTAAATCATTAGGAACCTTTGACCTGGCGGGCAGAACGTACAACTCCATAACTTTTGTGCTGGACTATGATACGGATGCCAGCGGCGCAGCACCCGGTAGCTATGTAGTAACTACAGGTGGTGTAAAACATAAGTTACAGAGTGCATCTAACAGCATTACCATTACTAAAAATATTACGCTGCAGGGTAATGCTAACAATTCATTGGTAGCAGACTTTGATCTTCGTAAAATGATCACTCATCAATCTGGTGGTGGTGCTGACAAGTATGATTTTGCAACTACTGCAGAATTGCAAAGTGCAATAAGGGTGGTAGCCGAAAACAATACCGGTACTATTTCCGGAACAGTTACTGACGCAGTTTCAGGGTCAGGCAAAGTGGTGGCTTATGCGTATAAAAAAGGAACGTATAATAGAAGCACTGAAATGCAGGGACAAGGTAGCAGCTCTATTGAATTTAAAAATGCAGTATCAAGTAGTTTGGTAACAGGTGGTTCTTATCAATTACACTTTTTAGAAAGTGGTGATTATGAAGTTCATTTTGCCAGCTATAAAGACACCAATGGTGATGGCCAATTTGAATTAAAAGGAACATTAGTAGTGGTAGGTGCCAGTGGTATTGATTTACAATTGTTGAGAGTGAATGCTAACGCTACACTTACAGCAAATGTGACAGCTACAGCAGTACTTCCGTAAAACAAAGCATTGGAATTATTTAAAGAAGTCTTGATTTAGGCGAGGCGATTAGTGTAGCAGAGCCGGTTCATCAGCAACCGGCTCTTTTTTTTCATAGAGATCGATCAGAGGTACAAACAATAGGCGAAATAAATGAAAATGCGAAACCAATTGGTCTCGCATTTTTTTATGGTAGGAATTAAATTTATTAATTAGCAGGAGCTACTGATCCCGTCTCAGCAGCAGTTCTTTTAAACAACATTACATAGCCGCAAAGATTTTTCTTCTTTTGTTTATTCACTTGTACCGGCTTCATCATATGGAACTCGGAAAAAGAAGGAACATAAGAATAAACAATAACATTGCCATCTACATCACCCCATTTTTTCTGACGAAATATAACTTGTCTTTCCTGCCAGTCGTACATCCGCACTTCGTATAATTTAGAAGTATAATCGCCAATAAAAACAAATTGGTACCAGCTGCCTTGTGTAAGCGGAACAATCACCGGCATTTCAAACTCACTTTCCATGCTGATAGAGGCTTCTTTCAATAATACATAACCATCGTTGCCGTATAATTTTTTAAGGCTGTCCACCTGCTTGTTGATCATTTCATTACTGCAAGACTGGAGGCGTATAACATCCTGAGAATAAGAAGTAATAGCTAAGAAAGTAAGGGCGACGAAAAGGAAAATTGTTTTTTTCATAACTGGCTTTAATGATATTGGATGATGGTCTATAAAAGTATATTTAAGTAACTGCACTTCTAAATTTTGTAACCAAAAACTTTCGTTTTAAGTAAATTTTCGGAGTGATTGTACGCAATAAAGCAACAATCAGGCCATGGGAAAGGGAGAAGGTTCGCAGATGAACAAGATAATCATAAAATGACCTCAAAAGATATTTTTTGATACAAGTCAACTACCTGCCTGCCGGTTGAAGTAAATGGCATTTGCTTGTTGGGTGCAGGTAATGCTCAGGTCGTTTATGCACACATGGGCGGGCAGTGTGGTGCAATAGTAAATAACATCGGCCACATCCTCTGCACTAAGTGGTTGAAGACCATTATAAATTGATTTGGCGGTTGATTCATCACCCTTAAAACGGACGAGTGAAAATTCCGTTTCAGCAGCCCCGGGATTTATTGAAGTCACTTTTATATTATGCCGCATCAGATCAATCCGCATGGCCTGGCTGATGGCATCCACCGCATATTTGCTGGCGCAATACACATTACCTTTTTCATACACTTCCTTTCCAGCTACGGAGCCCATGTTAATTATATGTCCTTTTTTCTGAATCGCCATTAACTGCGATACTGCTTTTGCTACATATAAAAAGCCTTTTACGTTTGTATCGATCATGGTATTCCAATCGCTGGTACTGCCTTCTTCAAAATAATCTCTGCCTAAGGCCAGTCCGGCATTATTAAAACAAACATCAATTGCTTTCCATTGCTCGGGTAAATTGTTGATACTATCAAACACATCTTTTTCTACCTGCACATCAAAGGGAACTTGTAATACAGCAACATTGTATTTGCTTTCAAGTTCATCGGCCAACGATTGAAGCCGGTCTGTTCTTCTACCATTAATGATCAGATCATAGCCATGTTCTGCAAATTTATAAGCACAAGCTTTTCCAAATCCTGAAGTGGCACCGGTGATGAAGATGATAGGCATGGGTGAATGGTCAATGGTGAATAGTGAATAGTTACTTTGGATTGATAAGACCGGAAAGCAATTTAAAACATTTTAGCATTGTATCACCTAAAGTGACTGTATCAATTTTTTTTAAATAATTGAGGTCATTTGCAATATCTAATGCCGCATCTATTTCAACCATAGAACCCCGGGCTATTTCATAAAATCTTTTTCTTTCTGTTTCAGATTTCCTGGATGCTCCTTCTGCAATATTTAAACAAACAGAAACTGCTGCTCTCCTTATTTGTGTTATCATTCCAAATCTTTCATCTGCTGGCAAAAGGGTTGTCAACTTGTAACACTCAACTACAAATTGTCGTGATGCTACAAAAACATCTAATTTTTGATGGTGTAATGTTAAGTACATTCTTTCTTGTATTTAATATGTAATGATAATTGTCGGATAGTTTATCTTATCGTGCATTCACCATTGGCTATTCACCATTGACTTTCCACTACCTTATCAAGGCCACTGTTCCTTTTAGAAAAACAGTTTTGCCGGTATAGTCAACAGCAGATACCATCCAGACAAACACACCAGACCCTTGCAGGCGGCCGGATATTTTTCCATCCCACCCATGTTTATCCCGGGTGGTGGTAAATACTAATTGTCCCCAGCGATTATATATGCTGAAGTAGTTGATACGTTGCATACCTACAGAGATAGGGGCAACAACATCATTAAGGCCATCGTTATTTGGAGTAAAAGCAGTAGGTACAAAAATGGTAGCTATGGTTTTAAAAACCCGGACAGTAACATAAGCCGAATCTATACAACCGGCAGCATCGGTTACCAGCAGTTTATATCTTACAGTATCTATAGAACTATTATAAATTCCAATAGGATTATGAATAGTCGTGTTATTTAAACCTGTTGAAGGACTCCATAAATAACTTACACCGCCGGTACCATTAAATTGTAGTGGCTGACCAACAATCACAATCGTATCCCTGCCAGCAAAAGCTCTTACTCTTGGCTGCACAGTTACTACTACGGTATCTCTGCCAGGTTTGGGACAACCTGCATTATCAAATACTGTAAGTACATAAGCGGTGGTTCTTGGTGGTGTGGAAATAGGATTTAGTATGAGTGGATTACTTAAATAAGTAGTTGGCGACCATGAAAAAGAATTGCCATCATGTGAGCCATTTAACTGTGCCGAAGTATTATAACAAATAATTTGCGGCGGACCTGCATCAGCTACGGGGTAAGGCACAGTGTTTACAATTACCTGGTCAGAGGCGGAGCAACTGCCAATAGTAGCAACCAAATTATAGGTAGTCGAAGCAGAAGTAGGTGTGGCAATTGGATTTACAATATTTGGATTGCTGAGTGTGCCTGAAGTGGCCGTCCATTGAAAAGTCAATCCGTTAGTTACAGCATTTAATTGTACACCATCAGTAAGACAAATAGTAGTATCTGCTCTGGCTCGAAGAGAAACATTAGGCACTACTCTTACATGCACCGAATCTTTATTCTGACAACCGTTATCACTTAGTGTAACTACATACCATGTATTGGTAGTAGGATTTACTGTTGGGTTGGGAGAATTGGGATTGGTCATATTAGTAGTCGGACTCCAGCTGAAGCTGCCACTCGTAGAAGTTGCATTCAACGTTACTCTATCGGGAATACAAATAAGAGTGTCTTTAAAAGCAAGATTAATAATTGGCCTATCTAATACAGTAAAATCTACTAAAGCGGTATCAATACATCCTTTGCTGCTGCTTACTATAAGTTGCGCCGTTTTAGGACCAGCATTGGCAAAGGTCCATTGAGGATTTCGAATGCGGGAAGTATCGGCCAAAGTAGAAGCATCACCAAAATTCCACCTCCAGTTATTTACAACTCCGTAAGTGGCACGGGTGGTATCGGTGAATTGATAAGGGTTTTGAAAACAGCCTCCGGCCACTGTAAAGCCTGGGAAAAAGCCGGGAAAAACTCCAATTTTTCTGATAACAGAATCGGCACAACCTGTACCCCTGTTGATAACAAATTTTACAAAGTAAGTGCCTGTGTCAGGATAGGTAAATGGAGGAGGGTTACTTAAATTAGAAGTATCATTACTTGCACCTATTACACCAAAGTCCCAGAAAACTGAATTGGCTCCTGTACTATTATGAAAAAATTGAACGTCATATCCAGTACAGGTAACAAAGTCTGGTCTTGGATTCGCTCTGGTAATCACACAATTGGATACATCTACGATTAAATCTTTTCTATGGGTAGCAATACGAAGTCCTTTTCGATAAATAGTAATACATACAGAAACCACATATTTTCCTTCATCAGGTGCCATACCTGATATAATTCCTGTTTGGGAATTAATAGTTGCACCTGTGCCAAAAGGGTTTGCACTTGTATAAGGAAATTGGTAGGGAACAAACCCATATGGAGGTGCTGCGGGATTATCGAATCCAGCATTTAAAGCCGCACCACCATTGTAAGCATCGCACAAACTATATACTAATGAATCTTCTGCATCGGGATCAACAGCTGTGAAGTTTAAAGTGAAAGGAGCATTTTTACATATGACATTTACTGAAACACCAAAAATAGGAGAGCTGTCATTTTCAATTCCTAATGCCGCTGTACCTGGAATGATGCAGACATATCCGGAGCCCACACTATTGCCAACGTTTACTATGCCGTCAATTCGACAACAGGTTTGATAAGCTATTGTGTATCCATTTACATTTACCGGCAAATCAACAAACATTGAATAGGTAGCATAAGTATAATTTAAAACTGGAGCACCTTGTATGCAAGAAGGTAGGATAATTGGTACTCCTTGAATGCCTGGGGGATTATCCATTGTCATTTGCCAATTGTTACCAGTGCTACCGGCTGATCCATTTACCTTAAGGCCATTATCGTTATTATAAATCGCTGCAATATAGAAAGGGGCAAATGATGCACCGGACTCATTTCTGGCAAGCCACAACGTAATTTTATAATTTTTTGTATTAGGTCCAGATCCGGGTCCTACATATGCATATCTCATTTCTCCTCCAATGATATGGGCGGCAAAGGAGAGAAATGGAAGGGATGCTAAAACTAATATAAAAGAAAATTTCCTCATTTTATGCTACCGGGTTTACTTGGGTGAAGATACAAAAAAAGCTACCTCTTAGGTAGCTTTAGAAAATGGGGATTCTTCTGAAATAGTTTGTTATCGCTGTACAATAAATCTTATGTATTCAACGCCTTGATCGGTAGATACTTTAGCTAAATAATATCCTGACTGTAAATCAGTAACAGAGAAATTAATACTTTTTAGATTTTCAATTATTTTATGCTTCAGCAAGCTTCCAGATAAGTTATAAATTTCGATAAATTTTATTTTATTATTGGAAAGAATAGTTAACTGAGTACTTGAAGGGTTGGGAATAATTTTGATATTAGATACGATAGTTTTTTTCGAAGTTAAAGTGTCATATTGTTTTACACTAAATGTATTTTTGTTTGTGGGTTGTGTGGTGATACCTGGTTTATAATTTATACAATTATTTCCGGGAGGTCTAGATATGTAAGTAAGTCTAATAAATGGCTCACCTGGTAATGGGTGGATTCCTGTAGGAGAAAATATATTTCCTTGAAATAAAACATTGTTATAAGTACTTGTTTGTACTTGTTTTAATTGAAAACCTAAATAATTTTGGTTTGCAAAATTATTTACACCATTCTTAACCATTTGAGTAACATCAACTAAAAAATCTTGATTAGGATTTGTTGTTGATGGCACAATTATAACGTCACTCGGGTATGTTAAAGGCGGATTATCATAATTTTGAGGTCCATTATATGAGCCGGAGCATGATCCAATATCAATTTTATGTGAGCTTCTTGTAACTGTAAATGAATTATCACCATTATGACATTGGCTTAGACCAAACTCATTAAGCTGATAATAATTATTAGCACAAATTGGATAATTAGCAGAATAGTGAGTAAGGCTCATCATTGCAAGAGATATATCAGAAACAGGAATAAATTCATCTTGAGTATAATTACCATAACTAGGTAAATATAAAATGGGTCCTGCGCCGAAATTTCTTGGAAACATGTTAAATGCTAAATCAACAGCTTGATATGAAGGAAGATTATTATCAGCTTTCATGTATCCGGACATTATAAATTCATTCCTACAGTAATTATAGTATTCAGAATGGCCGTGAGTGCCATTTCTTGTAGGATCATAGCAGTATTGACCCCAATCCCTTGAATATTTAAACATTTGAAATGGACGATTTAACGGAATGTCTCTTGTCACAGTACTCGGCGGTGGTGGGGGTGTGCATACACAAACTGTTACTTGATCAGTTGAAGAAGGGCAAGTATTAAAAAAAAGATCATCTAAGCTAAAATCATTTCCTCCCATACTTAAATTGTCATCAATGATTTCAATTAAAGCGTTAGTTGCAGTGCCAGAATTCCATGTTGTAGAAAATTGTTGCCAGTTTGTACAACCTACATTACCCCAAGGAACTGCAAAATTTTGAATAACATCAACACCATTAATTCTAACTCTTAGCAATGGTACATAGCTTTGCTGTTGGAAATCGTAGGAATTAGGGCTAGCCCAACCATAAAAAGAGTAATTTGTATTCTGCGCTATTGCGACTGTTTGAAACCAAACTCTTCGATTAGTCCCACAACTTCCATCTACTACTAACATTCTATTTCCTGTTGCTGAGTGATCGGTTTTTGTACACCAATTGGTGTAGACAGAATTTGGGTTTGGTGATACAGTTATAGATCCAAATTGTTCTGGTCCACCTCCACATAATCCATCTCCAATGGGGTATAAACCATAATCTGAATTGAAACCAGTTAGACCAAATTCGAAATCGCCATTAACAAGCAAATTTTGGCCAGAAACTACTGTTAAAGTATATGTAGTTGTAGTTGATGGGGAAGCAACTGGTTGAGCAATGTTGGGATTATTAAGGCCAATAGCAGGGTCCCAAAAATAAGTAGCACCAGCTACAGTTGGAGTACCTAGTATTACAGAACCCCCAGGAGTGCATATTTGTTTATCAGGTCCTGCATTTGCTAGCAAACAATTTTGAGAAAAAACTTTATTGCTTAGAATAATATGTGTTAGTAAAAGAAAAAGTGAATAACGCATATGGATTGATTTAAGGGTTAAAAAAAAGTACCATTAACCAATTTAACATTAATTGTCATACTTGACAATTTTATTTTTAATAATGGAATGACTTTCATTTAATGAAAGTTAGGGAGAAGAGATACATTAAAGCTTTCGGATTGAATTTGAGGCAACTATTACAGGATAAAGGAAAAACTCCCGAAGATGTAGCTGCTCATGGAAATATTGAAACAAAACAGGTTTACAGAGTTATTAATGGCGAACATAGCACTACTCTCGCTACTCTAATATCTATTGCAAAAGGATTAGAAGTTCATCCACAGAAACTTTTCGAATTTGAATTTGACTTAGAAGATTAAGATAGATCCGATAAAAAATTCTCCAATATCCGGTTGCTCTCTTCGGGTTCTTCCAGCATGCCCATGTGGCCTGCATTTGGAAGGATGTGAATGTACGATTTTTCAGGGAGGTAACATTGCTTCAGGCCGTCTTCCATTGGCACCGCCACATCGTATTTTCCCATGACAAATAGTACAGGCACGGCGGCATTTTGTAACACGGCGGTTCTATCCGGCCTGGCCATCATTCCTTCGTAATAAGAAACGAGATGAGGGGCTAAAAAGTTGTGCAAAGTGGCAATCTGCTGCTCAATTAATTCAGGATTGGTTTCTTTGGTAGCTGGCGCAAAAAAATTGGGAGTGGCCGTTTTTAAAAATTCGAAGGCGCCATGCTGGTTGATAAATTCAATTCCCTTTTTGCGAACCCCCTTTTTTTCTTCGCTGTCGGCAAATGCGGAGGAATGGAAAAGGCCAAAAGCATTAAGATGATTCCAATATTTTTCGGCAAAAGCAAGAGTGATGTAGCCACCCATACTATGACCGATCATGGTGCAGATATCAATTTTTTCTTCGTGCAGAATAGCATGAATGGTTTCGGCCATTCCTTCCATGGTCATGTCATCAATCATTTCAGATTTTCCGGAGCCGGGCAGATCAGGAATGATCAATTGAAAACTATGCTGCAAGTGTGCTTCCTGGTGTTTCCATACATCGCTTTCTTCTCCAAAGCCATGAATAAGGAAAACAGGTTTGCCACTACCGCTGATGCGATAGCTGATCTTTTTGTTTTGGTAAAGAAGTTCTTTAGTTTTCATAAAATAAATATTGTTTGATTACTAATCTTTTTGCAAGGCGGGAAATTTTTTCTTAAAAAATATTTTCACTATTTTATTCCCAATTCTTATCATAATTAAAATAATACTTAAGACTACCATTATCCGGGAAAGTATATCGCCGTTTTTTACAAAAAATGTTTTATCCATAGCGAAGGGTACAACAGAAAGTTTAATGGCAGCAGCAGTATTGTAAGGTTGCGGATCAATAACTTTACCATACGGATCTATAAAACAACTGATACCGGTATTGGCACTGCGGGCCACCCAGGTTCTTGTTTCTATAGCTCTTAGTCTAGCATAGTTCATGTGCTGTTTATGTCCGGGTGTTTTTTTCCACCAGCCATCGTTGGTGATAATGCAGATAAGATTGGCACCATTGCGAACATACTTACTCATAAATTCTCCATAAACACTTTCGTAGCAAATGGAAGGAGCAATTTTGAATCCGTTTTTCTCTGGCAATACCGTTCTTTCTTTTTGTTTGGCATAGCCGGCAGTTGTGCCGCCAAATTTTTCAAACCATTTGTCGATGAACTTCAAAAACCATGGCAATGTTTCAACGCCGGGTACCAGCATTGTTTTATGATAGAATGCAGAGGCGCCGTTGCTGTCAAGCATTGCAGATCCATTATATGCTTCAAAGTATTGACCAGAAAATTCTTTGCTGTATTTTGTTGGTTTATCTACCTGGCGAAAACTTTCTACTCCTGTGAAAAGTGAAATGCCTGGATGTTTATTTAAGAAGCCCCACAATGGATTTAGTAAAAAATTATTCTTTTCTTTTAATTCCATTTCATTCAGGCCGCCATTCTCCATATACAAAGCAGTCTCCGGCCACACTACCAATGCAGTGTTACTATCAATTTGTTTTTCACTAAGGCTGATTAGTTTTTGCAATTGTGCATCAAAGGTGCCGGTGGATATTTTTTCATATGGATCAATGTTGGGCTGCACCACTACAATGTTAGTTTGGTTGTAGGGTATTTTTTTATGTACGGAATCAAAAAGCGATAAGGTGACGGGAACAATAAGAACAACTATCCCTATCAATAAATATTTATAACTTCTGCCAGCTTCTCTGTTGAAATTATTTTTGAAATGAAGAAACAAGAAAATATTTATCAGTAATATCCAACATGTTCCGCCACTGGTGCCGGTGTACTCATACCACTGCACCCATTCAGGATGTGTGGCAAATGCATTACCCAGTGTAAGCCATGGCCAGCTAAGTCCCCAATCTTGTAAGTGAATAAATTCAAAACACATCCAAAAAGCAATGAGTGAGGTGTAGCCAATTTTTTCGCCCCATTTATCTTTTATCATTTTAAAACCAAGCCATGGAAAACACATCAATAAACTATTGGCTAAAAAAGCACCGGCTGCACCGGGTGGCGATGCATTCCATATCCACCAGGTGGTGCTAATATTCCATACAACCATGGTAAGATAAGTAAGAGAGAAAAATTTTTTGCGGCTTTGCACTTTGCTTTCCAGCCAAAGCAATGGAAGCCAGGCAATAAATATCAACATAGTAAATGGAGAAGTGGGCCATGCAGCATAAAGCAATAAGCCACCTGCAAGTGCTATATAAACATTGGTAAATCGTTTCAAGAAATTGTTTTGGTAAAAATAAAGTTTGTTAGCGGCGATGCCAATAATAATAGTTTCCATAAAAATAAAGTTTTATGGAAACTATTTAACAGCCCATCTGATTATGAAAATGTAAACCATGCAAACAAACAACATCCTGAAGGCATCGCTGATTGATATAATCTTTGATGGCCGAAACAAAGACTACGGAGCTTATGAACTTCGCAGAACGTATGAAAGAAGAATTAAAAAATCATTGCTCATCACTGCAAGCATTGCTGCACTTGCATTTGGAGGAGCAGTGTTGGGTAATTCATTGAAACAGAATTCACCTCCTGTACATATAGGATCTGAAGTCATTTTGACCGATGTAGATGAAATGAAAAAACCGGACCCCATCCCACCACCAGAAGAAAAGCCACAAGAGCCTGAACAAGTGAAAACAGAAAAACTTACTCCTCCGCTGATAGTAGAAGATGAGGAAATGGATCAACCGCCACCCAGCCAGACTGAACTGGAAGTGGCACAAATAGGATTGGAAAAGAAAGAAGGAACTCCAGACGATCATATAGAGAAACCAGAAGTAATTAGTGATCCAAAAGGCATTATTACTGAAAAAGCAGAAAAGGAAAATGATGATCCTTTATCTTTTGTACAAATTGAAGCTAAGTTTATCGGCAACTGGGAAAAATTTCTGATGAAAAATCTAAGTGGCGATGTAGCGGTAGAAAACAATGCTCCTCCTGGCAGGTATTCGGTAGTGATCCGGTTTGTAGTGGATACTGAAGGTAATGTGAGTGATATAATTGCACTTACCAACCATGGATATGGATTGGAGGAAGAAGCGTTACGGGTAATTAGAAAAGCGACCAAGTGGGAGCCGGCTATTCAAAACGGATACAAAGCCAAAGCTTACCGCAAACAAGTAATTGTTTTTGATGTGCAGGATCCCGAATAAGGAGTTTTGACTGATACGACCGGCGGCCAAAGTTCTGCCGGTCATTTTTGTTTTAGAACGTACGGGGGATATTATTTTCTGACAAGGCTATGACTTTAACGAATTATATCAAAACTGCTTTATACATTTATGTGGTAAAATAATTTACACCACAACATGAAAAATTACATCAGTGCAATCATCGTCGCCCTTGCGGCGATTATTTGTTTTTGGGTATTGGGAAATGCCTACAAGTACAAATTCAAAACGACCGAAACCATTTCAGTAACCGGATTAGCAGAAAAAGATTTTGTAAGTGACCAGATTGTCTGGACTGGCAACTACAGCCGCATCACCATGGATCTTAAATCTGCTTATTCTCAGTTAAAGAATGATGAGAATATCATCAGAACTTACCTGAAAGGAAAAGGTGTGCAGGAAGCAGAAATGGTTTTTTCCGCTGTCTCCATTGACAAATTATTCAATACCCGGTACGACAATGATGGCAAACAACTGGGGACGGACTTTGCCGGTTATAGTCTCAAGCAAAATGTAACGGTAGAATCAAAAGATATTGACAAGGTGGAAAAAATTTCGAGGGAAGTAACAGAACTTATTGAAAGCGGTATTGAATTCAATTCATCCGCACCATCTTATTATTACAGTAAGCTATCAGAATTAAAAGTAGATCTGCTGGCTAATGCCAGTGCTGATGCAAAACTGAGAGCAACAACTATTGCCAAAAATTCCGGCAGCGGATTAGGCAGTATTAAAAAAGCAACCATGGGAGTATTCCAGATAACCGGGCAAAACACCAATGAAGATTACAGTTATGGTGGAGCCTTTAATACATCAGCAAAAAATAAAACTGCATCAATAACTATCAAGATTGATTATGCAGTAAAGTAGTTTTGGTTCATAGTTGATAGTTTATGGTTAATAGAAAATTCATTATTTAAGTTTCTACAATGAACATATATCCATAAACTATCAACCTTTTTATCTCCTGCTATAATTCGGAGCTTCTTTTGTAATTTCAATATCATGTGCATGGCTTTCTCTCATACCTGCATTGGTAATTTTTACAAAAGTTGCTTTTTGCAATTCATCAATAGAAGATGCACCGCAATAGCCCATGCCAGCTCTTAATCCACCTGTATATTGATAAACGATTTCTTTCAATGTTCCTTTGTAGGCCACTCTTCCTTCTATTCCTTCCGGTACAAATTTCTTTACATCGTCTTCCACATCCTGAAAATAACGATCGCTGCTGCCAGTAGCCATAGCACCGAGTGATCCCATTCCTCTGTATTCTTTAAACTTTCTTCCTTCGTAAATAATCGTTTCACCCGGACTTTCTTCAGTGCCTGCAAATATGCTTCCCATCATCACACAATTAGCACCAGCGGCTAATGCTTTTACCATATCTCCGGTGTAGCGAATTCCACCATCAGCAATAATGGGAATATTTTTTTCTTTTAACACGGAAGCAGCTTCCATCACCGCCGTCAACTGCGGTACACCTGCACCAGCTACTATTCTTGTAGTACAAATAGAACCAGGTCCAATACCAACTTTTACTGCATCAGCTCCTGCATCAGCCAATGCTTTGGCACCAGCAGCAGTTCCTACGTTCCCTGCTATTACATTTATATTTTTAAAATTCTTTTTTACTTCTTTCAATGCAGCTATCACTCCTTTGCTATGGCCATGTGCACTGTCGAGAGCTATCACATCAGCACCTACAGTTTGCAATGCAGCTACTCTGTCTAGCAGATCTTTGGTAATGCCAACACCAGCACCTACCAGCAATCTTCCAAATGCATCTTTCACTGCATTCGGATGACTTTTTAATTTTAAAATATCACTGTAAGTAAACAGACCGGTTAGTTTACCTTGCTTATTTACTATCGGCAACTTTTCCACTTTTGTTTTTTTGAAAAGCTGTTCTGCTTTCTTCAAGTCAGTGCCTTCCGGTGCAGTGTAGAGATTTTCTTTAGTCATCACCTCACTCACTTTTCTTTTCATGTCTTCTTCAAAGCGAAGGTCACGGTTAGTCAATATGCCAACCAGCTTTCCACTTTTATCTAAAATAGGAATACCGCCAATTTTATTTTCCCGCATCAATCGCAATGCATCACCAATGGTAGCATCTGCTAATAACGTAACCGGATCTATTATCAAACCGCTTTCACTTCTTTTTACTTTACGTACCTGCTCGGCTTGTTTTTCAATCGTCATGTTTTTATGTAAAATACCAAGACCACCTTCTCTTGCAAGAGCAGTTGCCAATGCAGCTTCGGTAACTGTATCCATAGCTGCGGAAAGCAAAGGCACATTCAGTGTAATGTCTTTGGTAAGTTTACTTTTAATTTCTACATCACGGGGAAGCACTTGGCTATAGCCGGGCATCAATAGCACATCATCGAATGTGAGACCTTCGCCGAAAAATTGATTGGGTGTTTGTTTGCGGGGGGAATTTCTTGTTGCCATGGGCAAAGATAAGGGAGAAGAATAAATGAGCAAAGAGGCAATGGGAAAGGGGTAATAGGAAAAGGGCAATAGGCAATCCCTATGAGGAATTATTCACTTTACACTACTCATCTTATCAATGTCACTGTTCCTTTTCTAAAAACAGGTTGTTTGGTATCTCTATGTGTGTAGCTGAGCATCCATACATATACCCCAGTAGTTTGCAGCTTGCCGTTTATACGGCCATCCCATTGATCCTGCCAATTGCGGGATTGAAAAACTAGTTGGCCCCAACGATTAAATACTCTAAAATCATAGTTGTCTGCTTTCAACGCATTATGCGGACGGAAATAATCATTCAGCCCATCATTGTTGGGTGTAAAACCAGTAGGTACTTCTATTAAACAAAAATCAAGCACTGTTAATGTGGCTCTTGCACTATCCACACATCCGAGTGTATTATTGCCAGCCAATAATTTTACAGTGTAGTATGATTCTCTGTTTATAGTTGGAAAAAGAAATGCTGGTGGATCTTTTAGTGAACTAGTTCCAAGCACATCAAATTTCCATTGCCATGTATCTATCTGCCCGGTGCTGGTGTTGGTTACCTGCAGTCCGTCCTCGGGGCAAATAACTTTTGGCATGGTAAAGGAAGCTTTTACTTCATTTTCTAATTTAATTATAGTGCTTGCACTATCAGTACAAACTCCGTTGCTTACTGCAAGGCTGATGCTATTGGTGCTGGTAGCAGGAAAAATGATGGTATGATTCTGTGTAGTAACCGGAGTTCCATTATTAAAAATCCAATTCCAGCTATTTACACCGTTTGCTCCATTGTGAGAAAAAGTAAGTGTATCCCGTTGGCAACCCAATTTAGATGCAACACTAAAATCTGCGTTCACCGTATCAACAGTAGAAAAAGGAAGAGTTTGCACTGGTGTTTCCTGTCCACATTCATCAATAATAACAGTGCCATCATCACCGGCTTTTAAAGTAAGCTGGTAGGTGCCACGGGTAAAAATAGGTGCAGCAAATTTTACAGTGATGTAATCTGTTTTATTATTTACACAATTGCCAGCCGCACTGATAACGGTAACAGGAGTGGGGCCAGTTACTATAAAATCACTTCCATTAGGTGCAATGGTATTACAGGTAATTTTTTTCGGAAAATATATTCTAACTGAATCTGGTGCACATCCTGGCTTGCCAATACTATCTGCAAAAATGGGTTGTGGAATAGCATAATAAAAAGTAAGCTTTTGACCGATAGGTATTTTATTGTCGCAGTTATCTAATAAGGTATTGCCATCACTACCATTATTAATGATGAGATCATAAGTACCATTGGGTAATGGAGATGCTAAAGTAATAGTGAGTTCATCAAAATCAAATGAAGAAGAACAGGAGTCGGGTACCACGGATACAACAGTAGAGACAGCCGGTGAAATGCTGAACTCTGTTCCGGCAGCAGAGAGTGTATTACATCTAACTTTCTTATCTAATGTAAGTGTAAGTGTCTTTCCATCACAATCAGGTTTTACTTTAAATAGAGCCGGTATTTTTGGATCGGTAATTGAGGCTGTGCCACCACTAAAAGACAAATCGTAACCACTTTGTCCATCAGTGTAATGGCTGATCATTAAAAGATATTCATGACCCACAATAATATCGGGCCACAATGCAAATGTGGGTGCATTATCAGCTGGGAAAGAGGCACATTGAATAAAGTTTACACCAGACGATGAGGCCCCAGTAGGTCCATATGTGCCAGCCCAATTACCGGTAACAACTAATGAGTTGTTGGTAAATATTTCATTCGGGTTGCGGCCTGTAATATCATAAAGTTGCCAATCGTAATCTTCATTTGCTGCCAATGGTGTAATGCGAAAAGAAAGTTTGCCTGCTGTATAACAGGTAAAACGATAGAAAAAAGGATTTTTATTTTGATAATTGGCCCCGCCACTTCCGCCAGAACACCCAGGGACAAAGATGTCATTAGTAGCACAAATAGGAACATTACTTTGCTGAAAAGTAGTGGTGCCACAAACAGGAAAAGCTGTAGATGGAGTTTGCCCTAAAGTTGTACAGGGTTGTGCCAATGCATCACCTGTAGATATTATTAACAGGAAGAAAAAAGAAAAAATTAGCTTTGGCAGTACTCTCATATTAGGTTTGCAGTTGTCTTATTTAGTATTGACACCAAACCCGGTTATTTTGTTGCCTTTATAGCATCAGGCAAGCCGGTATTGTTTGCCCGGTAAAGATAATACCACATTTTGTAATTCTAAGTTAAGGATGGCGGCTGCTACTGCACTGCTGCTTAGTCCGCTTTTCATATTTATTTCATCAATAGGTACAGTTTCCTTTTCGTTGAGTATTCCTGCTATGATTTTTTCCTCAGCCGTCATTTCTATAAATAACTGCTTTTGTTTTCTTACCGCCGATTTATTGTTTTTATCCTGCCAGCCCATTGTTTCCAACACATCCTGGCCATCAGTAAATAATATCGCCTTATTATTTTTTATTAAATAATTGCAGCCTGCACTTTTAGTGTCCGTTGTTTTTCCGGGCACCGCAAAAACATCTTTATTATAACTGTTGGCTAATTCGGCTGTAATCATGCTGCCACCTTTTATTCCTGTTTCAATTACAATTGTAGCATCACTCATGCCTGCTACAATTCTGTTCCTCGTTGGGAAATTATGTTTGTCGGGTTTGGAATGACTACCAAACTCAGTAAGTAAGCCACCACTATGTTTTATCATGTCTTTTGCAAGGCCTGCATGTTCTGCAGGATAAATTTGGTTTAATCCATGTGCCAGCACTCCAACGGTAGGTACTTCGTTTTTTATAGCGGATTTATGTGCAATTGCATCTACGCCGAAAGCAAGTCCGCTGATGATGGTAACATTTTGTGCAGCTAATTCTTTTACTAATTTTTCCGTAACCTGTTTCGCATAGTCAGTATGGCTGCGGGTGCCGATGATGGCTATTATTTTTTCTGCATTGAGGTCGGCCTCGCCTTTATAAAAAAGAAGAGTAGGAGAGTCATAGCAATTCAACAATCTTTTTGGATAAGCCTCGTCCGTTAAAAAAATTGGTTTGATCTTATATTTCTCTATAAATTTTATTTCTTCTTCGGCTCTGTTAAAGCCATCGAATTTTTTTATAGCGTCTGCCCTGATGGGGCCAATGCCTTCAATTTTTTCTAAGAATGTTTTTTTAGCATGAAAAATTTCTTCTGCTTCGCAATGCTGTAATAATATTTTGGCTTGTACAGGGCCAATGTTGGGCACAAATGTTAAGGCAAGTTGGTACAGTAGATCTGGATGCATAATTTTCCGGTAATCTGCCAAATATAAGTGGAATGGCCAGAAAATTATTACTTGCTGATCACTTTCATTTCTGTCCGGCGGTTCTGTGCTTTTCCCTCTTCGGTTTTATTGGGAGCCAATGGTTTTGTTTCGCCAAAGCCTTTTGCAGTAAGCCTGGAAGGAGAAATATTTTTTGCAACCAAATAACTCACAACAGCCTTTGCCCTATTGTTACTCAATGCAAGATTATCCGTTGGCTTTCCTACATTATCAGTATGTCCGCCTATTTCTATCTTTAAAGAAGGATTTTCATTGAGCATACGCACCACTATATCCAACTCTGCCTGTGACGAGGATTTTATTTCAAACTTATTTACATCAAAGAAAATGTTTTTCAATACTACACTTGCATTGGCTTCTATCGGCTGCAGAGAAATATTTTTTTCATAAGTAGTGTCGGGTGATTTGCCACTCATTAAAAAATTATCAGAATAAAAGAGGTAGCCTTTTCGATTTACATTGAATGCATAATCTTTTCCAACCGGTAATGTGATGAAGTAATGACCTGTTTCGTCTGTTTGCACTTTTGTTACCACTTCTTTGGAAACTAGGTCGATCAACTCTACGGCAGATGGTAATCCTTTGGTTGTTTTTTTATCAAACACCTGGCCTTTTACCCATAATGTTTTATTAGGCCGCACATCTTCTCTTAATTCAAAACTATAAATATCATGACTGCCTTTCGAATCGCTTCTGTCACTTGCATAGTATGCAGTTTTTCCATCAGCCGCAATAAACAAAGTGCCTTCATCATTAATAGTGTTGACAGGATAGCCAAGGTTCATCGGTTTGCTCCACACTCCACCGGCACCTCTGCGTACATAAAATAAATCATTGCCACCATAGCCTGGCAAGCCATTGGAAGTAAAGTATAATGTTTGATTATCGGCATGGATAAAAGGACATTGATCATCACCTGATGTATTTATTTCAGGCCCCAGGTTTTCTGCATCACTCCATTTTCCATTGGCTTGCATACGACATACATAAATATCAATTCCCCCAAAACCACCCGGCCTTCTGCTTGCAAAGTATAGTTCTCTTTTATCAGGCGATAAGGATGGTTGAGAATCCCATTGATCAGAATTTACCTTGCCACCAAGATTAATTGCTTCACTCCAACCTTGTGGTGTGAGATACGAAATGTAAATATCAAAATTGCCAAAACCCTGTTTTCTTCCATTGGCAGTAAATACCAACCACTGTCCATCCTGCGAAATATTTTGCCCCGCTTCATTCTCCGGTGTATTCACATCGCCTTTTAGCGGTTGAGCTTTTTCCCAATTATCTTTTGTTTTATTGCTGGAAAAAAAATCTTCATTATAATTATTTACTCTGCGGGTAAAGAAAAATTCTTTTCCATCAATGGATAGTGAAGGGAAATATTCTGGTTCGCTGGTATTAATGTCGCTACCCAGATTTTGCGGAGCAAATACATAAATCTTATTACTATGTTTTTTTGTATAATCAATGGCGAACTCATAGGTTTTTTTTCGAAACTCAGCAGCTTTGTATGTAGCAGATGTTTTAGGAAAATTCTTTGTCAATAAATTATTAACTGCAGCCAAAGCTTTTTCAAACTCACCAATGCCAGCAAGATTAATAGAGTAGGGAAGTTTATAAGTGATCGTATAATTAGAATCTAATGCAAAAGCCTGTTCGTAGTATTTGATACTGTTGTTATAGTTTTTTAATTGACCATAAGAACCTGCTAAAGAAAGATAGGCATCCACAAATTTATTATCCAGCTCAATGCATTTTAATAATAATCCGGTTGCACTGGTCATATTACCATCCTGTGCTCTTTCTATGGCTTGTTGATAAAGTTCTTTCGCTTTTTTATTTACTTTTTCGGGATCATAAGGTTGAGAAAAAGCAAGTGTTGTTGTACAAAAGATTATTATAAAGATGAGAAGTTTTTTCATTGATAAAAGATTAAATGCTGCATAATAAAGCACAGCTAATAATGTATAACGAAGCTACCCAAAATTTATTCCTTTTAGAAGAAGAAAATGTTAAGATGGCCCTTCGTCATGCTCAGGGTTACGGCACATTGATGTGCTTGTGTATCTGCAAAGAGAGTTCCCATTGGGGATTTGCTTTTATGTATTCAATTATCAGGGGAGTTATTTGTGCAGCTTTATCCCATTCTGGTTGCAGGTATAGTTTGCAGGAAGGAGCAACTAATGCTGCATATTTTTCTGCCCAGTCAAAATCTGATTTATTAAAAATTACCACCTTTAGTTCATTGGCCACATGAAGCACTGGTTCCAACGGAGCTTTAAATTTTTTTGGCGACAAACATATCCAATCCCATAGTCCGGTCAATGGATGGGCACCCGATGTTTCAATATGTATTTTATATCCTGCCTGCTGAAACTCATCCGTCAATGCATCCAAATTATGCATCAGCGGTTCACCACCTGTGATGACAACAATTTCTGTTGGTGTTTTTTTTACTTCATCTATCAATTGTGCAATGGAAAATTTTGGATGTTTATCTGCATCCCAACTATCTTTTACATCACACCATACACATCCCACATCACATCCGCCAAGGCGAATAAAATATGCAGCCCTACCCTGGTGAAAACCTTCTCCCTGTAATGTATAGAAATGTTCCATTACAGGAAGTGAGGTCATAGTATGCTGTAAAATTTCTTTCATGAGTAAATAATAAAACGAATCTGCTTTAATTTTTTTGCATGCAGGAATGATAAGTATTCTGCATCAATGCAGCTATAGTCATTGGACCTACACCACCGGGCACTGGTGTTATCCAGCTACATTTTGGTGAAACAGTTTCAAAGGCCACATCACCTTTTAAACGGAAGCCACTTTTTTTGCTGATGTCTTCTTCTCTTGTAATACCTACATCAATTATAATAGCACCTTCTTTTACCATATCGGCAGTTATGAATTCTGGTTTACCTAATGCTGCTACAATTATATCTGCCTGCAGGCAAAATTCTTTTATATTTTTTGTATGCGAATGACAAATTGTAACTGTGCAATTGCCGGGGTTGCTATTGTTACTCAATAGAACACTCATTGGCCTGCCAACAATATTGCTGCGTCCAACTACCACCGCATGTTTTCCTTTTGTTTCAATTTTATAATGCTTCAGCAACAACATTATTCCATAAGGTGTAGCAGGTACAAAAGTTGGTAAACCTTGTAATAGTTTGCCCACATTTACCGGATGAAAACCGTCTACATCTTTTGCCGGGTCTATTGCATTGATGACCTCTTCATCAGAAATATGTTTAGGCAATGGTAACTGTACTAATATGCCGTCAATATCCGGGTCAGTATTCAAATCATTGATCTTATCCAGCAATTTCATTTCACTGATGTTTTCTTCAAATCGTATCAGCGTTGATTTAAAACCAACTTCTTCACAGGATTTTACTTTGGCAGCTACATATGTTTCACTGGCACCATTGGCACCTACTAAAATAGCGGCCAGGTGAGGTATTTTTTTTCCTTCTGCTACCAGTTGTGCTACTTCAATTCTTAATTCATCTTTTATGGCCTGTGAGGCTTTTTTTCCATCTAAAATTTGCATGGCGCAAATGTACTACTTGTCAGTTACTTGTTTGTTGCATTTGCGGTTGAGAAAGTATTATTATTAGGCTTTTACTCGCTTAATAAATTCATTCTTTATTTTGCTGCGCAAAACTAACCTTGTAACTTTCTTACAAAATCTAACTGCTTGAAAACATTTAATTGTTGGCTGGTAATATTTTGCCTGCTTTTTTCATATACATCATCCGCTCAAACCTTGCACAGTCCTGTTGCTGCCAGCTACACAGGCCTTGGTGCTTATAGTATTCATCATGCAGATGTTTTTTCATTTACAGCCAACCAGGCTTCGCTTGCACAACTAAAAGGGGCCGCTGCAGCCGTGTATGGTGAAAGAAGATTTTTATTAAGCGAACTAAATAGTTACACCGCTGCGGTTGGTCTTACTACTTCCTCCGGCAATTTCGGAATAAAAGCAGGCTATTATGGTTTTAGTGATTATAATGAAACACAAATCGGACTGGCTTATGGAAGAAAGTTGGGTAGTAAAATAGATATCGGTGCACAGTTTAATTACAATGGTATTAATATTTCATCCGGTTACAGCAATGCATCCGCTATCAGTTTTGAAATAGGAACTATATTGCATCTCACAGAAAAAATACATGCTGGTGTACATGTCAATAATCCTATCGGAGGAAAATTTGGTTTTGATAAACAGGAAAAAATTTCATCCGTATATACAGTCGGTTTAGGATATGAAGCATCGGAGAAATTTTTTGTAAGTGCGGAAATTAAAAAAGAAGAAGATCGGCCTGTAAATGTAAATGCTGGATTTCAATACAAATTTATTCCGCAATTACTGGTAAGGGCTGGTATGTCTTCATCCACATCTTCAGCATGGTTGGGTTTGGGATTAACGGTTAAATCTTTCCGTTTGGATGTTGTTTCAAGCTATCATCCGCAATTGGGCATCACTCCAGGTTTATTTCTTCTATTCAACTTTAATAAGAATTCAAAGTGAAAAAGGTATTGACTATATTATTTTTCACTTTTCACTATTCAGCATTCACTTTTTGCCAGGAAATTCCACTGACCACTGAACAGCAATTAGAAAATCAAACCGATGCAGACCAGGGAGAAACAGAAGATGATGCCTACCTGCAGGATTTGGATCATTTCAGAAAAAATCCTTTGAATTTAAATACCGCTGATGCGGATGAGTTGAAGCAATTAAAAATAGTAACTGATCTGCAAATAGCTAATCTTATATCTTATCGTAATCTCTTTGGAAAACTGGTAAGTATTTATGAATTGCAGGCGGTGCCTTCCTGGGATGTTGCTACGATAAAAAAACTACTTCCTTTCGTTACCACTTTTAATGCGGTGTCATTAAAAAAAGAAGTTGGACAACGGTTTACAGATGGAGATAATAATCTTTTACTTCGGGTGTCGCAGATAGCAGAAAGATCCAAAGGTTTTGATCCTTCCACTTCCGGTACAAAATATCTCGGTAGTCCGCAAAGAATTTTTTTTCGGTACCGGTATAACTATAAGAATATTTTGCAATACGGCATAGTAGGAGATAAAGATGCCGGTGAGCAATTTTTGAAAGGATCTCAAAAAAAAGGATTTGATTTTTATTCCTTTCATCTTTTTGCAAGAAAAATCGGCATTATACAATCGCTGGCTATTGGAGATTTTACAGTAAATATGGGGCAGGGTCTGATACAGTGGCAAGGGTTAGCATTTAAAAAAAGTGCAGATGTGATGGGAGTAAAGCGACAGTCGGCAGTACTTCGTCCATACAGTTCTGCTGGTGAATTTTATTTTCATCGTGGAGCTGGTGTTACAATAAAGAAAGGGAAGTTTGAAACTACTGCATTTGCCTCTATCAGAGAATTGAGTGCAAACTTTGTTGCGGACACTGTAAACAATGAAGATTTTATTTCTTCTTTTCTTACATCAGGATATAATAGAACTCCCAATGAAATTGCGGACCGCAATAGGCTTACACAAACCACATTTGGTGGTAATGTTGTTTATAGAAGTAATAAATGGCATATCGGATTGAATGGCATCAATTATAATTTTTCATTGCCGGTGCAAAAAAGAAACGAACCGTATAATTTATATGCTATTAGCGGCAAGAGCTGGTACAACTTCAGCATCGATTATAGCTATACGTATAAAAATATTCATTTTTTTGGTGAAGTAGCAGCGGATAAAAATTTTAATAAAGCATTTGTGAATGGATTGCTGTTAAGTGTAGATCCAAGAGTAGATGTTTCTATAGTACAGCGAACCATCAATAAAGCCTATCAATCGATAAATGGCAACGCATTTACAGAGAATACATATCCTACTAATGAAACAGGATTTTATGCTGGTATTGCTATCAGGCCTTTAAATGGCTGGAGGTTGGATTTTTACGGCGATGTTTATAAATTTCCGTGGTTAAAATTCCAGGTGGATGCGCCGAGCAGTGGTAAAGATTTTTTAACACAACTAACTTATACGCCGAATAAACAGGTAGAAATTTATACCAGATTCCGGGTCGAGTCCAAACAAGCTAATCAACAAGACAATAATACCACCACAAACTACCTTGTTTTTTTGCCTAAAAAAAGCTGGCGAACACAAGTAAGTTATAAACTAAACTCATCCTTAGGGGTAAGAAGTCGTGCCGAAATACTTTGGTATGATAATAAAGGAGCAAATAAAGAGAATGGGTTTTTAACCTACTTCGATTTTATTTACAAACCGATGCTGAAACCTTTTTCGGGAGTAATACGCCTACAGTATTTTGAAACAGATGGTTATAATTCCCGCATTTATGCATATGAAAACGATGTGCAATACAGTTACTCAATTCCAGCTTTTTTTGATAAAGGATACCGGTATTATGTGACTTTAAACTTTGACGCCACAAAAAATTTAACATTTTGGATTCGTTTGGCGCAAACGATTTCTAAGAGTGAGCAATCCATTGGCTCTGGGCTGGATGAGATACCCCAAAATCATAAAACTGAAATAAAAATTCAAGCAAGGCTAACATTTTGATTTTCAATTTGTAAAAGACTGATTTCAATTATTTTTTATACCTTTTAAGTAATTGTTAAAAAAAAAATTACCTTGCGGCAGCATTTTTAATGGATGCTGTGTCTTTACTAACATCTGTTCCCCATTAAAATTGGACGCTTTTAATTGACAATCAAGATTTTAACTTTAAAAACTAGACGTAAACATGAGAAAATTCGCATCACTGCTTACACTGCTATTGCTATTTAGTGCACTAGCATTCGGTCAGAATCGGACAATTACCGGTACTGTGACCGATGATAAAGGCGAAACATTGCCTAGCGCATCCGTAAGAGTAAAAGGTACTCGTACAGGAGTAGCTGCTGATAACAATGGTCAGTTCCGTATCATGGCCAAAACTGGTGATATTTTAGTTGTATCAGGTGCTGGTCTTGAAACGACCGAAGTAACTGTAGATGCCAGTAGCGTTGTTAACTTCCAGGTAAAGAGAATAATTTCTACTGGAACAGAAGTAGTTGTAACTACTCTTGGCGTACGTCGTCAAACCAAAGAGCTTGGATTCTCATTAGCTTCTGTAAAGGCCAGTGAATTAACTCAGGCTAAAGTAACTAATCTTCAAAACGGTTTAACAGCTAAAGTTTCCGGTATGAATATAGCCACCACTAATAATGGTGTATTTGCTGATACCCGTATTACTTTAAGAGGAATTCGTTCATTAACCGGTAACAACCAACCAATGCTGGTTGTGGATGGTGTGCCTGTACCGTTAGGTTATTTAAGTTCTATTAATCCAAATGATATTCTTGATATATCAATTCTTAAATCAGCTTCTGGTACTGCTATTTACGGTCCCGATGGTGTAAATGGTGCAATTGTCGTAACCAGTAAAAAAGGCAGCAAGTTAAAGCCTATGATTACTGTTAGCCATACAGTACAGCAGGAGAGAGTTTCTTACATGCCTAAGTTTCAAAATCGTTATGGTTCTGGTTACTCACCAGATGCTAACGGCTATGGTACTTATGAGCCAATCGAACAACAAAGCTGGGGGCCTGAATTTGATGGAAGTATGGTTCAAATAGGACAGGATGGTCCAAATGGTGAAAAATATATGGTTCCCTATTCTTACTTAAAGAATGAAAGAAGAAATTTTTATGATGTTGGTATTACAAACCAGTCTGATGTTTCTTATGCTGCCGGTGATTTTTATGTAAGTGCACAAAATGTAGGTATAAAAGGAACAATGCCTGGTGATGTAAATAACAGAAGAACCTTGACTTTCCGTGCTGAAAAAGAAACAGGTAAGTTTAAGGCTGGTGTTACTTTACGCTATGCTAATTCTCAGTATAATGTAACTAATAACAATCAGGTTGTTTATTATGGTGTTACCAGTACTCCCGGTCATATACCATTTACCCGTTTTTCTGATTGGAGAAACGACTATTTCTCAAGTCCTAATGGATATTATACTCCATACCTGGACAATAATGGTAAAACTCCATATTTCGCAAAAGATAATTACCGAGAAGCAGGTACTTCCGATGACTTATTTGGTAATGGCGAAATGAATTTTGCTGCTACTTCATGGTTGAAATTCACTTACAGAGTTGGTCTTAACTTTACTAATGCAGACGCAAGATCTACCCGTGGGGCTTTTACTTACAGTGCTTTTCATAACACATTAAGAGATCATGGTAGTCAAAATGTTACTTCTGCCGTTGGTAATTCCGACATTACTTCCAGAAGGGTTACATCAGAGGTTTTTGCAACTATGAACAAAAAATTCAACAAGTTTGGTGTTGGTTTATTAGTAGGTCAGTCATACAGAGAAAGTGTAACTAAGAATATCAGGATGTCAAGCGATAATCTTGGAGAGGCCACTTTGTTGACTATTCAGTTACGGAAAGGAGAACCTACTGTTAACTTTTCTAATGTTAGAAACAGGTTAGAAAGATATTTTGGCCGACTTAATTTTGATTTTAATGATTGGGCTTTCTTGGAAGCAACTGCGAGCTACGACTTTGATAGCCGTCTTCGTAAGCCAGGAGCACCTATGCAAAAAGGCGATTTTGGTTTCTTTTATCCAGGTGTAAGTGCTTCATTCTTGTTACATGAAGTAATACCAGGTTTGAAATCAAGTAAGTTGATCAGTTATTTAAAGCTTAGAGGTGCGATTACTAAAACTGGTAACGTAACTCACGGAACTTATAGCTATCAAAATACATGGAATGCCGGTACATTCTTCCCTTATGGAAGTGTATTAGGTTTCCAGGCTAGTACATTGACTTTTGCAGATACTTACGAACCTGAATTTGTAGTGAATAAAGAAGTAGGAGCTGAAATTAATTTCCTTAAAAACAGAATTAGTTTCGAAACAACTTTGTACACTCAGGACAACACAAATCAGGTTGTTGATATTGCTCTTTCTAGCTCAACTGGTTATACATCTGCCAGAAGAAATGCTGCATCATTCGTTAACAAAGGTGTGGAGTTTGACTTACGATTGACTCCATTAGTTAAGATCAGAAACGTAAACATAGATTTTAAAGCAAACTATTCAAAACAGTCTAATAAAATTCTTTCTCTATTCCAGGGAATTGATGAGTTGGGCATAGGAAACTTTAACTATGCAATCGTTGGACAGCCTGTTTACGTATTTAAATTAGTGGATTACGAAAGAGATGCTGAAGGTCATGTAATTGTAGATAGAGTAACAGGTATGCCTTCTCAAAAATCAGCTCTTACACAATTTGGTAGAACATCTCCTACAGATTTTCTTGGTTTAAGTTTAAATGTAAACTGGAAAGGGTTATCGTTTAGTGTTGTTGGTGATTACCGTACAGGTGGTCAGGTGGTTGCAGATCAGTTAGGTGGTTTTATGGATGATAATGGAATATCTGAAAGAAGTGGCCAGAATGGTCGCCGTGCTTTTGTATTCCCTAATTCTGTGTACGAAGATCCAGCTAACCCTGGAAAATATATTACTAACACTAATATATATACACAAACTTACGGTCGTCTATTTTGGAACAGTGATTTGAATACATCAGTTACTTCTAACTATTTGGCTGATGGTTCTTTCTGGAAAATAAGAGAAGCTGCATTATCATATGAAATTCCGGTTGGAAAATTGTTTGGTGCCAAATTTGCAAATACTCTTAAAGGAGCCAATTTCGGTATAAGCGGTAGAAACTTGTTTATGTGGCTTCCAAAATCAAATCAGTGGACTGATCCAGAATTTCAGGGTGGTAACGGTAATGCAGGATTTACTGGTAATGCTACTGGTAGAAGCACAGCATTTAACGCACCTCCAACAAGAATTTTTGGTGCAAATTTGACACTTAAGTTTTAATCAACTTTATAAAAATTATTATAGATATGAAACGTAATAAAATAATATACACTCTTTTTGCAGCCGTCTTGCTTATTAACATAAGCGGCTGCAAAAAAGAAAAGTTTGACATCAACTCGAATCCAGATGCCGTAACCGATGACAGCGTTACCCCTACGGTAATTCTTCCGGCAGCATTGCAAACAACAAGTGATATCATCGCATCTAACTATTGGGTACTTTCCTGGTGGATGGGGCATGGCGCCAGGTCTGGTTCTTTCCAATCTTTAAATGAAGAAGAAACCTATGCATTTACCAATGATTTTCATGTAGGTGATGGCTGGAATTCTTTGTATGCTAATGCTAATAATTACAACACCATGATCAACAGGGCTGCTGCAATTGGTGCTGGTACTTACGAAGCAATAGGTAGAATAATGAAGTCGCACAATATGGCCTTATTAGTAGATTTATATAATAATGTTCCTTATTCAGAGGCTTTTAAGGGTACTGTTGCCCTCACACCAAAGTATGATAAAGGTGCTGATGTATATAATGGAATATTTAATGATCTGGACAAAGCAATTGTATTATTGAATACACCTACAGCTACAGACCCGGTTAAAAATTCTGAAATAGCAACTTCTGATTTTGTTTTTGCTGGTAACACTACCCGTTGGAAACAGTTTGCTAATACATTAAGATTACGTTTGCTTATACACTTACATAATGGTATAACTACAACATCTGTAGCACCAGGAGTAAATGTTGCTGCTCAGGTTGCAAAAATAACAGCGGATGGTTTTCTTGGTGCAGGTCAATCGGCTCATATCAACCCGGGTTTTTCTGCCGCCAAACCACAACCTTATTTCAGAAGGTATAATACAAACGAATCTGGTACAGGTAGCCAGAGAGATTTCTTAAGAGCTAGTAAGTATGCTATCGATTATTATAAGTTCAATGGTGATCCAAGGATCGATCGTTTTTATGTATCACCAACTGGAACTACCGCGGGTCATTTAGGTATTACTTTTGGTACTCCGGCAGGCGCAGGTGTTCCTCAAGGATCTGCAATTTCAACTGTTAGAGGTCCGGGATTATCTCCAAATGGGGCTGCTTCCCGTGCATGGATACTTACCAGTGTTGAAAGTTTTTTCCTTCAGGCAGAAGCAAGACAACGTGGTATTTTAACCACCGGCCCTACTGCTGCCGCATTATTAACTAGTGCAATTCAAGAATCTTTTGTGTGGTTAGGATTAACTGCAGCTGATGCAAATACCTATATAGCAAATAACGCAGGCTATCCCGATGTTGATATTAATGCTCCTTCTATTGTAGCAGGGCAACCGGGTGGTGGTCTTTATACGATTATTTCTCAAAAGTGGTTCGCTTTGAATTCTATTGCCCCGTATGAAATTTGGACTGATTTTAGAAGAACTGACATCTCTTATGGTAGTGCTGCGGGATTTGCAGCAGGACCAAGACTTTCAGTTGATCCGAACAGAACAGCTACATCAATTCCACGCAGATGGTTGTACCCACAAAATGAGTATAATTATAATGCTGCCAACGTTGCTGCAGAAGGAACCATCAATGTATTTACCAGTAAAGTATTCTGGGACTTAAATTAATTTCGATCATCTTAAAAATTAAATTAAAAATGAAAAGACTACCTATCTTATCCATATTGGGAGCTTTGCTATTAGTTTTTGGCACCAGTTGCCTTAAAGACAAGGGTTTTGATAATGGTCAGTATGGTATTGCCATCACTGATATTAAGGCCGTGGCTTTCCCTTCTGCTAGTAAAAGTCCTCTCGGTTATGGTCTTGAAGTTTCTGCTTCGAACCAACTAGTAAGTGGATTGGTTCAGATTACTTTAGAAACATCAGGTTCAGCCGATGGCGATGTTGTTATTAATCTTTCTAACACTACTGGTACTACTACAGCCGGAGATATAAAGAACTATAACACTGCCAGTGGTGATAATGTGCAAATATTGCCTTCATCTTTATACACTATACCGGCTTCTGTAACAATTCCATCTGGACAAAAGAATGTTATTGTCCCTATTAACGTATCGAATACTACAAGCTTAAATCCAAATCTTTCTTATGGTATCGGTATAACTATTACTTCAGCCTCTAATGGTTATCAGGTTGCACAAAACCAAAAAAATGTAATCGTAAAGTTTAGTGTGAAAAATAAGTATGATGGTCGTTACCGTTTGCAAGGATATCATAACAGGGTGCCATTTACCTTCCCTTATGATACTGAAATACATCTTGAAACAACAGGACCAAGTTCAGTAATATTTTATTGGCCTGACGTTTCATCTGTAGGTCATCCTATTGGTGTTGGGGCAGGTAATAACCTGAGCTGGTATGGTAGCACAGTAGCTCCGGAGATTGTATTTGATCCTGCGACTGATCTTGTAACTCAAGTGAGAAATACTAATCCAGCAGGTCCTCCAATTACAATGTTTACAGGTGCAGGTAGCCGTATTAGCAGATTCAATCCTGCAACCAGATCTATTACTGTTGATTGGAATTATAATAATAACCCGCTAAGAGCATTTTTTGATGATATGACTTATTTAGGCCCTAGATAATTAAGTATTTTAATATTGAAGCAGAGGCTATTTTTATAGCCTCTGCTTTTGTATTTAGACAATTGTTTTATGACATATTAAATTTGAAAAAGAAATGGAGCATACTCCGAATGAAGGCAATCAATTAAACATAGAAATCTCTGAAGAAGTGGCGGAAGGTAGCTATGCAAATCTTGCTATTATTACCCATTCACATGCCGAATTTGTAATAGACTTTGTAAATGTGATGCCTGGTACACCCAAGAGTAAAGTAAAATCAAGAATAATACTTACACCACAGCATGCCAAAAGATTTATGAAGGCAATGACAGAAAATGTGCTGAAGTATGAATCATTAAACGGCCCGATTAAAGACCTGGAAGAAATTCAACTGCCTATGAATTTTGGGGGTCCAACGGCTCAAGCATGATAATTACATTAATCCTTCATCAGCAAAGCTGTAATAACCTGCTTCGCTTACAATGATGTGATCCATTACCAGTATATCCAGGTAACGGGCAGCTTCCTTTATCTTAACAGTTAGCTGTTCATCAGCCCTACTTGGCTTAAGACTGCCGGATGGATGATTGTGACAAAGAATAATGTTGACGGCATCTGTTTCCAAAGCTTTGCGAAGTATAATTCTTGGATCAGCAACTGTGCCGGTAATTCCTCCCTCGCTGATTATTTCAAAATGATTGATCTTATTAGCCCTGTTTAAGAACAAAACAGCAAACACTTCATGCCGGTAATCTTTTAGCTTAATCTGCAGAAAGCTGGCAATATCTGCACTGCTGCTTATCGTTGATTTTTCCAGAGGCATTGCTGCTTGTCGCCTTCTTCCCAACTCTAAAGCAGCCGTAATGGTAATAGCTTTTGCTTCACCAATACCTTTTACTTTCATCAGTTCTTTTACGGATAGCTTGCCCAACTCTACCAGGTTATCCTTTCCTAGTTTTAAAATTTCTTTGGCCAGGTCTACTGCTGTTTTTTCTTTGCTACCATTATGAATAAGAATAGCCAGCAATTCAGAATTGCTGAGATTTTCTGGGCCATTCAATAGTAATTTTTCCCGGGGACGGTCGTCTTTTGCCCACTGTTTAATTGAGTACTTGTGCTCTTGCATACAACAATTATAGCCAATATTTTTATCTCTCCAATGCCTGAGTAGGGCAGAGGATACAAGCCACCAGAAATAAACAATATCCAACCCAATTGATAAGCATTAAAATCTGGTAATTATGAAAACCAACACCCTCACTCCAATGGGATCTTTGCATCCTATTCTTTTCTTTGCAGTAGTTTATGTAATTGCATTAGTACTGTCTATTTTTATTTGTTCCTCCATTTTTTACAGTTTGAATGGAAGTTCTGTTAGTGTAAATGAGTTGGAACAGATTCCTGCTGCTTATCCTGAAATGGAGAAACCAGCGGCTATAGTTACTGTTGCGATGCGTTAACACGACTTATCCTTTTAATTACTCTTAATCGGGTGACAAGGATTTAGACTGGTTTTTTTGCAAATGCTATAAGTGAAGTAGTATCTTCGCCGCACATTTTTCAGCTATGCAATCAGCCAAAATTTTCGCCGGAACCGGATCTCAACAACTTGCCGAGCAAATCTGTAAAAGATACGGTACTAAGCTGGGGAAAGTCAATATTCAGCGTTTCAGCGATGGAGAGATAAGCCCAATTTTTCTTGAAAGTGTACGGGGAGACTATGTTTTCCTGATACAAAGCACTTTTTCTCCAGCAGAAAATCTGATGGAACTCTTGTTGATGATTGATGCAGCCAGAAGAGCTTCTGCAGACAAAGTAATTGCTGTGATTCCTTACTATGGCTATGCCCGCCAGGATAGAAAAGATAGACCCAGAGTCGCTATCGGTAGTAAGCTAGTAGCGAATATGTTAGTAGCGGCAGGTGCGGATAGAGTTATCACCATGGACCTGCATGCCCCCCAAATACAAGGCTATTTTGATATACCTGTTGACCACCTCGATAGCCATGCCGTTTTTATCCCTTACATTGAAAATCTGCGGCTGGAAAACCTTACCTTTGCCGCCCCCGACGTAGGAGCAACTAACCGAATCAGGGAAATTGCCAGTTATTTTAATGCTGAAATGGTGATCTGCGATAAGCATCGTAAAAGAGCTAATGAGATTGCAAGCATGGTAGTAATAGGTGATGTGACAGGCAGGGATGTAGTGATAATAGATGACATCTGCGATACTGGCGGTACACTGGCAAAAAGTGCAGGTCTTTTAAAGGATAAAGGAGCAAGAAGTGTAAGAGCTTTGATCACACATCCCGTATTAAGCGGAAAGGCATATGAGAATATAGAAAACAGTGTGCTGGAAGAATTGATAGTGTGTGATACTATTCCAGTGAAGAGAGAAAGTGCCAAAATAAAAGTGTTGAGTGTGGCTGAGCTTTTTGCAGTAGCTATTCGCAATGCTTATGAGAATAAGAGCATAACAAGCCTCTTTATTCATTCGCAAAGAAGAGATAAATAAGTAAACAATTAAACAATCATAAAATGAAATCAATTACAATCGAAGGACAACTGAGGACCGGATTCGGCAAAGGCGCCACCCGACAACTCCGCTCTCAGGAACTGGTGCCCGGTGTAATTTATGGCGGCTCTCAGGAGATCAACTTTCATGCTCCTGCTGCAGCTTTCAGAAAATTAGTGTACACCCCAAGTTTCCAGATTGCTGAAGTAGTGATAGACGGCAAAACTTACAGAACCATTCTAAAAGATTTACAGTTTGACAAAATAGATGAGAAACTCATCCACGTTGACTTACTGGAACTGGTAGAAGATAAAAAAGTAGTTGCTGAAATTCCCTTGAAGTTTATTGGAACTTCTGTAGGAGTAAAAGATGGTGGTAAGCTGATCACCAAAATGAAATCCCTGAAAGTAAAAACTCTACCAAAGTACCTGAAAGAACAAATTGAGGTTAGCATTGATAACCTGGAGCTGAACGGAAATATAAGAGTAGAAGATGTGAAGCTGGAGAATTATGAAATTCTGAACTCTCCAAGAATTCCTATTGCTTCTGTTGTATTAACAAGACAATTGAAACAAGAAGAAGCCGCTACACCTACTGCCGCTGCTCCGGCTGCTGCAAAGACTGCTGCTGCTCCTGCCGCCGCTGCTGCACCTGCTGCTGCAAAAGGAAAGAAGTAAATCTATTTTCTTTAACTATACAATCCGTCCCTACAGCAATTGTGGGGACGGATTTTTTATATAAGATATCCGATATTTGAATTTTTGTAAAATGAAGTATCTCATAATTGGTTTAGGTAATACGGGCAATGAATATGCACACACAAGACACAACATTGGTTTTGATGTGGTAAATGCATTTGTACAAAAACATAATAGCAGCATTCGGGTGGATAGGCTTGCTTATGTTGCTGATATAAAATGGAAAGGAAAAACGTTTGTTTGTATTTGCCCAACCACCTTTATGAATCTAAGTGGTAAAGCAGTAAAATACTGGATGGATAAAGAAAAAATTGCAATAGAGAATATACTGGTAATTGTAGATGATCTGGCCTTGCCTTTAAATAAATTAAGAGTAAGACCCGGTGGTAGCGATGCAGGTCATAATGGGCTGAAAAGCATTTTTGAATTGCTGGGTACACATAACTATCCTCGTATCAGGTTTGGTATTGGCAATGATTATCCAAAAGGCCATCAAGCAGATTTTGTTCTCAGTAAATGGAGAAAGGAGGAAGAACCGCTGGTTGCATTAAAAATACAGGCTTGTGTGGAAGTAATAGAAATATTTGCCTCTCAGGGAATTAGCCCAGCCATGAACAAAGTAAATAATCAGGAATTTGCACTATGAGAAATGAGATTGATTACTTACTTTAGCAGTCTGCCTGTTGAAGCAGGTCCATCCATTGCCGGCGAAAAAATAGAAGAGTTGCTGGTAATTTAAAATCCAATAAACAATATCGAAGGCCTGAATATATAGGATGAACAGCCCTTTTTGTATCCGATGTATTTACTAAAAACACCGCCATTTTTATGAAAATTTTTTGTGTAGGCCGCAATTATGTTGCACATGCCCAGGAGCTTGGAAATGAAATCCCCGATGAACCGGTAATATTCATGAAGCCCAAAAGTGCTTTGTTACAACCGCATACGCCTTTCTATTATCCAGAATTTACCAATGAGTTGCATTATGAATGCGAACTGGTAATACGTATCAATAAGAATGGAAAATATATCCAGGAAAAATTTGCCAGTAAATATTACGATGCTATAACCGCAGGTATAGATTTTACTGCCCGGGATATTCAAAATGAATTAAAAGAAAAAGGATTGCCTTGGGAAAAAGCAAAGGCATGGGATAATTCTGCGGTGATTGGTAAATGGGTGCCATTGACCAATATTAAAAACAAAAATGACATCAATTTTTGTATGTATAAGAATAAAGAGCTTGTGCAACAAAGTAATTCCTCCAATATGATCAATAGCTTTGATAGCATTGTTTCACATATATCCAACTATTTTTCGGTCAACATTGGTGATATAATTTTTACCGGCACTCCTGCCGGTGTAGGTGAAGTGGTAGTAGGAGATCAACTGGAAGGATTTATAGAGGATGATAGTATGTTTGAACTGGAAGTAAAATAAAATAGAACCAACTGCTCAATAAAAAAGCCATTCGTTTTAAGCGGATGGCTTTTCTTTTTGCAGGCATACCTTTCCTTATTTTTGCTAACTGTCCTGCGCATATCGAAGGATGCTTGCTAAAAAATGATTGATACCAACATATTACTCCGTGCATATAAGCTAATGAGCCAGGCAAAAGTGATGGCTGAAACTTATGAAGCTAATCGTACCATTTGCAAATACGTTCATTCCACATCAAGAGGGCATGAAGCTATACAACTGGCTGCCGCCTTTCAATTACTACCGCATGATTATGTAAGTCCTTATTACCGGGATGAAAGTCTAATCATGGGACTTGGATTTACTCCGTATGAACAAATGTTGCAGTTGCTTGCAAAAAGCGATGATATTTTTACTGGAGGCAGAGAATATTATTCACACCCTAATTACAAAGGCAATGATAAGCCTACGATAATACATCAAAGCAGTGCAACTGGTATGCAGGTAATACCTACAACGGGTGTGGCGCAGGGGATAAAATATAAAGAAAGTATCGCCGCCCTAAACCATTCGGTAGGAGGGGCTGTGCCTATCGTCATCTGCTCCCTCGGCGATGCCAGCATGACCGAAGGTGAAGTAAGTGAAGCATTGCAATTTGCTGTACTCAAACAATTACCAATAATATATTTAGTACAGGATAATAATTGGGGCATCAGTGTAACGGCGGAAGAAGCAAGAGCCATGAATGCTTTTGAATTTGCTGCCGGCTTTAAAGGATTGAACAGAGTGCAGGTAGATGGAAGTGATTTTGAAGCATCTTATTCAGTAATGAAAGAAGTGTGTGAATTTGTAAGACGAGAAAGAAAACCATATTTAGTTCATGCACAGGTTCCATTGTTGGGGCATCATACCAGCGGAGTAAGAAAAGAATTTTATAGAACTGAAGAAGATCTTGCAAAACATCATACCCATGATCCCAATCCAAAGCTTAGAAAAAAATTATTGGAAAGAGGGGTTGATGAAAATGAATTACAACAAATAGAAAAAGAAGCAGCGGAATTAATAACAAATGATTTTGCAAAGGCTGTTGCTGCCCCAGAGCCTGACCCTGCTACCGTGGAGCAACATGTATTCGTTCCCACACCGGTTACTGAAGAGAAAGGAGAAAGAAGTCCGGCAAGTGCAGAAAAAGTTATTATGGTGGATGCTGCTTTATTTGCAATCCGTGAAATAATGGAGCAACATCCAGAAGCTATTTTATACGGACAGGATGTTGGAAAAAGATTAGGCGGTGTTTTTCGTGAAGCAGCAACTCTTGGTGAACAGTTTGGTGATGAAAGAGTTTTTAATACAGCTATACAAGAAGCATATGTAGTTGGTTCCACTGTTGGTATGAGTGCTGTTGGTTTAAAACCAATTGTGGAAGTGCAGTTCGCAGATTATATTTATCCTGGGTTTAATCAGTTAGTAACTGAGGTTTCTAAAAGTTGTTATCTCAGTTGCGGTAAGTTTCCGGTGTCAATGATATTAAGAGTACCGGTTGGTGCTTATGGTGGCGGTGGTCCTTATCATAGCGGCAGTGTAGAAACAACCGTGTTATCCATCAAAGGAATAAAAGTGGCCTATCCTTCCAATGCGGCTGATATGAAGGGCTTGATGAAAGCAGCATACTACGATCCTAATCCGGTAGTGATGCTGGAACATAAAGGACTTTACTGGAGCAAAGTGCCAGGTACTGAAGATGCAAAAACTCCCGAGCCTTCCATAGATTATATTTTACCATTTGGCAAAGCCAACATTGTATTGAATGCATCTGCTGATGCAATTAATAACGGTGAAAGCTGTGTTGTGATCACTTATGGCATGGGAGTGTATTGGGCAAAAGCTGCTGCAAAGAACTTTAATCAGCAAATAGAAATAGTTGATCTGCGAACTTTATATCCGTTGGATGAAGAATTAATCTTTGAAAGAGTAAAAGCACACGGTAAATGTTTGGTGCTTACCGAAGAGCAGCAAAACAATTCTTTCGCTGAAGCATTAGCCGGAAGAATTTCCAAAAATTGTTTTCAATCTTTAGATGCGGCAGTAGAAGTGTTGGGTGCATTAAACTTGCCTGCCGTACCAATGAATATGGGTTTGGAAAAAGCTATGCTGCCGGATGGAGAAAAGGTGACTGTTGTATTAAAACAGTTGTTGAATTCGTAAGATATTTTTTTTGTTACCAGCGACATTAACACGGATGATCGTCCCTTGCGTCGCACCCTTCAGCTGCATGAATTCTATTGGACAATAAACAAAATCTTTTTAAATCTGACAACTTGGTTTATTGAAACTTTCCAAGAGTTAATCTCTAAAGATTTTAATTTCTTCAAACTCAACTCTTGGAAAGTTGCTTTGCGCAATTATTATTCAAATTCAAACTTTTTTTTCTGAGAATTAATATTAAGTAAGACTCTCAAATTGTACATCCCATATAAAATAAGAAAATGAAATATCAGCATAAGTATATAGGCTATCAATTGAATATAAAAAGGAATTGGTAAACCTGTGATGCTTAACGATAATATATCAGAAATGTCATTCAATGTACTAATTTCTGCAAAAACTAATCCAAAAAGAAAAACGGATAAAAAGAAATTAATTAAAAATAAACGGTTGAAGAGCCGTTTATCTTTTCCCGCAACCGGCTTATCAGGATAAAGCCTGTTATAAATAGAAATTCCGAAGCCGGCTAACCAAAAAAGCAAACCATAAGCAATCGTTAGAAGAAGGAAATATATTGGATGTTTAAATTGAAACACTCCAACGAAAGATACAAAGCTATGTAGTCCTGTAAATAAGAGTTGTAAATAACAAGCCACCTGATATACTTTCCAACGTCTTTCCATTACATTACCCTTTCAAATTCAACTTGATCTGCAACTCCTCAAACTGTTTCTCATCAATGGTAGCCGGAGCATCAAGCATCACATCTCTGCCACTGTTATTTTTTGGAAATGCAATAAAGTCACGGATGCTTTCGCTGCCGCCGAGGATAGCACACAAACGATCGAAGCCGAAGGCTATACCGCCATGCGGAGGTGCACCATATTCAAATGCACCGAGTAAGAAACCAAATTTGTGTAGTTGCTCTTCTTCATTCATGCCGAGTGCAGCAAACATTTTTTCTTGCAACTCCCTTTGAAAGATACGGATGGAGCCGCCGCCGATTTCATTTCCGTTTAATACCATATCATAAGCATTGGCTTTTATATTGGCATACGGATGTTTTAAATATTCCGCTGCATTTTCAATCGCAGGGTTATTATTGATCATCGTTTCTATCTGTGATGGCTTGGGAGATGTAAACGGATGATGACGGGCTACCCAACGGTTGCCATCTTCATCATATTCAAACAAAGGAAAATCCAAAACCCACAATAGTTTGAACTCGGTATCTTTTCTCAATCCTAAACGGGTTGCCATTTCCATTCTTAAATCACTGATGGCTTTTCTTGTCCTTTCTTCTGCACCAGCAAGAATTAAAATTAAGTCGCCTGCTTTTGCGTTAGTTGCTTCTGCAATTGCTTTTAGTTTTTCTTCTGAGTAAAATTTATCTACACTGCTTTTAAAAGTACCATCGGAATTTGCTTTAATAAATACAAGGCCTTTCATTCCTATCTGCGGTCGTTTTACCCATTCGGTAAGTTCATCGGTTTGCTTTCTTGAATATTCACTGCAACCCGGAACTGCAATAGCCACTACTGTTTCTGCTTCATCAAATACTTTAAAGTCGGCACCGGTTATTAACGCAGCATTATCTTTTCTGTCGGTATAAACGGTTGAAGGTTTTTTCAGATTGAGGACTTTCATATCAAACCGGATGTCTGGTTTGTCATTACCATAATTCCACATGGCATCTTCCCATGTTATTCGCTGCAATGTTTCTGTGTAATCAATTCCTTTTACTTCTTTGAAGATGGATTTTATCATTCCTTCAAACATGTTCAGAATATCTTCCTGTTCTACAAAAGCCATCTCACAATCTATCTGTGTAAACTCTGGCTGACGATCGGCCCGCAGATCTTCATCCCGGAAACATTTTACAATCTGGTAATAACGATCATAACCACTTACCATTAATAATTGCTTGAATGTTTGTGGTGATTGTGGCAGTGCATAAAACTGGCCGGGGTTCATCCTGCTTGGTACAACAAAATCTCTTGCACCCTCCGGTGTTGACTTAATAAGAAACGGAGTTTCAATATCCATGAAATTATTCTGATGCAGATAATTTCTTGCGGCACGGTTTACTGCATATCGAAGTTCCAGGTTTTTCTTTACAGCATTACGTCGCAGATCAAGAAAGCGATATTTCATCCGCAGATCATCACCACCATCAGTATCATCTTCAATTTTAAATGGCGGCAGTGCCGATTTGTTTAATATTTTAAATGAAGTGACAGTGATTTCAATATCACCTGTTGGAATATTTGGGTTCTTATTACTTCTTTCATTCACCGTTCCAGTGGCTTGTAATACAAACTCTCTTCCTAATGGATTTTCATCGAGTTGTTTAGTCAGGTCTTCTCCAATTAATAATTGGGTGATGCCGTAGCGGTCACGAAGATCTACAAAGGTGATGGCGGTTCCTAATTTTCTTACGGTCTGTACCCAGCCTGCAAGGGTAACTTCGGTTCCTTTGTTTGCTAATCTTAATTGGCCACAAGTGTGAGTTCTGTACATAGTTCTAAACTTTAAAAATGCTGATTCTTTGGTATGCTCAGTAGAATTACGGGACGATGAAGTGAGTCCCGCCATCGGCGGGAACAGGCGATGATAGCCCACAGGGTGCTTTGCATAGCACTGCAGCTGGCTAAAAAAGTTGTTGGTTACTCATTCTTCAACAAGGCGCAAAGATAAGTTAGCAGGGGCTTTTTTTCAATCTATTCTGAGTGTGTAATTTTAGTGAACAGGGCATCCCTGTTATTACAACCATTCTGTTTATGAAGAAAGCTCTGATTTTTCTACCCATTTTTTTGGGATTTATTCAAATTTGTTTTGGCCAGCAATCGCTGCAAAAGATATGGCGGAAAAGTCACCAGGCTTTTTTGTACAAAATTTCCGCCGATTCGGCTGAAAAGTATCTAGAAGAAGGTATTGGTGACGTCGATCATTTGCTGAAGCAACAACCCTTGATGCAGTTTGCTATAGATAGGATTAATCATGATACTATTCCGATAGGCAATTACCTGATTATTTCTGTGCAGGATTTTATGATCAACGCACAATACTATTGCAGCAGCAAAATTTTGCCCTATGTAATCAATAACCAGGTGAGGCCGCAAATATTTTTAAGAGATAAAGAAGGAAATACTTTTACAAATGCAAAGCTGTGGGTCGATAAAAAAGCTGCTTCTTTGAATGCATTATCAGGTTCATTCATTGTAGAAAATAAAAATCCAGATGAATCGATTGTAAAAATCGTAGTTGGCCCGGACACATCTTTTGGTGAAATAAGTGTGTCCGAAGAAAATTATATATCCATAAGCAAACAACGGGCGGCACGACTGCGAAGTAATAAAATAGGGAAAATTATTACCTGGGTGCCTGACAGGATTAAATACCTGGTGACTAATAAACCAAAGAATTGGGTTAGAAAAAAATACAAGACTAATGTTGCTGGAAAAGGTTATGTACTGTTTAATAAGTCAAAATATTTTCCCTCTGATACTATAAAGTTAAAAGCATACCTGCTGAATAGAAAAGGAAAGCAATATAAAAGTATAGTGAAGATCCATCTTGCTTACTCCAGCAAGAATGGTAATGTTGATAGATTACTTACAACCTTGAAGCCTGCGACTGCAGGTGCATATGTGTATGAATTTGCTACCGGGGATACATTGCCCAATGATACACGATATACCTTACGATTTCTTGATAAAAAGAACCGGCTCATTTATAGAGGCAATTTTAAAATAGAAGATTACTTGCTGGATGAAGTAGCGACGTATGATATTAAAAGTTTGCAGAAGAAATATTTTACCGGAGATACTTTGCAATTCAATGCTTCCGCAAAAGATGCTAACGGCCTTGCATTAATGGATGGTATGGTGAAGCTTATCCTTTTGCGGGGAAACATAAAAGATTATTACCAGGAACAAGTATTTGTGCCGGATACTCTCTGGCAACAGGAACAAAAACTTGCTGTGGAGGGGGATACTAAATTTTTTATACCAACCGATAGTTTTCCCGATGCAGATATCATGTTGCAGGCAGTAGCGATTTTTAAGAACAGCAATAATGAAATACAGGAGAAAACAGCAGAGGCTGAATATTATGCCAGCAATGCCAAGATAGATGTGAAGGTGGAGAATGGTATGTTGTCTGCTATCTATTATCATAAAGGGAAAGCTGCAAATGCTAAAGGCTTTATGAAAAATGATTTAACAGACGATCCGGTGGCCATACAATTTCCATACACTGCGAAGATAGATCCGCAGGTAGAAGAGTATGATTTTTATATAGAAGATGAAAATGGAAATGATATTACTTATGCCGTATTCAATGTTGAAGCTGCTTACCGGGTAGCTTTTAGTAGAACACAACGGATGGATACCTCGGGATTTGAGTTATATAATCCTAATAAAGTGCCAGTTTATTATAGTATTTATGATAAGGACAAAGTAATTTTTGCTTCCTCATCATCAGAAGAGAATATTACCTGGCGACAAAAGATGCCCGTAGGAAAAATTTATTATCTGCGGTGGCAGTATTATTGGGCAGGGGAAGAGAGAACTGATAACGAAAATATTGCACTGCTTTCAAAATTAATGTCTGCAGAAATTGGAGGCTCATCAACTGTGTATCCCGGGCAGGTGGATACGATAACAGTAAAATTAAAAGACTATAAACAAAATAAAGTGCAGGGAGTAAATATTACGGCAGTAAGTTATAACTCTCAGTTTGCAAAAGATATAAATGTACCAGAGCCTCCCTACATAGAAAAATTTCATGGTAAACGACCATTGATGCATGATGAATTTGAAATTGATGATATAAGTGTAAGTAAAAACTTTTCATTAGGTAAACATCAGCAGTGGAGAAAAGTTTTTGGTTTGGATACTATGCCTTATTACACATTTTTATTTCCAGATAGTAATATGCAGATGGTTAAAACAAGAATTGCTCAACTGTTACCACAAGTAGCAGTGTATGCGGTGCAGAATGGAGTGCCACAAGAAATATACATGCTGTATATAAACAGGGAGCTGGTATATTATAATGGAGTAACTGATAAGGGGCTGAATGCAGCTTCCCTTTTTCCAGGCTATGCACAGGTAGGTATGCGATTGAAAGATAAATATATTGGGGTTGATAGTATTTATTTGCAACCTTATTACAAGCATGATATTGTTTTTGATATTGATAAGCAAGGAAAAGATTTTAAAGTAAAAGAAGCGGATATCTTCTGGTCGTCACAGGAAAAGCTGATTCTAAACAATAGGATATTGAGGATAGAAAATAATTCCAGGAACAATAATGGCTATGTGTGGCAGGATGATAAAGCTTATTACCTCGGTAATAGCGGGGAGCATGTTGTAGGTCCGTTTATTAATTTGGATAGCATACAATTTTATAAGCCGGGTGATTTTGACTTCAAATTTTCTTTTGAACCTGGCTATCGTTATCGGATAACTCCGAAAATGGTACGACTGGAAAAAATTCCTTTGGTATCTTTTGAAAAAAAAGTATATCTGCCGACCAAAAAAACAACCTGGGAATTGGGTGATACTTTAACGGCACTTCCTAAGATCAGCTATGAAAAGAAAATTACCGCTACAGCTTTTTTGGAACAGCAAGGAAATAATTTTTACCAGAATAATTACAACTCGGGCAGAATACAGATACAGATGCCCAAAGACAGTGTAATAGCCTTCACTGTTTTATATAATAAAGAAAATCCTGCTTTAAGTAGGGTGCTGTGGGGTAGTGTAAATATTTTATATAATATTCCATTCGGAAATTATTCTTTGATACTGGTTACAAAAAATCTTGCTTATCTAATGATGGAAAGCATTACGGTTTCTTCAACAGGAACATATTGTATTAAATTCCATAAACCAAAATACACAGTCAAGAATGAAATGGTAGCTACCATCATTCAACAACAGCTACAAAGAAAAATTATCAGTGCGGCTGAAATAGAAAAAAGACATCAGCAAGAAGAGATAAAGAAAGATTTATATAAAGTTCCTCAAATGATGATGCCTGCCGGCAGTGGCATGATAAGTGGAAGAGTGGTGGATGCAAAAGGTAATGATCCTATAGCCGGTGCATCAGTAAGTATAAAAGGATACAGAACAGGAACTTCTACATTAGCCAATGGCAGTTTTCAATTTACTAATTTGGCAGCTGGTAAGTATGTATTGGTTTTTGCATCGGTGGGGTATGCAGTATATGAAAGAGAAGTGATAGTAACTGATGAAGGAACAGTAAGAGTTGATGCTGCTTTGCAAATAAGTAATGCTGCCTTGCAGGAAGTTATAGTAACTGGTTACGGGGTAACGAGGCAAAGAAAAGAACTAGGCTTTTCTACTTCTTCAGTGAAGTCAAAAGAACTTACAAGTGCATTAACAGATAAAGTAGCTGGAATGTATGTACAATATGATGGCAACGGAGTATTTGACAGTACAAGAATAATGTTGCGGGGTATTAGATCTATTTCAGGCAATAGCCAGCCATTGATGATCATTAACGGAGTAGTGGGCAAAGCAAATGCTTTATCGGAGTTACATCCTGATGATATTGCCAGTGTTACAATATTAAAGTCTGCAGAAGCTACAGCTTTGTATGGGGCAGATGGTGCCAATGGCGCCATATTAATTACCACAAAAGGTTTTGGTCCTAAAATGTTGCGGGAAGAGTTTAGAGATTATGCATTTTGGAAACCAAATCTTATTTCTAATGATGAAGGGGAGGTGAAATTTGCTGTAACCTATCCGGATAATATTACAAGCTGGCAAACCTATGTAGTCGGCATGGATAAAAAGCATCGTATAACGAAAGCTTCCCAATTAGTAAAGGCATTTAAGCCGATGCTTGCACAATTATCAACACCGCAATTTTTAGTGGAAGGTGATTCTGCTATCGTCATTGGGAAAAAAGTAAACTATACTTCATCTGCATTGAATGTTTCAACTGAGTTTAGTGTAAATGGAAAGATAGACTTTACCTCTTCAGAAATACTAAAAGCAAATGATGCTGCCATTAGCGATTTGAAAATTATTCCGCTAAAAGGCGCTGACACAGTAATTGCTAAGTTCACCATGAAGGCAGATAATGGTTTTGCTGATGGGGAACTTCGCAAAATTCCAGTGTTAAGAAAAGGAACTATTGAAACTATAGGGCAGTTTAATATATTGGAAAATGATACAACTATTAATTTTCAGTTACATAAAGATGCTGGTGAGGTTAAGGTATTTGCTCAGAATAATACATTTGATCTGTTGCTGGAGGAAATTGAACATCTAAAAAAATACCCTTACTACTGTATGGAGCAAACAGCATCAAAGCTTACCGGCCTTGCGATGGAAAGTAAAATTAGAGATGCACTGAAGCAGCCATTCAATAGTGAAAAAGAAATGAGAAAGTTGCTTGAAAAATTACAGAAAGCACAGTTATTTGATGGTGGATGGGGTTGGTGGGATGGAAGTCGTCAGAATATTTACATTACCAACTATGTAACAAGAAGCTTGTTGCAATTGAGAGGTGATGTTTTACTAGAATCTAATATCAGGAATGCTTTATTGTTTTTGCAGAACCAATTGCCCGGTATGGATAAATATGAACTACTGGAATCCCTTTATACATTGAATGAATCAGAGCATGATATGGACTATAATGTTTTTTTGCAACGATTGATTTTTGATTCATTAACTCAACATCAGCAATGGCAGGTTGTTTCCATTCTACAGAAACAAAAATTAAACTATGACAAGGAGCTTCAATTCTTAATGAGTAAAAAGACGAATACCATGCTGGGTGGTTTGCATTGGGGAGAAAATAATTATTGGTGGAACCGTAATGAAGTGGCTACAACAGTGCTGGCTTATAAAACTCTTGGCCGTGCAACAGGCTATCAAAAAGAGCAAAAACAGGTAATACAATATTTCCTGGAAAAAAGAAAGACAGGTCATTGGCAAAATACAGTGGAGTCTGCAACTATTCTTTCTTCTATACTGCCGGATGTAATTAAGAATAATTCAAACTTTACTTCCCCGGCATCCTTGCAGATTAGTGGTGATACAACTGTAGCTGTTTCTACTTTTCCTTTAGCCATTAATTTTAAACCCAGCGGTGGTAAACTTAAAGTTAGCAAGCAAGGTGGGGGGATGGTTTATTTTACTTGTTATCAGCAACTGTTTAATAATACACCTTCGGTAGTAGATTCAAACTTTCGTATTCAAACTTATTTTGTTAATGGCAGGGAAACCATAAAAATTTTGAAAGCAGGTGAAAAAGTCAAAATGAAAGTTGAAGTGACAGCATTGAAAGATGCGAATTATGTGCAATTGGAAATACCTATTCCGGCTGGATGTACCTACGGTGCAAAAAATTCAGGCGGATGGAATGAATACCGGGAGTATTTTAAAGACAGGGTGATTATATTTATAGAGAAGATGAACAAAGGATTTCATACATATGAAATAGAACTGGAACCACGATATAGTGGAAGCTATACAATTAATCCTGCTAAAGCAGAGCTGATGTACTTTCCAGTATTTTATGGAAGAAATGAATTAAAAAAAATCGAAATAGTAAAATGACATTTAAAAGTGGCTAAGAATTATATTCGTAAAGCAATAATCGCAAATGCCACCTCCAGACACCACCTACATACCCCGACAAACAGGACCACCGCCACCTATTGGTGATCCTTATATGGACTCTGTTATTCAGCAGGCATGGAGCATTCAAAAAACAGACATTTATCAAGACGATTCTTTTTTTAATACAGCCGATGTACTCTTTGTCATCTTCCTGGGATTGTTAATTTATTTTTCTTTAAAAGAAAAAAGAGTAATTAATAGTCTGAAAAGAATGAACAGAGGCGGCCGGTTGAAAAGTGTGAATTATTTGTTGTTGAATAAAAAGCAACAGTACCATGAATGGCTGAGTAAGTACAATGCATATTATAGTTTGCTGTCACCAGTGTTTCAGCAAAGATTTTTACAACGGGTAGCCACTTTTATAAAGGCTAAAAAATTTCGGTATCATTCCCTGCAGGAAGAAGAGATCATGCCGGTATTGATAAGCGGTGCCGCTGTGCAAATGACTTTTGGACTCAGTAATTACCTGATGGATTATTTTTCAGTAATTCATGTAATTAAGAAAGAGTATGTGCTTACTATGGATAAGGAAACTTATTATGGACATGTAAGCCGGAATGGTATTTATATCTCCTGGGATCATTTTCTGAAGGGATATGAAGACTATGAAGATTCGATGAATGTTGGATTGCATGAAATGGCACATGCTATTTCATACGATATTTTTTTAGGTCAGCAGGATAAACATGATCATCTTTTCAAAAAAAGATTGGATGGTTTTGCCATAAAAGGAAAACCTGTTTTCCAGGCAATGAGAAGAGAGGGGCATGATGTATTGGATGAATATGGGACTACAAACTTTGATGAATTTTGGGCCGTTTGTATCGAAACATTTTTTGAAAATGCCGATGAGTTTCGGAAGGAGGCACCGGAATTATATTTTTCTATAGTAGAACTACTAAATCAGGATACGTTAAACTCCGGTATAATAATAAATAAAGAGGTGGCCGGCTTGTAGTTTTCAATTAGTTGATATAGATTTAAAGAGACAAGCCCATCATTAAAATCCAAAAATCCGAACTATGTTAACTTTAGCACTCATTCTGTACATCCGTCGCCGTTTTTTCCAAAATAAAAAGAAAGAGCAACTTGCTGTTACGTAGTAACGGATTGTTCCAATTTTATTTCTCTTGGCCGTTGAATTACGTAGTAGTACAATAATAGCAATGCCCCAATAGTAAAAGGTATTAATGCGAGATGCTTGCCAGTAAATTCTCTCCAGATTATTATTGTATCAAACCCCAAAAACTCACTTATCATCCATAGTGAATTTGCACTGATCCAAAAAGCGATGGCAAGATTATGTGCCAGCTCGGCAGCTATTTGACGGGTACGCCATGCAATAATGATAGCAATTGTAAGTGTAGGTATCACCATTGCTATTCCTAATTCTTTCCATATCATACACCAACTTATATCTTTCAGCAACCAGAAAACAATATGCATGTTTTCCATTTTTCTGTAGCGGGCAGGAATGATGTACTGCGATTTGTTGTTTGGATTCATTGGTAATTTATTTTGCGAAGATAAAATACTTATGATCGGCTTAAAACTTTTGCAAACCTGTTTATATCCGCTTCGGGACTGATGGGTTTATTGCGAATAAAATTATTAACTAATTGCTTGGCAAAGTAAGGAGCCAGTGAACAACCTTTTGTTCCCAGGCCATTTAATATGGCAATACCCGGATGTTGCGGATGTATGCCGACAAATGGTCTTCGTTCTAAGGTAGCAGGTCTTATACCACAAAGATGGTCTGTAATTGTAAAAGGAATTTTTAACCAACTCTTTAAAAGTGCTTCGGTTTTATTTCTAAAATCTTCCGTTGGTTCTTCATTATCAAAATCCCAGGCATAGTTAGCACCTACCCACCATACACCGGGTGTGGCAAGTGGCACCAGCATCATTCCTTTTTTATAAATATGCTGTGCTGGCAAATCAGGAATATGGGCCAGCAATACTTCCCCTTTGTTTGGCGCAAAAGGTAATTGCAGAAAAAAAGGATTGGAGGAACTGGTATTGCCATCACAAAAAATTATTTTTTCTGCAGCGATATGCTTGTACTGAATACCTTCTTTTCTTGTCTGTAACTCATTGATGTCAAATTCTTCTTCCAGCAACCAATTCTTTTCTACTAAATGTTGCCGCCATGTCGGTAATAATGTTTCCAGATGGGCCGTGTACACAGGTCTTATTTCCCCGCAACCAAAATCATAATTGAACAATTGATTGAATTGATTTTGTTCCGGATAGCTATGCACATATTCATTTTTTTCTTCTATGCGTTGCAAAAAGCTTACCCGCATCTGTGGAGTAGGGAAGAAGTCGATTATATTTTTTTGTGAAATCGTGGTTATGCCTAACTCATGCCCAATTTGGTTATATACATTCCATGCATTGGGGATTATTTCTTCGGCCTTCCAAACTTCTACATGCCGGCGGCCGGTAACTGGATTGATAATGCCGGCAGCAATTTTGGAGGAAGCTTTTGCTGAATTGTTGTCAATAACTAAAAAGCTTTTCTTTTCATTTTGTAAATAATAACTAAGCCAAGTGCCGGAGATGCCCTGGCCGATGATGAGGTAATCAATATTCATAGGCAAATGTAATGTTCAATATTCAATGCACAATTCTCAATGTTCAATTTAAAACAGTTGTTAATTGAACATTGAGAATTGAATATTGAGCATTTATTCTATGTTGAGCCGTACTCCTTCAGAATGGCTCGTAAACTCCGGAGCATACATACACTGAATAGTAGTAACTCCATTACTGAAATTACCAGTATGTGTGGCAAACAAACTGTATTCAAACACATAAGTTCCTTTTCTTAAATAATTAAAAAAGAAATTGGTGCTGGCATCTTTGGTGCTTTCATAATAGCCAAGGCCGCCCTGGTACTTGTAACTGCTTAATACATTTACCGGCTCAAGGGCAGAAGCTCTCATATCTTTCATGTGCACATATTCCATGTCACGGTCCACTCTTAACTCCACTCGTACTTTTATTTTGTCGCCAACTTTTATTGCATCACCATCATTGATGGGTGTGATGACTGGCCCACGGTCTGTATTTTTTTCTACAAACAATTTCTTCGACAACTTTAAAGGAGTAGAGGCCGTAGTTATTTTATCAAGGTCTTCAAAGTATTGCCAGTAAACTCCGCCCCAAGTAGCCCCCCTGCCCCCCGCTGGGGGGTTCTGGTCTCCGACAGTCACGGATATGTTTCCCATTTGCGGAGTTACTTTTGCTCCTTCAATTGTTTTTTTGAAATAGCCTGTTCCAGCTTCTTGTCCAGCATCGGTTGATTTGATAGTTGTATTGTTTCCCAATTTTATTTCTACAACAGGTTCGCTACTCAGCCAATCTGTTCCTTGCAGAAGCAATGCATAACAAGCTTCGGCTGTTGCTTTTGTTGTTTTCCAGTTATTGGTTTGTTTATTTTTTAATAACCATGTTTTTAAATCGTCCACTGTCTTTGTATCCTTACCTACTTCCTGGAAAGTTTCAATCAGCAATGCTTGTGTTTCTATCGGCATTTCATACCAGAACCAACCATGCCGCTGATCTTTCCAGTACATACCCAACTCTTCATTGGTGATAGAAGTTTCTTTTAATGATTTTAAAATTGCTACCGGAGTTTTTGTATCATTGGTTCTGTGCAATGCCAATGCAATCATACCCTGCATGTATTTACTTTGTCCCACCCAATACTGCTGTGCCTGTTTGTAATAATAGTTGTAGGCTGTTTGTGTAGCTGCCTCTATTGTATATTCCGGGAAGAAGCTCCGCATATATAAATACTGTATCTGGGTGTAACCAATATTCTGTTGAGCCAGCTTTACTTTGTTTTTAATTAAATAGTCATATTCCTCTTTAATTTTTCTATCCAGGTAAGGAATAGCGGTGGATAGAATGGCTTTTAGTTTATCGTCTTGTCCTTTTGCATATGCTTTCAGCTTTTTTAAGTGACCAATTCCAGTTACAATGTACTGCGTCATATACCGATCATCAGGACCGCCGGTAAACCATACAAAACCGCCATTACTGCTTTGCATTTGTTTTAGTTTGTCGTAAGAGCTGTTTAGTTGCTCTGTCATCTTCACCATATCAAACAGCAACGCAATATTTCTTTTTTGCTCGGTTTCATTTTTTGCCTGCAATACCCAAGGGGTTTCTTCCAGCAATACTGCTTTCAATTCCTGGTTCTTTTGCAAATTGCTCATCAAAGCTGCCGTGTCTTTAATCTTCCATTTTTCAAACACCTGCTTGATGCGGGGGGATGAATTGGAAATATAACTGGCTAATGAATTGGCATAATACCTGTTCCATGTTTGCTCTGCACATTCATAAGGATACTCCATTAAATACGGCAATGCCTGTATAGCATACCAGGCAGGATTGCTGGTGTATTCAATGGTTAATGCATGGTGTTGTAATGATTCGCTGTTACCACTGTTCAACAATTTTTCAAAAGTAAAATTCTTTGTACCGGTTCCTCTCATCGGCAGAGGCATTGTTTCTGTTACCAGCATTCTGTTAGTAAGAACTGGTAACATATTTTCTTCACCATCACTATAGCTGCCAGCTTTAGCAACTATTCTCCAGACCAATGCCTTATTAAATTGATAAGGCACTTCAATCGGGAACATTATCGCTTCACTTTGCCCTGCAGCAACAGTAAAATATTGATTAGGGACTACACTCTTAAAACGACCATCCACTGGTTCATTTGTTTCTGCATCAAAGAGCTTAAACTCTGCGGTGCCTGTCAGTTCTTTATCGGTAAGATTTACAATCTTGGCACTGAATTCCATTTTATCACCTTCCCGTAAAAACCGTGGAGGATTTGGCTGCACCATCAGATCTTTTTGTGTTACAATTTCTTTGGTGCTGCTGCCAAAGGCTGCATCTTTTGTATGAGCCAAAGCCATGAATTTCCATTTGGTCAATGCCTCTGGCATAGTAAAAGAAAATTCTATTACACCGGTACTATCTGTTTTTAAATCTGGAAAGAAGAAAGCTGTTTCGTTGAAGTTTTTGCGGATTTGAACTTCTTCAGTGACTTCTTTTTTCTTTAGCGATTCTAGTTTTCTTTCTTTAAGTATTGCTGCTTCTTGAGGGGTGTTTTGTTCTCTATCGAATTGGTCAACAGTTCCATCGCCGTCTAAGTCTGAAACTGGTACTCCCGAAGCCATTGCCATATCTGCTTCTGCTTCATTTTTGAAAACTGGTTTAGCTAAACGCATTAACCTTGGGTTATGTCCTAGAGGATCACCATAAATATTTTGTCCATACCCATAACTATTCATAAACAATCCATCATATGCTTTCTCGAGATGTTTGCCGTCATCATTTTGGACATATTTTTGATTCGACTGAATTTGAGAAAAATTTTGTGTGCCAGACCAGTTTTTGTGTAAATAGTAAGTTGGCCATATAGAAGGTTCGTACCAATTATGCTGTACAAACTGATCTAGCGAAGCATCATACATACTGGCAAGCATTTCAGCAGCTACTTTTTCTTTTTTATAGCCACTTATTTTCAGTTTCCATTTTTCTGTACTGCCGGGTAATGTTTTATCACGGAAAGTTGAGTATTCTACTATAAGTTCTTTATTTGTCCATGGTACATTTATCGTTTGGCTCAATTGATAAAAACGATTGTGCTTTACAAACATCCAGCCCACACCAAAGCCGCCACGGTCTGTTTCTGTTACAGGGAAGGAGAAGGTTTGTTTTTGATTGTTAAGTTTAAGGAAAGAATAGGTGCCGGGTGACGGTTGGGAGTTGTCAGGCTTTCCTTTATCAATTTGTTGTACTACAAATAAATTATCTGCGGCTGTTCCTATTTCAACCTTCGCTGTTTCACCGGGTTCTACTGTTATTTTTGTCATTCCCTTCCACAAATATTCAGGATGATTCAGCTTATTAGTTTTTTCATCCAAAAGTTCAATGTACTTAATATCTTTTACCTCTTCATTGTTCTTATCCCTTGTAGTTATTTCAATCACATAAAAGCCGGGGCTAAATTGCTTGTTGCTTATTGCCCATTGCCCATTCTCCCTTGCAGAGTCAGTCTTCTCAAACACCTGCTGCTCTTTCTCCCAACTTTTATAATCCGCTTCATTATCATATTCATCATAAGGGAAATATTTGATGTACTCTTCTTTGCTCATGGTAAACTGATCTGGTCTTTCCCAGTAGCGGTCACGGATCAATCTTTTTTCTTCTTTTAATTTGCTGATAGTAACCTTCACTTTTGTCGGTTCATACTCACCATTCATATTTTGTGTACGGATTGATAATGTTTTTAAACTATCTGCGGGAAGTGTAGCAGGAATATTTGTTACCAGCATCAGTGATTTATAACTTACTGATACCATTTTTTCTCCGCTTCTTGTTTCACCATTAATATCTGTTACATCGGCATACACTGTATAATCAAATACTGGTTCAAATTTCTTTTCAACTTTAAGATCAGGTATTGCGGTAAACTCAATGACGAATTTTCCGTATTTATCAGATTTTGTGTCGCCATGTGCAATTTCCATTTGCTCTGCAGGTGGCTGCCACCAACGCCAAAACATCCATGGATATAAATAACGGGGCTGGCGAACCACCCTGTATTTTACATTGGCACCATCTATATTATTGCCTGCATATGCTTTTGCAATTCCAGTTATTTTTATTTTGTCATTTACCTTATAAGTGCCTTTAATAGGTTCATAGTCCACATAGAATTTTGGCCGCTTATATTCTTCCACTTTAAACGAGGCATTACCTGCATCTGTTTTTGTATAAATGGAAAACTGACCATTGAGGCCCGATTGTGGCAATTGAAATTTTCCATTGAAAGAACCGTATTCGTTTGTTTTTAATTTGATACTGTCAACATCCTGGTAATTGGCATCCCGAAGAAAAATGGTGGTTTGATAATTGTTCTGTACATAGCCATCTTTTTTATTCTTAGTGAGCACTATGCCTTTAAAGTAAAGTGTTTGTCCAGGTCGGTAGATAGCCCTATCGGTAAACAGATGAACAGATGTGCTGGGTTTGGGATCTTCTGTATTTCCATCCCGGTAATAATAGTAATCATATACCAGGTCATTCATAAAGAGCCTGTCATCATTGTGTGTTATATCCAGCAGATAAGAGTAGTTTGAGTATTTATTATCCTCTCTTTTTTGTTTCTCCATTTTAAAGAAACCATTCTGATCGGTGTTGTATACTTTTCCTTTCTCTTTGGTGTTTTTAGAAAGTTTGTAATCATATTTCTGTTCCCATACCTGCACTACAGCTTTGGCAAGCGGATTACCATTATCACGGTTCAATACAAAAAAGTCATCACCATTATTTACATAACTGATATCCGATACATAAAATAATCTTGCACCAATAATTGTTTTCTTACCAGAAAAATCATTGACATCAGATGCTGCTAGAATGTAATCTCCGGTAGGCAATGCATCAATTTTAATTTCTGCACTGTGCTGCTGCAGATCATTAGTAGCAGGCATAGTTTGTTGCCAGGTTCTTATTGATTTGGCAGCAACGATGGCCGGCCAGTATTTTTCATCGTTTTGATTCTCTAATAATTTTTTCAATGCTTCATCTGCTTTTATCAGTCGCAGATGAAGGGTGTTGATGTTTCTGTATTTTACCAGGCTTCTGAATGGCTGTCCCGGTACATTTATTTTTTCTACAGAAAACTGTAGAGATTTACTGTTGATTGTATTTAATAAGTTATAGGCATTTATTTTCCCTTCAGAAGAATCTTTCTGTGCAAGTATACGGTCCAGAATTTCTTTGGCTTTTATTCTGCTGTACCGGTAAGTGGAATCACCATAAGGTTTATACTCATTGGCTTTTTCTTCATGGTATGCCGCTATAAGATACCAGGCCTGTGATGCAGCAGGCAGATCTTTATATTTATTGGCAATAGCATTCAGTGCATTGAAGTAGAGCTGATCTTTATCCGAATGAGTAGATTTTGATTTTACAAATTGGATTCGCTGAATGTCTGCATCTATCAATGCATCAGGCTTTGCATCATTCATGTGAAAGGCCAATAGTTTTTGATAGATCAATAATGCTTTGTGATGAAGTGAAAACGAATCTTTGGTTGGGAATTTATTTTTAATAAAGCTTTCTGCAGGATCAAATGCATTTGCCTGGTTTATTTCGAAGGCATAAGCTGGTTTAGTTAAATATCTAACTGGGTTTTTAAAATAATCTAATGCACGGTGAGCTAATAGGTCATATAATGTGGGTCGTAGATGACGAACATTACCTTTAAATACTATTGCATCGTAACTTTCTAATTTAGTTTTTTGTAATAAGGATTCGCTTTTTATTGATTCAAGATATAGCTGGCTTATTTTTTCCTGAAAATCTTCTAAGCCCCATGTTTTTATATCATCTTTCTTAAAATTCTGTGTACGGGTTGGACCGGTATTATATCTCCTGTAACCAAAACGATATTGGGAGTAATCTTGATATTGCTCAGCAGATATGCTTTTAAGAATTGACGTAACAGGCTCTTTGCTTACTGCTATTTCTTTTTCAATGTCTGCTATAGAAAATACATCGTTGTCTTCCCTGTTTTCGGCTTGAAGGCCGGCTATATAAACTATAGCCTTTATTATTTGTGCATCTTGTTTTTCTTTTTTTGCCAGGTCAAATATTTTTTTAACCTCAATTAAGGCAGATTTTGGAAGCTGCTTTTCAATAAAGGCTTCCACTTTCTTCCATTCTTTTTCATAATTCTTTACCGGAACCTGGCTATTGGCACTCATACTTAATAAAATGATGAAGCTAAAGGTGAATAAAAGGTTTTTCAGAATTTTCATATTCGTCGTTTAAAATTTGATACAAGGTAATTAATCTTATTTAGCCCTTCAATGCAGCCGGTAATTATTATTTACGCCGCTCTTTCCAACATTCAGGCTGCGTTGTATAGATGCTGTAGTGACTTGGATTTCATAATTTCTTTGGCGACATACTCATTTCTTTTTTAAATAAAAAAGTTTCGTTAATGGGTGTGAAGGTTCAATTTTTTTACATCCCCTGAAACTATTGTGCAGCCTGCATTCCTGCATATATCCGCAAAATATTGTTTTCATAATTTCTTTGCTTTAACATTTTGTTATTTGTTTTTACATGATGATGGCATGGGTTTGGAAATAGCTTTTTCTGATAACAATTTTTTATTATTTAAATGTTTAACCATGAAAAAAATCTTTACACTATTTTTTACTTCCTTATTCTCACTTGCAGTTTTTGCTTACGATGGCAGCCGGCTGAGTATTTCAGCACCAGGCACATCAATAGAACTAAGAGTGGAAATTGATGGTCGTAAATTCAGTATGCAAAACAATGCCATCACTATTCCTAACCTGTCTGATGGCTACCACATTGTAAAAATTTACCGTGAAAGAAAAAGAGACAGGGATAGAGGCCGTGGCTATGAGTATGGAAGAGATAACGGCAGAAATGATGATCGAAGAGGCAATGGATTCGATCGCCGGCAAGAGATCATTTATAGCAATTCCATTTTATTGAAAAGAGGATTTCATTTGGACATTACCATCAACCGTTTTGGTAAAGTAATGGTGGATGAACGCCGGATCGACAGAAATGACGAGTGGTATAATGATGAAGATGAGTATTATGACAATGACAATGGTGGCTGGAATGGTGGCCGTGGAAATGTAATGACCGGCCGTGAATTTGAAACCTTGAAAGAATCTCTTCGCAAAGAGTGGTTTGAAAACAACCGTCTTACTTCTACAAAAACTGTGATTGATAAAAGCAATTTTACCGCTGCACAGGTAAAGGAACTAATGTTGCTCTTTACTTTTGAAAATAACAGGCTTGAAATTGCCAAGTATGCTTATCGCAAAACAGTGGACAAGCATAATTATTTCCAGTTAAATGATGCGTTGACTTTTAGCAGCAGCAAAGATGAGTTGGCCCGTTTTATCCGTGAGTCGAGATGAGAAACCCCAAACCCCTAAAGGGGCTTAAGATACCCTAAGTTAAAAGCCCTCCGATTTTATTCGGAGGGCTTTTGTATGTAAAAAAATTTGAGATATTAAATGTTGTTCAATTGATGCCATGAAAAACGGGACGTACAAGAGTGTGACACAACAGGCGATGCCATGAAAAACAAAAGCTGGGAAAATAATTTTCTTTTCTTACTTCGCCTTCACCACTTCAGCCATTTTATTTCCGATGTCGGCGGGGCTACTTACTACATGTATGCCACACTCACTCATGATTTTCATTTTTGCGGCTGCAGTATCATCTTCACCACCTACAATGGCTCCTGCATGTCCCATACGACGGCCGGGAGGAGCAGTTTGTCCGGCTATGAAACCTACCACCGGTTTTTTATTGCCATTATCTTTTATCCAATTGGCAGCTTCGGCTTCCATACCGCCACCAATTTCACCAATCATTACTATGGCATCTGTTTCGGTATCATTCATAAATAATTCGATAGCTTCTTTGGTAGTGGTACCAATAATTGGATCGCCACCAATACCAATAGCAGTAGAAATACCAAGACCGGCTTTTGCTACCTGGTCTGCTGCTTCGTAAGTAAGTGTGCCTGATTTTGAAACTATACCAATACGACCTTTTTTAAAAATAAAACCCGGCATGATGCCCACTTTACATTCATCGGAGGTGATGATGCCGGGGCAATTAGGTCCAATAAGCCTGGTTGTTTTTCCCTGTAAAAAATTTTTCACTTTTACCATGTCCTGAACGGGAATGCCCTCGGTAATACAAACTACCAATTTGATACCAGCATCAGCGGCTTCCATTACTGCATCGGCAGCAAAAGCTGGTGGAACAAAAATTATACTTACATCGGCACCGGTTGCTTTTACACAATCTGATACGGTATTAAAAACAGGTTTTTCAAGATGGGTACTGCCACCTTTGCCGGGGGTAACGCCACCTACCACATTGGTGCCGTATTCGATCATTTGCGTAGCATGAAAAGTGCCTTCGGTACCGGTAAAACCCTGTACCAATATTTTGGAATTTTTATTTACGAGAATACTCATTTTCCTATCAGTTTTTGATTTGGCAAAAGTAAGGGAAATGCGACAACGGGTGAGACTGAAAAGTTAGTTATTGTACTTCACAAAAAATAACCTGAAGCCACTTGATGATGTTGGGTTGATGGTGGTGTTTCCGGTTGTTACTGTGCCTTTCCCTACACTATCTGTTTTGTAAATGGTACAGATGGATTGTCCTGTATTGGGTATAAAATAATCGGTAATGATTACGGCATCAGCACCCTTTTTCATAGCTGTTTGTTGGGCCAACTTTTGTATTTTATCGGGTTTTAAACGGGCCGCCCAGGTATTCAAATAACCCTGACCAATTAATTCATAATTCTTTTTGATGGAGGCTTCGCTGATGTAAACATCAACCCTGGTGGTGGGTGCAGATGCCTGGCCTATGTAAGAGATCTTTCCGGAACAGGAGTAAAATAAAATGAGAATCAGGGGGAAGTAGATTTTTTTCATAACAGCTAGTTTTTAAGATTAAATAAAAACTCGCTGCATTTATTATTCCAATGACTGGCTTACGAAAAAAATCGTTTGTTAAAAAAGTAAATTATTTCTTATCGCCATTCTCATCTTGCGGGGGTACTAGTGTGGGAGCATCTTTATCCATCAGTTCTTCCATGTTTCTATCGTTGGAAATTTTTCCACTTTCTTCCAGCATCCGCATGTCTTTGGCATCCCGCAAAAATTCGGAAGCGAAAATAAATTCATTTAGTCGTTGATTTTTGCTGAAAATAATTTCCTTGTTATTTCCTTCCCATTCTTTGTTGCCCTGGTACATGTATAAAATGTAATTACCGATTTCCATTACACTGTTCATATCGTGGGTGTTCACTACGGTAGTTATATTGAACTCTTCAGTTATTTCTTTTATCAATCTATCAATAACAAGAGAAGTTTGCGGATCAAGCCCGGAGTTAGGCTCATCACAAAAAAGATATTTTGGATTTAATACAATTGCTCTTGCCAATGCCACTCTTTTTTTCATACCACCACTTAGCTCGGCCGGAAATTTTTTATTGGCATCCACCAGGTTTACTCTTGCCAAAACTTCATTTACCCGGTCCAGTTTTTTACGGTATTTGTCTTTGGTAAACATGTTAAGGGGAAACATTACATTGTCCTGCACATTTTGACTATCAAATAATGCTGAACCTTGAAATAGCATACCGATCTCTTTTCTTATTTCTGTTTTATCGGAGCCTGTCATGGCGGTAAAATTTTGCCCGCCGTATAAAATTTCTCCCTCGTCTGGTTCAAATAAACCAACCATGCATTTTTGCAAAACCGTTTTGCCACTGCCACTTGATCCGATGATAAGATTACATTGGCCAGCTTTCATCACACAGCTTACATCTTGTATCACTACTTTATCGCCAAAGCTTTTCTTTATATTTTTTACTTCAATCATATATGTACGATCAATCTAGGCTGGGTTTAATTTTTTTTATTCTGAAACTATTGGGTTGGCAATAATAAAGCTGATAAAATATAATCGGCAAACAATATTAGGATGCAACTTACTACTACGGCTTTGGTACTTGCTCTTCCTATTTCTAAAGCTCCGCCTTTTACATAATATCCATAAAAAGCCGGGATGCTTGAAATGACAAAAGCAAAAACGTATGATTTAATGAGAGCAAATATTACATTGAAGGGTACAAAAAATTCTAGCAATCCTTTATCATAAATACTTCCAGAAATAATACCAGAAGCAGTTGCTGCCAATCTTCCTCCCCATATTCCTAATGCCATGGCAATAACAACCAGCAATGGTATCATCAGCAATGCGGCAACAATTTTCGGCATTATTAAATATGCTTTGGTATTGATGCCCATTATTTCTAAAGCATCTATCTGTTCACTTACTCTCATATTGCCCAGCTCACTGGCTATGCGGCTGCCGGCTACACCTGCTAGCACTATACATACAAGGGTAGGAGCAAATTCGAGAATTACAGTATCTCTAACGATCTGCGCAATAGTAGATGGCGGAATTAATGGACTTACTAATTGATAAGCCGTTTGTATGGTAGATACCGCACCTATAAAAACGGAAATGATAGCAACAATACCCAAAGAACCAAAACCAATTTCTGTGCATTGATGAATAAACTCCTTCCAGTACATTTTGCCATTTTCTGGCTTGGAAAACATTCCTTTAATCATCAGCAGGTAACGGCCTATGTCGGAAAAAATCGTCATTCAGATTATTGTTTCGGGTTTTTGTTTAAAGCTCTTATTTTCAAAGATACCTGATAAAGAAATTAAACAATAAAATTAAGAACCTCAAACTACAGTGGTATACTGTGGGGAAACGGCTCTACATATCCTTATTTACTTTCTTAAACCTTTTCCACCAACGAGACTTTTTTACGATCTCATCTGTAGCATTTTTGCTTTTTATCTGGGCATCTACCACGGCTACTAAGGCCATATTGATGATACTTCGTACGGAGCTTCCTAGTTGCAAAATATGGACCGGTTTATTTAATCCCAGCAAAATAGGCCCTACTGCATCGGCGGTTTCCAGTTCTTTCAATAGATTATACGCAATATTACCCGAGGCAAGATTTGGAAATATCAAGGTGTTTACATCTTTATCGGCCAGCTCACTAAAGGGGTAATTTTCTTTCATCAATTCTTTATTGAATGCTACACTGGCCTGCATTTCTCCATCCACCAGCAGGTTCGGCATTTTTTGTTTTACTATTCTTCGGGCCTGTGCTACCAGCCGGGCTTCGGCAGAATCGCTGCTGCCAAAGTTGGAATAGCTGAGCATGGCAATGCGGGGAATGATATTAAAGTTGCGAACCTCTTTTGCTACGAGCAATGTTATTTCAGCCAACTCTTCTGCGGTCGGATTAAAATTCACCGTAGTGTCTGCTAAAAACAACGGACCTTTTTTTGTAAGCATCAGGTACATGCCGGCAATTTTCTTTACACCTTCTTCCGTGCCAATAGTATGCAATGCAGGACGGATAGTGTCAGGATAATTTTTTGCAAGCCCAGAGATCATACAATCAGCATCACCACATTCCACCATCATACAACCATAGTAGTTGCGGTCCTTCATTACTTTTTTCGACTCGTATGCATTGAAGCCTTTTCTACCTCTTTTGGCAAAAAATATTTCTGCATATTTATTTCTTCTTTCTTCCATCGCATCACTGCGGGGGTCAAAAATGGGAATGCCTTCCAAATCTATTCCATTAGATATAGCAATGGTTTTGATCTTATTTTCATCACCCAATAAAATCGGGTAACCAATTCCCTCATCAAAAATTATCTGGGCTGCTTTTAGAATTTTTATATTATCTGCTTCAGCAAATACAATACGTTTGGGATCTTTGCGGGCCTTGTTACCAATTATCCTCATCACCTGGTTATCCAGGCCCAGGCGTTTATTAAGACTGGTAACATAATTTTCCCAATTAGCAATCGGCTGCTTAGCCACACCACTTTCCATGGCTGCTTTAGCAACAGCAGGAGCTACGGTGGCTAACAATCTTGGATCAAGCGGTTTTGGAATAATATAATTTTCTCCGAATACAATACTCTTTTCATTGTACGCCATGTTCACAATATCGGGCACCGGAGTTTTAGCTAATTCTGCCAATGCTTTTACTGCCGCCATCTTCATAGCTTCATTGATTTGCGTAGCCCTTACATCTAATGCACCACGAAAAATATAGGGGAAGCCTAAAACATTATTTACTTGGTTAGGATAATCGCTGCGACCTGTTGCCATAATCACATCTTTTCTTGCACCTGTAGCATCTTCCCAACTTATTTCCGGGTCAGGATTGGCCATAGCAAAAACAATAGGATTTTTAGCCATGCTCTTTACCATATCAATAGTAACACAATTGCCAGCACTAAGCCCGATAAAAACATCAGCATCTTTCATCGCATGTGCCAATGATATTTCACTTTTTGCATTCGCAAACTTTAATTTAAAATCTTCGAGGTCTGTTCTTTCTTTATGCAATGCACCCTTACGATCAAACAAAATAAAATTTTCATGTTTAGCACCCAGAGCTTCATACAGCATGATGCAGGCCATGGCTGCAGCACCGGCACCATTCACCACAAACTTTACTTTTTCAATTTTCTTTTTTTGTATCTCCAATGCATTAAGTAATGCAGCTGCACTGATGATGGCCGTACCATGCTGGTCATCATGCATCACCGGAATATTCAATATTTTTTTTAATTCTGTTTCAATGTAAAAACATTCCGGTGCTTTTATATCTTCCAGGTTGATGCCACCAAAAGTTGGTTCCAGAGCTTTTACGATCTGTACAAATTTTACCGGGTCTGTTTCGTTAATTTCAATATCGAATACATCAATGTCGGCAAATATTTTGAATAGAACTCCTTTACCCTCCATTACCGGCTTGCCGGCTTCGGGGCCAATGTTGCCAAGTCCAAGAACTGCGGTACCATTACTGATAACAGCAACTAAATTTCCTTTGGCAGTGTATTTATATACATTCTCCACATCGGCCGCAATTTCCAAACAAGGTGCGGCCACTCCCGGAGAATAAGCCAATGATAGATCTCGTTGTGTCTTTGCTTCTTTGGTTGGTATTACTTCTATTTTACCAGGTCTTCCTTTGGAGTGATATTCGAGTGCCTGTTGTTTGCGTAAGTCGTTTGACATAAATAGTTTTTACGTTACAAGCTGTAGTAATTCTGCTCATCGTCCCTTGCGTCGCATCCCGAAAGCATTCGGGATACTGCAGTAATTCTATTCAGCAAAATGAGTTGCAATGTACGTAATATCAGTTTAATTGATAGCCGTGCTGGTATATCTTCTGCTTATCGGATTAATAGTTTACTGGTTGCGGGTGTAAAGAATTGTTTCCAGTCGTTTATAGTAAAAGCAAGTATAAACACATCTAATTCATCAATAGCCCGGTTATAATGCGCCGAGCAGCGATTCAATATAAAATACATTTTGCTTTTAATGATGTAAAATTCAGTGTATTCAAAATTTATAAAGTCTGTTGCTGCGAGACAATTTTCATATAATTCCTTCATCTGTAAAAAATATTCTTTGCTATCATTATCAGCAATTACTGCTGCTGATGACAAAGAATCTTCTATTTCCAGTAATTTTTTCTTCAGAATATTTTGTTTCCTTAATACAATGGAATCACTCAATAGTTGAATGCCCCTTTTAGTGAGTAGGTCTGTTATCCTTATTTTTTTTCCAGTTTTAGTGTTGAAGCAATAATACCGGGTAAAATGTTCACAATAAGCACCACAGCCTTCTGCTTCAATGGCCAAGGAAAGAATGTTGCCGGAATTGTATAAAACTTTATAAGACACATCACTCATTGGAATAATGCCATCTTTACTGGTGCCCCAGACATTTTCAAAAATGGATTTTTTTATTTTCTTTCTGTTGATGTCTAAAAAATCAATGCTAAGGCTGTCATTGATCTTTTCAGCAGATTGTTTGTTGCTGTTTTGTACCACCAATGGGAATTCATATTTTAAATCACGATGATAGGGATTGATAGCCGTTATTTTTTTTACAGTAACCTGTGCTTTTGTAAGTAATGACCCAAGGATAATTATTGCACTAAAAATAAATTTCATAAAATGATTAATTTAAATCTTTAGACTACTCCCCAACCAAGCCATCATTCCCATACCAATTTCAATCGCATCTTCATCAATATTAAAAACAGGAGTGTGTACTCCGGCGGTTATACCTTTTGCTTTATTCATAGTGCCGAGGCGGTAGAAACAAGCTGGTATTTGCTGGGCATAATAGCCAAAATCTTCAGCACCCATACGAAGTTCTGTTTCACTTACTTTATCTGCACCCATATATTCTTTTGCTTTATTCATGGCATCAGTAGTCACCTGTTCATTATTCATTACACAGGGATAACCAACATCAATATGCAGATCAACTTCGCCACCCATGGAGCTTACTAAATCTGTACAAAGTTTTTTAATCAACTCATGTGCTTTAAACCGCCATGTTTCATCCATGGCACGGAAGGTGCCCATCAATTTTACTTCATTCGGAATAACGTTGGTAGTATTACCACCGTTTATTGAAGAGATAGAAAGTACAGATGGATTGAAAGGATTATTATTCCGGCTTATCAATTGTTGCAGTGCAACAATTAAGTGTGAGCTGATAAGAATAGGATCAACAACTAAATGCGGCGATGCAGCATGACCACCTTTGCCTTTTACCGTTATATAAAGTTCATCGGCACTGGCCATTACTTTGCCACTCCGGAAACTAAGTTCACCAACTTCCAAAATAGTGTTTACATGTAACGCAAGTATGGCTTGTGGTTTTGGGTTTTCGAGCACTCCATCTTTTATCATCAGCGAAGCACCACCTGGATTTTTTTCTTCACCCGGTTGAAAAATTAATTTTACGGTTCCTTCCCAATCCTCTTTTAATTCAGTCAAAATTTTTGCTACACCCAACAAACAAGTGGTATGCACATCATGCCCGCAGGCATGCATTACTCCTTCATTTTTTGATTTATACGGAATATCGTTTTCTTCTTTAATTGGCAATGCATCCATATCAGCACGGAGAGCAATAATTCTGCTATCCGGATTTTTTCCTTTTATCAAACCAACTACACCGGTGGTTGCCATTACTTCAAAAGGAATTCCAAGTTCTTTCAATTTTTGTTGCACAAATTTCGACGTTTCAAATTCCTGGTAACTGAGTTCGGGATGTGCATGCAGATAATGTCTTATTTCTATAAACTCAGGTGCATACTTTTTTGCCAGTGCTTTAATTGTGGAGTGCATGCGGCAAAAATAGCATTTCAAACGGAAGCGATGTATGGTTTAAAATGAAAATCCCCGGCATAGAGCCAGGGATTAATACAAAACATTTTTATAATTAAGGTTGTTTGTCATCTTCCTCATTATCCTTACCGGGTTTTACTTCAATAACATCTTTCATAATAAATACACCTTTTGGAAAATAAGTATTCATTCTTCTTTGATAAGCTTCTGCATCTTTGCGGTCTTTAAAATTGCCAGCTTTCAATCGGAAGTATGGCGATTGATACCACATATAAGCCTTCAACTCCGGAAAATAGGTATAGACTTTTGTTTTAGCCGCCATCGCTTCTTCCCGGCTATTCGTACTAATAATCATCAGGCGAAAACCCTTGTCGGTTCTTTTACTATCACGGGTAGTGGCTTCATTAATCTGGGCTTGCTTTTTTACCAGCAGATCGATCCGTGGATCTTTATGAACAATTACCGTGTTGCTGTCGGGCATTCGTCTCCAAAGACTGTCCTGAGAATAGCCATTAATAAATAAAAGCAGAAAGGCAAAAGTGATAATTTTTTTCATGTATGTTGTGTTCTGCAAATATCTTACCAGTTGGCTATACCTTAACTTTTTGTTTTCCCCGTAAAGGGTTGCGGTTAGTAACCTCCACCCGCCCCTGCAATATTCTCCACCGGGTGCCAGGTGGTTTTTATTTCCTGGGTATCCATAATAAAATATGGGGATTGACCTTCATTGGTATACCAATTTATTTTATCATAAAAAGTGATCCGTTTCAGGTTCATGGCCGATTTTTCCCGCATCATTTTCTGAGTATCAGAATCTTTTTCGCTATAGATGGTTGCATTCACATCCATATGATCGACGAACCAGGAGGTAAGCTCGGCGGGTTTGCCTGTTAAAATATTTACAACGCCGCCGGGCAGATCAGATGAATTTAATACTTCGGCAAACGTAACGGCACAGAGCGGTTTAGTTTCAGATGCTAACACAATACAAGTGTTACCTCCGGCAATCACCGGTGCAATCACTGAAATCAATCCAAGTAAAGAATCGCTTTGCGGAGCAATAATAGAAACAACTCCTGTGGGTTCCGGCACTGAAAAATTAAAATGAGGAGTTGCCACCGGGTTTACTGCACTGAATATTTGTTGAAATTTATCGCACCAGCCAGCATAATATATTAAGCGGTCAATCGCCAGCTCTACTTCTTTCTCTGCTTTTGCTTTTGTTGCATCCTGTTGTATCAGTTCCTCTATGAATTGTGCTTTTCTTCCTTCCAGCATTTCAGCCATGCGGTATAAAATCTGCGAACGATTGAAGGCGGCTCTTCCGCTCCAGCCACTTACGGCTCCTCTTGCTGCCACCACTGCATCCCGAAAATCTTTTCTTGAACTCAGGCATACATTGGCTAATGTTTTGCCAGCAGCATTTACGGGTTGGTAATACCGGCCCGATTCCGTTCTCGGGAATTGACCACCTATATAAATTTTATAAGTCTTCAGCACTTCTAATCTTTTAGAAGAAGTTTTTTTCTCCAACCCATTCTCACTAATGGTTAGCGAAGATTTTTTAATTGCTTTTTCCATATAATAGAACGCAGATTTTTATGATGTTTATGATTTTCGCTGAGGAACATAATTAATCTTAATAATCATGAAAATCAGCGTTCAAAAATTAATTTAAACAAGATTCACATAAGCCCCTAACCCATGTAATCCACCTTCTCTTCCAAATCCACTTTCTTTATATCCACCAAATGGTGAAGTAGGATCAAACTTATTAAATGTGTTTGCCCAAATCACACCGGCCCTCATTCGTTTCGTCATATTGAAAATCTTTGAGCCTTTATCCGTCCACACACCGGCACTTAATCCATATGGTGAATTATTCGCCTTCTCAATTACTTCATCATCGGTACGAAAAGTAAGCACTGATAACACCGGTCCAAAAATTTCTTCCTGTGCAATGCGATTGCTTTGCGCCACATTGGTAAACATCGTTGGGCGACAAAAAAATCCTTTGCCCGGCAGCCTGCAACTGCTCTCATACATTTCCGCCCCTTCTTTTTTACCGATGCTTATATATTTATGAATAATGTCCAATTGCGATTTTGAATTGATGGCACCAATGTCAGTATTCTTATCCATCGGGTCGCCAACGATCAATGATTCCAACCGGTCTTTTAATTTCCGTATCACTTCTTTTGCTACTGATTCCTGCACATACAATCTTGAACCGGCGCAACACACATGACCCTGGTTAAAATAAATGCCATTGATCACACCTTCCACTGCCTGGTCAATCGGTGCATCTTCAAAAATGATGTTCGCTGCTTTGCCACCAAGTTCTAATGTTGCTTTTTTATTAGTGCCTGCAATAGCCCGTTGAATTATTTTACCAACATCTGTAGAACCAGTAAAAGCAATTTTATTTACATCAGGATGATTAACGATAGCAGCACCTGTGGCACCAGCACCCGTAATAATATTTACTACTCCCGGAGGTAAGTCTGCTTCCTGAATGATCTCTGCCAGTTTCAATGCAGTTAATGGAGTGGTCTCTGCCGATTTTAAAACAACGGTATTGCCAGTTGCAATTGCCGGTGCAATTTTCCATGCCGCCATCAGCAATGGAAAATTCCAGGGAATAATTTGTCCTGCTACTCCCAATGGTTCTGTTCTGCGATTTGGAAAAGCATACTCTAATTTATCTGCCCAACCTGCATAATAAAAAAAATGATTCGAAGCCGTCGGCACATCAAAGTCACGGCTTTCTTTAATAGGCTTTCCGCCATCCAATGTTTCAATCACCGCCAGCTCTCTTGCTTTTTCCTGCATCAGCCTTGCAATACGAAAAATATATTTAGCTCTTTCCTTCGCCGGCATTTTCTTCCATACTTTATCGTATGCATTGCGGGCAGCTTTCACCGCTTTATCTACATCCGCTTCATTTGCATCGGCCACTTCACTCAGCTTTTCTTCATTCGCCGGGTTGATGGTGTCAAAATATTTTTTGCTCAACGGCTTTTGCCATTCACCATTAATAAACAGGTCGTATTGTTTATTGATCGTTGCTGCACTTTTACTTTCCGGTGCAGGGGCATACTGCCAGCTTGTATCAAAATTTAATTTGATGGTGTTGCTTTTTTTCTTTGCAATTGCTTTTTTCTTTACAGCCATAATTTATTTTTTAGCCAGCGACAGTAACTTTGGGCATCTTCGTTGCGTCGCACCATTTATCTTTCTGTTCTTTGGGCATCAACCCACCCCAATTTCCTCTAGCACTTTATTATCCTCAATTCGCCCCTCCGAGGAGGGGAAGTGTTTTAAATTCTAGTACTCAGTATTTTTTTCTTTTAAGATTTTTTAATAATATAATTACTATTACACCTAAGTCTCCCCTTTAGGGGGACAGGGGGTTTAGTCTACTGTGAAATAATTTGCACTCTGGTACAATCCCGTCTTCTCTTTCACAATCTGCATCAGCACATCATTTGCTAAACTGCTGGCGCCAAAACGGAACCATTCATTCGTCAGCCAGTCTTCGCCAAGCACTTCTTTCACCATCACTAAATAATGCAAAGCCAACTTAGATTTCGAAATGCCACCGGCTGGTTTCATCCCGATCATCTTTCCTGTTTTATAATAAAAATCCCTTATCGCTTCCAGCATTACCAATGTTACCGGCATGGTAGCGGCCGGTTGAATTTTTCCCGTTGATGTTTTAATAAAATCTGCACCGGCATGCATCGCAATATCACTGGCTCGTCGAACTTTATCAAAAGTGCCGAGTTCACCGGTTTCTAAGATCACTTTGAGTCTTGCATCGCCACAGGCTTCTTTTATCGCCGCTATTTCATCAAACACAAAATTATATTCCCCGGAATGAAAATGTCCACGGCTAATCACCATATCCACTTCATCTGCCCCTTCATTTACCGCATATTTAGTATCTCTTATTTTAATATCCTTAGGTGCTTGTCCGCTTGGGAAGGCAGTTGCAACGGATGCTACTTTTATTCCAGAATCACCCAATGCTTTCTTTGCCACTTTCACCATACTGGGGTATACACAAATTGCTGCTACCGTTGGTATGTCCGCAACTGAATCATGTGGATGCATGGCTTTATAACAAAGTTGTTTCACTTTACCATCCGTATCTTTTCCTTCCAGTGTGGTCAGGTCAATCATGTTCAGCACCAGCTTCAGCCCATTCATCTTACTTTCTTTCTTAATACTTCGTTTGGTAAAACGGGAAGCTCTTTCTTCCACACCCACCTGGTCGATGCGGGGGGAGATGGAGAAATCAGGCAGGTATATTTTTTCCTTGGTAACGGCCATTTGTCTGTTTGCTTTATGTTCAAAAGTAAAACTATTTGCGGGTTTTTAAGGGTGTAATTAACCGGGCTAAACCATTGAGCAATAATCCACTTTCCGATATCTAAAAATGATGCATTTACCGTTTATCCAAACTTAAGAAAACGAATAAGTTTTTTGTGTAACCTCGTTTTTCAATAACTTTCATCAAAACTAATTAAATGAAAAAACTGAAGATGCTAACCGGGGCAGGAATACTGCTGCTGCTCTCCTTTACATCATTTTCGCAACCCACCTTTCCGGAGAATGGTGTGTCCGATCCCCGACACGGTTATTTTGCTTTTACTAATGCAACTATTGTAAAAGATGCGACCAACACTTTATCTAATGCCACCCTTATTATTAAAGATGGTAAAGTGATTGCTACCGGTGTTGGATTGGCTGTGCCGGCAGGTGCAGTGGAAATTAATTGTAAAGGAAAATTTATTTATCCATCCTTTATTGATATTTATTCTGATTATGGAACACCTCAACGTCCAACTACTGGCGGCGGTGGATTTAATTTTAACCAGGCACCACAATTAGAAACTGCTGTAAAAGGTCCTTATGCATGGAACCAGGCTTTGAAAGCTGAGGTAGATGTGTATAAAACTTTTGCCGTGAATGATGCAACTGCCAAACCATTGCGGGAAGCAGGTTTTGGTACCGTACTTACACATAATAAAGATGGTGTGGCAAGAGGCACTGGTGCAGTAGTTACATTAGCCAATCAAAAAGAAAATCTTGTTATTCTAAAAGAAAAGGCATCCGCACATTATTCTTTTAATAAGGGAACTTCTACTCAATCTTATCCTACTTCAATGATGGGATATATTGCGTTGATGCGCCAGACATACCTGGATGCTGCCTGGTATAAAACCAAACCTTACGAAGAAGGTTTTAATGCAACTCTACAAGCATGGAACGATAATCAAAACCTGCCACAGATCTTTGAAGCAGGTGATAAGTGGAATAATTTAAGAGCTGATAGAATTGGTGATGAGTTTGGTGTGCAATACATCATCAAAGCAGGACAAAATGAATACCAGCGGATAAAAGAAATGAAAGCTACCAATGCTACTTTCATTCTTCCATTAAATTATCCGCAGGCACAAGATGTAGAAGATCCTAATGATGCAAGATTTGTTTCTTTAAATGATATGAAACATTGGGAACTAGCTCCAACGAATGCTGCGGCATTTGAAAAAGCAGGTATTCCTTTTTGTTTGACTACTGCGGATCTAAGAACTGTGAGTACATTTTGGAGCAGCCTTCGCAAGGCCATGGAATATGGATTGAGCGAAACAAAAGTATTGGAAGCATTAACTAAAACTCCGGCTACTACTTTAGGTATTTATGATAAGGTAGGAAGTTTGGATGCTGGTAAAATTGCCAACTTCTTAATCACCAATGGACCCATCTTTAATGAGAAAACTTCTATACTTCAGAATTATGTGCAGGGAATAAAGTACAATGTAAAAGATGATAACTCTATTTCTGCTACTTATAGTCTTGCAATCAATACACCAACAGGAACTGAAAATTATACATTGGATGTAAAAAATAATTCAACTCTTTCCATGTATGCAAAAGATACATTGAACAGTAAATTTTCTTACGATGGAAAAATAGTGAAACTACAATTTGCACCAATGCCAAGGAGGCAAAGACCTTCAGGTCCACCGCCGGGTACAGATACAACACAGCGTCGTGGTATGCCGGGTGGTATGATAAGAGGTGGCGAAACTGCTTTGCCTGCGAATGCTACCAGACTAAGTGGAGTAAGCAGCGGCACAGATTGGACGGGTACTGGTATGGATTCATTGGGCAATCCATTAACATGGACAGCCAAATTAATAAAAAACACAGATCCAAAAACGGATTCCGTAAAGAAGAAAGATATGCCGGTGGTTGGCAAAGTAATTTATCCTTTTGAGCCATTTGGCTGGGAGGAAAGTCAGCAACCCAAACAACAAACTATTCTTATAAAAAATGCAACGGTATGGACCAATGAGAAAGACGGGATATTGAAAAATACAGACGTATTAATTAGGAACGGAAAAATAGCAGGGGTTGGAACAGGCTTATCAGATGCATCTGCTAGAGTAATAGATGGAACGGATAAACATGTAACTGCTGGTATCATTGATGAACATTCTCATATCGCAGCAGCTTCTATCAACGAAGGAGCACAATCGGTAACTTCTGAAGTTCGCATTGCAGATAATTTAAATCCGGATGATATAAATATTTATCGCCAGTTAAGTGGCGGTGTTACTTCATCACATATTCTGCATGGCTCTGCCAATGTTATCGGCGGACAAACACAAATGATAAAACTTCGCTGGGGTGCCAATGATGATGATCTGAAATTTAAAGGATGGCCCGGCCAGATAAAATTTGCATTAGGTGAAAATGTAAAACGTTCCAATTTCCCGTTACCAGGTGGTAATAATCGTTATCCGGATACAAGAATGGGAGTGGAGCAAGTATTGGAAGATGCATTTACCCGTGCCAAAGATTACCAGAGAGAATGGAAAACATATAATGATGCAAAAGATAAAAAAGGTCTCGCCGTTCCAAGAAGAGATCTTGAACTCGATGCATTGGTAGAAATATTAGAAAAGAAAAGATTCATTACCTGCCACTCCTACGTACAAAGCGAAATAAATATGGCGATGGAAATGGCGAATAAAATGGGCTACACTGTAAATACGTTTACACATATTCTGGAAGGATATAAAGTAGCTGATAAAATGAAGAAGCATGGTTCTTATGCTTCTACCTTTTCTGATTGGTGGGCATATAAAATGGAAGTAGAAGATGCCATTCCTTATAATGCGGCTATTATGCAAAAAGTAGGTTTAACAGTAGCCATCAACAGTGATGATGCGGAGATGGCAAGACGATTAAACCAGGAAGCAGCCAAAATTGTAAAGTATGGCGGAGTTACAGAAGAAGAAGCATTGAAAATGGTAACCTTGAATCCTGCCATTATGCTGCATGTAGATGATAAGACAGGTAGTTTAAAAGTGGGTAAGGATGCCGATGTAGTTTTATGGAGTGAGCATCCATTAAGTATCTATGCCAAAGCATTATACACTATTGTAGATGGTACTGTTTATTTTGATAGGGCAAAGGATGAGTTGATGCAAAAAGAAGTAGATGCAGAACGTCTTCGCCTGGTAAGAAAAATGAATGGTGAAAAAAGAAGTGGTGCGCCAACTATTCCGGCACAGCCTTCTTACCAGATCATGCATACCTGCAGCGATCATGGACATAGCCACGGTTTGTTAGTAATTGATGCTGACGAAATTAATAACGATTAAATTTTTTGATATGAAAAAAATATTTTTATCAATAGTATTAATAGCAAGTATGCTCTGTGCAAGGTCACAGGCTAATGTATTGCCAGCGACAGCACAAAAGACTCCCGTAGTAATTAAAAATGCAACAGTACATACCGGCGATGGAACGGTAATAGAAAATGCAACTATTGTAATTGAGAATGGAAAAATTACTGCTGTAGGAAAAGATGTAAAAATTCCTGCTGGTGCAGAAGTTACAGACGCAACGGGAAAACATGTATATCCCGGTTTAGTATTACCTGCAAGCAGTCTCGGTCTTGTTGAAGTAAGTGCAGTAAAAGCATCTAATGATGCAAGAGAAATTGGTGATATGAATCCGAATGTACGTTCTATTGTAGCTTACAATACTGATTCAAAAGTTATCAATACACTTCGATCGAATGGAATTTTAGCTGCCAACATTATTCCGCAGGGAAGTTTCCTGGCAGGTTCATCATCCATAGTACAATTGGATGCATGGAATTGGGAAGATGCGGCTATTGAATTAGATGGTGGAATGCATTTGTATATGCCATCATTAATGCCAAGACCAACATTTGGTCGTGGTGGTGGTGGTGGTGGTATGCCCGGTGGACCAAATGCAGGTGGTGCACAACCAGATCCGGTAAGAGAAGGATTGGAAAAAATAGAGCAACTGAAATCTTTTTTTAAAGAAGCAAAAGCTTACCAGGCTACGGCTAATAAAAAAGAAACCAATTTGAAATTTGAATCAGTAAAAAATCTTTTTACCAAAAAGCAAAAATTGTTTGTACATGCCAACACGGTAAAACAAATGCTGGTGGCATTGGATTTTGTAAAAGAGTTTGGTTTTGATATGGTAATAGTAGGTGCCAGTGAAGGATGGCAGATTGCTGATTTATTAAAACAAAATAATGTATCGGTGATATTAAATCAATTGCATAGTCTTCCTACAGGCAATGACGATGATGTAGATCAGCCGTATAAAACCGCCGCAGCTTTGCAAAAAGCCGGAGTATTATTTGCCCTTGGCGATGATGATAGCCAGAATCGTGGCCGTAACCTTGCATTCAATGCCGGCACTGCCGCAGCTTATGGACTTACTAAAGAACAAGCCATAGCAGCCATTACATCTAGCCCTGCAAAAATTATGGGAGTGAGTGATAAAACAGGAAGCATTACAGTGGGGAAAGAAGCAAACATTATCATCAGCAGTGGCGATATTCTTGATATGCGTACAAACAATGTAACTGATGCTTTTATACAGGGACGTAAAATAAACCTGGATGATAAACAAAAACAATTGAACGAACGTTACGAGGAGAAGTATAACATCAAACCGAAGAAAGGGTTTTGAATCATTCTGAAAAATTATTAAAGCCATCTTACAGGGTGGTTTTTTTAATTTTATTCAATCAAAAAAAACATCTCTGTTTTTATTTTGAGGGCATCAGCCAAAGCCTTTACTGTGGTTAGGGTGGTGTTGATTTCACCTCTTTCAATCCTGCCAACCTGATTTATAGGTATTTCAAAACCCTTTTGTAACCGTAAATCTTTAAGTCTACGGCCAAATTGTAACACGAATTCCTGGTTCTTGATCAGCACAACGCAAAGTGATAATCCTCAGAGAAAAATCTAAACACATATATGTGTTATATGGAATTATTTTGTTATTTTGTGTTGAACACTTGATTTCTGAAGGAAAGCAGCAGGTCCTAATATTTACTCATACTCACTTCTAAGTTGTTCTTTTAGGGGTTGGAGTATATAAAAACAGAAAGGATATGAAAATATTTAATCGACTAGTAATTCAGGATCATAGTCCCCCAGGCAGCGACCTAACGAATATGGTTGTCATTCTATTCCAAAACAGCTTTTATGAAATATCTATTAGTAATTTTCATTTTTCTTCCCTCTTGTAAGAAAGATATTCCCAATATAGACTGTAGTAGCCCTACTGCAGACAAAGAGATATGTAAGCAGATACTAGTTGGAAAATGGAACTGGAGTTATGAACGCTTTTATGACAGGATAAACCAAACATACATACTCAAAACACCAGCAAGCGAAGGCTACACAAGGCAAATTGATTTTAAGAAAAATGGCAAGGCTTCCTTTTTCATGAACTCTATATTTGAAAAAGAAAGAAAGTATGAGGTCTCAACGCTAGATGTGGTAACAGGGTTCCCCTCTGATAATACAATTACTACTTTAATTTTTTATAATATCCAGAACGGGAGCCGTGAGGATTATGTTCCTCTTAAAATTTGCACCGATAGTTTAATTCTAAATTATAACATTCTTTCTGACACAAAGGGGCAACAAAAATGGGCAAAAAATTAAACTCATGAAAAAAATTATTTTTTTTGGACTCTTTATTGCTTTTTTTAAGACTACATATGCTCAAAGAATTTGTTCCTCAACTTTTAATGCGGCCCAGGTTCAGATTACGGATAATGCAAGATACCAGCGTTATATTCAGATGGAGCAATTCATTTCAGACTACCGAAACAGTATTTCGGGGGGTAACGGAAGGCTTATTAATGCAAACTCATTAATTATTATCCCGGTTGTAGTACATATACTGCATGGAGGTGAATCGATTGGCGTTGGTAGGAATATTTCTGTTGCTCAAATATAATCGCAGATTGCTGTATTAAACGAAGATTTCAGGAGATTAAATGCGAATGCGGCGAATACTCCTTTACCTTTTCAGCCAAGTGCTACAGATGTATTAATTCAGTTTCAATTGGCTTGCATTGACCCCAGCGGTAACGCCACAACAGGAATTTTAAGACGGCAAACCAACAAAGCAAGCTTCAGCGATAATGACGATATAAAATTTACCTCGAAAGGAGGTGAAGATGCATGGCCAACCTCCAGATATTTAAATATGTGGGTATCTGCGCTGAGTAGCAGTTTATTGGGATATGCACAGTTTCCTTGGGACTATAACTCAAAGCCCAATACTGATGGTGTCGTAATCGGAACAACTGCTTTTGGAAGAGTTGGGAATGTTGTTGCGCCATATCATCAGGGAAGAACTGCAACCCATGAGATTGGTCATTGGCTTGCTCTCATCCATATTTCTGGAGATGACAATGGGGCATGTTCGGGTACTGATAATTGCAATGACACTCCAAACCAAGGAGGGCAAAATGGAGCCTGTCCCCCTTTCCCCAGAGTATCATGCAGTAATGGCCCAAACGGTGATATGTTTATGAATTACATGGATTATACAGACGACCCATGTATGAATACTTTTACAACTGATCAAAGAATAAGAATGCGTTCAGTTTTTTCAAGCGGCGGAGTGAGAGAATCGATTGTAAATACTGCTTTTTCAATAGCTCCACAAAGTGCTGCTATTTGCGGAAGTGGTACAGTAAGAGTTTCTAATATTATTTGCCTGTCGCCTATTAACTGGACAATTCTTTCTGGTAATGCAACAATTACTGGAGGGCAGGGAACAAATGCAGTAACAGTACAGACTACCGGAAATGGTACTTTTCGCATAAGTGCAAGCACAGCAGGCTATATTGATGAAAAAGATATTTTTCATGGCGCACCACCTTATGGAGTTATTACCCCTTATCTTAATTATTGCTTAGGCGGCAGCGATTGGGAACTTGGATTACAGGCAAGCTCCCCTGACCCAACTGTAACTGAGTATTTGTGGTCCCGTGATGGAGTATCTGTAGGCGGCGGTTCAACATATGCCACTTATGAATTCCCACCATCGTGTATGATAATTGGACTAAAAGCGGGTAATGCTTGTGGATTTAGTCCGGAAGGAACACAGCAATTTTGTCCACCATGCCCTTATCGTATGGCTATTGGCCCTAATCCGGCAAAGGGACAGCTAATTGTTAGCTTTGATAAAGTATTTTTATTAAAACATAAGACAGATAAAAATAACATTGTCTTTAGGTTAATAAAAATCGGGAATTTGGAAGTGGTTAGACAGTGGAGTTTTAAAAGCATCCAACCAACATATAGTCTTCAACTAAATAATATTAAGCAGGGTGTGTATACTTTAGAAATGGTTATTGGCAAAGAAAGAGAGTCAAGGCAAGTGATAGTAGTTGAATAAGTTGTCTGAATAACTAACCTACTCATATCCCCTGTTACTTGTCGTGGCAGGGGATATTTTAAAAATCTGTTTTATTTATGATGATTATCATTATGCTCCTGATTGTTATCAAAATCAAGATGTTCGCCGCAATGTGGGCATTTGTGAGTTTTCAGCACCCTGTTTTTCCTGAATTCCTCCTGGAAACCGGCGGAAAGGATACCGGCAGGAATTGCAAAGAAAGCAACACCTGAAAGCATGATAATACTTGCCATTGCTTTACCCAGAGTTGTTATGGGATACATATCACCATACCCGGTAGTAGTGAGTGTTACTACTGACCACCATATAGTATGGGGAATACTTTTAAACATACTTTCTTTTTCCGATGGTGCCAGGTGTTCTGCAAAGTACATGATGCATGAAGACAGGATGATAAGAAATATAGCTAATAGAAAACTTAGGCCCAGTTCATTTTTTCGTTTTTTAAAGACGTTAGCAATCATATGTGCCGACTGGGTGTAAGCTGTAAGTCTGAATAATCGCAACACTCTGAACAAACGCAACATCCTTACTTCTCTAAGATCAATACCCATACCAAAAAATATATGCAGGAAAAATGGAAGTATAGCTACCAAATCTATCAATGCACCGGGAGAAACCATGTACTTCAATCGGCCCCAAATGCTGTGTTTATATTTTTCTTCATGATTGCTGCTCCATACCCGCAAAATATATTCAACTGTAAAAATGATAACAGAAATAAGGTCGAAATAGTAAAAAAACCTTTTTTCATTCGGCTGGTCATGAAATTCCGGTACAGTTTCGAGTATTACGGCTATTACATTTAATATAATAAGGACAATGATGAATACATTAATGATCTTATCCCAATGCTTATCACCTACAATTTCAGGATGAAGCAGTCCGTGTACTTTCTTTTTGGTTGTATGGTACATAATGGGGAGTAGGTTTTGGCAACTCTAAAGTTAAAAGAAAAATCCCCTCATTTTGCATGAAGGGATTTATAAACCTTTTATTAATCAATTATCCTAAGCATCCTTACCATGGCACTGCTTATATTTCTTTCCGCTTCCGCATGGGCAAGGGTCATTGCGACCAATCTTTGGCCCCACTTTTATTGGCTCATGTTTTACAACAGGTTCGCCACCGCCACCGGGTTCAAATTTGTCTTTTTCATTAGCAGCATAGTCTTGCCCTGCCGTATCCACTTCGTCTTTGTTGGCTCTCATGCGGCTCATATCCGTTTTTTGCTGACGACCTTCTTTCAGCGGTGCATTTTGTTCCTGCACCGGGATAGTGGCATGAGAAAGGAATGAAACAATATCCTTATTCACTTCTGTATTCATACTGCTGAACTGGTTATAAGCTTCCATTTTGTAAATGATCAATGGATCTTTTTGTTCCAGGTAAGCTGTTTGCACACTTTGCTTCAAATCATCCATGGCCCGCAGATGCTCTTTCCATGCATCATCTATTACGGCAAGGGTAATAGTTTTTTCCAGTGAGTTGGTAAGTTCTGCACCATTAGATTGCAATGTCTTATCCAGGCTGGTCAGTACATTCAATGATTTTCTTCCATCAGAAAAAGGTACTACCACATTTTCAATATGGCTGCCTTGTGTAAGCCGTATGTTTTTAAAAACCGGAATGGCTTGTTTTTCCACTTCAGCTTTATGCTTGCTGTATCTTTCAGAGGCTTCCGTATATAATTTATCAATAAGAGAATTTACATCACTTCTTCTGAATTCTTCTTCTTCAATTTTTGTATCCAAACCAAAGTTTACAATACAAGCCATTTTAAATCCTTCAAAATCTTCCTGCTCTCTGAAAGAATCTATCAGGCTGCCGGCCACGGCAGAATAAGAAGTATCAATATCCAATGCAAGGCGTTCGCCAAACAAGGCATGGTTTCTTTTTTCATACACCGCATTCCGCTGCTTGTTCATCACATCATCATACTCCAGCAATCTTTTACGAATGCCAAAGTTATTTTCTTCCACTTTCTTTTGTGCCCGTTGAATACTATTGCTGATCATGGTGTGTTGTATCACATCACCTTCTTTATATCCTAGTTTATCCATCAACGAAGCGATACGTTCGCTACCAAACATTCTCATCAGATCATCTTCCAGCGATACATAGAATTGAGATGAACCGGGATCACCTTGTCTGCCTGCACGGCCACGAAGCTGTCTGTCTACACGGCGGCTTTCATGTCTTTCTGTACCAATAATAGCAAGACCACCAGCTTCTTTTACACCTGGCCCCAGTTTTATATCCGTACCACGACCAGCCATGTTTGTTGCAATAGTAACTGCACCCGGTAAACCAGCTTCGGCAACTACCTGTGCTTCCCTGGCATGTTGTTTTGCATTCAATACATTATGCGGAATTTTTTTCTGTTGCAACATTCTTCCTAATAACTCACTTACCTCAACAGAAGTAGTACCAACTAAGCAAGGACGACCTGCATTTCTTAATATTTCTATTTCATCAATAACAGCTTTGTACTTTTCTCTTTTTGTTTTATAAACAAGATCCTGCCTATCATCTCTTACCATTTTTAAATTGGTAGGAACATTTACTACATCCAGTTTATAAATACTCCACAACTCTGCAGCTTCAGTTTCGGCAGTACCCGTCATACCACATAGTTTGTGATACATACGGAAATAATTCTGCAAAGTGATGGTAGCATATGTTTGTGTAGCTGCTTCGATCTTTACATTCTCTTTTGCTTCCAATGCCTGGTGCAATCCATCACTGTAGCGGCGGCCCTCCATGATACGGCCTGTTTGTTCATCCACAATTTTGATAGCACCATCTATTATCACATACTCCACATCTTTGGCAAATAAGGTATAAGCTTTCAATAATTGTTGCACCGTATGTATGCGGTCTGCCTTTTGAGTATAATCATTTAGTATAGCTTCCTTCTGTTGTAATTTTTCATCAGCAGACGAAGTATTTTTTTCTACTTCAGCTAATTGTACTCCGATATCAGGCAACACAAAGAAATCAGGATCTTCGCCTGTACGGGTGATCATCGTATGGCCTTTATCCGTAAGCTCTACCGAATTATTTTTTTCATCTATCTGGAAAAGTAATTCCTCATCTACTATATGCATATTGCGAAGCTGATCCTGCATATAATAATTTTCTGCCTTCTGCATTTTTACCCGTATACCTGGCTCACTCAAAAATTTAATTACCGGACCATACTTAGGCAAACCACGGTGTGCCCGGAATAAATGCAGGCCACCACCTTTCGGATCATCATCGCCTTCGGCTATTCTTTTCTTTGCTTCGTTCAATGCGTTACGAACAATTCGTTCCTGCTCCTGTACCAGTTGCAGTATTCTTGGTTTGTGAATATGAAATTGCTGATCATCTCCTTTAGCCACCGGGCCGGAAATAATTAATGGAGTTCTGGCATCATCAATCAATACGGAGTCCACCTCATCCACCATGGCAAAGTGGTGTTTGCGTTGCACCATTTCTTCCGGGGTGTGCACCATGTTATCACGGAGATAGTCGAAACCAAATTCATTGTTGGTGCCATAAGTAATATCTGCGAGGTAAGCTTTTCTTCTTTCTTCACTGTTGGGTTGATGTTGATCTATACAATCAACCGTTAATCCAAGCCATTCGAAAATAGTTCCATTCCACTCCTGGTCACGACGGGCCAGGTAATCATTCACCGTTACTATATGCACACCTTCGCCGGGTAATGCATTGAGGTAAGCAGGTAAGGTAGATACCAATGTTTTTCCCTCACCAGTTGCCATCTCGGCAATTTTTCCCTGGTGCAAAACTGCACCACCTATCAACTGCACATCATAGTGCACCATATTCCAGGTTACTTCTCCACCGGCAGCGGTCCATGTATTTTTAAAAGTGGATTTGTCATTCTCGATGCTGATGTATTTTTTTCTAATGCTAAGGTCACGGTCGAGTTGTGTAACAGTAGAAGTTATTTCGGTATTCTCTTTAAAGCGACGGGCCGTTTCTTTTACCACAGCAAATGCTTCGGGAAGAAGCTGCTCCAGTATTTCTTCTATTTTTTTATCCCGGTCTTTTTTTAATTTATCTACTTCCTGGTAAATATTGTCTTTGCCCATCAGATCATTAAAAGGCAGTGCTTCTGCAGCCGCATTTTTATTATTGATCTCGCCATCTATTTCAGACAGGTGTTCTTTTATCCGCTGGCGGAACTCTTGTGTTTTGTTGCGCAGCTGATCATTGCTCAGGGATTGATAGGAAGTAAAAAACTGGTTGATCTTACCAACATACGGTTCAATCTTTTTTACATCTTTTTCCGACTTGCTGCCGCCAAAAATTTTAGAAATAAAACCAAGCATGGTTAAGGGATTATATTTTATTAAAGTGTTGTCTTCAACAATCAATCAAGCAAAAAAGTCGCATAAACAGTGGCTATTGCAGCAAATATTTAAGATAGACGGGAATCACTTTATTGACCGGTTTCTTTAGTTGTCAAAAAGGGTGCTACAAAACTTTTGTGAGCCATTTTGACAGGAGGGCAAAGATATGATAATACGGCGGAGTGATGAAGGGCTGGCGAAGGTTTTAATACCTGCAAAAGAACCAGTTAGCCCGAAATTTGTACTTGGTTAACGTACCTTGCCGTCTTAATTCGTTTAAATATCAAACTTTTTTCATGAGCCGTTTTTTCTTCTGCTTATTCCTTGGTGTTTCTTTTATATTGTTTTCCTGCAACAATGATGATAGTGATGTGAATAGAAGCCGAGAAGTTGATCCTGCATCTATTTATTTTGATTACCGGGTAATGGGGGAGGAAGGAAATGATTCTGTAACCGTTTTATTGCATTACCGCTATGCCGGTGAAAATGGAAGTGCCCTTACCCTGGATGCACCGAGCCAAGTAAAGCTGGATGGGCAGCTAATCACCGGCGACAGTACAAAAATGACCGGTACTTTTTATGAAATACAAAAACCCCTGGAAGGCTTTGCAGGTAAACACCGTATTGAATTTATTGATGGAGATAATAAAAAATATGAAGAAGAGTTTTCTTTTCAACCCATAAAATTGCGGACAGAAATTGCTGAAACGGTGCCAAGAGGAAATATAGAATTGCAACTGGATGGAGTGCAGCCCGGAGATAACATACGGATATTAATGACCGACACGGCCTATGCCAGTGAAGGAATAGACAGAACCGATACAGTAAAAGATGGCCGGCTATTGATTACCGCCGAAGAACTAAAACAACTGGCCGATGGCCCTATACAATTAGAAATAATAAAAGAAAGCGAAACCCCGGTAAACAAAGCTACAAGGGAAGGTGGATGGTTGTCTATTACTTATAGGTTGAAGAGGGAGTTTATATTGGGGGCTAATTCTTCAAAGAGTAATTAAATGAAAACGAATACTATATTCTTTTCAGTTTATAGGGTTACTCATTATTCATGCTCACTCTATTTTTTTATTTTCTCGTAGTCTTTTCTAATCCGATAATTGGCGTTGGTAAAAACATAATTTAATGACAAACCAACAAAAGAACCGGTAGAGCTATACCGGCCGTTAGTCAAAGGCTTGTTCGGAATATCAATTTGATAAGTACCATTTACATATCTGGTAAATGAAATATTGGAATAGATACTAAGTTCCAAAAGGTTATTATTCCTCAGCAACCATCCATGTCCTGCTGTTAGTGGAAAACTTACCCATGGTTTAGCATCATTATTGGCATTTACATCTACACCGCCTGCATTATAATAATTGTTTGCTGTGTTTAACAGATAAAATGAAGAGAAATCAAAGTCGCCACCCAGGCTAAAGTTTAGTCGCAGGCCTGCATTTGCAGACAGAAATTTTGTTTTGGAGTAAAGCCATCTTTTTTCAGCTATAATCGGAAGGCTGAGAACTAATTCTTGAATAAGTGATCTTTTCCTTGTGAGGTTATAATCTGAGATTAAAGGAGGTGAAAAATCATTTTTTGCAAATGAGACTATGAAATTTCTTCCCAATAACATGGCCTCAGCTCCTGTAATCAAACTGAATTCATTATTAAAATTAATACTGTATTTGAAACTTAATAAAGAACCTCGGGCTGACTTAGTATTTACAGCATAATTACCGGATTCATTTTTCAACCGGGCTTTAAAGGTAGAAAGCCTGGCGAAGTTGAACTGTATATGATTGCCTTTGAATACATATTTTTCCAATATTTCTTTTCTGTTAAATGGTGTTTTTGCTAAAGTTGAGTTGGAGTTTTTCTTTCGTTTTTCTGGCATAATAATTTGTTTATTTGCGCCGGTAAAAATATACTGCACAGATAATCCTAACGAAGTGCCACTAACTTTATAGATACCAGTACTTACTGGTTTTTGGGGAATGGTAATTTCATAATTGCCCTTCAGGAAATAGACAGGACTAATATCTGCCTGTAAACAAACTGAAAATTTATTATTATTTTTTAATGTAAAAGACTTGCCTGCACCAGCTAAAAAAGTCAACCATGGTTTATTATTATTTCTTTGCTCAAAGCTTCCAGAAAATAAACGGGTAGATTGATTATTGGAGTCAGTTATGCTGCTGCTCACATCAAGATCTGACATCAGACCACTATAGCGAAGATTCAAACCACTTCTTATAAATAAAGGATTACGTTTTAGGTCTCCAATTTTATGCTCAACCAATAAAGGCAACCTGATGGCCCCCCAAAGCTCTTTAAATTCTATTATACGTCTTCCATCAGTATAGTTTGGTCCCAGGTCCTGCGGAGGCACATTTAATAGCAAATTCCACTTACCAACTATAAAATGAAAACCAGCTACTACCGTCAGCTTGTTATTAATATCCCTGTTATAGTTAATACCTAAATCATAAGAGGATTGGAGCTGGGATTTTAATGTATAGTTACCTCCGGTATTAATAATTTTTGCTGGTGGTAAAATGGAGGCCGTTGATTCTATGCCAAAATTCCCTTTGTTAAAGCGTATTTGTTTGGGCAGATTAACAGGCAGAGAGTCAGTTTGTGAGAAGCTTTCATTTGTAAATAGAAAAGCAAAGAAAAGGAGAAAGTTTTTTTTAATGGAAAAGCAAATTTTCATAAAGCAGGTTAGAGGTAATGGGGTAATTAGAATTAAACGATTTGTTGAAATCAAAATTGCATAAAGACTTAAAGTTAAGTAAGCCTAATGTTCGGGAATTCAAAAATTTATCTGAATGTTTAAAAACTCAAGGATATTAAATGTTGATAAAGAAGAGCTTAAACGTTGTTTTTATTTTCCACTTTGAGTTTGAATATTAGCCTATAGGCCGTACTTTTGCGGCCAATTCAACAAAGGCTATGGCAGGACAATTAAAAGAGGTTAGAAACCGCATCAAATCAGTACAAAGCACCCAGCAGATTACTAAAGCCATGAAGATGGTAAGTGCTGCTAAACTGCGCCGGGCACAGGATGCTATTATTCAAATGCGTCCCTATGCACAAAAGCTGCAGGAAATGCTGAGCAATATTGTAAGCAACAGCGAAGGCGGCGGCTCCAGTATGGCATTGGCTACAGAACGTTCGGCCGAAAAAATATTGTTTATCGTTATTACCAGCGACCGTGGACTGGCCGGTGCTTTTAATGCGAATACCATCAAGCTTACCAAGGCAACTATCGCAGAAAAATATTCAGCCCAGTATAAAAAAGGCAATGTTACTATATGGAATATTGGTAAAAAAGGATACGAGCATTTCTTTAAGAATAATTACAAAGCAGACGCTACTTTCAAAGATATTTTCCTGAACCTGACCTTTGAAAATGTTCAGGCTGCATCTGTAGCCGCTATGAAGGCATTTGAAGAAAAACAGTTTGATGTGGTAGAGGTTGTGTACAGCCAGTTTAAAAATGCTGCTACACAAAAATTTGAAGTAGAACGTTTTTTGCCAATCCCTAAAGTGGAAAAAGTGGCTGGTACTACCAAGGCAGATTTTATTTATGATCCTTCCAAAGAATTATTGATTGCGGAGCTGATGCCAAAGATCCTCAACACACAATTATATAAAGCGGTGCTGGATTCCAATGCCTCTGAGCATGGCGCTAGGATGACGGCCATGGACAAAGCCAGCGAAAATGCCAACGAGTTACTTCGCAACCTGAAGATCTCTTACAACCGTGCAAGACAAGCAGCCATTACTACCGAATTGACGGAGATAGTAAGTGGTGCGGCGGCGTTGCAGGGGTAAAAACCCTGTCCCTAAAGGGAACTTAGAAATATTGATTCTTATTTACTCAATAATATGTTGATAATTCAGTTTTCAATCTATTAGTGCTGGTTGTACATTCGTTTCTGTTCTTTTAAAAATGATTTTTAATCAGTAATAAAGTCACTCTGTAAATAGTAGAATGAAATTCTATTATTTACAGAGTGTAAAGCCCCTTTAGGGGTTGGGGTTTTATATTATGGAAATAACCAATCTTATACCGCACATAGAAGCCTTGATTTTTGCCAGCGACAAACCGCTGAGTACTCTTGATTTGACCGAACTGGTGAACAATGCTTTCGGTTTTATGGAAGATAAAATTTCGCTTGACCAGGTGGAAGCAGCCATTGATGGTATTGTAGAAAAATATGCTTCAGAATTTTATCCCTTTGAAATGAAACAAAGCGGCGGTGGCTGGCAGTTTCTTACCAAGAAAGATTATCATAAAACAATTGCGCAGTTGAATGGCGATAAGTTTTTAAAACGTCTATCGGCAGCATCATTAGAAACATTGTCAATTGTTGCCTATAAGCAACCTGTTACCAAAGGCGAGATAGAAGCCATCCGTGGAGTGAGTTCTGATTATGCGGTGCAAAAATTATTGGAGAAAGAATTAATCATCATCACCGGCCGCAATGAAAAATTGCCGGGCCATCCATTGGTGTATGCCACATCCAAAAATTTTATGGATTATTTCGGTATCAACTCAGCGGATGATCTACCAAAAATAAAAGAAGTGCTGGCTGATCAATTAGTGGAGCCAACCGTAATGAAAGATGTGCAGCAGGAAGAAGATAATAATGATACTACTAATGAAACTGAAACTACTGCACTGGCTGTGGCCGATAATGGTGAACTGATTATTAATAATGACCAGGAGGAAGGAGAGGAAAGTTGATATTTATTTTTTTAAAATTTATAATGCTATGCCATTCCTCTGCGGGATGGCATAACTGTTTATAGTATATTCGCAACAATGCCGGAAAAATTATCCAACGAACAATTAATAGCCGCAACCAAACAGTTTGGAACGCCTTTGTATGTTTATCATGCAGAGAAAATAAAAGAGCAGTATGAAAAATTGACTGCTGCTTTTTCTGTGTTGGATACAAAATTTTTTTATGCTTCTAAGGCATTAACCAACATTAATATTCTCCGTTATATAAAATCAATTGGTTGCAATGCCGATTGTAGTTCTATCAATGAAGTGAAACTGGCTTTGCATGCCGGCTTTCCCCCCGAAAGAATTTTATACACCTCCAACGGTATTGGTTTTGATGAAATAGAAGAAGCAGTGGCAGCAGGTGTACATATTAATATAGACAGTCTTTCCAACCTGGAAAAGTTTGGAAAGAGATATGGACATACATACCCAGTTGGCATCCGCATAAGGCCCAACATTATGGCGGGTGGTAATCTTAAAATTTCTACCGGTCATGATGGAAGTAAGTTTGGAATACCTGTAAACCAATTGGCAGAAATAGAAAAAGTAGTAAAGGGGAATGATCTTTTTATCCGCACCCTGCACATACATACAGGTAGTGATATAAAAGATGCCGATGTGTTTGTAAAAGGTATTGAAGTGTTGTTTGAGATCATCCCACACTTTCCGGAGTTAGAAGTTATAGATCTTGGTGGTGGATTTAAAGTTCCTTATCAACCGGGAGAAAAAGAAACCGATGTACAATTGCTGGCGCAAAAAATAAAAGAGACATTCGATAATCATCCGATAGCCGGCAGTAAAAAATTTGAATTATGGTTTGAGCCGGGAAAATTTTTGGTAAGTGAATGTGGTTACATGCTGGCAGAAGTTACTGTATTAAAAGATACCGGAGTAGTTGAATTTGCAGCCGTTAACAGCGGACTCAATCATTTAATAAGACCGATGATGTATGATGCTTATCATCACATCGAAAACATTTCTAACACCGCAGGCAAAGAAAAAATATATACCGTAACTGGAAATATCTGTGAGACGGATACATTTGCCACCGACAGGTCATTAAATGAAATACGAGAAGGTGATATACTTTCTTTTTTTAATGCCGGTGCATATGGATTTGAAATGTCATCTAATTATAACTCCCGTTACAGGCCGGCCGAAGTTCTCTTTATTAATAATAATTTCCATCTGATCAGGAGAAGAGAATCTTTTGCTGACTTACTGAACCAACAAGTAGAGATAATTCCCCAGTAAACAATCTAAAGTATTTATTTCATCGTATTCTTTTTCAGGAATGGTATTTGTTCCATTTCTGAACCAACTATTAGAGTCTTGCTTCTTTAGCATTATTATTTCAACATTTAAATTTAAAAGTATGACTAAGATTATCACATCTGGTGATAAAACTGTTATGCCATCTATTGCAGAAAGTAAGGCTCTATCCAGAAGAAAGTTTCTGGGATATAGTGGTGCTGCTGCAATTGCAATGGCGGCGGTAGTATCATCGTGCAATGACAAAGATGACAACAACACCGACACAGGCATCGACCTGGGAAGTGGTGATGTAGGTATTTTAAACTATGCCTATGCCTTGGAGCAGCTGGAAGCTGCTTTTTACATTAAATTAATAAGCACACCTTACTCAGGAGCTACTGCTGCTGAACTTGCTTTATTAACAGATGTAAGAGATCATGAAATTGCTCACCGTGAGTTTTTCAAAAATGCAATCCCTGCAGCATCCCGTATCCAGGACCTTACTCCCGATTTCAGTTCTATTAATTTTTCTGACAGGGCTAGTGTTTTAGCTGCTGCAAAAGCTTTTGAGGACACTGGTGTTTCTGCCTACAACGGAGCAGGAAAATTAATCAGTCAGAGTGCAACCGGTGTGGTTTATCTCACCTTAGCTGGAAAGATTGTTTCGGTGGAAGCAAGACATGCTGCTTACATTAGGGAGTTGATCTCTCCGGGCAGTTTTGCTGACAGTTCAGTAGTAAATGCACAAGGTCTTGATGTGGCGGCTACTCCTGCTTCAGTAGTAGTGATAGCGAATACCTATCTCACTACTAAGATCTCAGCAAGAAATTTACCAACCTCTTAAATCTAATTTTTATGAATGTCAAACATATTTTAACTGAAATAGAAAAAGTGGATCCGGAAGTTTATGATCGTCTGGATACACGACGCAATGCGATGAAGGGATTCGCAGGCATTGCGGGAAAATTGGCTCTTGCAGCCGTACCTCTTGCTTTGGGAGGTATGTTTAAAAAAGCTTACGGACAAACATCCCGGAATGAAACAGTTTTGGATGTACTCAATTTTGCACTAACCCTGGAATACCTTGAAGCAAAGTTTTATCAACTAGGTAATGCAGCAGCAACTGGTGGTACTCTTGCAATTCCTGCCGGTGTTGAAAGATCTTCTTTCCAGACAATTGGTGCACATGAAACAGCCCACGTAGCATTTCTTAGAAGTGCAATTACTGCATCTGGTGGTACTCCTGTAGCAGAACCTGTATTTGATTTTACAGCAGGTAATGGCACCGGTACTGGTCCTTTTATGGGTGTGTTTACAAACTATGCATTGTTTCTTGCAGTAGCACAAACATTTGAAGACACTGGTGTAAGAGCTTATAAAGGCCAGGCAGCAGATCCAGATCTGATGGCTAATAATGATGTGTTACAGGCTGCATTACAAATTCATTCTGTAGAAGCAAGACATGCTGCACAGGTTCGCAGAATTCGTAAAATGAATGGTGGACTTGTACCTGCAGGCGTAGATGTAAAACCATGGATCACACTTAATCAAAGTGGAATTGCATCTGCAGCGGTGCAGGCAAGTTATGATGGGGAGCAAATTACCAACCAGGCTGGTGTTGAAATAGTTGGTATCAATGGTCAGGCAATTACAGCAACAGATGCTTCTGAAGCATTTGATGAGCCATTAACAAAAGCACAGGTATTAGCAATTGTAGATCCTTTTATTGTATAATCGATCTCTTATTTTGATTTATGTGTTGTATGCGAAGAGCTGTTGTGTTTACAACAGCTCTTCTTTTATTATTGTGAAATAGATTTCACTCTTATCTCTGTAGTAGTCTTTGATGTAACAGGCATAGTACCAAAAGGTGCTTCTGTGTTACCGTTGGATTCTGTTGTATAAGTTTTCCCCTGCATTATACCAGTTGCTTTGTTCAATATGATCTTGCCGGTTGATTGGTTATTCATTGTAGTAGTTGTTTCACTACCCATCATTTCTGCTTTAATAATGGTAGTAGATTTTTCTACAAAATCAACTATGATTGTTGAATCGTTGATTTCTGATATTACATAGGCAGCATCAGTTTTACCACCATTTATTTCTTCAGTAGTGGTCCATGTATGTCCTTTACTATGTTCACCTTCCGGTAAAATATTAAAAAAGCTGGCTTTTCCTTTTTGGGGTGGTTGTACCAGGTCAGTTATATCTTTTAGCATACTGGTGATGATGGCCATTCGGCTATCAGTTTCTCCCATTGAAATTTTTTCTGGCATTGCCATCATTGTTTTTCCATTGGGATCAATGATGATGTTATATTTTTTATCCAGCAATTCTTTAATTGATTTGCCCATCTGCCCGTTCAGATCTTTTTCTTTCTTCGAATCGAAATTCATTTTTTGCCCCATACCGTCAAACAAGAAAGTAATATGATTGAGCTGGTGGCTGAGTGTAGTGTTTTCTTCAGTAGCATTAGTTACTTTGTAGGCATGTGCACCGGTGGCTTCCACGACAAAATCAATTGCCTGCCCCATGGCCTGCTGCGCAATAGTTGTCTTCAATTGCAAAGTAATTTCCAGTGTTTGCCCTTGTTCAAATTTTAATTTGCTGGAAACGGTTTGGCTAAAAGAAGAAAAGGAAAGAAGTAAGCCTAGTAATAAAGAAGTGTTTATTTTAATCATAATGATATAATATTCAACAAAATTGACGAATCTTCTTCATAATCGTTGCAGTTGGTGCAAAATAAAGTAAGTGCATGCCACTATTGCCGTTTCTATTTCATCTGATCTTCCTACTTTTATTTCATATTTTAACCACTTGCCATATGGCAGACCAAAACTAATTACTATGCCAATAAGAATGACCGACGATCCGATAGATCCTAATCAACAAAACAATGATGAAGGTGGAGGTGGGGGACGAAGACCCAATTTTCCCGGTGGCGGAGGGGGAGGTGGTGGATTAATTTCACTTTTACCAATGCTGATGGGATTATTTAAAGGCAAAGGAATAATTGTGCTTTTGATATTAGGTGTGGGTGCTTATTTTTTGATGGGCAGATCTGGCGGTTGTAATCCTACGGAAATAATAAAAAAATTTTCCAGCAGCGGATATGATTTTAATAAAAATGAATTCAACAAAGCTTCGGTGTATGAAGGCCTTGAAGATGATGCTACTAAAAATCCATTGCCTGAAGCAGTTTCGTTATTAAGATATGCACCTACAAGAGGCAATCAGGGCCAGCAGGGAAGTTGTGTGGCATGGAGCAGTGCATATGCTGCGCAAACTATATTAACATCGGCTGCTACTGGTCAGGATCCAAACAGTATTGTATTCAGCCCTTCTTATTTATATAACCAGATAAAACTGGAAGGCTGCCAGGGTTCTTATATTCAAAGAGCTATGGAAGCTATGCAAAAAAATGGTGGTGTATCTCTTCGTCAGTATCCATATAGCGATCAGGATTGCGAAAGTCAACCATCATCATCTGATGTGCAGACGGGCAGGCAAAATTTAATTCATGGTTTTACCAGGCTTACCAATGGTGATAATATTAATGAGATAAGTGTAAGAGCTATAAAAGAACATTTGAATAAAAATGCACCGGTTGCAATTGGTATGATGGTGGGCCAAAGTTTTATGCAGGATATGATGGGCAGAGAATTATGGACACCACAGGGAATGGATGAATCGCAAATGGGAATGGGTGGACATGCCATGTGTGTGATTGGGTATGATGATAGAAAATTTGGTGGAGCATTTCAGATAATGAATAGCTGGGGACCGGAGTGGGGTAAGAATGGTGTGGGTTGGGTTCGCTATGGCGATTTTAAAAGTTATGCAAGAGAAGCATACGGTATTGACCCGTTGCCTAAAAGAAGTAATGTGGCCAATATTCCACTGGAGTGTAAGATTGGTTTGGTAAACAATGATGGCGGAAAAAATATTCCATTGAAAGTATTGGGTGCTAATTTGTTTCAAACAGTTTCACCAATTGCCAAAGGCACCAGGTTTAAAATGTCGATAGAAAATGCAACAGAATGTTACATCTATGTTTTCGGCCAGGAAACAGATGGCAGCAGCTATGTTTTATTTCCTTACATGAAACAGGGAGAAACGGTTTCCAAACATTCTCCATACTGTGGTATTACCGGTTATCGTTTATTTCCAAAAGCACAATCCATGCAAGCAGATGCGGTGGGCAATAAAGATTATATTGCCATAGTGGTAAGTAAAGATGAGTTGAATTATAACGAAGTAAACCAGGCTATCAGCCGTAGTGGCAAAGCTGATTATCTTGGAAAAGTGAATGAGGCATTGCAAAGCATACAGATACGTTCAGCAAAGTATAATAACAGCAGCGAAGGCACTATCTATTTTAAAGTGGATGCTAATGATAACAAGGCCACGGCTTGTGTTGTGGCAATTGATAAACAATAATGAGAGCATAGGTTTTCAGGAATTACTAATCTATACAGTATGAAAAAATTATTATTAACAACAGCTATTCTTTTTACAGTTGCTGTTGTAACGGCACAGGATCTCTCTAAGTTTAAATTATATAAACCGTCAGAGAATGCTGAAAAAGCAATCGAAGCGGCGGTAAAGGATGCAAAAGATAAAGGTAAACATGTGCTGATACAGGTAGGTGGCAACTGGTGCATCTGGTGTGCCAGGTTCAATAATTTTATTACAGAGGATTCTGATATAAAGAATTATGTTGAAAGCAACTATGTGGTTTATCATTTGAATTATAGTCCTGAGAATAAGAATAAAAAGATATTGGAGAAGTATGGTTTTCCGCAGCGGTTTGGCTTCCCGGTATTTTTAATTTTAAATGGGAAGGGAGAATTGTTGCATACAGAAAATTCTGCATACCTCGAAGAAGGTAAAGCATATAGCAAACTAAAAGTAATTGAATTTTTAAAAAACTGGAGCAAAGCTGCTTTTGATCCTGCACAATACAAAGAACAATGATGAATAATAATGCAATTACTTTTTTAAAGTTGATGAAGCATCCTGTTAAGTTCAGGATGTTTTTGCTTACCAAATTACCGGCTGCTTTTTTTGCCGGACTAAGTGTAAGAGAAGCGGATGAAAAAAAATGTGTGGTAACTGTACCTTATAAATGGCTTTCACAAAATCCTTTTCGCTCTACTTACTTTGCCTGCCTGAGTATGGCGGCAGAAATGAGTACGGGGGCATTAGCCATGGCGCATTTATATAAAATTGATCCACCAGTTTCTATGCTGGTAGTAAAAGTGGAATCAGAATATTTTAAAAAAGCAGCAGACAGAACAAGTTTTGTCTGTGAAGATGGTGAGCTTTTTCAAAAAGCAATAGAAGAAACAATAACTACCGGTGAAGCCCGAATAGTAAAAGCAAAATCAATCGGTACGAATAAACAAGGAGAAGTTGTCGCAGAGTTTTACGTTACATGGTCATTTAAATCGAAAGGTAAAAAGGGCTAAAAGATTTTTTTGCGAAGCGATATATTCAAACCAACACCTCCGCCGCCTGCTGGAACAAAAGCAGTACCTCTTATCTCAGGTTCCAATATCCAGGAATTATTAAGGTAAAATGTTTTAGAAATACTTAGTATAGAGACAAATTCAATTCTATTAAAATAATCTTTTGGGTATCCCAAGGGTTCTTTTTTTTGAATGTCTTTCAAACTGATTATATAATCGATGCCAAACCCGGCTGTAAAGTTTATAATTTTTGAATCAAACCTATATAAGATTGGAATCAGAATAACCCTTTCATTGAACTTTTCATACGAAAGACCTAATAAGCTATCAGGAAATAAATAGTGCTTCGGATTGATTTTGTAATAGATGCCTGTTTCTAGGCCGCTATGTTTAGTTACTTTATAAACAACTTGCAATCCAGCACCTGGTCCAAAATTTTTCCAGGTGGCCAATTCATTGATCACTTTTCCTCCAATTTCTAAAGAAGTTTTTTGGGAATAGACTGCTGACATACAAACTATCAGAAAGACCTGAATAATTAGGATTTTTCTTTTCATAAACAGTTGTTTGAATATCTAAAACGAATTATTAATTTATATTATTGCTTAACTTACAGCGATACAATTCAAATTATGAAAATAGCATTTCACGGCGCAGCCAGATCAGTTACAGGATCCAAACATTTATTGATTTTAAAAAATGGGAAAAAAATACTGCTCGACTGTGGTATGTTCCAGGGCATGGGAAAAGAAACTGATATGCTGAACCGGGATCTTGGCTTTGATGCAAAAGAAGTGGATGTAATGATTCTCTCTCATGCACATATCGACCACAGTGGATTAATCCCGAAGCTGGTGGCTGAAGGATTTGCCGGTGATATATTTTGTACTCCTGCTACCAAAGATCTTACCAGTGTATTATTAAAAGATTCAGCTGAAATACAGGAAGATGATATTAAATATAAAAATAAACGTTTTGCTGCGCAAGGTCTTCCATACCTGAAACCATTATACACTACTGAAGATGCTGAAAGAGCTATTACCCATTTTGCTGAAAAAAATTATAATGAATGGTATGATGTAATAGATGGTGTGCAGGCTATGTTTACTGATGCAGGACATATTATCGGTAGTACCTGTGTTCATGTTAAAATAAATGAAGATGGAAAAGAAACAAGAATCACATTCAGTGGAGATATTGGCCGCTATCGGGATGCTATTTTAAAATCACCGGAAACATTTCCTCAGGCAGATTATATTATTATGGAATCTACTTATGGCAATAGCCTGCATGATAATAATGTAACCACACCAGATATGCTGCTCCGCTGGATTGAAAAAGCATGTTTGCAAAAGAAAGGAAAATTAATCATGCCTGCCTTTAGTGTAGGTCGTACTCAGGAATTGTTGTATGCTCTTAATCAACTAGAACAAGAAAATAGGTTGCCTGCTCTTGATTATTATGTGGATAGCCCACTAAGTATAGAAGCTACTGAAATTGTAAAAAAGTACCCGCAGTATTTTAATAAGACTATTCAAAAATTAATGCAATCTGATAATGATCCGTTTGCTTTTAAAGGATTGCGATATATACAAACAGTAGAACAATCAAAACAACTCAATTTTCAAAATGGCCCGATGGTAATAATTTCTGCAAGTGGTATGGCAGATGCAGGAAGGGTAAAACATCATATCAGCAACAATATTGAAAACAGCCGCAATACCATTTTATTAACCGGCTATTGCGAACCCCGTTCCATTGGCGGCCGGTTGATGAATGGTGATAAAGAAATAACGATGTTTGGAATATTGCATGAAGTGCATGCAGAGATTGGCAGCATTCGTAGCATGAGTGCCCATGGCGATTATGAAGATATGAGCCAGTGGCTTGCTTGCCAGGATAACCGGCAGGTGAAAAAACTTTTCTTGGTGCATGGTGAGTATGAAGTGCAGAAAGATTTCAAACAACGACTCATCAAAAAAGGTTTTGTGGATGTAGAAATTCCTGAAAGGCATTCCGAAACAGGCCTTGGATGACACTCACCTGACATACACTTTTCTTAACAAAAACATTTCACATCTCCTTAATAAATTACAGCATACTTTTTTCGTTTATTAATAGCTAAAATGTTCGATTAACTATTAAACAAAAGGAAAAAAATGAATAAGAATGTTATGCTGTGGAGTGGATATATTTCTTTCGTCTTCTTGCTTGCAAGTTGTGGAACCACGGCCCATATTGAAAAAGACGATAATACCGATTTCAGCCGCTATAAAACTTTTGCCTGGATAGATAAAGGTGGCGAAGGAAAAGAGGATAGCAATAAACACAACGACCTTACGGAACAAAAAATAAAGGCCGCTGTAAATAAAGAGCTGGAAAAAACTTCGGGATGGAGAGAAGTAAAAAATAAACCCGATGTACTGTTGAGCTATGATGTGCTGGTAGAAAAAAGCATTCAGGAAAGCAACAGCCCGGTTTATTCAAGACCTTACTCAAGGGCTATTTTCAATCCTTATACCCGTCGCTATGCTACAATTTTTTATCCTTCGCAGTTTATAGGATATGAAAGAGATGAAAGGGCGGTAAAAGAAGGCACTGTAACTGTTTCTATGATTGATGCAAAAACTGATAAAACAGTGTGGCAGGGATGGACCACTGAAGAAGTAAACAGTAAGAACCTGACCTCCAAAGAAATTCAGTATAGCGTAAAGGCCATATTCAAAAAATTTGACCTGGTGAAAAACTAATCGTTGATAGGACGGTTTCGGACTATGCCCCGGTGAAAACCGGGGCTTTTTTGTGTAAATCACTAAAAAAGCCCCTTGAAAAGGAGCTTTAAAAAGTACGGGAGAGCAGACTTGAACTGCCGTCCGCCGAGGCGGATATGAATCTTATATTTAGTTTAAGAAAATAAAAAAAGCTCCAAATAAATGGAGCTGTTTCTGTACGGGAGAGCAGACTTGAACTGCCGACCTTCGGGTTATGAATCCGATGCTCTAACCAGCTGAGCTACCCCCGCAACGGGCGGCAAAAATAGCTATTTCAGGCTAAAGTTTGAAATGAAATTTGCCCTTAATTTAGCAATGAAACTATGTTACACTTACACCTTGCCACACCCAGCGATGCAGAAGATATTCTGAAGATCTATGCTCCCTATATTCAACACACCTCTTTAACTTTTGAAACTGAAGTGCCTTCGGTAAAAGACTTTACAAATAGAATTGAAAAATACCTTACCAAATGGCCATGGTTGGTGGTAAAGATTTATGGAAAAATTGTGGGCTATGCCTATGCTTCCAGCTACCGGGAACGAAAGGCCTATGAGTGGAGTGTGGAATGTTCTGTTTATGTGCATGATGATTATCAGCGAAAAGGAATTGCCAAAATTTTATATACAGTTTTATTTGCGATATTGAAGCAGCAGGGATTTAGAAATGTATATGCGGTAATTAATTTGCCCAACGATAAAAGTGTGGCTTTTCACGAAAGCCTTGGCTTCACCTATTTTGCTACCTATGAGAAAGTAGGGTATAAGCTGGGCCAATGGAAAAATGTAGGGTGGTGGAGATTAATGCTGAATGATTTTGATGACGATCCGGCTTATCCTATCATGTTTACTGAACTTAACAAAGAGTTCTTGCCAGCACTTTTTAGCAAGCAGGAAAAATAATGAGTAAGATTTTATCTATTTCCTGATCCGCACCTGCATAGCAAAATTATAAGTATCAAGTGCTGTAAAGCTTATTTTATTAGGATCAGCAAAGTTTAAATAACGATAAAGTTTCTCCCGGGTAAATCGTTGCGACCAAAATCCTTCTTTGGTGGCAGTAAAGGAATCCTCAATGTCAGTGATAATCGTCATCCCCATTTTCCGATAATTTTCTTCCTGTTTGATCCTGGTAGCATCACTATCAATGTAACAAGCTCCTAAAACAATTTCTCCTCCTTGTTCCAGCAAATTACAAGCACTGGAAAATATTTTTTCAAACTTGGTATTTGTATCAAGGCTTATTCTTTCATTCTTATTATAATTATCAAAAGAAAAATCATCCGGATAAAAATTACCTGCCGTAAACCAGGTGGTAATGATCAGATCATAATTTTTTTTCCATTTATCAAGGTCTGCAGCATCAAAATAATAAGCAGTCACTTTGTCGGCGATACCTAATTCCTGTATTATGTCATTTGAAATATCTACGCAGGCTGAGGCATTATCTGTGCCATCATAAACGGCTATATTATTCCATACTTCTCTAATGCCACTCAAATGCTTAGGCACTCTTGCATTGCCTATGCCAATATCTAATATAGAAATGGGTCCGTTCTTTTGATCCGCTATTTCTGTAATTGCTTTTTTTAATTCTATCATCTCAGCCCATTGGGCCTGTATAAGATATTCGCTTATATAATTAAGATCAAAAGATTTCCGCACTGTATTTTCATTATCATACATTGCCATAAAAAATTATTTTTTCTGTGCTACAATAACACATGTATCAAAAGCATAAGAGTCACGGTCTAATGTTTCTCTCACTTCAAAATTGCAAAGCGTAAGGAATAAATGCAGATCCTCTTTTGTAAAACACCGTACAGTAGAATTATCTTCTGTTATTTTTTTCAAATTTCCCTGTTGATTCTCTTCCATATAGACTGACTCCCAGTTAAACGACCAGTTCTCATTTCCATTTACTGACCAATAACTTTCTCGTCGAAATTTTCTTCCACCAAACTCCGCATGATGAATTACTTGTTTTCCATCTTTAATAAAAGGGATAAATTTTCCTGCATCAATATTATCAAAGCATAGTATTCCACCCGGCGATAAGTTTTTATGAATGGTATTAAAAGTTTCCATCACTTCTTTATTAGTCATCAGGTAACTGATGGATCGTCCTGCAATAATGCAGGCCTGGCTTTTTTCTTTCAATTCAAAATCCTTCATATTGCCTTCGATAAATTTTACTCCCGGATTTTTTTCTGAAGCAATCTCCAGCATTGTTTTATTTAAATCAAGACCGGTATAGTTAAAGCCATTTGCACATAGACGTTTAGCCAGGCTGCCGGTACCACATCCCAGTTCGACAACTGAGTTTGCATTATACTTTCTTAAAATACTACTGTAATAATAATACTCTTCATCGTAATTGATGAAAGTTTGATACATCATTTCATAAATTTCCGAATGATTGGTGTACAGTGTATTCATAGCAATAAAAAAAGGTGAGGCGATTAGCCTCACCCTTTAAAATAATTGTGATTAGAATTTAAATACCAAAGATGCCTGGAACATAGTTCCTAATTGGCTGAATTGAGAACCGTTATAACCTAATATACGATAACGACCACTGAAAGAAAGAAAACCTTCGAGCAATGACTTGTCAGCAGGATTTGCCAAAGTAGCACTTGCTGCTGCATAATCAGGATCACTTGGGCTACCAGTTAACTCAAGACTCCATTTTGGTAGCACATTTAAAATGTTGTTGATACCAAGGTTAAAAGAAACTTTATCAGTAAAGCTATAACCAAGGTTTAAATCAGTAACTATAGCCGATTCAAAAACCTGTTTTATATTATTCATCTGTGAGCCACCATTATCAAGGTCCTGGAATTTAGTTGGTCCGAATAAAGTGTTATTTAAACTTACACCGAATTTTTTCAAACTGTAATCAAAACCAAGTACCGCTTTATATTGAGGACGACCTTCCTCCAGCAAAGAAATAATTTGGCGGTTAAGTATGGATGCGCCGGCTGATTTAATAGCAGGTGGATCATTTGGTGTGCCTACTAATTCATTGTTAGTTGTAAAGTTGGCGGCGAAATTAATTCCCATTTTGCCAGCACCTAATACAAGATTTTTATAATTGGCTACCACGTCAATACCTGAAGTTTTTGTTTTTACACCATTGATAAAAAATTGCACACTGGCCAGGTCGAAATTACCAGCACCTACTGAATTGCCTTTAAGAATACGACCCAACTCGGTGGTAGGTGTTGCCAATAATTTATCATCAGAGTTGATAGAAGAACTGTATACAATTCTATCTCTTATTTCAATACTATAATAATCGATAGTTACACTCAGATTTTTAACCGGTGTTAATCCTAATCCTACGGTAAAGTTGTTTGATTTTTCAGGAGTTAATAAAGGAACACCTAATGCAAAAGCCTGTTTGCTCCTGTTGTTAAATAACCCCGATAATACAATAGTACCACCGGCAAATGATGCCTGCGTTGATTGTGCATATATCTGGTGTAGCGTAGGTGCTCTAAATCCAGTTGATGCAGAAGCTCTCAACACAATTTTATCATTTGCAAATTTGTAACGGCTTGAAACTTTCCATACAAACGCATTACCAAAATCGCTATACTTTTCTGCACGAACAGCACCGTTCAATAAAAAGGCGTTAGAAATATTCCAGGTGGCATCAGCATATGCACCGAGGTTAAAGCGGCTATTGGTTCTTGCATTTTCTGCACGGATACCCGGAAACGAATTGGAGCCTTCACCAGAATAAGAGGCTGTATCTCCTGCTATGATTTTGTACGTTTCATTTCTAACCTCTGCTCCAAATGCGATACTTACATCATCCGTAATTGATTTCGAAATATCATAGTTACCTACTATGTGTGAAAAATTAAAACCACCTGGCTTAAATGAAGTTGGGCTGGCAGTTCCGAGAGTACGATTTACCGTATTCTCCACGGTGTATAATTGCTGGTTGCCGCCAAATGTTACAGCAGCATCCTGTGTCCAACCACCTTTTACATTTTTAAAACCAAATGTAGCATTGTAGTCTAACAGGTCTCCTTCAAAAGTGGGAACGTAACCAAGGTAGCCTTCATATAAAGGATCGCTGCCACCAGTATAATTTGGTGCACCCGGAATTCTTTTGTGTAATAAACCAGCATCTGTTCTCCAATAAGGAGTTCTATAGTTGGCAAAACTCTTTGCTTTCTTAAATACTAATGCGGCATTGCTGTAAAACTGTCCATTTTCACCAACGTCTAAACCGAGGTTATAATTAAATTTTGCAGCTTGTATATCACCAGAGCCATTAATATTATTACCGGTTGGATATTTGGCCAGGAAAGCCCTTATAGCCGCATCAGATGAAGGTGATCCTCCAAAAGTTGCTATCTCTGTAGGAATATCAATTATGCCAGAACGAACTGCACTGTTTTGCTGACTAAAATCAACTGTATAATTAATAAATCCTTTATCACCAATATTAGAGCCGCTGTTAAATGCTACGCCATAATTTTCACCATCACCTTTAGAAGTTAGGCCAGCATTAAATGTAAGTGAGCTGTATTGGTACTTGTCTTTTAATATTACATTCATTACACCGGCAATAGCATCTGATCCGTATTGTGCCGATGCACCATCTCTTAAAATTTCTACTCTTTTAATGGCATCAGTTGGAATTCCGGAAATATCTGCACCGGTTTCTCCTCTACCAGGAGAAAACTGCACATAGATTAGTGAACTAAGATTTTTTCTTTTACCATTAATAAGTACCAATGTTCTGCTTGGGCCCAGGTTACGAATTTCATAAGGGTCCAGCAAAGTTGTTGCATCGTTTACAGGGGTATTGATGGTATTGAATGAAGGTACACGGTACTGAAGTTGTTTATCAAAAGTTGTTTGTGCCGTGGATTTTAATTCACTATTGGATAGTGCATCAATAGGCACTGGAGAATTTAACGAACTGCGGGGTTGAGAACGGGCACCAGTAGTAAGTATTACTTCGCCAAGATCGCCTGCTGCTTCTGTCAATGTAAAATCTACTGTCATATTACCCGTTACATTCACAGTTTTTGAAACAGGTGCATATCCCACTGATGAAACTGAAATTGTTTCCGAACCATTGGGTAGGGATAAACTATAAATGCCATCAGCATTCGTAGTTGTTCCTCTTCCTTTTTTGATTGTGATGGAGGCTCCGGATATTCCCTTTCCGGCGTTATCAGAAACTTTTCCACTAACTGAATTTTGAGCTGTGGAAGCAAGTCCCCAAAAGATAAATCCTGCTAAGACAATAAGATTTTTTTTTGTCATAAAGTAAATTTTGGTGTAGGTATAAATAAAATCTAACCTAAAGTTAACTTCCAGCAATTTGAAGACCGCAAAAAAATGCAAAATGTGAAAAAAGAGTGGACAATTAATAAGAAGCAACGAAATAGCCCTATTAATAAGCAAGGGCTTTATCGATAAGTGAACGAGTGGTTGTAAATAAAATGGTTTGCAGTGGTTGATTCAAAACTGTAATAATAAATTATCATTCATGTATGTAAATACAGAATGGGCATGCAGTTTTATTGTCCATGCAAATGCCTTGTGTAAGTTGTAATTATTTTGCAGCGGCAGCAGCCAGTTTCTCTGTGGCTACTTTTCCCGGATATATTTCCAATGCTTTTTCCAAACAATCCATTGCCGTATTTAGCGAATTGAGATTTAATACATAAGCTAACCGCACTTCATTCTTGCCAAGTCCGGGTGTTCCATAAAAACCAGTAGCCGGGGCCAGCATTACTGTAGCATTGTTGTGAGAAAAATCTTCAAGCAACCATTGGCAGAATTTATCACTATCATCAATCGGTAATTTTGCAATAGCATAAAAAGCACCACCGGGGTTAGGACAATATACTCCGGGCATCGCATTCAATCTTTCTACTAATAAATTTCTGCGACGCAGGTATTCAGCTTTTGGCTCATCAAAATAACTGGCAGGTAAATCAACAGCAGCTTCACCCATTATTTGTGCAAGTCCGGGCGGACTCAATCTTGCCTGTGCAAACTTCATAGCCGCATCATACACATTTTTATTTTTAGTAACCAATGCCCCAAGTCTTGCACCGCAGGCACTATATCTTTTAGAAATAGTATCCATCAATACTACATGTTGATCTAATCCTTGTAAATGCATAGCACTTACATATTCGCCATCGTAACAGAATTCTCTATAAGCTTCATCACTGAAGAGATACAAATTATGTTTGATACAAATTTCTTTCAACGCATCCATTTCTAACCGGCTGTATAAATAACCAGTAGGATTATTAGGACTGCAAATAATAATAGCTTTTGTTTTCTCCGTTATCACTTTTTCAAAATCGCTGATGGGAGGTAGTGCAAAACCGGTTTCAATACGGGAAGTTATCGGTACCACTTTTACACCGGCTGCACAGGCAAAGCCATTATAGTTTGCATAAAATGGTTCAGGAATTATTACTTCATCGCCAGGATTGAGACAGGTAAAGAATCCAAACATAATAGCTTCACTTCCGCCGGTTGTTATCATTATCTGATCATGGCTTACATCAATACCCACCGATTTATAGTACTGCACCAATTTGCGACGATAACTTTCATTACCAGCACTATGGCTATATTCCAATGTTTTAATATCTGCATCCCGTACTGCATCTAGTATTGCAGGTGGAGTTTCTATGTCCGGCTGCCCGATGTTAAGATGGTACACCTTAATACCTTTCTTTTTTGCTGCTTCAGCATACGGCACTAATTTTCGGATAGGAGAGGGTGGCATCTGCTGACCACGGTTAGAGATTGTAAGCATAGGGCAAAGGTAAGAAACACCTATGATTATTGCTTTAAGATGGCTTGTTCCCAACGGTGAGTTTAAATAAATTTTCAATTAGTTTTAAAACCCGTTATCACTACATTGCACCCCAAATGAAACCAATCATCTTCACCATGGGTGTATCAGGCTCCGGTAAAACAACGATCGGTAAATTATTATCTATCGAAATGAGATTGCCTTTTTTTGATGCAGATGATTTTCATTCTATTAATAATAAAGAAAAAATGAAAACCGGACAGCCACTAACAGATGAAGACAGACAACCATGGCTAACTAAATTAAATGAATTAGGTCAGGAACAATCCGCATTAGCAGGAGCTGTTATTGCCTGTTCTGCATTGAAGGAAAAATACAGAGTTGCACTTTCATCTGGCATTGAAAAGCCAGTATGGATTTTTTTGCAAGGAAGTTTTAATCTCATTCAGGAAAGATTGAACAAAAGAAAAGATCATTTTATGCCGGCGAAATTATTGCAATCACAATTTGATTCACTGGAAATACCAACCAATGCTTTTACGGCGGATATAGAAAATGAACCGGCAGATATTGTTGCCAATATATTGGAATATCTGACCAATAAGAGTTTGTAAGAAAGTTATTTATCCCAGAATAATATTCAACAGCATTACACAAGCTAAACCCACTACGGATACGATAGTTTCCATGACGGACCATGAACGCAGCGTATCTTTTACCGACAGGTTAAAATATTCTTTAAACATCCAGAAGCCGGAATCATTAACATGTGAAAACATCAGGCTGCCTGCACCAATGGATAGTACGGCCAGGTTTGGATTAGTACCTGATGAAATTATAAGTGGCGCAATAATGCCTGCTGCAGTTACACCAGCTACTGTTGCTGAACCCACACATACCCGGATGACAGCTGCCAGCAACCATCCCAATATAAGTGGATGTACATACAAGCTGCTGAGTTGATCTGCTATTTCCTTACTTACTCCACTATCCACAAATACCTGTTTCAATGCACCGGCACCTGCTACAATCAGCAATATCAATGCTACATCTTTTACTCCTTCGCCATAAAAGTTCATTACCTTTTTTATAGAAATGCCTTGCATAATGCCGAGTGATACAGTGGCGAATAACAAGGAAACTAATAGCACCACCATCGGATCACCCCAGAAAGAAAGTAATTGGGTTGCACTTTCATTTATCGAAAAAACATAGGGAATGATAGTAATAATTATGAGTAATAATGCAGGCAACAAAGATGAAATAAGGCTATTGAATACACCAGGTAATGATTCTGTTGGTTTTGCAACAGATTGAAATAATTGCAAAGGAGCTGTACGAAGATTTTTTAATGTACTGCCAAATACCGGTCCTGCAAGTATAACTGTTGGAATGGCAATGATAATTCCATATAATAAAACAAGGCCGGCATCAGCATGCAGTTGTACTGATAATGCTGATGGAGATGGATGTGGTGGTAAAAAACCATGTGTAACAGAAAGAGCTGCCAGCATAGGCAGTGCTGTATAAACCGCTGGCATTCCTGTGCGATAGATAACGGAAAAAATAAGCGGTATTAGTAATACAAACCCCACATTATAAAACAATGGAATACCTACAATAAAACCTGTAAGCATCATACCCCAATGAAAATATTTTTTGCCAAATATTCTTATGGATACATCCGAGATTTTTTGCGCAGCACCGCTTTCTGCTACAATTTTACCCAACATGGCACCGAGGCAGATAATGACTACAAGATCACCCATGATACTACCAATGCCGGTTTTAACTGAGGTAGTTAATTTTTCTAAAGGGATGCCAAGCCACCAGCCAGCCAGCAGCGATACAATAAGAAAAGCAACAAAGGCATTAAACTTTGCTGCGGCTATTAATAATATTAGCAAGGCAAGACAGACCAGTACAACTAGAATCGTCATGCTATGAAAATAAGAAAGAAAAGAAGTAGTTGCTTAAAGAAAAAGTAATTTTTAAATAATTCATTGGCTACAAAACAAAAGTGGCACTACCAGAGTGCCACTTTTCATTATCAATCACTGCTCAATTTGCTTTAATCTTATTTTCCAAAGAAGCCCCCGGCTTTCTCTTTCACTGTATCAAACAGGCCTTCTGCTTTATCAGCAGCACCTTTTACAAAAGTCTCAATTTTTTCGCCGGCCTGGCCAGGAATAAAATCGCTTATTTTATCAAGAATGCTATGTTCTTCTTCTTTTTTTACTTCAGATGTTGGTTGTGCTGTTGCAGTAGCAGCAGTTGCCTGTGCCATTGGTGCTGTTTCGCTGGTAGATGCTGAGAACATATTGTCTATAGCACCCTGCATCATCGGAAATTTTTCCTTAATAAAGCCCGTTACTGTAGATAAAATTCCTGTTGATTGTTCTGCACTCAGACCGTGTTGGTTCTGTAATTTTTGAATTAATTCCTGTAACATATTTGTATAGTTTAATAAATGAGCTATAAAGCTGCGTCTTTTTTTCTTTGGTTATACAATAAAATAGACGAAGCAGGGAAAATTGCCGGTTAGAACGGTAATTTACTTGTTATTAACCCACCTTTTTTATATATCTGTTGATTCTGGGCCGATTGAGTATTCAATGCTATTACCGGATTGGCTTTGAATAATTTGGTATAATTATTTAATTTAAACTCCGGCATATTTGATTACTTGTACAATCATGTTAGCTTTAGCTTATGGAAAAATACTGGCTCATCATTCTTATCTACCTGTTGATATTGCTCGGAATATGTCTGCATATTATATTTTCAATTCGCAGCAGCACCAAAGCACTGGCTTATCTACTTTTTTGTGTTTTTGTTCCCGTATTCGGAATTTTTTTCTACATCAGCTTTGGTATTAACCACTGGCGGAAAAAAATATATTCAAAGAAGTTGGGAGAAAATGAGCATATGCTCCGGCAACTTACAAAAGATGTGGACTACTACTCCAACTCTGCTGTAAAAAAGAAAGATATGGGTGTTACGGAAAATGAAGAGCTGATCAGTATGCTCATCAATGATATTAATAGTCCGCTTACTGCCGGTAACAGCATAAAAATATTATTGAATGGCGAAGAAAAATTTCCTGAGTTGTTGCAATGCATGGCCGAGGCAAAGCGTCACATCCACATGGAGTATTATATTTATGAACAAGATGAAATTGGTACACAGGTTATAGAACTTCTGATTAAAAAAGCAAAAGAAGGAGTGGAGGTAAAATTTATTTACGATGATTTTGGCAGCCCCGGTATTAAAAAGAAAACAGAACAGCGAATGCGGGATGCAGGTATTGAAGTATATCCATTTTATAAAGTTCATTTTTATCTGCTCGCCAATCGTATTAATTATCGCAATCACCGCAAGATAGTTGTGGTAGATGGACAAACAGGTTTTGTGGGTGGCATTAATGTAAGTGATAAATATATAAACAACAAGCCGGGTCAATTATACTGGAGAGATACACATTTGCGAATTGATGGCCCCGGTGTGTATTACTTGCAATATCTATTTATTGGCGATTGGAATTTTTGCTGTCCAAAAAAAATCTCTGCTCAGGCAAAATATTTCAGTAAAGAATTTCCGAAGGGGAATACTTATTTGCAGATGGCCGCCAGCGGTCCGGATTCTATGCATCCATCTGTACTGTTTTCAATATTGCAGGCAATTTATCTTGCAAAAGAAGAGATACTTATTACTACTCCTTACTTTATTCCCGGAGAAAATATTACCGATGCACTCCGCATTGCAGCATCAAGTGGTATCAGTGTAAAATTATTAGTGCCTGGCAAATGTGATTCAAGATTTGTAAATGCTGCTTCTAAGGATCATTATGCAGATCTACTAAGAGCAGGAGTAGACATTTATTTTTATCGAAAAGGGTTTATTCATTCAAAAACATTAGTGACAGATAGTAAGTTGTCTATGATAGGCACAGCCAATATGGACCACCGGAGTTTTGAATTAAACTTTGAAGTGAATGCAATTATTTATGACGCCAACATATCAAAAAAAATGAGGGACATTTTCTTTGAAGATTTGAAAGACGCTCAACAAATAGATCCGGAAAGATGGTTTAAGCGTTCAATACTTATCAGGCTAATAGAAAGAACTGCAAGGTTATTCTCTCCATCTCTGTAGGCAATTTTAATTTCCTTTTATTCGTTGAAAAAATGATTGCAATGATTCCCGGTTCCATTTGGCAAACCGTCCCCGTTGCACTACTAATGTATTGTCAGCTTCTGGCCTCAGGTAATAATGAAAGGCAAATCTTTCCCGTGGATTTTCCCAACCTGCTATTTGTCCAAAGCGAAGATCATTAAAAATAATAGTGTCTTCATTTGTTTCAACCGTGTAATAGCCTTTTGAAAAACGAATGAGCTGTTGCACTTCTTTTTTATTAGAAAACGTATCCAGGAAAACTTCATTGCGGTTAAAATATTCAAGATGCATAGTATCTGCCTTGTCAAACACAGAACGATAGCCGGTGTAATAACCACTATCTGTAGAGGCTACTACAAACCAAAGCCAGCTTTGCAATGGAGCAGGTGTAGTAAAGTAGTTTTTGTAAGAAATATGTTGCTGACTAAATGCCTGTTTTACTTTTTGATTGATGATAACTTTATTTACCACACAATAACCGAGATAAACGAAACTTGTAACAAGGCCAAACTTCCACCAGAACCTGCGATGCACATGTTTCTTTTTTAAAAGACCTAGAAATAAAAGTGCTATACCGGGGCCAATGGAGAAAAAAGGATCTGCCACATAAATGGAATTAAATGAAATACGGTGATGGCTGAATGGCTCAAACCAACCTACTCCATAATTATTAAATGCATCAAAAAAAATATGCATAAAGATGGCTGCACCAAAGAAAGCGGTCCAACGGGCAAAAGAAATATTATGCGGACGATGCCATTTTTCGGCAAGCAGTGCTAATAGCACAGTAACAATTGCAGCAAATAAAATGGAATGAGTGAAACCACGATGGCCTAACAAATTACTTGATGTATCCATCCACAATGCTCCAAGAAAATCAATATCCGGTACACTTTGCGCCAGCACTCCCCATAGCATGGCCTTTCTGCCAACTGTTTTTCCGGCAAAAGCTTCGCCCATGCAGGCGCCCAATGCAATATGTGTGAGTGAATCCATTATTTATTTAGCGGATATCTATTGCATAAATAAAACATCTTCATCATCTGATTCCAGGTTATTTAATTCAAGGAATACATTGTGCAATGCTTCAATAGCCAATTTGCCATCATCGCCGAGGTCGAGTGAAAAATTGTTAACATACAAATCAATATGCTGCCGCATTACTTCTTCACTCATTGCCTGCGAATGTTGTTTTACATAATCTGTTATCACCGGGTAATTTACAAAAGCATATTCCAAACTTTTGCGGATGAGATCATTTACTTTTAATGCAACTGATCTTTTTACTGATTGATTAATAGCGATACCACCAAGCGGAATAGGCAGTTCTATTTTTTCTTCCCAATATTCTCCCAGGTCTCTTACTTTATGTAAACCTTTTTGTTGATAGGTAAACCTGTTTTCATGAATGATAACGCCGAGATCAGTTTCTTTATTGATCAATGCATCTTCAATAGCTGAGAAGAGCATAAACTTTTTATCTGTAGCATCAGGATATGCGTAACTAAAAAGTAGATTGGCCGTAGTGTGAATACCAGGCAGAGCAATCGATGCCTGGTTTATTTCATCATCACTTATGGGATGTGATGAATCTGTAATTAACAACGGCCCTACACCTTTGCCGATTGCACTTCCTGCATTAAGCAAAGTATAATTGGATAAGGAACGAAAAAATGCAGGGAAGCTGAGTTTGGTAATATCCAGTTTGCCTTCAAGAGCCCATTGGTTAAGAGTTTCTACATCTGCCAGTACTGTTTCAAATTCAAATCCTTCATTATCTATTTTATTATTGACCAATGCATCAAAAATAAAAGTATCATTAGGGCAGGGGGAAAAGCCAAGTGTTAGTTTCATAATTTTTGTAACAAGCTTATTAGTTCAGTATTCAGGTTTATAATCGATTCTTTCATGTTCCAGTTCTTTTTATTTCTTTCTGCAATGTAGTTGGACACACTTCGTATTTGCACAAAGGAAATTTTTTCCATTAAGCCTACATAGTGCATAGCAGCACCTTCCATGGATTCAACTACCGGTTCAAAATGTTTTTTATAGAATTTTACTTTTGGCAGGGTAGTAGTTATTTCATTTACTGTAATGCCTTTTACTTTTTTTAATTTTATTTTTTTTAATAGTTCGCTTTTATTTACCAGCCATCCTTTTGAAAATGGATATTGATTTTCGGGTACCAGTTTTAAATCAAACATCGTTTTTAATTGGCCCAGTTCAATTACACTTTGGTCTGCAATGGCTTCCTGTTTGATTACAACTACAGTGCCAGTTGGTATTTTATTATCAAAACATCCACCAACGCCGGCTTGTATAATAAGGTCAGGTCTTTTTATGTTTAATTGTTTGGTAAGTGAGTAGACAGTGGCGGTAAGTCCGATGCCGGTTATTAAAATATCGATTGAATGCCCGGGACAAAATGTTTCATTATTTTCCCGGTAGTGCCGGAGAAATGGAGCCAATTCAATACTGGTAGCAGCGATGAGCAGAATATTCATGGCTGTAAAAATAAACAAAGACTGTAAGGGCTGTGGTTTTTAAAATAGTATTCCTGATAATTTTTTATGAAATGAGAAATACCTTTTTTACATAAAAATAAATAACCTTCTTTCGCTTACCTTTGCCCTCCGCCAGCCATATGGCCTGGTTTCATCCATCCTTCCGCCCAAACTGCTGTGAAGGAATAAAAAAGTAAAGCATGGTTTACTTAACAAGATCAGAACATTTTAACGCCGCACACAAGCTTTACAATCCGGCCTGGACTTACGAAAAAAATGAAGAAGTTTTTGGAAAATGTGCCAACGAAAACTGGCATGGGCATAATTATGAATTGCTGGTAACCGTAAAAGGTCAGCCCAATGCTGATACCGGTTTTGTATTTGATGTAAAGCAGCTCAGCAACATTATAAAGGAGTATGTGATTGAAAAAATAGACCACAGAAATCTGAATGTTGATGTGGAATTTATGCAAGGCAAAATGTGCAGCACCGAAAACCTTTCCATTGAAATATGGACGCAGTTGACACCACACTTGCCAGCCGGAGTTCAATTGCATTGTATTAAATTATATGAAACACCCCGCATATATGTGGAGTATTTTGGGGAATAATTTTTGTTCAATCAACCTTTTGCGATTTTATCCGTTATTAATCTTTATTTGTAATTCTTGTGTATGAGTAAGAAAGTAGCTGTTTTCAGACGAGAGCATTTTAATGCAGCACACCGCTTGTACAATGCTGCATGGGATGATGCTACCAATGAAAAAGTATTTGGCAAATGTGCTTTACCTCATTTTCATGGTCATAATTATGAATTGGAAATAAAAGTGGTGGGCAAGCCGGACAAAAAAACTGGCTATGTGATGGATATGAAAATATTGGGTGACCTGGTGAAAAGAGAAATTCATTCAAGGTTTGATCATAAAAATCTGAACCTGGATACAAAGGAGTTTAAAGAATTAAATCCTACTGCTGAGAACATTGCCGTGGTTATTTATAGATTATTGCGGCCGCACATTGATAAAAATTTGGACATGCAGGTAAGACTGTATGAAACACCAAGAAATTTTGTGGAGTATCCGGCTTAGAATATTTTATTAAGTGCTGAGTAGCGAACAGGACCCCGAAGGGTGCGACGCAACGAAGATGATCTGTGTTAATGTCGCTGGCTAAATAATTTTTTCAATATTGATTTAGAAGAATGAGAAAACATAAATTATCACAATCATACTTTCAATATGGCATATAAAAAAATAGAACAGTACGATGAAAAAGTAACTTCCGGATTAATGGATAATTATAAGGATGTGCTTAATCTGCTTGGTGAAGATGCAGGAAGGGAAGGATTGCAAAAAACGCCGGAACGTTTGGCAAAAGCCATGCAATACCTTACACAAGGTTATCAATTGGATGCACATGCCATCATCAACTCAGCAAAATTTCATGAGCCGGTAAGTGAAATGATTGTAGTAAAAGATATAGAGGTGTATAGTATGTGTGAGCATCATATGCTTCCTTTTTTTGGTAAAGCACATATAGCTTATATACCCAATGGCTGGATAACCGGCCTGAGTAAAATGGCGAGAGTAGTGGATGTATATGCAAGAAGATTGCAGGTGCAGGAAAGATTGACCATAGAAATTATGAATGCGATTAAAGAAACATTGAATCCACTTGGTGTGGCGGTTGTTATAGAAGCCAAACATCTTTGTATGATGATGCGGGGTGTACAAAAACAAAATTCATCTACCACTACTTCTGCATTTGATGGGGAGTTTCAAAAAAATTCGAGCCGGAGTGAGTTCCTGAAACTAATAAGTGCTGATTTGCACTAAGTATTATATTTGCAACAGCAAAAAAGTTTGATTGGATTTCAGTCAAACTTTTTTTATTGGCGGAAGAATAAAAAATAATTTTATGAAACATGCATTTGTATTTCCTGGTCAGGGTTCTCAATTTCCAGGAATGGGTAAATCTCATTACGACAACAGTGCCTTTGCCAAAAAATTATTTGAGCAGGCAAATGAAGTATTGGGCTTTCGCATTTCCGACATCATGTTCAATGGTACAGAAGCGGATCTGAAACAGACCAACGTAACACAACCTGCTGTTTTTTTACATTCAATTATCGCTTATAAAAGTATAGAACCAACTACTACATCTGGTGCTCCGGATATGGTAGCTGGTCATTCACTCGGAGAATTTTCTGCATTGGTGGCAAATGGCACATTGAGTTTTGATGATGCATTGCTATTGGTTTCTGTACGAGCAAAAGCCATGCAGCAGGCTTGTGAAATAACTCCTTCTACTATGGCAGCAGTGTTAAATCTTGCTGATGATAAAGTAGAAGCTATCTGCGCAGAAGTGCAGAATGAAACTGGTGAAGTGGTAGTGCCGGCCAATTATAATTGCCCCGGACAATTGGTAATAAGCGGTTCTGTAAAAGGAATTGACATTGCCTGCGAAAGAATGAAAGCCGCCGGTGCTAAAAGAGCATTGGTATTGCCAGTAGGTGGTGCATTTCATTCGCCATTAATGTTGCCGGCAAAAGAACAGCTGGCAGCAGCCATTAAAGCCACTAATTTTCATAATCCTACTTGTGCAGTTTATCAAAATGTGGCTGCGAAAGGTGTAATGGATAAAGAAGAAGTAAAACAAAATCTGATCGATCAGCTTACTGGTGCAGTGCGATGGACACAAAGTGTGCAGGCGATGATTGAAGATGGTGCTTCAAAATTTACAGAAGCTGGTCCCGGAAAAGTATTGCAGGGATTAGTGCTAAAGATCAATAAAGAGATGGTGGTGGAAGGGGTGAATTAAAAACCCTCTAAATCTCCCTAAAAGGAGACTTGCTTAGCACAGCCCTTGCTTATCAGAAATTCTTTTTACAATTCAAATTTTCAAGGGGAAATTTTATACATAAATCGAGCAGTTAAACCATTCCCCATCTAACTCAGCATTGTATTTTTTATAAAAATTAATTGCCGGGTCATTCCACTTTAATACCTGCCAGATGATACGGTTGAATTTTTTTTCTTTTGCTTCTTCAATCAACCGGTCAAATAGTAATGCTCCAATTTTTTTGCCCCGCATAGATTCTGTAACGATAATGTCTTCCAAATACATTGCTTGTCCTTTCCAGGTGGAGTAGCGGATGTAGTATAAGGCGAAACCGTGAATGGCCTCACCCCGGCCCTCTCCTTGCGAAGAGGGAGAAGTTGCAACAAATGCCCACCACACAGGCTTTTCTCCAAAACCACTTTCCATAAAATGTTCCAATGTAACTGTTACATCATCTGGTGCTTTTTCATATACAGCTAATTCAGTTATCAGTTCCAGCAATCTAGGACAATCTTCTTTTACTGCTCTGCGAATTGTTATTGCCATTTTATTTTTAATAATAAGTTAGTTAAGTATTTGAATCGTTATGGTTCTAAAATTCTTTTGAGGATTAAGGGGCCGCTTGTGCCAAATCATTAATTATATCCTGCAAATTTTCAATACCTACATTCATTCTAATCAATCCATCAGTGATGCCGTACTTTTCTTTTTCTTCTTTGGGTACACTGTAATGGGTCATCGATGCTGGATGTGATAATAATGTATCGCAAGTGCCGAGTGAAACTGTTCGGATACACATCTTCAGTTTATTCATAAAATCAATACCGCCTTGCAGCCCACCTTTTAATTCAAAACTCAACATAGCACCGGGATGTCTCATTTGTTTCATGGCTGTGTAGTAATCGGAATGAGAAGCAAGGCCTGTATAATTTACTTTGGCAACAGCCGGATGCGATTCAAGAAAGTTGGCCACTTCCATTGCATTATGGCAATGCCTTTCCATTCTTACTTCCAATGTTTTTATTCCCTGTATCAATAGAAAAGCATCAAAGGCGTTGGAGTTGCCGCCAAGTGTACGGTGTATCTTGGTAACTTTTGTTTTCATTAAATCAACATCTCTGCCCAATAATATTCCACCAATAGCAGTGCCATGTCCATTTAGAAATTTAGTAGTGGAGTGAACGACAAAATCAACTCCGTACTGAAAAGGCTGTTGCAAATAAGGTGTGGCAAATGTATTATCACAGGCAACAATGCAATTGTATTGCTTTGCCAATTTTGAAAGTTCTTCAATGTCCACACATTGTATAGTGGGATTGGCTGGTGTTTCTATGTACAGCATCCGGATGGATGGATCAGCTTTCAAATGTTCTTCTGCAATATTCAAATTCCGCAGATCAACGATTACAGGTGAGATATGAAATTGGGGAAGAATTTTTGTTACCAGTTCATTAGTGCCGCCGTATAGTGAATAATGAGTAAGAATTTTATCACCGGGTTTTAAAGTAGCCAGCATCAACGTAGAAATAGCAGCCATACCTGATGAATGAAGGATGCCTTTTAATTCTATATTTAAACCAAAGGCTTCCAATGCGGCAATTTTCTCTTCTGCCTCCGTCATCGTAGGATTTCCCCATCGGCTATAGATATATCCTTCTTCTTTTCCGCTGAAGCGGCGCATACCTTGCTCTGCATCATCAAACACATACGTACTGCTGGCATAGATAGGCACCTGGTGTGCATACATAGGGTCTTTTACATGTCCGCCATGTACGGCAACAGAGCCCCAGCCGCTTAGTGGAAAACTTTTATCCATATTAAATTAATGTAATGATGAAATTTGATTGTTCAACTCACTACCAAAGCTAAATGAAAATGAAGGAATTACTAAAACAGTACGCTACTTATAATGTTTGGGCCAATCAAAAGTTGATGGATGTAATTTTGACTTTGCCGGAAGAAAAACAATTGGCTGAAATGCCGAGCAGTTTTACCAGTCTTTACAAAACTGTGTTACACATGCTGGATGCTGAAAATATTTGGTGGCAAAGAATGAAATTGCTGGAACGAATCATTATTCCCAGCGAAAATTTTACAGGAACAATGCAGGATCTGGCCAGCAATTTATTACAGCAATCCAAACAATGGGAAGAATGGGTGGGTAATACCTCAGATCTTATGTTGGAACATGTTTTTCAATACCAGAATGTAAAAAGAGAACAGTTTAAAATGCCTATTTATCAGATGGTGCATCATGTCTTCAATCATGGCACTTACCACAGGGGACAATTAATAAACATGCTGCGGCAACTGGGAGTTGATAAATTACCAGCAACCGATTTCAGTTTTTGGACAAGAGGTAAAAAATAAAAAAATCATTCATCAAATTCCGGATCAGATTTTATCCAGTTGGATATCAATAACGAAATAACCAAAGCTATTCCACTTATTTTTAACACAAACATGATGATGTCGTCTGCAATTTCACTTAAAAATCGATAGGGCTCCAGTAAATAAAATACGGCAGGTACCAGAATGAGATAAGCAAAAAAAAGGAATATTACAGATTTATAGTATTTTCTGCGGCTGCTGTCACGGCTGGTCATAGTTGGGATTTGAAATAGTTATTACAATACTATTTCACCAACTCTTAAAATAAAAGTTTACCCGAAATTTTTTTTCTAAAACAATGGTTAACCCTTAGTATAATTAATGATTACTTTGTATTGTAAGCCCATTTAACCCAGGTAGCACCCCAGGTAAAGCCTCCACCAAAGGCAGCTAATACAATATTGTCGCCTTTTTTTAACTGGCTTTCCCATTCCCATAAACAAAGCGGAATAGTAGCGGCCGTTGTGTTGCCATAGTTTTGAATGTTGATCATTACTTTTTCTTTGGGCAATCCCATTCGATTGGCAGTCGCATCTATTATTCGAAGATTGGCCTGGTGTGGCACCAGCCATGCTATATCTTTTCCGGTTAAATTATTTCTTTCTAATAATTCTGCACTCACATCTGCCATTCCCTTTACGGCAAATTTGAAAACAGATTGTCCTTCCTGGTAGGCAAAATGTTCTTTGGCCATTACCGTTTCTATGCTGGCTGGTTTTTTAGAACCACCGGCTTTCATGTGCAAAAAGTTACAGCCACTACCATCACTTCTTAATATTGAATCTTTAATTCCATAATCTTCTTCTGTTGGTTCTAATAAAATAGCTCCCGCAGCATCACCAAATAGCACACAGGTATTTCTATCGCTGTAATCAACAATGGCACTCATCTTATCAGCACCTACTACCACTACTTTTTTATATCGTCCGCTTTCTATAAAAGCAGTACCGGTGGTAACTCCATATAAAAAACCCGAACAAGCCGCCTGCAGATCAAAACCAAAAGCATTTTTGGCACCTATCTTATCACAGATAATATTTGCCGTGGCCGGAAAAACCATGTCGGGAGTAACAGTGCAACAAATAAGACAATCAATATCCAGCGGATCTATTCCTCTTTTTTTTAATAACTCCTGCACCGCCGGTGCACCCATATCACTGGTGGCTTTGCCTTCGCCTTTTAATATTCTTCTTTCAGAAATGCCGGTTCGGGTTCTTATCCACTCATCGTTAGTATCCACCATTTTTTCCAGGTCAAAATTGGTCAATTTATCTTCCGGAACAAATGCGCCAACAGCAGTAATGGCTGCCATAATTTTGTTATTGCTCATGTGGTAGTAATATTAAAATGAAAGTGGCCAAAGGTAAGGAAAGTCGGTACTCAGGAGTCATTAGCAGGGAGTCAGGTCGATTAAACTTTGATGAATCTGGCTAAAGACTTCCAACTCCTAACTTCCGACTTTTTCTTTTCCCTATTTTCGCAATCATGATAGCTTTTCTTAATGGAAATTTCGTACATAAAAGTCCCGCAGTAGTGCTGGTAGAAGTAAATGGGGTTGGGTATGAGGTGCAGATAAGTCTAAACACTTTTTCCAAAATACAAAACATGGAAAAAGGAACCTTACATACCAGCCTGCTGATAAGGGAAGATGCACATATTTTATACGGATTTTTTGACCTGGCAGAAAAAGAGATGTTTCAATACCTCATTAGTGTTTCTGGTGTTGGTGCATCTACTGCAAGAGTTATGTTGTCCTACATGAAGCCGGATGAATTGGCCCGGGCCATTGTTCAGGGAGAAAGTAAAACACTTGAAGGCATTAAAGGAATTGGAAAAAAAACCGCCGAACGATTAGTGCTGGAGCTGCGGGATAAGCTGGCCAAACAACCTTTAGAATCAAATATTCCGGCTATGAAAAACAATACTTTGCAACAGGATGCGTTAAATGCTTTGACTGCCCTGGGCATCAACCGGCAAGCTGCCGGACAAGCCCTGGAAAAAACACTGGCAGCCAATCCAAACTTATCTGTTGAGGAACTGATTAAGCAGGCACTTCGAAGCCTATAAATCCACTATTTTTCAGAACTAATTGACAGAGAAAACATTGAACCTTAAAACTGCTCATATCCATCGCACCCTGGTTTTACTAGCCATCGTAGCCACTTCTTTTTCCAGTGTCAAAGCCGGATATTATAACCCTGCTCCAAATAATCGTACTGAATTTGCTCCTGCTGATACTAACCGGTATCCACTCCGTGACAGATACGGCGACCCATATTCAAATCCTAACAGAAATACTTTTGACCTGCGGGATACCGGTTTTATAAAAAGATCAGTTGAATACGATCCGGTAACCAGGCAATATTATATTGTTGAAAAAATCGGTAATCAATATTATCGTACTCCCACTTCCTTTACCATGGAAGAGTTTTTAAGGCTGCAGGGAAAAAAAGATGAAGAAGATTATTTTAGAAAAAGAGCTGCACTTCTGGCCAATATGAATCGCCGCCAGTTTAAACCAAAATTCAGAGTATCGAATGATTGGTTTAATAGAATAATGGGAGTGGGGCCAGATGGTAAAGTAAAAGTGGACATCAAACCTTCCGGCTATGTAGATCTGCTGGCCGGTTACCAGGGACAAAATATTAAAAACCCCACCTTACCAGAAAGAGCAAGAAAACAAGGTGGGTTTGATTTTAATATGAACTCTCAATTGCAGGTGGATGCACAAATTGGTGAGAAATTAAAACTGCCTATTAATTATAATACATTAGCCAATTTTAATTTTGAAAATCAATTGAAGCTGGATTTCCGTGGTAAGGATGATGATATTATAAAACAGTTTCAGTTGGGTAATACCAATTTCGCATCCAAAGGCACATTGATACCCGGCGCACAATCGTTGTTTGGTGTAAAAACACAACTACAGTTTGGAAAATTATTTGTAACCACTGTTTTGGCCAATCAGCAATCGCAAAGACAAACGCAAAATCTGCAAGGCGGAACTGCTGCGCAAAGTTTTATCGTTCGGTCGGATGAGTATGATGAGAACCGCCATTTTTTATTAGCACAATACTTCCGTAAAAATTTTAATAAGGCAATGAAACAATTGCCGGTGGTAAATTCCAAAGTGCAGATATTGAAAATGGAAGTATGGGTTACCAATAGAAATGGTACTACAACAGATACAAGAGATGTAGTAGGCTTTATGGATCTGGGTGAAGGAACTCCTTTCAGATCTGATAGGATACTTGGTACAGGCCAGGATATTCCATATAACGATGCCAATAATTTATATGCAACACTTAAATCAAGTCCAAGCTATAGAAATTCTTCCCTTGTACAAAATGCACTGACCACTTATGGCCTTGCACCGGTGCAGGATTTTGAAAAAACATTTGCCCGCAAATTATTAGCCAGCGATTATTTTTATAATGAGAAGGTTGGTTTCTTATCACTTAATCAACCGCTCCAGCCGGATGAAGTGCTGGCCGTAGCTTTCCAATATACTTTTAATGGTAAAGTGTTCCAGGTAGGAGAATTTTCGCAGGATGTGCCTCCGGATAGCAGTGGTACTTCGCAAAAAGTTTTATTCCTGAAATTATTAAAAGCTACTTCTCAACGAACCAATCTTCCTATTTGGGATCTGATGATGAAGAATGTGTACTCAGTAGGATATGGACAACTGGTACGGGAAGATTTTAAATTAGATCTTACTTACGAAGAGCCAAGTCTTGGTGAAAAAAGATATTTACCTCCCGATGATGTAATACCAGTATATGCCGGTCAGCCATTATTATCATTGACCAATCTCGACCGGCTCAATAATCAAAATGATCCGCAACCAGATGGGATTTTTGACTTTGTAGAAGGATACACAGTCATCTCTTCGCAAAGCCGCATTATATTTCCGGTACTTGAACCTTTCGGTCATGATCTTGATTATGTATATCCCAATCAAACCTTGCGGGATAAATATCTTTATTATCCACTCTATGATACTATAAAAGCTATAGCTCAAACATTTGCAAATCTTAATCGCTTTAAGCTGGTAGGAAAATCAAAAACATCCGGCTCTGGTGGCGGTGGCATAGCAGGTGCAGGTGGCCTTAGCGGTAGTAATGAATATCAATTGGGTTATAATATTCCTAGAGGATCTGTAAGTGTAACTGCAAACGGACAAGTGCTGCAGGAAAATGTGGACTATGAAATTAACTACGATCTCGGTACATTAAGAGTTACCAATCAGGCAGTAATTAACTCCGGTATACCCGTAAGTATTAATTATGAAAACAACCAGGCGTTTGGTTTTCAGCAAAAAAGTTTCCTGGGGATGCGGTTTGATTATATGGCCAATAAAAAATTATCGCTTGGTGGTACAATTGTCAGACTGGCGGAAAGACCTTTCTTCATCAAACAATCATACGGCGAGGATCCAATCAGGAATGCGATGTATGGTGTGGATGCAGATTACAGAAATAATTTGCCCCGCCTTACAAAATGGTTAGACAAACTTCCTTTCTATTCTACTAAAGCCATGTCATCCGTTACGGCCTATGCAGAAGCTGCCTTACTGGATCCGGGGCATGCCAAGCAAATAAACGGAACTAATAGTGATGGTGGCAATGAAAAAGGCGGGCAAGTTTATATTGATGACTTTGAAGGTACAAGGGCTGGTATAGATCTGCGGTTTCCATTAATAAGCTGGACATTGGCGTCAGTACCACAAGGCAATGGTTTGTTTCCTGAATCTGCATTAAGCAATGATTTGCAAAGTGGATACAACCGGGCCAAAATAGCCTGGTATAATATTGAATCGGTATTACAGGAAAGAAGAAGCGGTAATAATCCTATTACTGATTTGAATGAATTATCAAAGCCAGAAACAAGACAGGTATTGCAAAGAGAAATTTTTCCAAAACGCAGTACCCAGTTTGGCGAAGGATTGTTGACAACATTTGACCTTGCATTTTATCCAAAGGATAAAGGCCCGTATAATTTTCAGGCAGACCAAACCAAAGTAAATGCCAATGGTAAATTATTAGATCCGAAAAGGGCATGGGGTGGATTGATGCGCAATATTGATCAGACAGACTTTGAAACAGGCAACGTAGAGTATATAGAATTCTGGTTGCAGGATCCATTTGTATCCAATCGTTTTAATCCGGCTGGTGGCCAACTTTATTTTAACCTGGGAAATATTTCTGAAGATATTTTAAGAGACGGTAAAAGATTATATGAAAATGGATTGCCAACACCTACCATCAACTCTCCGGTAGATGAAAATACCGTGTGGGGAAGAGTACCCGCCAATCCATTGCAGGTAACAAATGCTTTTAGTAATGAACCTAACGACAGAGTGTTTCAGGATGTGGGCTATGACGGATTAATAGATTCAGCAGAGCAAAGAAAGTTTGCACCCTATCTTAATACTCTCCGTGCAAATTTTGGTGCAGGATCTTTTATATATCAAAATGCATTGCCTGATCCATCTGCAGATAATTTTAAACCATACAGGGATGGTTCTTTTGATGATCCACCTGTTACCGGTATTTTGCAACGATATAAAAATATTAATAACCCTAATGGTAATTCGCCTATTAATAATGGCAATTCACAATTTGTAAATGCATTTACCCAATACCCGGATGCAGAAGAACTGAACCGTGACAATACAATGAATGAGGTGGAAGAATATTTCCAGTACAAAATAGATATTCTGCCTAACATGGCCACTGGTCAAAATTATATTACAGATGTAAGAACTCCGACTGTAACATTGGCCAATGGGCAAACCCGTACAGAAAAATGGTATCTATTCCGTATTCCAATTAGTCAGTATCAATTAAAGGTGGGAAACATTCCTGATTTTAAATCCATCCGTTTCATCCGCATGTTTGCCACTGGCTTTGAAGATTCAGTAGTAATGCGTTTTGGAAAATTAGAATTAGTACGTAATCAATGGAGAAAGTTTAAAAATAATATTGATGAAACGGGTTTGTTTACCAACCTTCCAAATCCTGATCCTACTACGGTAAATGTGCTGGCTGTAAATATTGAAGAAAATGATCAGAGAGATCCAATACCTTATCGCATACCACCGGGTATAGAAAGACAACAACAGTTGAGCAATAATAATGTGGCGCAATTCCTGAATGAGCAATCACTAAGTATGCAGGTGTGTGGACTTACACAGGATGATGCAAGAGGTGTATTTAAAAACCTGAACCTGGATATGCGTCAGTACGGGAAAATATCCATGTTCATCCATGCAGAATCTGTAAAGAATGCGCAACCAATAGAAGATGGTGATTTAAATGGTGTGGTTCGTATCGGTAATGATTTTTCAGGCAACTATTATGAGATCACTATTCCGCTGAAAGTAACGCCGCCAGGTGCTTCTGACTCAGCTCAAATATGGCCACGCCAAAACTATTTAGACTTTTCGCTGGACGATCTTACCCGATTGAAATCAAGAAGAGATAAAATACAAAGCCCATCATTATACTACAAAGAAACCTTACCCAACGGAAGATCGTATGCCATCATTGGTAATCCCAACCTGGGTGAAGTAAGAGGCATGTTGCTGGCTGTAGAAAATGTAACTCAGGAAAGTCTGTGCACAGAAGTTTGGTTTAATGAACTGCGCCTTTCTCAATTAAATGAAAAAGGTGGATGGGCAGCATTAGGCAGAATGGATATACGAATGGCTGATCTTGGTACATTCTCTTTAGCTGCTACTGCAAGAAGCAATGGCTTTGGTACATTAGAACAAAGAGTAAATGAAAGAAGCCGGGAAGATCGCTACACAGTGGATGCAACAGCTACTCTTGAGTTGGCAAAACTGTTACCTAAAAAATTAGGCTTGCAAATACCAGTGTATGCTGGCATCAGTCGTGTGGTCAGCACTCCTGAATATGATCCCTATGCATTGGATATAAAACTGAAAGAAAAATTAAAGGATGCGCCGGGCAAAACAGAAAAAGATTCTATCCGGCAGAATGCGCAGGACATTACTACCATCCGCACATTAAATCTTACCAATGTAAGAAAATTAAAAACCGACGGTAAGAAACCAAAACTGTGGAGTGTAACCAATTTTGATTTCAATTATTCTTACCTGCAAACGTTGAGTCATAATCCACTGATAGAAAGAGATGAACTGCGCCGTACAAGAGGTGCATTGGGTTACACTTATTCTCCGGTTACAAAACCATTTGAACCATTCAGAAAATTAATTAAGTCTAATTCAAAATGGCTGACATTAATAAAGGATATAAACTTTACGTATGCTCCATCGCAAATTTCATTTAAGGCAGATGTGATGCGGCAGTTTGGTGCTACCCGACCAAGAAATGTAGGTGGCGGTCCGTATAAAATTCCAGAAACCTATAATAAGTATTTTACGTTTGACAGGTATTATGTGATGCAATGGAATCTTACCCGGTCTATATCGATGGACTATAGTGCCATCAACAGGGCAAGAGTGGATGAGCCATTTGGCCGAATAGATACCGATCCAAAAAAAGAGATCATCCGTAAAAATGTATTGAAGGGGGGAAGAAATACTGATTACAGCCAGGATCTTACACTTACTTACAATGTGCCGACAAATAAAATTCCGTTGCTGGACTGGACATCACTTAGGGCTAGTTATAATACCAAATACAACTGGCTGGCAGGTTCATTGCTTGCAAGAACAGACTCCATCGACTTAGGAAATATTCTTGCTAATACTCAAACAAGAACCATCAATGGCGAATTGAAATTTGAAGATCTCTATAACAAATGGAGATTCTTAAGAGCTGTAAATACAAGCACACCTAAGCAACCAAAACTGCCGGGTGAAAAAGAAGGTGATAATAAAAAAGGCGGAAAAAAATCTGGTGGAAAAGACAAAGAAGATGGTAGCAATAAGCAACCAGATCAAAACCAGCCGCAACAGCAGCAGGTAAATCAGCAACAACAAAATAATAATACGGTTGCTAAACCTGATACTATTCGTAATAAGAAAGGAAAAATTATCAAGATCAAAAAGCCGAAGCAGAAGAAAGAAAAAAAAGTAAAACAAAAAAGAGATCCGAATGATCTGCCGGATATTGCCAATGTTCCAAAATTCTTTTTACGTACGTTGACTTCGCTGAAGAGAGTGGGCATTCAATATACTGAGGATATGGGAACTACTCTTCCCGGATACATGGACAGTACAAAAGTATTGGGCTACAATCCGAAGAGCAGAGAACCAGGTTTTGATTTTATTTTCGGTTATCAACCAGATACAAGTTGGATAAATAGTTTTGGCGCAAGAGGATTGCTATCCAGGGATTCATTGGTAACGGATATGATACGGCAGCGGTATAACCAGCGGTTAAATCTAACTGCACAGTTAAGTCCGTTCCGTGATTTTAATATTGATGTAAACCTGGATAAATCTTTCTCTAAAGATTATTCAGAGTTGTATAAAGATATTGATGGCATACAAGGCCCTGAGCCGTTGCAAAGATTAAATCCGTATGCATTGGGTAGTTTCAATGTTAGCTTTATTTCATTCCAAACATTGTTTACCAAGTTTAATCCCAATGAAGTATCGGAGACATTCAAAACATTTGAAAATAACCGGGCTATCATTTCAAGAAAGCTTTCTAACCTGAATACATACCAGGGTGGAGCAATAGATCCAAATGATCCGGCATACTTTAAAGGTTACGGCCGCTATGCACAGGATGTGGTGATACCATCTTTCATTGCAGCATATACTGATAAAGATCCGCTGAGTGTAAAATTTGCGAGAAATGAAAATCCAAGTTTGCGGTCTAATCCATTCTCTGGTATAATACCAAAACCAAACTGGACGGTTACTTATAATGGATTATCAAGAATGGCTGGTATGGATAAAATATTTACCAACTTCTCTATTCGCCATGGTTATCACAGCACCTTCAGTATGAACAGCTTTAATACAGCCTTGTTGTTCTTTGATCCGCTGCGAATTGGGTATCCAAGTTTTGTAGATCCGTTGACGGGCAACTATGTACCTTATTTCTTAGTGCCTAATATTACTATCCAGGAATCATTTGATCCATTGATCGAAGTAGATATGACATTCACTAACCAGTTGGAAATTAGATATGAGTATAAGAAGACCCGAACATTAAGTCTTAGTTTGATTGACTACCAGTTGGCCGAGAACCGTTCTACAGAAATGACCTTTGGATTGAACTGGAGACAAAAGGGTGTGCCGCTTATTAAGAATATTAAGTTTGGTAAAAATGAAATGAAACTGGATAATGATGTTACCATACGTATGGACTTTAGCGTAAGAGACGATGCTACTTCCAACAGTAAATTAGACCAGGGAACATCATTTGGTACAGCCGGACAAAAAGTGATCCGCATAGCACCATCTATTGATTATGTATTGAATAACAGAGTGAGTGTTAAGTTATACTTTGAGCAAAACAGGAATATTCCAAAGATAAGTAATGCATTCCCCATTACTAATACAAGAGGTGGAGTGCAGGTAAGAATATCGCTGGCGCAATAATATTTGCAGCAGATGTAAGCTGAGTAAAAGAGATTTGAAAAGTACCGGTTGGTATTACTTCAAATCTCTTTTGCTATTAATGCGGTAACAGAGAGCCCAGATGATAGTAGTGAGAATGATGGTCAATATAACATATTGGGGCACTGCATCTAGTGTCTTTTGATAAGCCTGGTCTAACTTTCCCCAGAAAGCGGGACGTGGTATAATCTTATCAGAGATTTGTAGTGGCAGGTAATCACCAAATTGCAGGTGTTTCCACTCTGATAAACCAACTAATATATTTTCTAATACAATAAAGTAAAATAGAAAAACTCCCAATGCTAAAAATGCTTTTTTAATCAGGAAGCCCAATAAAAAGGCAATAGAGAGTTGAGCAAAAGTTTGTAAAAAGAATAGTCCGATATAATAAGCCTGACTCCAAGTGTCTTGTATTAATCTTTTCTGATTAGCAAAACCACTTATTAACGCAACAGCTGCATAAATGATAGTAATCATCAGCGATATCATCGCCACATCAAGTAGTTTGCTGGTAATAAATTGGCTACGGCTCCATCCATCAATTACATTCTGCCGATGTGTTCTGAAACTATATTCATTACAAACAAGCATAATCACCACTACCGCAGGAATAAATACAAATACTGAAGAGAAAAATGCAGTGGTTCGCCATACTTCCGGAAAAGCAAAAGGATTTCCCAGTGCCGCCTTTGCTATATCCATCGCATTAGAAGGAGTGGTAGTAATATTTTCATAAATTTTATAGCACATATAATTAATTCCCGGATAGGAAAGGGCTGTAAGACCTATTATCCACCAAAAGGCATTATATTTTTTCATCTTCAGCCACTCTGTTCTTAGTAATGTTGTCATGTCAGTTTTTTTTTGTCGTAAAAACAGTAAGAAAATTCTTAGTGCCTTTGTGGGAGATCAATTTAGTTGTTGGTTAATTCAAAAAATCTAGCTTCCAGTCTTTTTTTGCGAAGCACCAGCTGAGTAAGTATTACACCATTATCAAAACAGTGTTTGTTTATGTCTTCCATCCTTGCAGTTCCTTTTGGAAAAACTATTTGGACTGTATTAGTTTTTTCATCCGGCACAATTTTTTTACCCAGTGAAACTAATACCCTGTTTAATGCTACCATATCAGCAGCACTCAACTCCACCACATCTTCATCCATCATAATATCTTCTACATTGCCTGTAGTAATTACATTGCCGGTTTTTAAAATAGCAGCATGGGTACAAACTTTCTCCACTTCATCCAACAGGTGGCTGGCCATAATAATGGTATGTCCTCTTTCATTCAGTTCTACTATCAGTCTTCTTATTTCAGCAATACCCACCGGATCAAGACCATTTGTGGGTTCATCCAAAACCAATACAGTCGGATCACCTAATAAAGCAGCACCGATTGCCAGCCGCTGTTTCATTCCCAGGCTAAAAGATTTAAAAGGGCTCAGGCGGCGATCGTATAGATTTACTTTTTTCAATACTTCAATAATATCTTTCTTATTTCCCCGGCCACTGATGGCTTGGGTAATTTTTAAATTATCAATCGCAGATAAATAACTATAAAAGTTGGGTGTTTCCAACAGTGAGCCTACCATTTTTCGTTGTTCAGCAGAACCAGGTTTGCCAAACCATAAATAATCACCACTGTTTGCCCGCAACACATCCATTACAATTCCCAACAGTGTTGTTTTACCACTTCCGTTTGGTCCCAGTATGCCAAACACACTACCCTGTGGCACATCAAAAGAAATTCCATTCAGTGCTTTTACTGGTCCATACTTTTTTGCCAGGTTTTTTATAGAGAGAACAGTACTCATACAATTGTAGTATTAAGTGATGAAGGTAATGGTTTCTATAGCTTATGCAAAAGAACAATGATAAGTGAATTAAAATAAGGATGAACCACTTGATGACTTTAGTGTTATACATTGATTACCTTTAATGTTATACTATGCAAACAATTCTTATTACCGGGGGCACGGGTCTGATAGGTAAAGCTCTTGGACAGAAATTAATTGAAAAAGGTTACCAGGTTATTATTCTTACCCGTAAGCTTCCGCAACAATCAACCTCGGCGAATATTTCTTATGCCCTGTGGGATGTAGAAAAGCAAACGATAGATAAATCAGCTATTGCAAAATCAGATGCTATCATCCATCTTGCCGGCGCCGGCGTAGCTGATAAGCGATGGAGTGAAAAAAGGAAACAGGAAATAATAGATAGCAGGGTAAACAGTTGTAAGTTAATTCTTGATTCATTGAAGTCTAATCCCAATAAAGTGAAAGTAGTAGTAAGTGCATCGGCTATCGGTTGGTATGGAGAAGATCCGGTAATACCTAATCCAAAGCCTTTCGAGGAAGATGATTCTGCGGATAAAGAATTTTTAGGGCATACCTGCATGCTTTGGGAACAGAGCATACAACCGGTTACTCATCTGCAAAAAAGATTGGTCATTATGCGAACAGGAATTGTATTAAGTAAAGAAGGTGGAGCTTTAAAAGAATTTATAAAGCCCATGCAACTAGGCGTTGCTGGTATTTTAGGTAACGGTAAACAAATAGTAAGCTGGATACATATTGATGACCTGGTCTCTATGTACATGTCTGCGTTGGAAAAAGAAAACTTAACTGGTATATATAATGCAGTAGCTCCACAGCCTGTATCAAATAAAGAATTAACGATTGCTATCGCTAAAGCACGGCAAAATTTTTACATACCTATGCCGGTTCCTTCTTTTGTTTTAAAAATAGTAATGGGTGAAATGAGTATTGAGGTATTAAAAAGTGCAACAGTAAGTGCAAAAAAAATTGAGTCGCAGGGGTTTCATTTTTTATACCCGAATATTAAAATAGCGGTTGCGGATTTAGTAAAAAACAATTGAAATTCTTAATGCTTAAACATTAATAGCACTTTTATTTTTCCTGTTTAGGATTGATCTCCGTTAGAAATATCTGCATGGTTAGGATGCCATACACTGGTGAATTCTCCGATGATTGCTTTGGCATTATCAAAATAGAGACGATGGAGTTGGAGGTTATCAATATCTTCTTGTAATACTTTTCGATACATGGGATGCATGGTTCCACCTTTTACTCCGGCAGGTTTATCCGGTTCGTATTGATAAATATTGTCTACCAATGTTCCTCTCGGATGCATGATACCCGGAATGCCCTTGCCCCGTAGATCAAGATCATACGGATGTTCCAGACCCAAGGTATGTCCATATTCATGTGCAGCGGTTGTAGAGCCTTTGTATAGATTTTCTAATTTGAAATAACCAGTATTGCAACCTATTCCATCCACAAAAGAAATATTGCCATGAGCAAATTCTTCTACCCGGAAATAATTATTACGGGGATCTGTATTCTGATAAATATCAATATCTGTAATGCCGGGCTGAAATGAAGCAGTGATAACGAACCGTACATCTATTTGTGAGCTATCGAACATATAAGTTCCCTTAGGTTCATTCCACATCATTTCAATTTCTTCCCGCATCATGGCTGTCAATGCCTCATCTGCAGCATTGCCGTAGGTAATGATGTGAGAGCAGATACTAAGCTGATGGTTCGTTATTTCGGCAGTACCCATGTTTCTTATTGGACTGAACAGATTCTCTCCTTTTAGTTACGTACCGGCTTACCACTCTTCAGCACACTTTGAATCCTCTCCAATGTTTTCTTTTCACCACAGAGTGATAAGAAGGCTTCTCTTTCTAAATCAAGAAGGTATTGTTCTGAAACAAGAGTCGGTTCGCTTAAGTCGCCACCACACATAACGTAAGCTAATTTTTTTGCTACCATCGAATCATGTTCCGTAGCATAGTTTGCAGTCTTCATACCATTGATGCCGGAGTACAATGCACCGAGTGCAGATTGGCCTAATACTTTTATATCTTTTCTTTGAACAGGAGTTGTGTAGCCGCTATCAAATATTTCTATCACCGATTTTTTTGCTTCGGCAATTCTTCGGCCCTGGTTCATCACCACTTCATCCAAACCTTTTCTATATACACCTATACCGAATGCTTCATGTGCCGAAGTTGCAACCTTTGCAGTAGCAATAGTAAGGAAACGATTTTTTAAAGTAATAGTCTCGGGTTCATCTTCATGCATTTCATCTGATGCTCTTAAAACAAATTCTTTTGTACCGCCACCACCGGGAATTAATCCAACACCCAATTCAACAAGTCCTGTATAAGTTTCTGAAGCAGCACAAACTTTATCGGCATGTAAACTCAACTCACAAGCACCACCTAATGCCAAACCATGCGGAGCAACTACAACGGGTATGGATGAATATCTTGCCCGCATCATTGTATTCTGGAACATACGGATGGCCATATCCAGTTCATCATATTCCTGATCGATGGCCAGCATAAAGATCATTCCCACATTTGCACCAGCAGAAAAGTTAGCACCTTCATTGGCAATCACTAATCCTTTATAACTTTTTTCTGCTTTATCTATTGCAGTTTGCATTCCTGCTAATACATCACCACCAATGCTGCCCATTTTAGTAAACCATTGTAATCCTAACACATCATCACCCAACTCATACAAGCGGCAACTTCCGTTTTTCCATATTTGTTTATCGGTGTAATTGCTCATTACAATAAATGCTTCACCACCAGGTAATACTTTATATGATTTTGAAGCAGGATCATAACAATATTTTTTACCACCTTCTACTTTATAAAAGGATTTATTTCCGGCAGCAATCATTTCATCTACCCAGGGAGCTACTTTATAACCGGCCGCTTTCATAGCTTCTGTTGTTTTAGCAACACCCAGCACATCCCAACTTTCAAATGCACCGATCTCCCAGCCAAAACCAGCCATCATTGCATCATCTACACGATAGAGTTCATCACTTATCTCCGGAATGCGATGAGAGATATAAGAAAATAAACCATAATGAAACAGACGATAAAATTCTCCGGCTTTATCTTGCCCGGCTACCAGCATTTTTAATCTTGTATATAGATCGTCAATAGGTTTAGCAGCTTCCAATGTTGCAAACTTTGCTTTTACCCTCGGACCATATTCCATGGTATCAAGATTCAGCGTCAGTATTTCTTTTTCGCCACCTGCTCCTTTTGTTTTCTTAAAAAATCCTTGCCCTGTTTTATCTCCAAGCCAATTATTGGCAATCATTTTATCTAACCAGTCAGGAATATTGAATTGGTCTTTTGATTCATCGTTCGGGCAATTATCAGCAACGCCTTTTGCCACTTTTACCAATGTATCCAAGCCTACTACATCACCTGTACGGAAAGTAGCGGACTTCGGACGGCCAATGATTGGTCCTGTTAGTGCATCTATTTCATCTATGCTGAGTTTCAGTTTTTCTTTCACATTCATAATAGCCATCATACCAAATACACCAACACGGTTGGCGATGAAGGCAGGAGTGTCTTTGCACAGCACAGTTGTTTTTCCCAAGTACAAATCGCCATAGTTCATTAAAAAATCAACGATCTCCGGATCGGTGTATGGAGTAGGAATAATTTCTAACAGACGTAAATACCTTGGCGGATTAAAAAAGTGTGAGCCACAAAAATGTTTTTTGAAATCTTCGCTTCTTCCTTCGGCCATCATGTGGATGGGAATGCCGGATGTATTAGAAGTTATTAATGTGCCAGGCTTACGGTATTTTTCTACTTGTTCAAATACTTTTTGTTTGATATCGAGGCGTTCTACCACTACTTCAATCGTCCAATCGCAACTGGCAATATCTTTCATATTGTCATCAAAGTTGCCGGTGGTTATTTTTTTAATAACGTCTTTATGATAAACAGGAGAGGGGTTGCTTTTGATGGCTGCCGTGAGTGCATCGTTCACTATTTTATTTCTTTCAGCAGGCTTAGCATCTGCTGCCACATCTTTGGGTACAATATCTAATAACAACACTTGCACACCTATGCCTGCAAAATGACAGGCAATTCTTGAACCCATAACACCGCTGCCGAGAACGGCTACTTTCTTAATTGTACGTTTCATAATAATCTTTTTAGACTTCGAGTTCCGTGTGATTTATAGAACCTCAAAATTAGTTAGTTATGCAACTAATTGGAAATCGAAGTTAAGAGTTTTTGGGATTGTAAAACTCCATGCCAATGAGAACTTGGGGTAGAGATAGACTATTAGTAAATATTTGTTGAAGAAAATGATTGGCTAAACAGATCTAAGCTAAAATGGATTTGTTGAGTAGCGAACAGAACCCTGAAGAGTGCGACGCAACAGACGATGCTAGCCCGCAGGATGCTGGGCATAGTACTTCAGCTGGGCTAGAAAAATTAAAAATCCTACTCAAAATCAATCGGTGGCAAATTCCTTTTCTCCAACTCTCTCTTATATTTCCGTATCAGCTTTTTATTCTTTTTAATACCTACACTGCTGGACATACCGCTGAGGGCAATTTTTATAAGATAGTTAATGGCAGACCGGTCTCTTTGCCGGATAAAGAATACCGTGCCAGTACGGGAACTATTATTTTTCTTGAGTACAAATGTATTGGCCACAAAAGTGACTACTTTGGTGAAGAGAGTTTTTTTGATTTCCTTTCCATCCTTCAGCAATTGTATTTTTAAATCTCTATAATACATATTCATGCTACCAAAGGCAAGATATTCTCTGCCCACTGCTCTCATGCTAAGTGTGTCTAACTGGCCGGATAATAATTTTACATTGGCCAATGGCATCAGGGCAGGATTTAAAATGGTAAGATCACCGGGTTTTAATCGTACAGTCATCATAAAACCACCCAATGTATCGGTGTATGATTCTTTTAGCCGCAATCGTACCCATACCGTATCCATCAAATAACCATTGGCTCTTATAACAAGACTATCGGTGGGAGTAAGGTTGTAATTTTTTACATTGAATAAATTAACGTTTAAACGATTGACGGGAATAGTACCCGCCATGCCCGACTTTTCATTTACTTCAGTGTATTCCACATTGCCATTGGTAATGGTAACGGAATCCACTTTTAATTTCATTCCTATTCTTTTGATCATATCTACCGGCAGTGGTTTTATAAGACCACCGTTGAATGGCATTTGCTTGTCTTTATAATCAGATAGGAAAGCTTTATCAATAGCAGCATGGCGGATGTTTAAAATAGTATCACGGAGATATGTGTCCACATCAATAGGACCAATGCGGATGGCACCAGTGCTTGCTTTTATATAATCGGTCTGATATTTTTTTGTAGCGAGGAAAGAATCTATTGGCAATGCCGGTGAATAGAAAAAAGAATCCAGCGAAAATATATTGTTGCCCCGGCTAAAGTTTGCATTGTACCAATTTAGTCTTGTGGCAGCAGTATAATAGTGGCCGGTAAAATTATGCAACTGAAAGGAAGGATTGATCGCTATTACTTTTCGCATGTCTGAAATAAAAGCAGAACCTATCAGCATATTTTTTACTTCTCCCTGCTGCATATAAAAATTGGCGAAGTCTTTTCGAATACTATCCATTCGCAATTCTGTCGCATCCAGGTTCTCTACTTTGGCTTGCCAATTGGCTGTTGTATCAGTAGGTTGGGTAAAACGTACATTGCTAAGCTGCGCCGCAATTTTACCTTCACCGGTGGCAAAGTTTTTCCCTTTGGTGGAAATAAGAAAATTGTTCAAATAGAATTGCAGGTTATCAATAACAGCATTTGCACCGCCTTTATTGGTAGTATGTAAACCATTTAGTAATAAAAAATTATTTCCGTTTTGTTTTCCATCCCAGCTTAATGAAAAATTATTGCTGTCTTTCTGGCTGGTAAAATTAATTTGCGGCTGAATGATCTTTAGCTGCGCAATATTAAATATCGGGAAAGGGGAATTAGTTTTTTTCTCATCCGGCGGTACAGGAGCCAGGTGCAGATTAATTACTGGTTTTGTAAGTGTAATGTTGCCGGTTTCTATATCACCATTAATTAATGATTGTACATCCGGTGTAAATGTGATGGAAGGAATTTGAATATCCGCTTCCATTTTGCTATTGTTAGCTGTATAACTTACTTTTCTCAGCGTTGACATTTTATTGTCAGCAATTTCAAATGCACCGGTATTGAGTGAGGTCTCCTTATCTTTCATACTTAGCTGCGAACCCTGCATGGCTAATGCTGTTAATAGGGGTTGATTACCTGGTTTTAATTGCAGGTTGTCAAAAGAGATAGTATTGAATTTTGCTAAAATATTTTTTCCGCCTGTCTGCCCGGTGAAGCTGCTGTTTTGTCCCTGCACATCTTTTAAATTAATGACGGCCGTATTCTTATTACCCTTGCCTCTACCTATCTTCATTTTTATATCTGCCTTTTGCCAGCTAATTCCACTGGCGGTTACGTCACCATTTATTTCATTCACCACCATTTCTTTTACGGATACATTATTTAATGATGCATAAATATTTTTACCTGCATCATCCACTATCACATTACCGGCTGCAAATTCTCCATTGCTGCCACGGTATAAAATATTATTTAAGTTGATGGTAAGATCACCGGCCTTTATTCTGCCCCGGTCAAAATTTAAACTGGTTAATGAACTTTTTATACCAGCCAATTTGGTAGAAGTAAGTAGTGAATGGCTTTGTACCGAGAGAGTTGCATTATCCAATTGTAAGCGCAAATTTTTATTAGCCCTAAGATCTATATCTCCATTTACAATATCCAACTGCTGCAGATCCATATAGTCATTGATATCACTCAGTGATTCAAAAACACTTTGCTTTTGTGCTTTGCTTTTCTTTTTGCCAGATACAGTGTAAATAATATGTGGCTGATACATGGTAGCCAGGTTAGCTTTTAGCTTTTTTTCAAAAACCAAATCATCCCATGATAAACCATGCAGGCTGAAGCGGGGCACACTAAAGGTGTTAAGAATTTTTCCGTTGTCTAATTTGTTGAATAAAAAATTACTAAGGGTGATCTGGTCGTCTTTAAAAATAACACTGTCAAACTTTACACTGTAGCTGCTATCTTTTATAAAATTTTCATAATTGCGGATGGCCATGGCAAAGCTTTTTACAGTGATAGGTTTTGCCTCATCCTGGTCTATCCGCAGGCCCTGCATTTCAAAATTATTATTACTAAAGGTGAAGGAGTTAGGATTACCATTTTTTGTTGTCTTGATATCGAACTCAGCATTCTGCACCACTACAAAACCTAATTGCATATCTCCGGTTAACTGTTCAATTATTTTTTCCAACTTGGGTGGATCTTTTTTGCTTGCTTTATCACTACTCATTTTCACATTCAGCATAAACTTTGGGTTTACACAATACACCGAATCTGCTTTTATTAATTCTGCATGGTAAAGAGTATCAAAGTCAATATTGGTCAATGAAAGTTTATCAAAGAAAACTTTAAAGGATGATTCACTGGTATCTTTTCGGGTAGCTTCTATGGTGCAACTATCAAACTCTACCAACCTGCTTTGCAGGTTGATACGAAAATCACTGAAGCTGATCCGGTGCCTTTTATCCGGGAATAAAATATTTTGATGATTACTTCTCAGTACCACATTGTCGCTAAATAAAATTTTCTGTTTACTTTCTTCATCTGTAGAATCTACCTGCAGGTTATCAATATGAAAATGAATGTTGTTGATATTAAGCGGCAATTGACCGGGCACTATTTTATTTACCAGGCTAAATTTTCCATCTTCAATTTGAAAACGATTTACCTGCAACACCGTTAATGCATCCTGGATAGACCGATATACTTTACCCATCTCTTGCGGAATAGAAACTTCTTCCTTCTTTTTATTAAGGGTGTCTTTTGAATAACGTAAGGTAGTAACAGTAATATGTGGCGATTGCAGGTATAAAGAATCAATCAGTAATTTTTTTTGAAACACCAATGGAAGCAGGGCTTTCAAACTCAACCGCAGTTGTGGTACTTCAAAGTTATAAGCAGAAGAAGCAGTGGACGTATCAAGGGTTACAAACACCGCTTTATCCAACACCATTTTTTGTGTAAAATAGTTATAGTGCAGTTTCTCGATCTTCAGTTTCAGCTTGCCGTTAGATTTACTGGAAACAGTGCTTTCCAGCATGTCTTTAGCATGATTGATAAACCAAAAATGAAAGGCAATAAAGATTACTACTAGAATTCCAAGAATAATTCCGGTTAGTTTCAGAAGCTTTTTTCCTAATCGATTTATGGCCAAGGGGCGGAAGGAGATTTATTGGTGAATTTACTGAAAATCAATGGGCAATAAACCTGCCATGTTGGTTATGGGGAGTAAACCCTTGTTTTGCAATGGCTAAAACAAGGGTTGGGTAAAATTTTACCTATTAGCTAACATTTGAACCGGGGGTTACTGCATTTTCCGGCTTTAGTAATTGAAGTTTTCCATCACTATCTTCTGCTGTCAGTATCATGCCCTGGCTTTCTATTCCTTTCATTTTTCGGGGAGCAAGATTGGTTACTACTACCACTTGTTTGCCCACCATTTCTTCCGGAGTGTAATGCTGCGCAATGCCGGAAACAATAGTTCTTTTTTCTGTGCCGAGATCTACTTCCAGTTTCAATAACTTATCGGCCTTGGCTACTTTTTCGCAGGCAGTTACGGTTCCTGCTTTTAATTCCAGTTTTGCAAAATCATCATATATGATTTCCGGCTTGCTCATGTTAGTTGATTTATTAGGTTCTTCTCCAGACTTCTGACTCTTTACTCCTGACTCTTTCACTAATCCACTTTTTAATTTCTCCATTTGAAAAATTATTTCCTCATCTTCTATTTTTCTAAAAAGTAATTCAGGCTCCCGCAAACTATATCCCACACTTAAAAGTTTTATACTTCCTGCATTCTTCCAATCAAGCATTTTATCCACCACCTTCATCATGTGCAGCATTTTTTTAGCGGTGTTGGGTAAAAATGGATTGATAAGTACTGCAAGGTTTGCACATAATTGTAAACAGATGTGTAAACAGTTGTCAATTTCTTTCTGAGCAGCCGCTGCTCCTTCTCCACCTGTGGTGAGGGCCTTCGCCTTTATCCACGGCTCTTTCTTCTGCATGTACTGATTACCTTTTCTTGAAAGATCAATCACCTGGAACAATGCATCTTTAAAATGATAATATTCCAAAGCCGATTGCACATCGGCCTTGGTACTTTCAATATCTGCAATCAATAATTTATCGTTGTCATCTAAAATATCTTCATGCAACTTTGGCACTTTGCCTCCGCATAATTTATGCATCAGTACAAAAGTTCTGTTTACAAAATTGCCAAAGATGGCTACCATTTCACTGTTCACCGCATCCTGAAAACCCTTCCAGGTAAATTCGCTGTCTTTTGTTTCAGGTGCTATCTGCGTTAAATAATAACGAAGCATATCCACACATTGTCCGCCGCCAGTATCTTTTTTTACAAAATCATTTATGTAATCTCTCATGTCCAGCTTCCAATTGCGGCTGGTACTCATCTTATCACCTTCCAGATTTAAAAATTCGTTGGCAGGAACATTCTTTGGTAAAATATTTCCATGCAACTTCAACATGATGGGAAAGATGATACAATGGAAAACAATATTGTCTTTACCTACAAAATGTACAAGCTTGGTGTCTTTATCTTCCCAATATGGTTTCCAATCTTTATCATTATCTAATGCCCATTGTTTGGTGGCAGAAATGTAACCAATCGGTGCATCAAACCATACATATAAAACTTTTCCAAGGCCTTCCGGGGCTGGCACCTTTACTCCCCAATCCAAATCTCTTGTTACTGCTCTTGATTGTAGCCCACCATCTATCCATGCCTTGCATTGGCCTACTACTGTTCCTCTCCAGTCATCTTTATGTTGCGTAAGAATCCAGTCTCTTAAAAATTGTTCATGTTTTCCCAATGGTAAATACCAATGTGTTGTCTTTTTCTTTACGGGTGCATTACCACTTAATGTACTTACCGGGTTTATCAATTCATCCGGGCTAAGAGTTCTTCCGCAGGTTTCACATTGATCGCCAAATGCTCTGTCGCTACCGCAATTAGGACAAGTGCCTTTTATAAACCTATCCGCTAAAAAAGTTTTTGTCTCTTCATCATAGTACTGCTCCGTTTCTTTTGTTTCTAATTCACCGGCATCATTTAGGTTAGTAAAAAATTCACTCGCCGTTTCATGATGCAACGGAGAACTGGTGCGGTGATAGATATCAAACGAAATATCCAGGTCAGCAAAATCTTCTTTCATCGCCACATGATATTTATCAATGATGGCTTGTGCGGTAGTGCCTTCCTTCATAGCTTGTATGGGGATGGCAGTACCATGTTCATCACTTCCGCAAACAAACACTACATCTCTTTTTTGTGCCCGTAGGTAGCGAACATATATATCCGCAGGAATATATGCGCCGGCAAGATGGCCTACATGTTTCAATCCATTGGCATAAGGAAGTGCAGAAGTAACTAAGTATCTTTTGGGTTGGTTCATTTTTTTCCAGGCTTTAGTGCTACTATCATCGTCCCTTGCGTCGCACTCTTGTACTGAAGTAATTCTATTCAGCTAATTTGTACAAAGCAATGGAAGTCTGCAAAAATACCGGTTTAGCCAGCAACACCCAAACAACAACAAAAAGGCCTCCTGTAATAAGAAGACCTATTTATTTATGTAGTAAATGCGATCCTATTTTTTTCTTTTCTTTCCAAACATCCATCTCAAAAAAGTAGGTTCTGCAAAAGCATTGTCCCAGCTATTGTGATTTACGTTGGGATATTCTGTGTAGGTAACATTCAGTTGCATATCGTTTAATTTATTCACCATAGCTCTCGATTCATTTACATCCACTACGGCATCCACATCTCCATGAAAAACCCAGAAAGAAGTTTTCTTTACCCGTTCGTCATATCGCAATGCATCACCACCACCGCATATAGGCATGGCTGCGGCAAATATTTTTGGAAAACGATACACCAGTTCAAATGTTCCCATACCTCCCATAGATAAGCCGGTTACATAACATCTTTTCTTATCCACTCCTTCATTGTCCCGCAGCTGAGCCACTAATTTTTGCACGGCATCCAGTGGCCAGGTTATTTTATTGTCGTAGTTAAATTCAAAAGCAACAGGGGTTGCATTTCTATCCACACTTACAGAGCTCCAGAAACTATTTTCCGGACACTGAGGAAACACAACAATGGCCGCAAAGTTTTTTCTATTCTCTTCTTTTAAAAACATTTTAGCACCATGCACCAATTGTTTTTCATTGTCATTGCCTCTTTCTCCGGCGCCATGCAGAAACAGTACCAATGGATATTTTTTGCTTTTGTCGTAATTGTGAGGATACAAAATGCGGTAGGGTAAGATTTTTCCTTCACCATAACTGAATTCTTTTTTTTGATAAAGACTCAAGTCTTGGGTAAAGGCCAGCAACGATAAGTGCAGGCATAGGAGGGGGAAGATTTTTTTCATATTGGAAAATTAAGAAAAGAAATGATAATTTTATTACATGATTACCACAGCACCTTATCTTAAAAAAGGCGATACCATCGGCATCGTTTGTCCGGCAGGTTATATGGATAGAGAAAAAGTACAATCCTGCATTGATACTTTGCAGCAATGGGGCTATCAGGTAAAAGTTGGGAAAACCGTTGGTAGCAATTCGCAAACTTATTTTTCCGGAACCGATGAAGAAAGACTAACAGATCTGCAATTAATGCTGGATGATGATGATGTGCAGGCCATTCTTTTTGGCAGGGGGGGGTATGGCACCGGCAGAATAATTGATCAAATAAGTTTTAAGCGGTTTAAAAAAAATCCAAAGTGGATAATTGGTTATAGCGATATAACTGTTCTTCATTCTCATATCTATTCTAATTTTTACATATCTACCATCCATTCACCCATGGCGGCTGCTTTTAATGAAGAGGCCCGCCCGGATGACCCGGTCGGACGGGGATATAAAAACGAATACATTCAATCATTAAAGAATTTATTGGAAGGAAAAAAAGCCAATTATTCCGTTCCCGGAAATGAGTTTAATAGAAAGGGTGATGAAGAAGGCGAACTGATAGGGGGCAATCTTGCTTTGCTTGCACACCTGGTTGGTACAGGTTCTGATATTAAAACCAAGGGTCGCATTTTGGTAATTGAAGATATATCCGAGCAACAATACAATATTGACAGAATGATGCGCCAGCTAAAACGAAGCGGTAAGCTGGAAAAATTAAATGGATTGATATTCGGGATTTTTGTAGATACAAAAGATACAGAACGTCCATTTGGTTTACCGCTACAGGAAATGCTTTGGGATATTATTAAAGAATACGATTACCCCGTTTGTTTTGACTTTCCGGTAAGTCATTCAGATAAAAACTATGCATTCAAAATTGGAGTGCCACACCGGTTGAAAGTTTCCGAATCAAAAACCACATTGACTGAATTGGATTGATCAATTGGAGTTTAAAATAAATCTGCCGCCAGTATTTATTTTATAATGCGTTATATCTGCCAGTGAAGCAGTGGCCGTGGTAATTTTTTGATCCTGCACAATATCAAAATCTTTTAGCAGCCAGGCAGCGGTGTAGTAGCTTGTTGATTTCCGGTTACCATTTATTGCTGCTTTAAAAGCTGCAATATAGTTTCCATCTTTTTTTGTAGTGATGAGATGTATAATCTGAATAGCCGAACTGTCTGGTTTCTTTTTTTCCTCTATTAACACATGCAAATCAAAATTTTCATTACTGGTAATTTTTCCACCTAAATAAAAATCCCTGTTTTTTAGTTTAGTTGAAGAGCTAATTGATAATGCCGGAGAGAACCATTTCTTTACAGAAAAAGTATCTATCACTTTCATGTTGGTGTTGAGTGTAGTAATGTAAAGGCTATCGCTTAAATGTATTTCACGGCTATTCTCCAGCAATTGATTATAAGTAATCGGCTCTTGTGCTGAAAGGCGCAATGAGATTAGGAGTAAGCAGCAGATGATTATCTTTTTCACTGGGTAAAGGTAAACCCCTAAACAAGGGAAGACAATACCACATTTATGGTATTTATTGGCGAAGAAGGGAATCTAAAGTATGTATCACTCTATCATATTTATATAAATCATTATGACTTCCTCCTTCAATGGTAATAAACTCGTCTGTTTTTTTTAATAGCGGTTCTAATCTCTTTGCATTGCTATAAGTGATGAGTCGATCTTCCGTTCCTTGGAAAATTGTAATGGGTGCCACGACTTTTGGCAAATATTGATACGTAGGAATGCTGTAGTGCAACATTTTTCTTACAGGATAGATAGGTAAATAATGGCTGATAACGGAAGGAAAATCATAGTAAGGAGTTTCGAGAATTAATTTTTTGCAGGGTTTTATAGAGGCAAGTTGCGCCGCAATACCAGTGCCCATACTTTTTCCGTAAATGATAATGCTATCAGCAGAAAAACGTTTGTTGGCAATCTGGTACACCTGCATGGCCCAATCATACAATTTATTTTCGGTGAGTTTACCTGTGCTTTTTCCATAACCGGGATAGTCTATCATCAGCACATCATATCCATGCCGGGTGAAGTAAGGAATATATTTAGCATACCAGGAAATATTTCTTTTATTTCCATGAAAATATAAAACAACTCCACGGTTTACACTGTCAGTTGAAGAAAAGTCTATCAGGTTTAGTGTATCATTACCACTAAGCGGAATGCTAATGTCTTTATGCGGCTGTGGAAAATCATATTGATGATTTCTTTTTAATGAGACCGGGTGAAACAAAATAAAATCCTGTAAGAAATACAATGCGGTGCCACCAAGTACATACACTATTGCCAATACTTTAAACCATTTAAATGCCTTTCTTTTATTCATACAAATACTGGCTGCTGTTAATTGAAGGCAAAGATGAAAATAAAAAAGGACATGAAAGCCATGTCCTTTTTAAAGAAGTTTTTTTTATTTAATACCTGTTGAAGTAATTTTTAATACTGTACAATGCATTGTTGCTTATCTGATCCAGCATGTATCGCATTATTTCATTTTCAGAAGGGGCAAATTCTTGTCTTCTGTCAACTAGTTGTTTATCACTTTCACTTAAAGCTCTTGCATCGCCGGAGTAGGTGGCAAATTCTGTAGTCCAATTATGATTGTCCGTAAAATTATCACTCCACATCCATCGCCCATTTTCATCTCTTACCGATACCTGCATCAATGCATTTGAACTCAGTGTTCTTCGTATAGTAATTATATCGGCATGTACTTTTGCATATTCTCTTACAACAGAATCCGGACGATAAACAGTTTCTCTTACTATTATTTCTTTGGTTACTCTTCTTGAGCTTCTATTGTCATAATAGCGGCCAATATCTATGTTGGCCAATCGCATATCTACTTCCTGATCTATTCTTACGTTCCTGCTTCTGGCATCCCAGGCACTATAATATTTTACAAATTCATTTCCACTATTATACTGCAGGTTGCGTATCAGTTCATCATCCAGGTTGTTACCGCCAATCATGTAGGAACTATAAACAAATCCGCCGTGTTGTTGCAAAGGCAATATGATTACATTAGTTACTGCATAATCGTATGCTTCATTCATTCTTGATATTGCTTCTGTATTACCGGGTTTAAAATGAAGAGCTGCCTGAAACTCACGGTATGCATTGCGATAGCTTTGTTTATCCGCAGGATGCTGTGTATTATATCCCTGCATAAAAGCAATACCACGGTTCATTCTTGCATCACCAGCTTTATCAGCATATGTTATGAGATAAGAGGAATAGTCAGCAGGATTTATTAGTTCGAAAACTTTTGGCACTTTATAAATAGCCTCATACATTTTTTGCAAAGAAGCATATTCATTATACATCCATTCCCATTTTAACTCATTATTACTTTCTGCATTGTTACGTATGCGGCTTTCATGATCGGCAACTGCATACTGGTAAGATGTTTGAATGATGTCCAGCAATTTTTTATCATCCGGCTTCTTCTGCAATTTTTTTGCAGCTATTTCAACAGCTTCAGAGTAGTTCCCTTTTTCGTACAGTTTGCTTGCCGTTTTGCAGGAAAAAGAAAGAATACTTAGTCCGGCGATAATTAGAATGTAAAGTTTTAGGTTCATACATACCTCCGTTTTTTAATAATATGTTCAAATTATAATCCACATGTTAAAATTTGGGATCAATTAAACAATCATTAACAATTGCCGGGCAATAATCTAGTTTTTGAGAATGTCTCTTACGAAGTTGTGGTACTCATCAAAGGAGGGAAGATTGTTATGTCGGCCACCATGTATGCGGATTAGAGTGACCTTCTGTGGATTTATCTTTTGCAATGCCTCGCTATGGCGAATAGGAATCAGCCAGTCTTTGGTGCCATGAATTATATAGGTATGGCATTTTACATTTGGCAACCATTTATCGGTACGTAAATGAAAGCGAAGTACAATGCGAACCGGAAGGATGGGGAGGAACCTTTCTATTACTCGTAGAAAATTAAAATACGGCGCATCCAATATCAGGTAACGGGGTCTGTTGTCGCAAGCCAATTTAGTGGCAAAGCCGCTGCCCATACTTCTTCCATATACGATCAAATGTTCTTCACCATACTTTTCTTTCATTTGCTGATAAATGAATTGCATATCATTCAGCATATCTTTTTCGCTCCGCTTGCCGGTACTTTTTCCAAAGCCACGATAATCCAGCAGCACCACATCATAATCGTACCGGTAAAAATCTTTTGCATAACGGGCCCATCCTTTTATACTTCTTGTATTGCCATGAAAGTAAAGGATAAGGCCTTTTGGGTTTTCTCTGAAAAAATGTAAACCATTAATACGGACCCCAGGTTCTATATCAAAAAAATATTCCCTGAAAGGAACATCATATTTAAATTGAAAATCCTGTTTTAATTTTTCAGGTTTGAAAATAAATTTTTCCTGGAAAAAATAAGCGATTAGTGATAATGCTGCTATGCCGATAATGATATACCAAACAAAGGAAGGGAAAGCAGTTAATAGTACATGGTTCATAGTTGCTGGTTTGCCACTCTGAAAATTAGTTCATTATGGCTTATCCACCATCAACTATCCAACCGGCGTAGGGGCATACGGGGCATTTCACCTATTACAAGTGGAAATTTTTCAACGGTAACATTGCTTTGGTCAAGACTGAAACCTTTTTCTTCTGAAAGGCTTATATCTTTTAACCAGAAATAAAATTTCATGATTATTCTTTCCAGAAAAGGAAGCTCATTATCCTGGCTCAGGTATTTTTCCAATACAATAAATTGAAAATCGCCGGGCACTTTGTTCCGTTGAATAGTTTCATACCGGCTGGAAATATTAATTTCTCTTTTAGCAGCCAGCTCTTCTACCACTTGTTGAAATAAAAGATTGATGCGGGGTTGCATGCGAAAACCAAGTTTAAAATCTACCCGGATGATATCATTTGGAATTATATGTTCTACAGTGTAATCACAAGTATATGGATCATCAAGAGTATCTACATGCACCAGCCAATAGATATCAGCCCTCTTTGGTTTTTTACTGAGTATAGAATAAATTACTTTATGCTCTATCTCTCTCGGATTGTCTGCACTGGTAAGGTAAACTAAGTGTGTTGAATATTTTGGTACTGATTTATCATTACTCAACTCTTGTATTTTTGGAATGTAATGGTCGAGCCGCACAAATTCCACATACCGATTTTTAATTTTTCTGGCTCGGTACCATGCATACATTATCAGGAACAAAACACCACCCACAACAAGTGCAACATAACCACCATGCGGAAATTTTTTAAGATTGGCAACCAGGAATGCACCTTCTATACAGAAATAAACAATGAGGTATAGGTATATGTAAATGGATTTTACCCGCCTCAGTACAAGATAATTTGCAAATAGTATGGAAGTGGCAATCATACATAAAGTAATAGCAAGGCCATAAGCCGCTTCCATATGTTTTGATTCTTTGAAATAAAGTACAATGCCAACACATCCTACATATAATAATGTATTTACTCCCGGAATGTATAACTGACCTTTTTCTTCAGATGGATATTTTACTTTCAGCTTCGGCCATAAGTTAAGCCGCATAGCTTCACCAATTAATGTAAATGAACCGGAGATAAGAGCCTGGCTGGCTATGATGGCAGCAGCGGTTGCTATTACTACACCAGCCATTCTAAACCAATCAGGCATGATGCTGTAAAAGGGATTCATTACTGTGGGATCGTAGGACTGTCCGTTAAAATTATGAAGCAACCAGGCACCTTGCCCCACATAGTTTAGTATCAGGCAAGTTTTTACAAATATCCAGGAGATGCGAATATTGCCTTTTCCGCAATGACCCAAGTCGCTATACAAGGCCTCGGCCCCGGTAGTACATAAAAATACTGCACCTAATATCCAAAAGCCCTGCGGATAATTTATCAACAGATCAATGGCATGATAAGGATTAAGTGCTTTGAAAATGTTTAAGTCATCAAAGAAATGCAACATACCCATAGCAGCCAGCATTAGGAACCAGATGGTCATAACAGGGCCAAAAAATTTACCCAATGATCCGGTACCAAATTGCTGCATTACAAAAAGCAAAGTGATAATGCCAAGTACGATATATACAATTGTCCATGTGCTGATATGACTGAGTGAAGGAATTTGTTTCAATCCTTCAATGGCAGAAGTAATTGTTACAGGAGGAGTGATCATTCCATCTGCTATTAATGCAGCACCGCCGATCATGGCAGTTATCACCAGCCATTTTCTTCTTCTTCGTACTAATGCAAACAAAGAAAATATACCGCCTTCTCCTTTGTTATCTGCTTTCAATGTAAGCCACACATACTTTACAGTTGTCTGGATAGTAAGTGTCCAGATAATGCAGGAAAGACTGCCAACAATTAATTGTTCAGTAATTGTCTTGGTTCCAATAATGGCATTAAAAACATAAAGGGGAGACGTTCCAATATCTCCGAAAATAATGCCGAGTGCTACTAATAATCCTAATGGAGTAACTTTCTTTGTATTAACAGACATAGGTTTTGACCAGAGCAGTTGTTATTTGCCAGGGCTTGCTTGATTTGAAAAGCAAAATTATAAGTGGGAAGTGGTAATTGGAAATTTGTTTTATCACTTTTATCAATCTTCCATTACTCTTTTCAATTTGAGATTAGAAACTGGCGCAACTATTAACGGAAATTTTTCTACTGTAACGTTTGCGGCGTCTAAGCCAAATCCTTTTTCTTCTGATAGGCTATGTTCTTTTAACCAGAAATGGAATTTCATAATTACTCTTTCAATAAAAGGTAGTTCATTATCCTGGCTCAGGTATTTCTCCATTACCATAAACTGGAAATCGCCAACGGTGTTGCTACTGGCAAGGCTTTCATACCGGCTGATAATGTTTACTTCTTTATTGGCCACCAGGTCTTCCACTACTTTACGAAACATCAGGTTAATTCTTGGTTCCATCCGGAAACCCAACCGGAAATCTACCCTGATTATATCATTAGGTATAATATGTTCCACCTTGTACTCACAGGTGTACGGCTCATCCACGGTGTCTACATGTACAAACCAATAAATATCAGACCGCTTCGGTTTTTTATTGAGTATGGAATAAATGATCTTATGCTCAATTTCTTTTGGATTGTTGGCACTCGACAAGTACACTAGATGAGTGGCATATTTTGGTACTGATTTGTCATTACTCAGTTCCTGGATCTTTGGAATGTAATGTTCCATTCGAACAAATTCAACATAGCGGTTTTTAATTTTCCTTGCCCTGTACCAGATATACATAACAAAGAACATCAGCATTCCGATTATAAGAGTTATGTAACCGCCATGGGCAAATTTTACCATTAAGGCAACCAGAAATCCTGTTTCTATTATAAGGTAGAAAAAAAGGAATATATATATCCAAATAGGTTTTACCCTATTCAATACAAGAAAATTGGAAAACAATATTGTTGTCATCAACATAGTAACTATAATGGCAAGGCCATACGCAGCTTCCATGTTGGATGATTTTCGAAAAAATAATACTACGCCTACACATCCTGCAAACATGAGAAAGTTGATGGCAGGAATAAATAATTGTCCTTTTGCTTCTGACGGATACCGAATCTTAACTTTTGGCCAAAGATTTAACCGCATCGCCTCACTTATTAATGTAAAGGCACCTGATACCATGGCCTGGCTGGCAATAATGGCAGCAGCAGTGGCAATGATTACTCCGGGAATAATAAACCATTGTGGCATTAAATCATAAAAAGCATTAATGCTTAATGATTTTTTTACTTCTTCCGTAAAGTGAAGACCGGATCTATACTTTAAGAGGTAAGCTCCTTGTCCAAAATAGTGAATCAGCAAGCAGGTTTTTACATATATCCAGGAGAAACGGATGTTGCCCCTGCCACAATGTCCGAGATCACTATACAAAGCTTCTGCACCCGTAGTACAAAGAAATACTGCACCCAGCAACCAAAAGCCCCCTTCATAATTTTTTAAAAATTGAATAGCATAATGTGGACTTAGTGCTTTAAGAATGGAAATATCATCAAACAAGTGTATTGCACCAAGCACCAGCAACATGGTAAACCATATAAACATAACCGGGCCAAACATCTTTCCAATGTATGCGGTGCCAAACTGCTGCATAAAGAAAAAAAGTGCCAGGATGCTTAACACTATTATTACAACTGTATCACTTCCATCTTTAATACCAAGCCACGGCAATTCTTTTAAACCTTCAACTGCAGATGTAATAGAAATAGGCGGAGTGATGATGCCATCTGCCAATAAAGCGGCACCACCTATCATGGCAGGGATTACCAGCCATTTTTTTCTACGTCTTACAAGGGCAAATAATGCAAAAGTGCCCCCTTCACCTTTATTGTCTGCCTTTAAAACAAGAATAACATACTTAATAGTAGTTTGAAAAGTAAGCGTCCAGATAATGCAGGATAAACTTCCAAGTATCAGTTCTTCACTTATTACTCTTCCGTTGGTAATAGCATTAAACACATATAGTGGTGATGTGCCAATATCTCCATAAATAATTCCCAGGGCAATAAGTAGTCCGGCGGCTGTTACCCGGTTGGTAGGTATTTTCACTTTTGTACTATTGTGTTATATCCTGGCTGGCCATCCTTGTCTTCATCTTCATAAGCTATACAAGGCTGGTGTATTTCTTTAATTCCGCCGGAATGTGCTGGTAAAGGTATGTGCAAATTTTAATTTACAATAGCAAACTATTGAAGATTACCGTTCGTCATTTTTGGGACGTTAAAGACCCGGCAGTGGACAACCGCTTTGCTTATTTTTTCGGTTTCTGAAAATGTAATGAAACAATAAAATGCATCATTAACAAAATAGGCGGCCCGGTTTTGGATGGCAAATAGTAACTTTAATAAGCAAAAAATCAGATAATTATGTCCGGTAAAATTTGGGCAATGGCCCTGTTATTTCTTTGTTCAGGAAGCCAGTTATTGGCTCAAAAGATTGTTTACTCAGAGCCTGAGAGGGATGATACCCGCCGAATGAATTTTGAAATAGCCGGCAAAATTGGTGGCAACTTTCTCATATATACAAATAGCCGCAACCGCCATTCTATAATGGTACTGGATAATGATATGAAACAAATTTCACGGCAGGTGCAGGATTATGTACCCAACAATGATAGGGTGATCAACGTTGATTTTTTCCCTTATGCAGATTTCTGCTACATGATCTATCAATACCAGAAAAAAAATGTGGTGTATTGTAAAGCGTCTAAAATAGATGGCAGTGGTAAAATAATCGGTGAAGTGATGGATCTGGATACCACCCAGATTCCGTTTGCAGCCGATAATAAAATTTATACGGCTGTATCCAGCGAAGATAAAAGTAAGATCGCCATTTATAAGATCAATAGCCGCAATAAAAAACTTTATACACTTACTACTTTGTTAATGAACGATAAGCTGGAGTTGCTTAAGAAAAGCCGGATGTCCATTCCTATGGATGAAAGAAATGATTATCTCGGCGAGTTTATGCTCGACAATGAAGGTGATCTTGTGTTTTCAAAATTCTACAGAAACAATAATGATAATATCAGCAATGCCTTTTTGATGATAAAGCAGGCAGATGCCGATACACTTATGGCTAAGGAGTTGTCTGTCGAAAAAAATTTGCTGGATGAAATTCAGATAAAAATTGATAATTATAATAAACGTTATTTTCTAACCTCTTTTTATTACAAGGAAAAAAGAGGAAATATTAATGGCCTTTATTTTTTTGTGTGGGATAAAGCCGGTATGAAACCCATAATGGAAAATACCAGTGCCTTTAGTGATGAGCTAAGAGGCGAAGCAAGAGGAGATGCCAGTATGAAGATGGCTTTCAATGATTTTTTTATCCGGCATATTGTAACCCGTAAAGACGGCGGCTTCATCATCGGCAGCGAATCTTATTATACCACATCCAGGTTTAATAATTGGAACCGCTGGAATTATCTATACGGTTCACCCTATTCAATGTCATTCAACAATTATTATTATTCTCCATATTACAATAACCGTTTCTGGTGGAATTCAAGATCCAGCAACCAGGCCGTTCGCTATCATGCAGATAACATTTCCGTTTTATCATTTGACAATACAGGGAAATTGGAATGGAGTAACGTAATGGGCAAAACACAATATGATGATGAGTCGGATGATAATATTTCGTACCAGTTGATGACTACCGGCGGGCAACTGCATTTTCTTTTTAACCAGCAGGAAAGAAGAAATAACTTACTTACTGATTACAGCATTACACCTGATGGACAGATCAATCGTAACCCTACGTTGAAGAACCTGGATAAAGGATACGAATTTTTACCCAAATATGGAAAGCAGGTAAGCAGTAAACAAATGATCATTCCCTGTGTGTATCGTAGCTATATTTGCTTTGCCAAGGTTGATTATAATTAAGCAATAAACCGCTGCTATATCAGTGACAGGAATTTTTAAACAAAAAAATCCGGCTAACATTATTGTATTGTTGGTCTTTGGTATTCTTATCAAGCTGCCGATGTTTAACCATCCGCATGTAGTTGTAAGCAAACCAGAAGATAGTGTGCTGTACACTGCCATTTTAAATTTCTTACAATCCGCCGGAGGTAAATTTATTTTTCCAGTTTTAGCTTTCGCTATCATTTTTTTACAAGCTATTGTGCTTACCCGGTTCATTAATACACAGCGGATGATGAACAAACCCAATTACTATCCGGGCATGGCCTATATGCTTATTACTTCGCTGTTGCCGGAGTGGAGTTATTTTTCTGCACCATTACTGGTAAATACCATTTTGCTTTTTATACTCTCTGCATTATTTAAAATCTATAGTTTGCCAAATGCAAAAGGCTCCATATTTAATATTGGCCTTGCACTTGGGTTTGCATCGTTCATATTTTTTCCGTCGCTTACTTTTATTGTCTGGATATTATTAGCCTTGGCGGTGATGCGTCCTTTCAGGCTAAATGAATGGCTACTTTGCCTGCTCGGCATCACTACACCATTTTATTTTTATGCTATTTATCTTTTTATAGATGATAAATGGAGTTGGCAAAATTTGCTTCCCCATTTTTCAGTAAGTATGCCGATAGTAAAACAATCTGCCTGGCTGGCCGGTAGTGCTTTTTTGCTCACTGTTCCATTTCTGGCCGGTGGTTATTATGTGCAGGACAACTTGCGTAAAATGCTGATACAGGTACGAAAGGGATGGAGTCTTTTATTGCTTTACCTGCTGGGAGCCATCTTTGTTCCATTTGTAAACAACAGTGCAAATTTTGAAAATTGGGTAATGGCCGCCATTCCATTTGCGGCCTTTCATGCCTGTACTTATTTTTACTCTACCCTGCGCATTATTCCACTTCTACTTTTCTGGCTCACAGTAGCTTTTATATTGGGCTATCAATATGGGCCACTTGGTTGGTAAATGGTTAAAAAAAATAACCATTGGTGGTTTATCTTTGCCCCTCTTCACCAAGAAATTTTTGACACATGAAATTTGGCGTAGTAGTTTTTCCAGGATCTAATTGCGATAGAGATATGTTCGATGCACTTAGTTATGATCTTAACCAGGATGTAACCATGCTTTGGCATAAGGATAAGGATCTGAGTAGATTTAATACAGAAGATTGCATAATACTTCCCGGCGGGTTTTCATATGGCGATTATTTACGTTGTGGAGCCATTGCCCGGTTTAGCCCAATGATGCAGAGTGTAATTGAATTTGCCAATAGTGGCGGAAAAGTATTTGGGGTGTGCAATGGGTTTCAAATCCTATGCGAATCACATTTGCTGCCGGGTGCATTGCTACGCAACGGTAATCAGCAATTTGTTTGTAAAAATGTTTTCATCACCAAAGATTCAAAAAAGGTATATAAAATACCTGTAGCACATGGCGAGGGAAGATATTATGCAGATGATAAAATCTTAAATGAACTGGAGGCAAACGGACAGGTAATTTTTTATTATTGCGATGCTAATGGGAAAATTACCACTGAGTCAAATCCTAATAATGCCACCCGAAATATTGCCGGCATTTGTAATGCCAACAGAAACGTATTTGGGATGATGCCGCATCCAGAAAGGGCTTGCTCTGCTGTATTGAGCAATACAGATGGTCGGGAGATCATTCAAACTCTATTAATGGCAGAACAACTTGTATCCTGATAAATTCGTCATTAGAATCAGCTGACGAATTGGTCATATTTATTACAAATCAATTGTTTGGTGAAGTTTAATTTTGTGCAGTTGGTTTTTTTTAACAAAATGTCCAATCAAAAAAGAGGATTTTTGCGTATCTGATAAAAATAAGAACATGATGAAACGACTTTCAATTTTTGTGATTATAATATTAAGTGGAATGGCGGCAATGGCGCAGTTAAACCCGGTAACCTGGTCTTTTACTGCAAAAAAAGTAGGGGATAAAACATACGAGATTCAAATGAAGGCGACTATTCAAAATAAATGGCATTTATATTCTCAAAATCAACCGTCTGATGCTATTGCCATTCCTACTACTTTTACTATAAATCCTAATCCATTATTTTCAAAAGATGGTAAGGTTAAAGAAATAGGTAAGGTTGAAAAGTTTACTGATAAAACTTTGGGAGTTTCTGCCAATCAATATTCTAATACGGTTACTTTTATTCAAAAGATAAAATTGAAGGCCAATGTAAAAACAAACTTTACCGGCAATGTAGAATACCAGACTTGTGATGATGAAAAGTGTTTGCCACCAAAGAAGGTTAATTTTACCGTTGCAATAAAATAATAATGCACTAAATTTTTTTTGATACAACGGGTTCTTGTAAAAGGACTCGTTTTTTTTTAAAACAAACTGTATGTCTTTAACCAAACAACTGATTGCTACATTATCATTACTATTTTGCTTTTCTATTTCCGCATTTTCCCAGGATAGTCTTGGCGCCATACATCCATGGAAAGTAGAAAGCAAAAAGATTGAAGAAGGGAAATTCGAACTCAGCTTTAGTGGAACTGTTACTGGCGGGTGGCAGGTGTATGCCCCCAATCAAATATTGCTCGATGAAAAAACAACCTTCTTAAAATTTGCCGATTCAAGTATAGTGCAGGATGGAGATTTTGTAGCAGAAGGTACTGCCAAAGAAATCAGTAGTGTCATATTCGAGGATACAAAAGTGAAAGTTTATGAAGAGTCGGTAACATGGAAAGCCATCATTAAAATAAATGGAACTGTTCCTGCCAAATTGCAAGGCTCATTGTTTTATACTTATGGAAAGGATGATCAGTTTTATCCCTCTACAGAAGCTCCTTTTACTGTTGCGTTGGAAGGTGGTGTGGAAGCTTCTACAAGGATAATCATTCCAACTGTGGATATGGCTAATCCTGTAAACCCCTGCGGTGATGATGGAACAAAAAACAAAAGCCTGTTATCCATTTTTCTATTAGGAATTTTAGGAGGTCTTATTGCACTGCTTACTCCCTGTGTGTTCCCGATGATTCCCGTTACTGTTACCTTTTTCACCAAGAAATCTACCGATAGAAAAAAAGGAATTGCGAATGCTATCTTTTATGGTTTTTTTATTTTCCTTATTTATATACTTATCACCGTTCCTTTTCATGTTGCAGGTAAAGCTATCAGTCCCGAAATTTTCAATAATATTTCTACCAATGTCTGGTTAAATATTATTTTCTTTTTAGTGTTCGTCATTTTCGCCTTGTCTTTCTTTGGACTGTTTGAAATAGGATTACCTGCAGGACTGGCAAACAAAATGGATTCAAAATCAGGACTAGGAAATATCGGCGGTATATTTTTTATGGCCGCTACATTAGCAATCGTTTCATTTTCTTGTACAGGTCCTTTGCTAGGCACTTTATTAGTAGGTGTAGCAGACCAAGGAGCCTGGCCACTTACAATTGGCGCAGCAGGTTTTGGTATAGCACTGGGACTTCCTTTTGCTTTGTTTGCCATGTTTCCAAACTGGTTGCAATCATTACCCAAGTCAGGTGGATGGATGACAGATGTGAAAGTTGTTCTGGGTTTCCTGGAGTTGGCATTAGCTATAAAATTTCTTTCCAATGCAGACCTGGTAAAACAATGGGGATTATTAAAACGAGAAGTGTTTATTGGCTTGTGGGCATTAATTGCTTTATTGACTGTTTTATATTTATTAGGAAAAATAAAACTTGGTCACAGTTCACCCGTAAGAAAATTTTCTTTTACCCGAATAGCTTTTGTCGTATTGTTTACAGCAATTACCATTTACCTGGTACCCGGCGTTACTAATACAAAAGCTGCTAATCTTAAATTGATTAGTGGTTTTCCACCACCATTATGTTATAGTATTTACAAGAATCCTGTTAACTGTAAGCGAGGCTTTAAACCATTAGAAGATTATGAAGTGGCATTAGCGAAGGCAAAGCAGGAAAATAAACCGCTGCTAATAGATTTTACCGGTTGGGCTTGTGTTAATTGTCGAAAGATGGAAGAAAGTGTGTGGACCGATCCAACGGTTGAATCTTTGATGCATAATGACTTTGTAGTAGTGTCATTATATGTGGATGAAAGACGAAAGCTTCCTTTGCCCGAACAGATAGTTTATAAAACGAAGAATGGTACCGAGAAATCCATCATAACTGTAGGCGACAAATGGTCCACTTTCCAAACAGAAAATTTTGGAGCAACATCCCAACCGCAGTATATTATTTTGAATGTGGAAGAAAAGCTGATGACGAAGCCGAAGTATTATATCACTAATGGAAATAAACCAAAAATATTTGCAGATTGGTTGATGTGCGGATTGGATGCTTTTCGAAAAACAAAAAAATAAAAAACTTATCACTTAATAAGAAAAGCCGTCTCGTTTAAAACGGGACGGCTTTCAATTTGGTGTCATTCTGTACCAGCCTTCCGGTATGGCAAGCAAACATTAAATTCTTTTTTAAGGAATTCGTTTTACTCCGGATGGAGATACAGAATGACAAGAGCTTATCCCTCTGCAAGCAGGAGGAGTTGAGGTGAGGCCTATAAAGCAATTTGTTTTTGTGTCATTAGCTTGCGCAAATTAATCAATCCATACCGCATACGGCCCAAGGCGGTGTTGATACTGCAATTAGTTGCGGCAGCAATTTCTTTAAAACTCATATCGGCATAATGACGTAATATAATAACTTCTCTTTGGTCTTCAGGCAGGCTTTGCAGCATATCCCGAACCCGGTCGTGACTTTGCCTTCTCATCATTACTGTTTCTGCACAGTCTTCAGAAAAGTTGAGCACTTCAAAAATGTCTTTGTCTTCACCATTGCGGATAATGGGGGTTCTTTTTACTTTACGGAAATGATCTACACACAGGTTGTGTGCAATACGCATGGCCCAGGGAAGAAATTTTCCTTCCTCTGTGTAGCGACCGCCCCGCATCGTATCAATAATCCGGATAAAAGAATCCTGGAATATATCTTCGGCGAGGTATTTGTCTTTAACTAAAAACAAGATGGATGTATACAACTTGTCTTTGTGGCGAAGCACCAGGGTTTCTAATGCTTCAACTTGACCCTCTGTAAACAGATGGATCAACTCATGATCGGTTTTTTTTGAAATAGCTTTCATAACTCCTACAGTTTTTAGGTTGCTGTACCTGTACATATGTACAGAGACATGTTCAAATGGATATTGGTTGCGATAAAAAATTCGGTTAAATAGAAACGAGTAGAAGTTTAGACAATAGGCGGAGTAGTTTTTAAGTTTTTCATTTTTTTGGATTATTGGAAATTAAAAATAGTGTTTTTAATGAAATTGCCAAACATTTGTAACAGCTAATTGTACTATTGGGTGCTAAAGAAATGTTAAGAGTTTAGAGTTAAAATCAAGTGCAATAAGGGTTTACATTTGTAATCATATTAATGGAAAAAACAATAAAAGGGAAGAACCCCGCCAAATCGAAGACCGTAATTTCCGCAGAAAACATCCTTATTAAAGGTGCCAGGGTACATAATTTAAAAAATGTAACGGTAGAAATTCCTCGGAATAAGCTAATTGTGGTTACTGGGGTGTCAGGTTCTGGCAAATCATCGCTTACAATTGACACCTTATATGCTGAGGGACAACGCCGCTATGCGGAAAGCCTGAGTGCATATGCCCGCCAGTTTCTCAACCGAATGAATAAGCCTGATGTGGACTATATAAAAGGTCTTTGCCCTGCCATTGCCATCGAGCAAAAAGTGATTAACCGAACTCCCAGAAGCACTGTTGGCAGCATGACGGAAATTTATGATTACCTGCGGCTGATGTTTGCAAGAATTGGAAAGACTATTTCTCCTGTCTCTGGTAAGGAAGTAAAGAAAGATGATGTAACAGACGTATTAAATGCAATTACTCAATTAAAAGAAGGAGATAAAGTTTTTATACTCGCCACCTTCAAGCAGCATAAGAACAGGGATATTAAAGAAGAACTGAATATCCTGGTACAAAAAGGATTTTCGAGAGTTGCCTCTCCGTCTGACACAAAAGGTGCAGGATTAGAATCGCAGAATATTGAACAGCTGCTGGAATTATCGGACAAAGAACTGAAGTTAAAAAAAATTACTCATATACTGGTTGATAGAATTGTAGTGAAAGAGTTTGATGAAGATGACCAGCATCGTATTGCAGATTCAATAGGCACTGCTTTTTATGAAGGCGAAGGCGATGTGTACATAGAAGTAAATGGAAAAAAATTATTGCATTTTAATAACCGTTTTGAATTGGATGGAATGCAATTTGAAGAACCGGCTCCTAATCTATTTTCTTTTAATAATCCTTTTGGTGCTTGTCCTACCTGCGAAGGTTTTAGCCAGGTGTTGGGCATAGATCCTGATTTGGTAATCCCTGATAGAAGATTAAGTGTGTATGATGGTGGTGTAGCTCCATGGAAAGGAGAAAAACTGGATTGGTGGCGTCAGAATTTTGTAAAGGGAGCAAAGAAGTTTGACTTCCCGGTGCATAAACCAATTGCAGATCTTACTAATAAACATATAAAACAACTATGGGAAGGAAGTGATGGAGTAATGGGCATCAATGATTTTTTTAAAGATGTAGAATCACAATTGTATAAAGTTCAATACAGGGTTTTATTAAGCCGTTACCGAGGCAGAACAGACTGCCCCGATTGTAATGGATATCGTTTAAGAAAAGAGGCATTGTATGTAAAAGTAAATGGAATGCATATCGGAGAACTCAGTACCATGCCGGTAAAGGATCTTAAAAAATGGTTTAATGTGCTGGATAAAAAACTCAGCAGTCATGATAAAGAAGTAGGAAAAAGAATATTGATTGAATTAAACAACCGATTGGATACATTGATAAAAGTTGGATTAGGTTATCTCACTTTAAGCCGGCTTGCCAATTCATTAAGTGGAGGAGAAAGTCAGCGGATACAATTAACAAGAAACCTGGGCAGCAATCTTACCAACTCTTTATACATTTTAGATGAGCCGTCTATTGGTCTTCATTCAAGAGATACAGCCAACCTTATTAATGTGTTGAAAGAATTGCGAAACCTGGGAAACACTGTAGTAGTAGTGGAACATGATGAAATGATGATGCGGGAAGCTGATCATATCATTGACATGGGTCCTTATGCTTCTCACCTCGGTGGAGAAGTAGTGGCCGAAGGTGATTATGATGAGATTATTTCCAACCCGATGAGTCTTACCGGCAAGTATCTCAATGGAGAATTATCGATTGATCCGCCAAAGCAGGTTCGTAAATGGAACAGATCTATTAAAGTAGTAGGTGCAAGACATAATAATTTAAAAAACATCACTGTTGAATTTCCACTGAATGTATTATGTGTGGTAAGCGGAGTAAGTGGAAGTGGTAAAACAACTTTGGTAAAACAAATATTAGCACCAGCATTAAAAAAATTAAAAGGCGAGTTTGGTGAAAAGATCGGATTTCATAAAGAGATAACAGGTGATGTAGAGGGAATTGGTCAATTGGAAATGGTGGATCAGAATCCTATTGGCAAATCATCTCGCAGCAATCCAGTTACTTACATAAAAGCTTATGATGAAATAAGAGATTTGTATGCAAGGCAGCCGCTTAGTAAAATGAGAGGGTTTATGCCTAAACATTTTTCTTTTAATGTAGATGGTGGCCGCTGCGATACTTGTAAAGGTGAAGGAGAACAAGTAGTGGAAATGCAGTTTCTCGCCGATGTACATCTTATCTGCGAATCCTGCGCTGGGAAAAGATTTAAAGAAGAAGTGCTGGAAGTAAAGTATAAAGACAAAAGTATTTTTGATGTGCTGGAGTTGAGTGTGGATGAAGCAATCGACTTCTTTTATGACGAGAAAGGATTAGCAAAAGCCATACAGCCACTGAGTGATGTAGGATTGGGATATGTAAAGCTTGGCCAATCATCCGATACATTATCTGGTGGCGAAGCTCAACGGGTAAAGCTGGCGTCCTTCCTTGGAAAAGGCAGGGCTAATAATAAAATACTTTTCATATTTGATGAACCAACAACCGGTTTACATTTCAATGATATAAAAAAATTACTGGCATCTTTTAATGCATTGATAGAACAGGGACATTCTATTTTAGTAATAGAACACAACACCGATGTAATTAAAAGTGCAGATTGGGTTATAGACCTTGGCCCCGAAGCAGGCGATGGTGGTGGAGAGTTGGTTTTTGCTGGTACTCCTGCCGATTTAAAAAAATCTAAAAGCGGACATACATCTCGTTTTTTATAAATACTTCGTAGTAGTACGATTTAAAAAAAGAAAATTTACTAATTCTGAATCTAATTAGCAGGAAAGATTATCAGCATTAATACTTTGTTTTATTCATCAGCGTTTACATTTAGTCACAGCATTTCTTCGATTCTATTTTGTGATTAACCAATAACCTACTCATATGAATAAAAACTCTACCCTGTTTTTTATCCTTCTTCTATTTACACAATTACTCCATAGTCAGCCCGTAAGCCAAACCTTTGACGGAGGTGGTACTTATACTTATACCGTTCCACCGGGCTATACTGCAAATGTTACCATACAAGCATGGGGAGCTGGTGGTGGTGGCGGCTCTAATACAAGCGGAGCAAAAGGCGGTGGTTGTGGAGGAGCTTATGCAAGTTCAACCGTTGCACTTGGCGAAGGCAACTATACCGTAATCGTTGGTACAGGTGGCGCACCCGGTATTTCTGGCAGTAATTCCAGTTTTTCATCTCTTGTTGTTGCTGATGGTGGTGGATCTACCGCTGGCACATCAGGCGGTGTAGCAGGCAGCTCTACAGGAAGTACTGGCAATACAACAATATTAGCAGGAACAGGATCATCTGCTAGTGGTAATAATGGTGGTGCTGGTGGCAATGCTGGTAGCGGCGGTGGTGCTGGCGGTGCTGGTGGCATTGCCAATAATGGTGCAGGTATGCCAGGCATTGTTCCCGGAGGAGGAGGTGGGGGCAAAGCAGGACCGGGTGTAGGTAGTAATTCTGGTAATGGAGCCGATGGGAGAGTTATTGTTACGATCAACTCTGTACTTCTTCCACTACCGGTAAAGTTTAATACTATAAAAGCTTTTGAAAAACAACAGGCAGTGCAAATAGAATGGGCTACTTCTGCTGAGCAAAATATTTATAAATACCAGGTTGAACGTTCATTTGATGGAATAACATTTTTATCAATTGGAAGTGTAGTGGCCAATAATTTGATGGGAGAAAGTCATTACCATTTTTCAGATCTGGCACCATTGGCAGGTGTAAACTTCTACCGGATAAAAAGCATTGACATGGATAGCAGGTTTGCTTACAGCTCTGTTGTTAAAATCAATCTGAATAAAAATATTCCTGGCTTTACTCTTTATCCAAATCCAACAATAAACGGAACTGTGTCATTTCAATCATCGGATTTAGAAAACGGAAATTATAGTATGAAGTTATTTAGTCCGCTTGGTTCGCAGGTTTACAACCAAACTTTTACACATTCAGGTGGTGCTATTAATCTCACTATCCAATTGCCAACAAGTCTTCAACCGGGATTGTATAATTTTCAACTGGCAACAAGTGAAAAGAAGGTAATGAGTAAAAAAATTATTATTGAATAAAAGTTTTCACCAAAAGCAAAATCCCCAGGCATTGCCCGGGGATTTTTAGTATAAAGTGTAATTGAATTAATTAACGCAGCTTGTCCAGCGACTTTACCAGCTTCTCATCTTTACGAATACTACTGAAAGCCAAATAGTAACTGATGATAACTATTAATGGCAATACTGCCCATAGTGCAGGAGTGCTACCAATCAGTTTTTGCATATCTAGAAAATATAATACCAATACTCCTATCGATATTAATAAACCGAGGATGCATAGTTTTATCTGCAGCTTCCGGTCTTTAAATAAAAAGATAGTAATAGTAGATAATCCTATGGAAGCGATTGTGAGAATGAGGGTGAAGAAATTATTTCCAGCTATTACTTCTGCTTTCTGCTTCATCGTCGTATTTTTTATTATCTCTTCGCCAGTAGCAAAAGGAAACATAAAAGTAAGTACGGCTGCTGCTGTAGCCAATAATAACCAGAGAGTTTGCTGTCGTTGAATCATGATACTATTTTTAACCTGCTAAATATATTAAAAATTCAGTGTTATCCTAATTCAGGATAAAGGGGAAACTGTTGCATAAATTCTCTTACTTCAGTTTTTACTGATGCCACCGTTGCTTCATCATCAGCATTCATTAATATTTTGTCGATCATATTTACCACGGTTTCCATATGAGTTTCTTTCATGCCTCTTGTTGTTATTGCAGGCACACCCACTCTTATGCCGGAGGTTACGAACGGTGATTTATCATCAAACGGTACAGCATTTTTATTGAGGGTGATATGTGCTTTGTCTAATGTTTCTTGTGCTTTTTTCCCAGTCAGGTTTTTATTACGAAGGTCAATTAACATCAGGTGATTTTCTGTGCCATTACTGATAAGTTGGTAGTCTCTTGCATTAAATGCTTTGGCCATGGCTTGTGCATTGGCTATAACCTGCTGGCCGTATACTTTAAATGATGGATCCAATATTTCTCCAAAAGAAATGGCCTTGGCTGCTATTACATGCTCTAATGGACCGCCTTGTGTACCGGGAAAAACGGCGAGGTCTAATAAAGAACTCATCATCCGCAGATTTCCTTTTGGATCTTTTACTCCCCATGGATTTTCAAAATCATTGCGAAGCATAATGATACCGCCTCTTGGCCCCCGCAATGTTTTATGTGTGGTAGAAGTTACAATATGACAATAATCCATCGGGTCATTCAGCAATCCAGTCGCAATTAATCCTGCAGGATGGGCAATGTCTGCAAATACAACAGCACCAATTTCATCCGCCACAGCACGGATGCGTTTATAATCCCAGTCACGGCTGTAAGCAGATGCCCCGCAAATGATCATCTTTGGTTTTTCAGCCCGGGCGGTAGCTTCCAGTTGTGCATAATCTACTATGCCCTCTTTGGTAACTCCGTAATGTAATGCCTGATATGTTTTGCCACTAAAGTTGGCGGGGCTGCCATGTGTAAGATGACCACCCATGCTAAGATCTAATCCTAGAAATTTTTCACCGGGTTTCATAACTGCTAAAAATACAGCACCATTTGCCTGTGCGCCGCTATGTGGCTGCACATTGGCCCAACTTGCTTTAAATATTTTTTTCAACCGGTCAATGGCAATGGTTTCGATCTCATCTACCACTTCACAACCGCCATAATATCTTTTGCCGGGATAGCCTTCTGCATATTTATTAGTGGGACAAGTGCCCATCGCCTGCATTACCTGAAGCGATGTAAAATTTTCTGAAGCGATCAATTCAATGCCTTGGCGTTGACGATCGAGTTCTTTATTGATCAGATCGAAGATGACATTATCTCTTTGCATAATAGTTATTAGTGTTTCATTTTATTGAATAGAACCTGCCTGCCCGCAGGCAGGTTACAGAACGATGAAGAGTGCGACGCAACAGACGACTATAGTAGTACTCCAGCTGGGCACAAAAAATTTGTCGTTGCAAAAGTAAGTTAGCAAATAATGTAAAGGGTTTTCAGGCATAGATTTTTGTTTATTTCAAAAGTCTTATTTTCGTTGGCTTTTGATTAGATACTAAACCATCATAGCTAATAGATGAAAGCTATAATACCAGTAGCAGGCGCAGGCACCAAGTTGCGTCCACATAGTTACACACAACCTAAAGCTCTCATTCCGCTTGCCGGAAAGACGGTTCTCAGCATTATTATAGAACAGCTAAAAGGTGTAGGCGTTAATGAATTTGTTTTTATTGTTGGCTATCTCGGTGATAAAATACAGGATTTTGTAAAAGCCAAGTACCCGGAGATACAGGCTCATTATGTGCAGCAGGTAGACCGCCAAGGTGTTGGGCATGCCATACGGCTTACCAGAAGTATTGTGAACCAGGATGAAGTGATAGTAGTGTTGGGCGATACTATCTGTGAGTATGATGTAAAGGAAGTGATGGACAGCCCTTACTCCATGATCGGTGTAAGAAAAGTGGATGATCCGAGAGATTTTGGGGTGGCAGAAATAGAGGAAGATGGATTTATAAGTCATGTGGTGGAGAAACCGCATATTCCAAAATCGAACATGGCATTGGTGGGAGTGTATAAAATAAAAGAAAGCGACCAATTATTTCAATGCCTGGAGAGTAATATAAAACAAGGGTTGCGAAGCCATGGCGAATACAGCCTGACGGATGCATTGGATTGTATGATAAAGATGGGAGCCAAGTTTCAATCGTTTAAAGTGCAGAACTGGTTTGACTGTGGCCGCAAAGAAACTCTGTTGGAATCAAATGCATTATTACTGAAAAAATTTGCACCAATAACTGATGCAGATGCATTTGAAAATACAGTTATCATTTCCCCAGTAAGTATTGGTGCAGGTTGCACTATAAAGAATTCTATCATCGGTCCTAATGTTTCTATTGGAGAAAATACGGTTCTTGATTATTCCATTGTACAAAATTCTATTATCGGTTCATTCTCTAATCTACTCGATATTGTATTAGATGATTCCGTAATCGGCAGCGATACCAATCTGCGGGGAGAAAGCCGTTCGCTGAATATCGGCGATAATACCAGTATAGATTTGGGGTAAAATTTTTAATTAGCAAATCTGCTAATTAGCTAATTATGTTTTCAAATCGCATCACTAAACTTTTCGGAATTGATTATCCTATTATACAAGCTGGTATGATATGGGCAAGCGGCTGGCGCCTCGCCAGTGCAGTTAGCAATGCCGGGGGCCTTGGAATGATTGGTGCAGGCTCCATGTATCCGGAAGTATTTCGGGAGCATTTGCAAAAATGCAAGGCAGCTACTACAAAACCTTTTGCGGTAAACATTCCATTGCTTTATCCGGATATTGATAAGCACATTCAAATACTTATAGAAGAAGGAGTGAAAATAGTTTTTACTTCTGCCGGTAATCCAAAAACATGGACGGGCATTTTAAAAGAAAAAGCCCGCCTGTCGGACGGACAGGGAATTACCGTGGTGCATGTTGTAAGTTCCTCAAAGTTTGCTAAGAAGGCAGAAGATGCCGGATGTGATGCAGTGGTGGCTGAAGGCTTTGAAGCAGGCGGACATAATGGGAGAGAAGAAACAACTACGATGGTCCTTATCCCTGCCGTTGTGAATGCTGTAAAAATTCCAGTGATAGCAGCAGGTGGTATCGGTAATGGACGACAAATGCTAGCAGCAATGGTGCTGGGTGCAGAAGGAGTGCAGATGGGAAGCCGGTTTGTAGCCAGCGAAGAAGCTTCCTCACATATTGATTTTAAGAATAAGGTAATAAATGCAGAAGAAGGAGATACGCAACTTGCATTAAAGCAACTGACACCGGTGCGATTGATGAAGAATGAATTTTTTAAAGAGGTGCAGCAAGCTGAACTGCGGGGAGCAACTGCAGAAGAACTGACTGCGATATTAGGTAGAGCAAGGGCAAAGAAAGGCATGTTTGAAGGGGATATGGAGCAGGGTGAATTGGAAATAGGGCAGGTAAGTGCTTTGCTGAATAATATATTACCGGCGGGAGAAATAGTAAATAATGTGTGGCAGGAGTTTATGAGTGGTTTGGCCAATCCAGTTAAATTGCTTTAATTTTATACCGTACAAGAAAAGTGATATAGGAGATTCAACCATTAATATTTAGAAAATGAAACAAAAACTATTAATGCTGGCCATCAGCCTGATGGGCTTTGGTATTGCAAATGCATCAGATGTAAATGGAGATCCCGGTAATGGCAAAAGAGATGAGCTGAATGGAGTAGTAGTGCATAATGAAACTAAAAAGCCGATGAAGGATGTGACAGTTACTGCCATCCTTGTTTCTAAAAAAGAAAAAGTGGAATTGACCGATGAAGACGGTGGCTTCTCATTCGACGAACTAAAGCCGGGTACGTATAAGTTTGTTTTTGAAAAAGCCGGGTATAAAAAAATAACTAAAGAGAAAGTGGTTATTAAAACTGATGAAGCTTTTCAGATGAACATTGAGATGATAGAAACAAGTGATTATGAAATTATGCCGTCTCCCTTCCAGGTCAGCGGTATTTAATTTTAAAAAATAAAATTAAAAACCCCCGATGCATTTGCAGTCGGGGGTTTTTTTTTCTCCAAAGGAGTCCTTTCGGACATGGCTGGTTGGTATTGGCAGGGATAATTAATCTATATCCATATCAAAATCATCATCAGTTTTTTCTATGGTAAATTTTTTGTGCTTTTCCAGGAATGGGCGATACTTTGAATAAGTTTCAGTAGAAACCTTCTTTCCATTGATGAGTAGCTCACCATCTTTATGCTTAAGGGTATAGCTTTCTTTTTTATTGATCAATCCATCAGCATCCAGTCCATCTACAAAAACTTTGTATTCTTTTATTTCTGCTTTAGCTTTTTCAATATCAGCTTTTGCTTTGGTTAGTTCTTTCTCTAGTTTTGGTTGCAGGTTTTTCATCTCTTCCTGTAGTTTCTTCATGTCCACATCCAGTTTTTTGAAATCAATGTCTTTTACTTTCTCCATTTCAATCTTCATCTTGTCGAAATCAACTTTGGCAAGCGACTCCTGCACCTCTTGTTGAATTTTCGCCATATCAATTTCCTTCATGGCATTGGCTACCTCTTCTTTTATTTTTTCAAAATCTACTTTAGCTAAAGACTCTTGTACATCTTTTTGAATTTTCGCCATGTCCACATCCTTCATCGCTTTTTCTATCTCCAGCTTTATTTTATCGCCATCAAATTTTTTCATTGCTTCAGAAATTTCTTTCTGGATATTTTCCATGCTTACTTTCATGTCTGCATTATCCAGCTCTTCCAGTACATCATCAAGGTCACGGATCTTCTTTTCCCGAGTTTCTTTTTTACTTTCAGTAGGGCGGGAAGGCTTTTTGGGTGTGGTATCATTCCATTGTTGCTGGTATTCACTATTGTTTTGTTTATCTGTAAAAGATAATAGACCGATAGAGAAAATAGCTGCGAATGCGATCAGCAATAATTGTCCGGGTGAAAAGGTTTTTGGTTTCATACGTTCAAGGTTTAAAAGTTGATGTATTACGAATTAGTTCGTATCAAATATACGATTGATTTCGTATTAAGTTACATCATCCGGCAGTTAAAGAAAATTTTAACAAAAAAGCCACCCACGAAAATGCGGATGGCTTATGAAGAAGTTGAAGATGAATTAGTTTTTTCTCATCGCCCATTTGATCATTTCTTTCCAACTTGGTTTTTTACCATACATAAGAATGCCAGTACGATAGATTTTTCCGGCAAACCAGGTAGTAAAAATGAAACCAGCTATCAGTATAGTCATGGATAGGCCCAACTGCCACCACGGAACAGTGCCTGGGACTCCAAATGGAATTCTTGCCATCATAATAATTGGAGAAGTGAAGGGTATAATGCTGCCCCAAACTGCAATTGGCCCTGTTGGATCTTTTAAAACTGCTCCAATCATTGTCATGGAGAAAATAATTGGCATCATCAGCGGAATACTAAGTGACTGAGCCTCCCTCATATCTTCATTAACAGCACTCCCCATGGCTGCAAACATGGATGAGTAAAAGAAAAAACCACCCATCAGGTAAAAAGTGAAGCAGAAAAGAACAAGCGGTATGTTGGTGCTTGTAAAAACATTTTGAATCTGACCAATTACTCCATCCATGGAAGTTGTACTTCCAATATTGGTGACATTGTATATTATCAAGATAAAACTTATCCATATTAATATCTGCGTAAAAGCTACAAGGCCTATACCTACAATTTTACCCAGCATCAACTGAAATGGTTTTACAGAAGAAACAATTACCTCGGCAATCCGGTTGGTTTTTTCTTCCATTACACCCATCATTACCTGCGAGCCATAAATCATCAAAATAATATAAATAAGTATCCCTGATACAATTCCAATTAAAGTGGCAATACCGGAGTTTGCATTTTTGTCTCTGATGTTTTTTGGCGAAACAGTAACGGTACTGGTTTCCATTATTCTTTTTCTATTCGCATCAATACCCAGTTTTTCATTTTTAATATTTGTCCAGATGGAATTCATTTTCTTTTGAATGCCAAAACTGCTTTCCATACCGATGGTACGATTGGTGTTGAGTGCAAGGTTGGGTAAACCTGTTTCCCAATTGGCATTGGCTGGAATTACTACATAGCCATCATAATTTGATTTTTCCAGAGTTTTACCAAATTCTGCAGGACTGCTTGTAACATGATGAAGAATATTGCTGCTGTCCTGCATATTCGCCATAGTTATTTTTTCCGGAGTGAAATAACCGGATGAATCAATAACAGCAATTTGTAATTGTTTACCCGTTTTTCCAGAAATATAACTGGAGCCAAATATTAGAGCTAAGTAAAGGACCGGAAGCAAAATGGTACTCAGGATAAAAGTTTTCTTCCTCACTTTGGTAAGGTATTCTCTTTTAATTATAAGCCATATCTTATGCATAGTAATTAGTTTAGTTGATGTTGGTTAAGATGTTACTTTCTGAAATTGCCTGGCAGTAGGAGTTCCTTCCACTAATTTAATAAAGATGTCGTTTAAGGAAGGAAGCATTTCATTAAAGGAATGTATAGCTACATTTTTTTGTAAAAGATATTGTAGCACATCATTGGGTTTATTGTCATCTTTTATTCTTACTATATGTGAATGTGCTTTGTTGCTTACTACTTCAAATGGAGCAGCATCTAATGCAGTGGGCATTTCATCTATACCAATGCTAAATAGATTTTCTTTGAATTCCTGTTTTATCTCCCTAACAGTTCCATCCAATATTTTATTTCCTTTATTTACCAATGCAATATGATCGCAAATTTCTTCTACCTGCTCCATTCTATGTGTACTGAAGATGATGGTAGCACCATTTTTCGCCAGGTTAAAAATTTCATCTTTTATAAGGTTGCTGTTTACAGGGTCAAGTCCGCTGAATGGCTCGTCAAGTATTATCAGCTTGGGCTCATGCAAAACAGTAATCACAAATTGTAACTTTTGCTGCATCCCTTTTGATAGGTCTTCCACTTTTTTATTCCACCAGCTTTCCATTTCAAAACGCTTGAACCAATCCTTTATCTTGTACATGGCATCACTGCGGCTTAACCCTTTTAATTGGGCAAGGTATAAAGCCTGTTCGCCTATCTTCATCTTCTTGTACAAACCTCTTTCTTCGGGCATATAGCCAATATATTTTGCATCATTTTCGGGGTCAAATTTTTTCCCTTTCAGTATAATTTCACCTGCATCCGGATAAAAGATCCCGGTGATCATCCGTATCAACGTTGTTTTGCCTGCGCCATTGGGTCCCAATAACCCAAATATGCTTCCCCTGGGAATTTCGAGGCTGATATCATCTACTGCTTTTTGTGTGGCAAAGTATTTTTTAAGATTATGTACTTCTATAATATTCATGTGTTGAGTAGTTATTTTTTGGAATGACAAATGTATGGATGTAAAAATGATTAGTAATACGGATTTTACAAACGGTAAATATTTTATGATAATATAATGGCCAGTTGCCGGGCAACCCTTTCTCCATCCATAGCTGCACTTACAATTCCGCCTGCATAGCCTGCACCTTCGCCACAGGGATATAAATTTTTAATTTGAGGATGAGTAAGTGTATCAGTGTTACGGGGAATGCGTACCGGCGAAGAGGTACGGCTTTCTGTGGCAACCACTACAGCTTCGTTAGTGAAATAGCCCGGCATTTTTTTGCCGAATTC
>JANNMN010000023.1:0-91070 GCA_031397865.1 Chitinophagaceae bacterium
TTTTTCATATTGCGCCTGGTAGCGGCGTATCTGTTTCTGCACGGCAAAAAAACAACGTACACATACCGCAAATTTTACTCCTTTCTTTAAGGGCCATGTTACTACAGCCTCATCTCCTACATACTGGTAAATACGGCCAAAGTAACGGGCAATCGGCTCACTGATATCGTAAAAATAATCCTGGAGAAAATGACTGAACTCCATCTCTCCCATCTCTTCTGCTATATCTGTTGAATTATTTACATCAATAAAAAGGAATAATCTCTCTTCCTGCTTTACCTGGTGATATTTACCCAGCACCAAATTATAAATAGCATCCCGCCCTAATTTTCTATGCAGCTCATCCATAAAGTTTGAAAACAAAGAAATGATAAGAGCAATGCCTAAAAATTCAAACACTTTTCGGGTAGCAAAAAAATCATACAAACTCTGCGGAAAAATGGTTTCGTAAGTATTTACCCGAAGCCAGTTTACAATTACCATAATGAAGAAAAACAATATCATAAACCAGCACACCACTCTGAAGGTTCGGTAAACTAAGTAAAACCAAAACCTGGTTCTGCGGTGTCGGCGGCGAAACTCCTGCGACTGTGTCTCAAAAAAAGCTATTGCAAAGCCAATAGGAATACTAACAATTAGAGAAGTAGATAAGGCTATCCAATTAAACCCATGCCTGGCAAAAGCATAAAAAGCAAATAGCAATACTGATAAGTAAATGATGTAAACATTATTTTGAGAAATAATTTTCCATGGCTGCAACAGGTCAAATGACGCAGTGCTTCTGGTGGCCAAGGTGCCAGCCATAGAACCTAATCCAGCCATATCAGGCTGTTTATTTTCATTCATGCGGTTAATTTGGCTTGTTTAGTTCAACAGATTTACTAAATTAAATCATAAAAAGAAAACATTTGCCGCCAGGCAAATAATCCTTATTTTTGAGGCTTCAATGAGAAAACATACACATAATCATCATCATTTTTTACACTGCAAAGGTAAGCCGTGAGGATATTATGTATTTAACATAGTGAAAGGCTTACTGAAAAGTAAGCCTTTTTTTATTTACACTAATTCAAGACAAGACAGAGATTCATAAAATAAAAATATATGCAGGAAACATTAAAAATTGCCGTTCAGAAATCAGGTCGCCTATATGAAGGTTCGATGAAGCTGTTAAAAGAATGCGGTATAGAAATAAGTAATGGTAATAATCAATTAAGAGTGATTGCTGCTAATTTCCCAGTGGAAGTTTTTTTTCTGCGGGATGATGATATTCCTGAGTATGTGCAGGATGCTGTAGCAGACATAGGTTTTGTAGGAGAAAATGTAGTAAGAGAATCCAACAAAGAAGCTGAAGTAATTGAAAAATTAAGTTTTGGGAAATGCAGGCTATCATTAGCCGTTCCAAAAAGTGGACCTCTACAGACAATAGAAGATTTGAATGGCAAAAGAATTGCTACCAGCTACCCATTTATACTTTCCAAATTTTTGAATGAAAAAAATATCACTGCTTCCATTCATGAGATAAGTGGTTCGGTAGAAATAGCTCCCCGCATTGGATTGGCAGATGCGATCTGTGATCTCGTAAGTTCGGGAAGTACTTTATTTACCAATGAACTAAAAGAGATTGAAACACTTCTCTTTTCTGAAGCCGTTTTAATAAGCAACAAAAAGTTGTCAACAGAAAAGAGAATAATTCTTGAAAGTCTTTTATTCCGCATACGGTCAGTAAAAAGAGCGAAGAACAACAAATATGTTTTGCTGAATGCACCTGATGATAAACTAAAAGAAATATGCAGTTTGTTGCCCGGAATGAAAAGTCCCACTATTCTTCCATTGGCAGAGCTGGGATGGAGTTCTGTACACTCTGTCATCAATGAAAATGATTTTTGGAATGTAATTGAAAAATTAAAAACTGCCGGTGCACAGGGAATTTTAATTATCCCTATTGAAAAAATGATCGTTTAAATCTATAATCATGAAAATTTATAAGCACCTGAAAAAAGAACAGTGGGAAGAACTTATCCAACGGCCACTTGTTGAAAACACATCACTGGAGAAAATAGTAAAAAAGATTTTACAAAAGGTAAAAGCAAAGGGTGATAAAGCCGTAATTAAATACACTCAGAAATTTGATAGAGTTAAAATAAAAAAACTACTTGTTAGTGAAAAAGAGATTTTCGCTGCGGAAGAAATTCTTGAACCAGCATTAAAGAATGCTATTCTGCAGGCAAAAAAGAATATTGAACTTTTTCATACTGCGCAAAAAGAAAAAATAAAGAAAACAGAATCGATGCCCGGTGTTGTTTGCTGGCGGCAATCAGTAGCTATTGAAAAAGTAGGATTGTACATTCCCGGTGGAACGGCTCCACTTTTTTCAACTGTATTGATGTTGGGAATTCCTGCACAAATAGCAGGGTGCAAAGAAATCGTCCTTTGCTCTCCCCCAACTGAAAATGGAACCATTCATCCTGCTGTTTTATACACAGCAAAATTATGTGGGATAACAAAAATTTATAAAGCCGGCGGAGTGCAGGCAATAGCTGCAATGGCTTATGGCACTAAATCTATTCCTAAAGTGTTTAAAATTTTTGGGCCGGGTAATCAATATGTAACACAGGCTAAACAATTGGTGCAACTAAATGGATTGGCAATAGATATGCCCGCAGGGCCTTCAGAAGTTTTAATAATAGCCGACGAAACAGCCGTTCCGGAATTTGTAGCAGCCGATCTTTTATCGCAGGCAGAACATGGACCAGACTCCCAGGTTATATTAGTTACCAATACTGAAACGCTGGCTATAAATGTAAATACTGAAATCAAAAAGCAAATAAAAATATTATCAAGGAATAAAATAGCTGAAAAAGCTCTTGAAAATAGCAAAGTTTTAATTTGTAACACCATATCGGAAGCCATTGAATTTTCAAACTTGTATGCTCCCGAGCATTTAATACTTGCCAGTGAGAATGCGATGGAAGTTTCTTCAAAAATAACAGCAGCTGGTTCAGTCTTTATTGGCAATTACTCTCCTGAAAGTGTGGGAGACTATGCCAGCGGCACCAACCACACATTGCCAACCAATGGTTTTGCAGCCATGTACAGCGGTGTATCGGTGGATAGTTTTGTAAAAAAAATAACCTATCAGCAATTAACAAAAGAAGGATTAGAAATAATTGGCTATACCGTAATGACAATGGCCGCAGCTGAAGGATTAGATGCACACTCAAATGCCGTTGCAGTACGTTTAAAAAAATAGTTTATGGATTTTATTTTAGACAATCTTGTAAGAGAAAATATTAAAAAGATGACTGCCTATTCATCTGCCCGGCATGAGTTTACCGGCGAGGCATCCATTTTTTTAGACGCCAACGAAAATTCTTTTGGTTCTCCCCTGCCAGAAAATTATAATCGGTATCCGGATCCATACCAGGCTGAGTTGAAAGAAATAATTAGCGGCATAAAAGGAGTTCCTGCAAAAAATATTTTCCTTGGAAATGGTAGTGATGAAGCGATTGATTTATTATTCAGGATTTTTTGCAATCCCGGAAAAGATAATGCCATCATATGCCCGCCTACCTATGGCATGTATGAAGTATGTGGCGAAATGAATGATATTGAGATAAAAAAAGTACCGCTCTTAGAAAACTTTCAGCTAAACCTTGAAGGAATTAACGATGCGATCAATCAACAGACTAAACTCATTTTTATTTGTTCTCCTAACAATCCAACAGGAAACAGCATTCAACGAAACGATATAGAACTACTGTTGAACAATTTTGATGGGATCATTGTAATAGATGAAGCCTATATTAATTATGCCAAACAAAAAACATTTATCCCGGAACTTACCGAATATCCAAACCTGGTGATCCTGCAAACTTTATCAAAAGCTTGGGGCCTTGCTGGTTTACGACTGGGAATGGCTTTTGCGGGACAACCAATTATCCGGTATTTCAATAAAGTAAAATATCCTTATAATATAAACACCGCTACTCAGCAATTAGCAAAGCAGGCATTAGGTAATATTGCCAGTGTAAACAATTGGACAAAAATTACCGTAGAGCAAAAAGATTGGTTGAGAACCGAGCTGCTGAATTTTGCGTTTGTTGAAAATGTTTATCCGTCTGATGCAAATTTTATTTTAGTAAAAATGAAAGATGCAAAAACCGTATATGATTACCTGGCTGCAAAAAGAGTTATTGTCCGTGATCGTTCTAAAATAATTTTATGCGACGATTGCCTGCGCATAACAATTGGAACTCCAACTGAGAATATGCAATTGCTAGAAGTTTTAAAAACATACACCGCATGAAAAAAATACTATTCATTGACCGTGATGGCACTTTAATAAAAGAATCACCACCTGATTACCAGATCGATTCATTTACCAAACTGGAATTTTATCCGGATATGTTTATCTGGATGCGAAGAATTGCCACTGAACTGGATTTTGAATTAGTAATGGTAACGAACCAGGATGGCTTAGGTAATGCCTCCTACCCCGAAGAAAATTTTTGGCCTGTTCATAATTTTGTGATGAAGAGTCTTGTCAATGAAAATATAAATTTTAGTGAAGTATTAATTGATAAAACATTTCCTGCTGATAATGCTCCTACCCGTAAACCAAGAACAGGGATGCTTACCAAGTATATCGACAACTCTGCCTATGACATTCCAGGTTCATTTGTAATTGGAGATAGAATAACTGATGTAGAATTATCAAAAAACCTCGGTTGCAAAGCAATCTGGTTAAACAATGATTCTTCACTAGGGGCAGCAGAGATAAATAAAGACCTACTAACATCGCTGCAAACTGTTATAGCATTGGAAACTACCAGCTGGAAATCAATTTATGAATATCTAAAACTGGGACAACGTCTTATAGAACATGAAAGAAATACAAACGAAACAAAAATCCGTATCACATTAAATCTTGATGGCAAAGGAAATTCTCAAATAGAAACTGGTTTGAATTTTTTTAATCATATGCTGGATCAACTAAGCCGACATAGTGGAATTGATTTGGCTATAAAAGCTGAAGGCGATCTGCATATCGACGAACATCATACTATAGAAGATACCGCTATTGCTTTGGGCGAATCATTTGCTATTGCGTTGGGTAATAAAAAAGGGATCGAAAGATATGGCTTCACATTACCTATGGATGATTGCCTTGCACAAGTAGCAATAGATTTTGGAGGAAGAAGCTGGCTGGTGTGGGATGCTACATTTCAACGGGAAAAAATTGGTGATGTGCCTACAGAAATGTTTTATCACTTTTTTAAATCATTTTCTGATACAGCAAAATGCAATTTAAATATAAAAGCAGAAGGCAGTAATGAACATCATAAAATAGAAGCCATTTTTAAAGCATTGGCAAAAACTATAAGAATGGCTGTTAAAAGAGATGTAGATAATCAGCAATTGCCAACCACTAAAGGAATATTATAATGACCGTAGCAATAATAAAATATAATGCCGGCAATATTCAATCAGTACTTTTTGCATTAGAAAGAATTGGAGTGCAGGGAATAGTAACGGATAATGCGGAATTGATAAAGTCAGCGGATAAAGTAATTTTTCCCGGTGTTGGCGAAGCAAGTACTGGTATGGCTTATCTCCAAGAAAATAAACTAGACAGTTTAATCACATCACTTCAACAACCTGTGCTGGGTATTTGTCTTGGCATGCAATTGCTTTGCTCCTATTCTGAAGAAAATGATACTGCTTGTTTAGATATTTTTAAAGATGTGGTGGTACGAAAATTTGAACCTGCAGACAAAAAGTTAAAAGTGCCTCAGATTGGCTGGAATACAATCACTGAATTAAAGTCTGACCTATTCAAAGATATAGCCGATAACAGCTATTGTTATTTTGTGCATGGATTTTATGCCGAACAAAATAACGATACTATTGCCACCACAGAATATATAAAACCATACAGCTCAGCTTTAAATAAAAAAAATTTTTATGGTGTACAGTTTCACCCTGAAAAAAGTGCTGACACCGGTGAACAAATTTTAAAAAACTTTTTAGCTCTATAACATGATCATTATTCCTGCAATAGATATAATAGATGGTAAATGTGTAAGACTTACCAAAGGTGATTACAACCAGCAAGCAATTTATAATGAAGACCCCTTGGAAGTAGCCTTGCAATTTGAAGGTGCCGGATTAAAAAGATTACACCTGGTAGATCTTGACGGAGCAAAAGCTGGTGATGTAAAAAATTGGAAAGTATTAGAAAAGATTGCCAGCAAAACAAAACTTATAATTGATTTTAGTGGCGGCATCAGCACACAAAAAAACCTGGAAATAACTTTCAACTCAGGTGCCGCATTTGCATCTATTGGTAGTATTGCTGTAAAAGATGAGTTTACTTTTACCGGTTGGCTATTGGCCTATGGTGCTGAAAGATTTATTGTTGGTGCAGATGTAAAAAATGAAATGCTACTCGTAAGAGGATGGACAGAAGCTACTGCCATCACTGTTTTTGATTTATTGGAAAAATATAAGACAAGAGGCATAAAACAATTTTTCTGTACTGATATAAATAAAGATGGAATGCTGGAAGGCCCCTCAATTGATTTATATAAAAAGATATTAAATAAATATCCTTCTATTGATCTGATTGCAAGCGGTGGTGTGTCAGCTATCAATGATCTTCTTCAATTACGGGAGGCTGGATGCAGTGGAGCAATCGTTGGTAAAGCTTTTTATGAAAATCGAATAGCTCTTAGTGATTTAAAATCGTTTATTTAAAATGCTGGCGAAAAGAATAATACCTTGTCTTGATATAAAAGATGGAAGAACCGTGAAGGGCACCAACTTTCTGGAACTTAGAGATGCCGGTGATCCTATAGAATTAGCCATGCGATATTGCGCCGAAGGTGCGGATGAACTTGTTTTCCTGGATATAACAGCCACTACTGAAAAAAGAAAAACACTGGCAAAATTGGTAAGAGAAATCGCAACGCATATTTCAATACCATTCACCGTAGGTGGCGGCATCAGTACAATAGAAGATGTAAAAATTTTATTGGACAATGGTGCAGATAAAATTTCTATCAATACATCGGCGGTGCAAAACCCCAATTTGATTGACGAACTGGCAAAAAACTTTGGAAGTCAGTGTGTGGTATTAGCCATGGATATTAAAATCATAAATGAAGAATGGACAGTGGTAACACATGGCGGAAGAAATGCGACTGAAAGGCTTGCAAAGGATTGGGCACATGAAATAACTTCCCGTGGCGCCGGAGAAATTTTATTGACATCTATGGAACATGATGGTACAAAAAATGGTTTTGCCATTGACATAACCAACGAAATTAGCCAGCTTGTATCGGTGCCCGTAATAGCTTCTGGCGGTGCCGGTAAAATGGAACATTTTAGAGAAATATTTCAACAGGCTAATGCTGATGCAGGATTGGCAGCCAGCATTTTTCATTTTAAAGAAATCTCAATACCGGGCTTAAAAAGATATTTAGCAGAAAACAATATAACTGTAAGATTATGAAACCAGATTTTTCAAAATACAATGATTCCTTACTTCCTGTTGTTGTGCAGGACTATACTACCAATAAAGTATTGATGCTTGGTTTTATGAATGAAGAAGCCTACAACAAAACAATCGGAGATAATAAGATTACTTTTTATAGTCGCAGCCGGCAACAGCTATGGACAAAAGGAGAAAAATCAGGTAATTTTTTATTGGTAAAAGAAATTCTTGCAGATTGTGATCATGATACCCTGTTGATAAAAGCAGATCCTACTGGCCCTGTTTGCCATACCGGTGCCGACACCTGTTTCAATGAGAAGAATAAGACTTTCTCCTTATTCACACTTGAAAAAATAATAGCCGACAGAAAAGATAATCCGGAATCAAATTCCTACACCTCTTCTTTATTTGCAAGTGGAATAAATAAAATAGCTCAAAAGGTGGGAGAAGAGGCTGTAGAGCTTATCATTGAAAGTAAAGACGATGACAAAGAAAAATTTTTGAACGAAGCCGCTGACCTGCTATATCACTACCTGGTACTTTTAAAAGCGAAAGAATATACCTTGAATGATGTGGTCAACACTCTTCACTCCCGTCATCAATAAAAAAACCGCCCCATCAAAAGACGGAGCGGAACCAATCTACTAAGCATGAAATAGTTGTATAGCTGTTTCAATTAAACAACCGGAATGGATACAATTAATAAACATCCATCGCCTGGCTTTGTTTTCATTTCAACGGTGCCATTATAAAATATTGTTCTTTCTTGAATATTTGATAAGCCAATGCCCTGTGATACTTTTTTTGAATCAAATCCTATTCCATCATCCTTTATCGTAAGCTGCACCTGCATGTCTTTGCATTGCAGGTAAATTTCCACCAGTTTGGCTTTACTGTGTTTTAAAATATTCTTCAATTGCTCCTGCACAATTCTGAATAGTGTAATCCTTTTTCCCGGCGATAATAATTCTATATCATTATCATGAGTAAATTTTATCTTTATACCCGTAGAAAGATGAATGTCCTGTAACAGATTATATATATTATCAATTAATCCTTTTTGTGTTAACTGTGGAACTACCAGCTCCTTTGATAGCTTTCGTATCTCTTCAATCGCCATCAAAATATACTCAATGCTTTTTTTCTTTATCTCTTTTTCCTCCTTTTTGGCAGGAGTAAGTTTATCTACAAATAGTTTTGTAGTAAACAATAGTTGATTGACGTTATCATGTAGTTCATGCCCAATTCTTGTTCTTTCCTTTTCCTGTACTTGTATCACTGTTTCAGAAATTTCCTTTTGTTTTTGCAATTTCTCTTTCATGATCTGCGTTTCCAGTTCTTTTATTTCTGAAACATTCTGCAAAGATCCGATCATCTTTATCGGCAATCCATTTTCATATACTACAAAACCTTTGTCGTGCATGTATTTATACTGCCCGTCAGCACATTTAAATCTGTACTCATCCTCCCACGACTGCAAATTGTTATCAGTTGTATCTTTTACTTTATCACTTAGCCTGTTCCTGTCTTCTGGATGGATCCGTCTTAACCACCATGATAATCCTTTTTTATCTTCTGCCTGGTATCCAATCATGTCCATCAAAGCATCATTTCTAAATATGTGCCCGGTTTGCATATCCCATTCCCAAATAGCATCTGTAGTAGTCCTATTTAATAATAAAAGCCGGTCGTTTGTATGTTTTAGCTGAAGGGATAATTTTTTTTCATTGGTAATATCTACAATACTTGATACTACAGCAAAGGGCTCGATACAATTATCATTAAAAATTGGTTGAGAACTAAAATGCAGCCAGCGATTTTCTCCGTTCTTTAATTTGATAACCAAAATTTCTGTTTGTTGAATACCTGTTTGCAATGCCTTCATAAAAGGTGACTTTTCGAAGCAAATTGAAATGCCATCTTCATTTTTAATTTCCCAATGTGTATTCCATCTATTTTGAATGTTTGTAATTTGCTGTAGCCTCTCAACTGGCACATTAAATAAGTCGGCTATTTTTTTGTTAACAGAAATCAACTCTCCCTTTTCATCCTGAAAAAGAACTCCGGCATTTAAATTTTCTACAATGAGTTGATAATTTTTTTCAGTTAGTTTATTTATTTGCTTCAAATCAGGTTTTTGTGCAGGGTTGATTATACTATCTTCCTGAAAATTATTTGTTTTTAATTTCATGGGATGATGATGTACATTTCTAAGATATAATTCAATAGAGTACGGATTAATATTAGCTAAGGAATTACGAATTGCTTTCATAATTATCTATTTGTACGGAAAAATAAAATTTACAATAAGCTTCTTGCCGCTTAAATCACCGCAAATCAAACTTGTATTATCTGCTATTATTAGCAGCTAATTTACCTGCTCACAATATTGATCAATCAGTGATGGCACCATTAAAAAATCATTGCTTTTATCAAGAAAATGTTTTGCTCCAAGTTCCTGGCATTGTGTTTTATAATATTCGTCTGCATGATTAGTCAACATTATTACTTCACAATCTTTTTTCTTCTTCTTGATTATTTTTAATATTTCAAGCCCATTTTTACCTGGCAAATTAATATCTAGTAGTACAATATTAGGATCATTGGCGTCCAAAAAAAGACGAGCTTCTTCAAAATTGGATGCCGTGGAAATAGAGGCGATATTTTCCGAATCTTCAATTAGGTTTATAATCCTGTCAATAAAATTGCCATTATCATCAACTATTAAAATCATTATTTCCTGTTTCATGAATTAATATAATCAACAAATAAACTCTTAAAACAGTTTGTAGAAAATAGTTGCTTTTATTGAAGCCCTGTAGGGCTTATACTACATATTTATACTTAGAAGCCCGTTGAAAAATGCTTTTTGCAGGATTATAAAAAAAAACAAACCAATAATAACTGACGACTGCAATAAGCTGCACTTTTTGATTAATCTTATTGGTGTTAAGAGCTAGGACTATAAAAAAAGATTATATGTGGCTGTTTTGTAACGAGGTACAAAATGATTGAGTAGAAATGATATTGGCTTCGCTCAAATGAGCACATTCTCCAAGGCATACCTGGTAAGATCAGCATTTGATTTCATCCTCATTTTTTCCATAACCCTTGAACGGTATGTACTCACAGTAGTTGGGCTAAGTGAAAGTTGTTCACCGATTTCTGTAACAGATTTTCCAGCTGCTAATAATTTAAACACATCAAATTCCCGGTTTGATAGACTTTCATGCAGATTAACAGGAGTACCCGCATCAAAAGCATCCGCCAGTTTTTCTGCAATGGCAGGTGTTATAAATTTCTTTCCTAATCTTACTGTTTCTATTGCTTTTATAATATTATCATGTATGGTTTCTTTTCCAAGATAACCTGATGCCCCTGCTTTTAATACCCGCAACGCATATTGATCTTCGGGATACATACTCATAATAAGTACGGGTAGTTTTGGAGACATCTGTTTGAGCTGTTGCAAAGCTTCCAGTCCGCTTCTTCCGGGCATACTCATATCACAAATAACAACATCCCAATCTTTATTAAAGGCAGTAACGATAAGGGATTCTGCATCGGCAACTTCTTCAATCAGCGCAGAAGGATATTGTTCCAGCAAAATCTGCTTCAGGCCTCTGCGAACAATAGCATGATCATCTGCAATCAAAATCCTTAGCATTTGTATTCTTTGTTTTAGTTTTATTATGTACCAATTTTACAGTTACAATTGTTCCTTTACCAGGGGTACTTGAAATTTCATATACTCCATCTATCATAGCTGTCCTTTCTTTCATCCCCAAAATACCCAGGGTTTTTTTATCTGCTATTTTTTGTTTATCAAACCCATTTCCATTGTCTTCGATCGATAAAACAAGCTGGTTATCAATTTCTGAAATAGAAACGATTACTTTTTGGGCTTGAGAATGACGGGCAACATTAGTTAACGACTCCTGGAATATTCTGAAAAATGCAGTCTTTGCATTATCTGGGATCTCCAATTCTTCTTCCAAGTGAATGCAGCTGGTAGAAATACCGGAACGTTTTTCAAACTCACCCAACTGCCACTCTATTGCTGCAATAAGGCCCAGATCATCCAATAAACTAGGACGAAGCTCTGAGGATATACGTCGAACAGATTTTACTGTGTCATCCAACATGATAATCAACTCATCTATTTTTGTACGTACTGCTGTATCAGATTCTCCCATCTTTTTTCTAAGCCAGGATGCATCCATTTTAAGAACGGTGAGTTGCTGACCTAATTCGTCATGAATTTCCCGGCCAATCCGTTTTCGTTCTTCTTCCCGGATGTTTTGCAGGTGGGCGGTTAGCTGGCGCAACTGGTCTGTTGTATTTGTAATTTCTTTTTCGACCTTTTTGTGTTCCGTAATATCACGGGTTACACCCAACAGGTTTATTATTTTTCCGTCTGCATCTTTTAGCGGTACTGCATGTGTTTCCAGCCAGCGGTGCCCGCCTTTTAAACCGGTTACTTCAAATTCAAAAGTTCCGGAGTTACCATTAAAAACTTCTTTACTTAACCGGTTAAAGCCCATCCTGTATTTCTCATTCACCAGTTCCGTCATATGATGGCCTAATACCTGTTGCTCGTTGTCGGCTTCTATCATGGCCAGCCCGGCAGGGTTCATAGATAGTAATTCGCCTTTGTTGTTAAGTACTTTCACACATTCGGGTTCGGTATCTAAAATGGTACGCAGGTAATTTTCGCTTTCAGCTAATGCCTGCTCTGCTTTTTTTCGTTCGGTAATATCCATCATAGTGCCTGTTAGGCGGATGGCTTTACCTGCAGCATTACGTACTATATAGGTACGATCATAAATATCAATAAAGCCATTTTTTGTTTCAAAGCGATATTCTGATATCCATACATTTTTATCAGAGGCCAGGGCTTGTTGCTGGGTTGCAATTATTTTTTTCCTGTCATCAGGATGTATCTTTTTTTCCCATTGTCCTTCCGCCGGAACAGGATCAGCCATTGTAAGTCCATATAAATACTGGTGCGTTTGATTAGCCCAGAGTTCTCCTGTTTCTAGGTTCCATTCCCATAAGGCATCGTTGGTGGTACGGGCAATCATTTCAAAGCGGTCGTTAAATTTGTTAATTTCTTCTGATGCTTTTTTTCTTTCACTTATATCAATAATGCTTCCCCTTATCAGCAATTTATCTTCAGAAGGCAATTTTACAAGTCTTACCTCACAGGGTACTTCTTCACCATTAATATTGCAAAATACCCACTCAAAAAAAGGCTTTTCACCTGCTATTGCTGCATTAATTTTATCAAACACCCCTTGTGCTGATGAGCTGCCATCGGGTTGTAAAGCAGGCATAATATCGCTGGGCTGAAGTTGTAACAACTCTTCTTCTGTTACTTTAAATAGAGAACAAGCCGTCTTGCTTACATTTATAAACTTATTTTTTTCAATATCCATTACAATCAATGCTTCAGTGGCATTTTCCAGTAGTGACCTATACATCTCTTCGCTTTCTTTCAACTTAACCTGTATTTTTTTTCTTTCAATGCTATAACTAATTGTTTTAGCTAAAAGATTCTCATCCAACTCGCCTTTAACAAGATAGTCATCCGCCCCTGACTGAATAGCCTGTAATGCCACTTCCATATCTTCTAATCCGCTTAAAACAATAATAGTGGCATCCGGAAAATGCTTGCCTACTGTTATAAATGTTTCTATCCCATTACTGTCTGGCAAATTAAGATCGAGGAAAATTAAGTCCGGGGAGTTGTGTGAATCTAATTTTACTCCATGGGCTAATCTTTCTGCAACAATAATTTCTGCTTTCACAAAAGGTATTTTGCTTAGATATTCCTGTAGCAAAATACTATCAGGAAGATTGTCCTCAACAATAAGAAGTTTTTTTATTTCTTGCATCATACTATATTAATATTATCTATTCTTCTATAAGCGGCCTTTTTACTATTTCAAGCCAGAAATTTTCAACATGTTTGATAACATATAGAAAATTATCTAATCCTACTGGCTTGGTTATATAACAATTTACACAACTACTGTAAGCTTCTGTTATATCAATTTCAGCAGATGAAGAGGTGAGGATAACCACAGGTATTATCTTAAGTACTGCATCTGATTTTATGATTTTCAATACTTCCAGGCCATTTATTTTGGGGATATTTATATCCAGAAGTATGATATCCGGAAACTTAGCATCCGCATATTCATTTCTTTTATACAAAAAATCCAAAGCAATTTCTCCATCTCTTGCTACAGAAATAGTATTCCTGATTTTTGCATCCGTTAATGCTTCCCTGGTTAGAATGATATCGCCTTCGTTATCCTCTACTAATAAAATATGAATCTTTCCCATATAAATTATTTAATGTTTTTTGATATTGTAAAATAAAAGGTACTCCCTTTTCCCGGCTCAGAATCCACCCGAAATTTACCTCCATGTCTTTCTACTATTTTCTTACAAATAGCCAACCCAATACCTGTACCCGGATACTCATTTTTTGTATGTAGCCGTTGGAAAATAGTAAAAATTTTTTCTTCATACTTTTTATCAAATCCAATTCCATTATCTCTTACTGAAAATCCCCACACCATTTCTTCCTCTATGCAATTCACATCTATTATAGTGATATCTTGCCGCCGATATTTTATTGCATTACCGATAAGATTTTGGAATAACTGTTCTATCTGGGATGGGTTTGCTTTTATCAAAGGAAGCTTACCAATATTAATAACAGCCCGGCTTTCTTCAATAGACTGTTGAAGTGATGCAACAACATTTTTGACCGACTGGTTAACATCTACATCGTTAAAATTCAGCTTACTTGTACTTACCCGTGATAGTAGAAGTAAGTCATTGATAAGTAATTTCATTCTTCCTGCGCCATCTACCGCCAGGTGAATGTATTTATCTGCTGTTTCATCCATCTGGCCTTTGTATTTCTTTTGCAGTAATTGTAAAAAACTACTTATCATTCGTAATGGTTCCTGCAAATCATGACTGGCCACATATGCAAATTGTTCTAACTCTTTGTTGGACGCTGTTAATTCTGTTGTTCTTTTCTCTAGGTTATTATTAAGTTGTTCTAACAGTTGTTTATTCTCTCTTCGTTTAGTAATATCTGTATGTGTACCTACAATTCTTAATGGCATGCCGTTCTCATACTTGTCAATTACAGTTCCTCTATCCAATATCCAGAGTAAAGTGCCGTCTTTATGAAACATACGATATTCAAGAGAGTGATGATATTTTAACCCCGCCCTGTATTTTTTATCATTTTCTTCCAGCATCCATCTGTCATCCGGATGTGTTCTGCTCCACCATAAATTAACGTTGCTCGATAGATCATTATTAGGAAAGCCCAACAGATCATGCACGGTATTGGCAAAATAAGTTTTCTCTGTTTTAAAGTCATGCTCCCATACATTATCACCTAGTATGCCCAATGCTTGTTTAAACCGACGTTCATTATTCAACGTTGTTTCACTGGCTCTTTTTTGCTGTGTTATATCTCTTATAAAACCAACAAACAGGTATCCATTATTAAGTTTAATAGGAGAAATATTAAGGGACACATCAAGTTCCTTATGATCTTTGTTTACCGCCTTAATTTCAATATTCTGACCTATTATTCTGCTTTGCTCTGTTGTCATAAAGCGTTTCATCCCTTTTATATGTGCTTCTCTGAATTGTGGCGGTACTATTGTATCACTTAAATGCTCTCCGATAATTTCATCTTGTGTCCATCCAAATAGCTCTGTAGCTTTTGGATTCCATTGAATAACTCTTCCTTCCTCATCAATAACTACAACAGCATCGGGTGCACCATTAAATATTGCTTTTATCTGTTGTTCACTTTGCTCCAATGCATCGGTAAATATCTTTTTTTCTGTAATATCTCTGGCTACTTTTGAAAAACCAATCACCTCATCCTTATCATTATAAAGAGCATTAATAGTTAGGGCCGTCCAATATAATGTTCTGTCTTTCCGCATTGCCAAGCCTTCATTCACCGCTTTCCCTTCCATTCTTGCTGTTTCAAGTAAGCTTTGTGGCAAACCAAGTCGTTGGTCTTCCGAGGTAAAAAAAACTTCAAAGTTTTTACCAATTATCTCTTCTTCACTATATCCTTTAATTTTTTCTGCACCTCTATTCCAGTTTTGAACATTTCCATTCTTATCCAGTAATAAAATGGAATAATCTTCCACAGCATCCACCATATTAAAATAACGTTCTTCACTTTCCTGCAAAGCAGACATTGTTTTTATCCGCTCTGTAATGTCTCTTATAGCAGCAGATACTACTAACCCTTCGCTTGTTTCCAATGGTGCCAGGCTAATTTCTACTGGAAATTTTTCACCGTTTTTACGAAGTGCCAGCAAACTAAAACCGCCTCCCATTGTACGGGTTTTAGGGTTTTTAAAAAAGTTCTCCCTGTTTTTTACATGTTTGTTGTGAAGGTCTTGTGGTATTAGCTTTTCAATTCCCAGCCCTATCAATTCTTTACGATTATATCCAAAAAGAGATTCAGCCTGAAGGTTTACTATTGCAATATTCCCTTCTTTGTTTACAATTAATATAGCATCCGGTGCAGCATCCAACAACCCTCTGAATTTTTTTTCACTTTCGATAATCAAATGTTCTGCTTTCTTACGTTCAAGTTCAAGATGATTCAATCTTTTTGTACCTGCAAGAGTTACAAAAAAGAAAGTGATAGTAAAAGAAATAATCATTATAGATGTTCCAGACTCAGTATCAATGTACCCGGCATCCTGCAGCCGCAGCCTTAGCCATCCTACAAACACTATTACAACTACCAACACAAAAACCTTATGTATTCCTATCCGGGCCGCATTGGTATCCTTGTTAAAGTCAGAAAAAAAACTTTGATAATTTCTGGAAGTAAATGCTAAAAAACCAATGGCAAAAAATAAAAAACCAAGACCGGTGTGAAATGCAAGGGAAGTATGGCCGGCAACTTTATATAATTTATCCGTATTATATACATATCCTATCATAGCTACAAATGCAATTAAAATCACTGGTATAATTAATACTTCGGCCACCTGGAGCCGTTTCTTATTATCCTGAGAAAAAATTAACAAAGACAAGCTGGATAAAAAAAACATGATGGCTGTATTAGGTGCCATCCTGCCGGGATATTGTGTTACTGTTTTTTCATCTTTAAAAACTAACTCATCAATGCCAGCATCCCAATGACCGAGATATTCAATAATTACTATACCACTGGTTATAAGAACTAAAAACACTAATAGCTTATATATAAAATTTCTTTTAGATTTAATGAGAAGTAGTAGTGCCCAGCCCAAGAATGCAAAACAAATGGCTGTGTTTGCTTTCATTGGTGTCCAGGTGCCATTAAAACGAATAAAGGAATTTATCCCAAAAGCCAAACTAAACAAAACAACTATAGCCAAAGAAATAACTATCCATGCAAACACTTTGGACAAGAAATGGGAAGGCAATGGTATATTCCGCTTATTCACCATAAGTATAATTCTGTTAATGATTTTGCAACCCCTGGTAGAAAATAAATATTATTAGCTTAATAGGTATAAAAAGACATCTTTAAAAGAAGTCATAGTCCCTGGCTATTAATATAATTTATCAATTGGGCTGTATTCTTAATGTTCAATTTTTTGAGGATGTTGTAGCGATGCACTTCTATGGTCTTCAAAGAAAGATCCAGCCGGTCCGCCATTTCTTTGGAAGACAATCCCTCTTTTATCAATTTCACAATATCAATTTCTCTATTGGACAAGACATTTATATCGGGCAGAGAGTTTTGATTTCCTAATTCCTGCTCTGCCAGAATATTTTTTACTTCATCACATATGTATTTTTTACCAGTACTCACATCCATTATTGCTTCAAGCAATTCATCTTTAGAAGAATTTTTTGTTACATATCCCATAGCTCCCAATTGCATCATCCGCCTGGCATAGCTGGGCATAGTGTGCATAGAAATACCAATTATCTTAGATTGTGGAGAATTTTTTTGTAATAAAATAGTAGCATCAAATCCATTAATGGGAGTCATGTTAATGTCCATTAATATAATCTGTGGTTTCTTAATTTTTGCGATGGCAATTGCTTCTGATGGATCTCCTGTTTCTGCTACTACTTTTAATCTTGGATCATCATTAAGAATAATTGACCACGACTCTCTTATAAGTTTGTGATCATCCACAAGCATTATAGTTATTTTTTCCATATAGGTGGTTAGGCTTTTTACGATGGTTATTTGGACTTAGTGTTTGTGGCATATAAAAGTAATACGAATATTCATTCCAGCCATTATAATGGGTAACAATAAATAATTTTAGGTGTTTGCACTTAGTTTTGTAATGATTATAATCAATTTTTTAAATGCGTTTTAAATAAAAAAAGCCATTCTCTGCAATCATAAAATTACAAAGAATAGCTTTTTAATAGTGGAGGCGACCGGCCTTCTATCGAACCAGTTTGAAGAATTTCTTTCCCTCGTTAGCACTATCGTAGCCGCTTAAACCACTCCAACTCCCATTTCAATGTCTACTAACCACAATGATACTTTAATAGAGCTACTTGCTGGCATGCTACAGGATGCAGTGCTGTGGAAGGCTAAAAGGCTTTGGAGCCATGCAACAGACCCCGACGAGCAAGCTGTGGCCATGGATGAGCTAATGAAGATGGTAACCTGTATAGGTAATGAGACAAAAAGGTTACAATACATAGAACTGGTACAAAAGGAATTGAAAATAAAAAATCAATTGCTTAAAAAACAAGTACGGGATTTTTTCCAGGCTCAAGAAGCGAAAAAGCAAGCTGCCATAGCTAAAGCAAAAATTGAAAACCAATTTAAGAATACCGAAGATGCAGGATTACCGGATGGATTTAAGGGAGAAATATACGATGCCCTGAAATATGGCATTTACGAACATGAAGGGGTGTATTATACCAGAGGTACCAAAGGTGGAGATTATCCAGTGACAAATTTCACGATGAAAATCATTTACCAGTTTGATACCGGTGATGAATTGGCTTTTCGTTTGATCACTGTTAAAAATGTGTATGGGTTTGAAAGTTACATCAACATTAATACAGACGATTTTGTGAGCCTTGGGCCATTCAAAAAAATATTAGCCCGCCGTGGCGATTATATATTCAAGGGAACTGACTCAGATCTGTCAAGGCTACAGGAACTTTTGCAAAAAGATGAAGTGAAAGCGAAGTATGTAAAAACCCTCGGTTGGAATAAGAGAGCTAAATTTTATGGATTTGCCAACGGCATTTTCCCTATTAACAAAGATTTTATTCCGGTAGATGAATATGGAATAATTGAGCATGATGGAAAAAAATATTTCATCCCGGCCGTTAGTAAAATGTATATCGAAAAGGATGACCAATTTGTGAATGAGAAAAAATTCATCTACAGAAAACCAGTGGATGGATTTGGATTTAAAGAATGGTCAAAATTATTTTACGACACATACGGCGATAAAAGTATTCCGGGCATTTTATTCTACATCGGTAGTTTATACAGGGATATTATTATGAAGCAGTTGCAGCGGTACCCGATGCTTTGTTTGTTTGGCCCGCCTGGTGCAGGTAAAGGACAAATGGCTGAAAGCCTGATGTGCATGTTCGGTGAAAAACAAGATCAGATAATGCTGGGTGGTGCGAGTACAGTGGTTGGATTCATGCGAAAATTTGCACAATTCTCTAATGCAATAGTGTGGCTGGATGAATACAAAAATAATTTACCGATGAAGTTTATTGAGAGCTTCAAGAATATTTATGATGGCAAGGGCTATGAACGAGGAAAGATGACCAATGATTTTGCTACAGAAAGTACACCTATACATAGCAGCTGTATTTTAAGCGGACAAGATATGCCAACAATTGAACCTGCATTGTTCATGAGAACTATTCTTTTATCCTTTGAAGATGGAAAATTTACCGACGAACAGCGAAAAAGCTTTCAGCAATTGAAAGACCTGGAAGCACCGGGCCTTAGTTATATAACAACACATCTTTTACAATACCGGGATATTATTGAATCAGATTTTAAAGAAAGACAGCAAATTATTTTTAAGCAACTTATACGAGAGGTTGCCAATGTAGAAGTAGATGACAGGATGATATTGAATATATCTATGCTGCTTACTTTTCAGGATTTGCTCCTACACAAGCTTGATCTGCCATTTACTTTTAAAGAAAGCAAAGCTTTTTTGATTGAAAATATGATGCATCAACATACCATCCTGGCGGGTAATAATGATATAGCGAAGTTTTGGGGAGTTGTTGAATCACTGTTCCATCAAGAAATATTATTTGAAGGAAAGGATTTTGAACTGGCTGATGGATATATATATCTCTGTTTATCTAAAGCACATCCGCAGTACATTAAAGAAATGCGCATGCGAGGAGATATGAATTACCTGAGCAAATCTACTATGGAGCATTACCTACAGTTGGATAAAACTGTTTTTGTAGAGCATAAGAAAAGAAGATTTGCCGATGGTAGTAATAATTGGGTGTACCAGATGAAGTATAATAGAATTGGCATTGACCTTATCAAAATACAAAAGAAGGAATATGAAAATGCAGAGCAACACAACATACAATTAGAAATGAAAATGAAAGAAATGGATAACCCAAAACCAATTGTAGGCGGCAAAGTAGAATCTGCACCGTTTGATGGTTGGAGACCCGTGGAGGAAAATTAATTATGCCAAAGAAAAATTCTTATATAACAGTTACAGATCAGTTTTGCGGCGCCGGTGGTAGTAGCCAAGGGGCAACATCTGCAGGTGCAGAAGTAAAAATTGCGATGAATCATTGGAAGCTGGCTATTGAAACCCACAATACCAATTTTCCAAATGCATTACATGATTGTACCGATGTATCCGCCTGTGATCCCCGTAGATATCCATCCACTGATATTCTCATAACCTCACCAGAGTGCACTAATCACTCTTTAGCAAAAGGAATAAAATCTGTTAAGAATCAAATGGATTTATTTGCATCTGGCAAAATAGATCCTGCTGCTGAACGAAGCAGAGCAACCATGTGGGATGTGCCACGATTTGCGGAATATCATAAGTACAACTACATAATTGTGGAAAATGTAGTGGATGCTAGGAAGTGGGTGATGTTTGATGCATGGCTGCTAGCTATGCACTCATTAGGCTACAACCACAAATGCGTATATCATAACAGTATGCATAGCTGGCCTACACCACAAAGCCGTGATAGGATGTATGTACACTTTTGGAGAAAAGGAAATAAAGCTCCTAATCTGGATTATAATCCACTGGCACATTGCGGAAAATGTGATAAGAATGTAAATGCTATACAGACATGGAAAAAACCAGATGCACATTATGGAAAGTACCGGCAGCAATATGTTTATTGTTGCCCACATGATGGCTCCATTGTAGAGCCTTACTATTATGCCGCTTTCAATTGCATTGATTGGAGTGATATCGGAAAAAGAATTGGCGATCGTAAAAAGGTTTTATCTCCAAATTCTATAAAGAGAATTAATGCAGGACTTGATAAATATGGTGATCAAAAATTTATTTACCATTCAGCTTATGGTAATGAAGCCCGGGGTGTTGTAAGATCTATTAATGAACCAGCGTATACACAAACCACCATTACATCTCAAGCCATAGTATTTCCTTTTATTATAAATGACCAACACAGTACAGGTATTGATTGTCGGGTGAAAAGTACAACTGAACATTTGCCTGGCATAAATACAATGCCTCATTTAAAACTAGTAACGCCGTTCCTGATAAAAGGAGAACATTCTAAAGCTGATCCGCAAATAAGAAATATTACTGAATCAATGCAAACGCAGGTAACTAGACAGACCATGTCATTAGTTGTGCCTCCATTGATCATTGAGAATAAAAAAAACTCTACGGCAAGAAAAATATCAGAGCCATTATCATGTGCCACTACGGTTAGTTACCATGGCTTACTAACTAATGAAGCCTGGAACAGCTTCATCCATTACAACCGTTCTCAGGATGTTACACCCATTAATAATCCTGTTCAAACAATAGCTACAAAAGAGCAAAACAGTTTAGTTACTTACAACCGGCCAGATATTGATGATTGTTATTACCGAATGCTAAAGCCGGGAGAGATAAAACTGGCGATGGCTTTTGGAAAAGAATATATAGTACTGGGAAGTGGTAGAGATCAGGTAAAACAATGTGGGAATGCAGTTACGCCACCAGCTATGCAATGGCAAATTAAACGGGCAATTGAATCATTATCATCTTAAATATTATGAGTATAAAAATTACATATAGCACCGAAGAACAGTTGCAGCAGGAGCATGCCAAACTTCTTAAAATACTTCACAATATGCGGTTCTACCAAAAATACTGGCACCTGCATTTTGGACACGAAGCAAAAAAGAATAAAGAAAGCTGGGAGCAGAAGGCAGATGCTATACTGGATCAACACGGCTTAGTAGAACATAATAATACTAAAGCTGTACAGGTGCTTCGGGAATAGTAGTCGTAAGAATGTTGGAACAAAAAAGTAATTAGGCATAGTGCCTTTTATTTTTTTCATTTTTCGGCTTTGATTTTCAAAAAGCGAAAAAAGTGGATGGAACAGATGGAACAGATGGAACAGTATTAAAAATCAATAAGTTATAATAAAATCCTGTTCCGTTAAGTTCCTGAATGTTCCGCAATGTTCCACCGTTCCACCGTTCCATGAGGAAAATTTACTTTTTGGAATAAATTTTTAAAAAAAAATATCATGAAAAAACATAAAACAGCAGAGGTATTCTTGGTTATTGTTTCGTTAGCAGGAACGGCCATATGGTATTTTACGTGGTTTGAATATGCCGGTGCAGCCATCAGCGGTGCTGCTATATGCCTGTTGTTGATTAGCAGGAAGGGCCGGAAGCAATTAGATAAGGCAGCTGCAATTATAGAAAAATCAATTATGGATTTTAAAAACAATCAGCAAGATGGAAGCGAAAAGAATTTACCTGACTAACGATAATAATCGCCTGGGATGTGATGCCTTTTTACAGATACATTTTGCACCGCTGCATGGGATAACTGAAAGTCAGCTGAGCCAGGTATTTGTTGTAAATGCAAATGGTACCGACCGGTTTTTAAAAATGGTATCTATGATACGAATACCGTTTGAGCAGATCAGCAGTGTAATGACATTGCCGGCCAGCGGAAAAGAAAGTGATGTATGGAAAGAAGAATGGAAAAAAACTTACCCAAGTACGAATGATATTACGATGATGGCTGTGTATATGTATAAGGGATTGGATGAGTGAAAAAATAAAGAAAATGTCAAAAAAATTAATTGGTAATATTCCAAAGTTGTCTAAATGTCAACTTGAGGTTTTGGATAAGCTGTTGGATGGTTGGGAAATACAAGTCGATTATACCAACATTGAAAAACACCAAGTAACTCTAATCAGTGATGAAGCTGATGCAGCAATAGGCTGGGCAACTTTTCACAGGTTAAAAGATACTGGTTTAATAAAGAAAAAATATTGTCCGGCTATGGATATTGAACGCTGGTCTTAGCATAGTAAAAAATTAAAACATTAATTAGTAACTGTCAAAATATGATAACAGAAAGAGGATATTCAAAAGACCCGTCTATAATGCCCGAAGGAATTGTAATAACCTTCGGAAAAGAAATGATGAATGAGCAGGGCGGAGTTAAAAAATTTCTTGAGGGATTTTTAGAACAAATGGCAGACGAGAATTTACATTGGATGCACAAATGTTCAAACCTGCCAACTATAGATTTTGACCATGTTTACATAAGTGTTCTTGGAAGGCTGTGGGGTCGGGTTTATAATGGGGGTATTCGGCGAAACCCGAAAGGAATTATTGGATGGACGGCAGATGATAGACCGATTGATGTTGACTGGAATTTTATCACATTGGCCGGGCCTTTTGAACGCTGTCCTTTTAAAAGAGAATTGAAAGGCTTTCAAGGGTTCCGTTACTGCACCAAATTATTTTGATACAGTACAGAATAAAAAATAAAACCAAAATTAACTAGCAAATGAAAGGCTACATACCAATAGAAATACCAACAAAATTGTATATAAAAGGATTCATCCTGGCCGAACTCGGAGAAAAGCCAGTAATGGATAGGGATAATTTAATTGGCTGTAAAATGTGCGATCTGCTGAATTACAGAACAAATGAGTTTGGCAGTAAAAAAAGTAGCCGCTACAATACTACTATTAAGCTCTACATCCGTTATTATATTTTCAAACACCGTGGTCACCATTTGAATTTTACTAACCTAAAAAACTTTAACCAGTTCATTGAAAAATATATAAAAGACAGGTTTTATTTTTTGATGGACTTCTACATTGACGTATTTCCATCTTTTGAAGCGAACCTTCCTACGGTAAGAAAACATTTAAAGATATCTGAAGAGTATTGGGATACAGATAGCATGCGAAAAGATTACTACCGATATCGGTTAGAAATTGGTAAGCCACTTTTTTATAATAAATCTTTGCGGCAGATGTCCCATTACAAAAAGTTGGAGATTAATAAAGATATTTTTACAAAATGAAACCTGCTTACGATAATATAAACCTGACATATGGTGTACATGAAGGTGGTATTTGCAAAATAGAAATTGCACCTATGGAATGGTTGTCAGAAAAATTAACGATCGACTTTGCTACAGGAACAGTTCATCCTCCTTCCCTACTAGAGGGAAAAGAATGGTTGGTAGTAACACTTACACCCGATAGCTACTCCTATGTATCATCTCCTAAAATTGGTAAAGCTGGTAGCTATTACGAAACAGAAATTGGTGGCGTGGCTAATGATATTGATAAAAGCATCTTGCAGGTATTACAAACTTTGCGATATCATCAATTTGTAGTAAAGGCATTAGACTTAAAAAAACGTCAACGCATTTGTGGAGATATAGATACTGGAATGATCTTGCAAATAACAGATGCCAACACCAATGAGAATGGTGGTAAATTATCGGTCGGCATTTCTCTAAGGGCTGAGCATGAAAAAATAAATCCGGCAATATTGGTACCGTGTGAAGGGACAGAGAATTTTACCGATGCATATTTAACCGTTCCTGATGTATCTCCACCTACCAGTATGGCAATAAACTTTAGTGGAGGAAATTTAACAGGCACTACTCAAGTGGAGATTATTAATATCCCCGGCTTCTCCAGCGATATTGTATTAGCACAGGGTATTGATTTCATTGATGGAGATCAGGCTTATTGGTCTATTAAAATAATAACTGCAACATTTAAAGTAAGGTGGAGAAGAGTATGCAGAGCCGGATTCTACTCTGCCTGGCAAGAAAAAACTTTTACCAATCCATTTTTCTAAACTTCTGTTTTTTGTCCTTTTAGTACATGCTTTTTGCAATCATTTTTACGTTGCAAAATGTACAACAAAACTATTTCTTCCATTTATAAGGGTGCCTGGCTTATTGATAAAAGCTGGGTAGATGCTCATTCACCATTGATACTAAAAACAATTAAGGGAGAAGTAGCTGAATGGGGAATGCCCGAAGAAAAACTGTACCACGATGAAAATTTAGAAGTGCCAGCACCTCAAAAGGTGCATTTAGCTGTAGCAGAATATGACGGTGAAGTGTATAAAGCAAGACCTTATCATGCTGCTGATAAATTTCCCTACAATTCTATCGTAATGATAGATATAACCGGCCCCATACTTAAGTATGGTGACATGTGTAGCTATGGTAGCATTGATCATATTGATTGCATCAACAAATTTGCTAACGCCAAAAACATTTCAGGAATAATCCTGAATATAGATAGTCCGGGTGGCCAGGCTGCCGGCACCGCATCATTAGCCGACAGCATTCGAAAAGCCATTACTCAAAAACCAGTTATCGGAATAGTACAAGACGGCATTGCCGCCAGTGCTGCTATGTGGGTAGCTGCTGCCTGCCAGGAGTTATATGTAAGCGAAGACACTGATGAAGTAGGAAGCATAGGAGCATACACTACTATGTATGATCTGCGTGGATGGTTTGAAGCGCAGGGAGTAAAAGTGCATGAGGTGTACGCACCGCAAAGCGTTGATAAGAACAGAGACTACCGTGATGCATTAGAGGGCAATTATCAACTGGTAGAAAATGATCTTAAATTTTTGGTAGAAGATTTTATTGGAGATGTGAAAGCCTTTCGAGGCCAGCGATTAAAGGGGAAAGAAAATCCCTTTACCGGGAAAATGTATAAGGCGGACGAGGCTGTGAAAATAGGATTAATTGATGGTAAGAAAAATCTTGAGCAAGTAGTTAAACGAATGAAGACATTAATTTCTTTAAGAACAAATAAAGCTGCATAAAATGAGTAACAAACTTTCATATAGCTACGCCGCCATTGCTACTACGTTAGCATGGGATATAGCACATATGCCAGGAGAAGATGGATTATTTCTTCAACCAGAAGAAGTAACAGCTATTGATAGTGCCATTTCTGCTTCTATTACCACTGAAGCTGATTTAGCTGCAAGTAATAAGGAAGTAGAAACATTAACTGCACAATTATCTGATATGACAGAAGCGGCTAATGTAGCAACTCAGAAAATTGCTGACTTAGAAAATGAATTAGTGCAATTGAAGAGTGCACCAAGTGGCAATGGTACAAAATTATCAACCAAAGAAGATGTAAAACCTGAGTCAGCAGAAGTGTTGACCATTAATCATCCGGATCATCCATGGAATGTGGAGGCTAGGCGGGAGATTAATGCCAGAAAGTCTTTAAAGAAAAACAGATCATAACCCTTTACTATAACCTATTAAAAAATTTTAACGATGCCGGATACAAATGTAACCACCATTAACCCCACAGATGTTGTAACTGCCTGGGGTGACTATTACCTTAATGAAGGCCAGAATATGGATCAGATCCATTTACTGCCTTTTGAAGAATTTGGAAGCCAGAGTTCGGCTACTATTATCCAAACGAACGACACTATCATTCGTGAAGCGAATGTAGAAGTTCAGGAAGTGTTGCAGCAATACCAGGATGACTTCACTGCTAAAGGCGGTGTTAGTTTCAAGCCTGTAGAAATAAAGCTGTACAATATGAAAATTGATGTGGCCTTTATTCCGCAGAAATTAAGAGCTACCTGGTTAGGCTTTTTGACGAACAACGATAGAACACCGGAAGATTATCCTTTCGTTCGTTGGGCGATAGAGCAGTATGTAATGAAGCAAAAGGAAGCCGACCTGGAAAAAGCATTTTACAATGCGGTATATGAAGCTCCCGTAGAAGGAGTAGCTGGACAGGTGCTTAAAACCATGAATGGTATTGAGCACATACAAAACCAATTGGTGGCTTCTGGCGATGTGGATGTAATAACTACTATAGATCTTGGTAGTGCTACACCAACGCAGATGGTAACTGCCATTGAGGATTTTATCAGGGAGATACCGGAAAAGTATCGCCATGAATATGCACTTGAATTGAATATGAACAGAACGTTCAGAGATAAATTCAAGCAAGGTATGAGAGATAAGTACAACGTAAATTATCTGCAGACCGAGCAATTGTTGAGAGTAATGGATTTTGAAAATGTAAGCATTGTTGGTCGTGCCAGCATGATAGGTAAGGAAAGAATCTGGACAACTCCGAAGTTCAATTTACTAAACCCTATCAAAGGCTTTAGCAATAAAGACGGCTTTGATGTACAGAAGCTTGACCGTAAGGTGAAATTCCTTACTGACTTCTGGTTCGGATTGGGATTTGTGCAGCCAGAAATTTTATTTATGAATGGTGCGGAAGTACCTGAGGGAGCTTCTTCTTAATGAATAAAAAAGCCGGGGCCTTAGTAGCCCTGGCATCTTTGATATAGTATGGATTTGACCGGACTAAGTACAGAAGATCTTGCTGAAATTGTGAATACACAAGCAGCTTATATTGAGCAACTGGAAGAACAGCTACATAAAGGGCAAGCGAAAAAAAATAATGCTGAGCCATCTATAAAGCCACATATTCCGGAGCCAGTAGAAGTTGATGGCAAGATATATAAGTTCAGGTTTGCTAGTTTCCGTTTTAAAGGCAGCAGCTACCGTGCAGATCATGCACAATACGATGATGCATTGATACAGCAGATACTTAGCATACCCGGTCAAACTATATTGAAACAAATTAAGTAAACAATATTTTTAATTTTTCAACTTACTACCATGTCAGAATATGCATTCAAAAATTTAAAGAAACCAATCAACACGGCTAGCGGGGTGGCCGAGTTTGTATTAATAAGCCCTGTATATGATTTTGTGGAAGGTGGAATAAAATGTCCTGTGGCACCATTCACTGATCCAGGTGATGAGATAACGATAAAAGCAACGCATGTACATAAAGATGGAAAAGCTTTTATAAAAATATTGCTGGCACCTGAGAAGAACCAATTAACAGGAACCACAATTGGCGATCTGATGTTTCAAAAATTGGATCAGTCTTTAGAAATATTTATACCCGGTTCTTATGCCGAGGTACATGAATTTGTAAAGAATATCATCAACACACCGCTGATAGTTTTATCGAAGGATGCGGATTGCGATGCCAATATGTATTATCAGCTTGGATGTGATTGCACTTTTGCCTATGCAAAAATGGATTTTGGCACAGGATTTACCAGAGAAGGTGTAAAAGGATATAAGGGTATGATAACTTACCTGAGTAAGTACATACAGTATTATAAAGGAACAATAAACGTAGCTGCGGATACTGACGGAAGCTCTTGATAACTTAAGGCCGACTATTATATATCAAAAGCCCTTCAGGAATGAAGGGCTTTTTTCTATATTTGCAAAAGAAGCAGGGGCACTACCTGGGTAAAAATTAGTAATCCAACATGGCAAGAAAGTATCCACGATTTTTATTTAGCAATCCCACCTACACAAAGAGCAAAGGGCCCTTTGTTATTTATACTTTATACCCGAGAACAATTTTTAAGGTCAGCCGAAATTTGTATGATCAGGAAGTGAATGAATTGACATGGGAGAAGTACGGCATTGTGTTAATTTACATTGATGATAAAATAAAACATACAGATTTCGTAAGCGATCAGCATTACCGTGCTCATATAGCAACTCTGAAAAATATAGCAGCTGAAATATTAGATTGGCTTTTCATTAATATCAAAAATAAAGAGATCAGCTTTTAACTTGTCCTTTCTACGGCGAACGCCTCATTGTAGTATTGTAAAATGCTGCAGCTGATCACCAACTGGCTTAATGGTAGCCGTGAGTACTTTACCGGAGTTGTATTATACAAAAAATTACCAGCCTGTAATAGCAGGCTGGTTTCGCTATTGAATGATGGACCTACACCTTTATCCAGAGAAAAATTACTCGTTGCCATGGAGCAGGCCATAAAGGATCTTCAAGCTCCTCCAAAATTAACTGCACCGAAAGAAATAGCTAAAATTATTGAACCTCTCCACGAGGCAATGATTAATTATGTACATGTAGATAACCCAGAACTCTATGCAGCTTGCAAGATCGAAGCAGATAATCTATACAAGGAAGTAATGAATATGAGAGCAGAGCTTTTTGCCATGACAAAGATGAATGATTTTGTGGATCCCAATTTACCCGATAGAATAAAAGCCAGGGAGATACTTTCAATAGAAGTAATAAAAAAATATAAACAAGTTTCTCTTCTTTATGATAAAGCGGACCATGTAAAAAAGTTCGGACGGCTTCCGTATAGTCATGTTGAGGAAGATAATGGAGATGAAGAAATACCTGATGTAATGGTGAAGCAGCAACTCGATAACCTACGAAAAAATTACAATAAAATCAAGAACCGTCCGCCTACACCGGAACGGTTGGAATTGCTGCAAAAACATGAATTATCAATAAAAAATTTGGAGGCAAGATGGCTTTTGTTGAAACAATAAAAATAAAATCGACGGAACAAGAGACAGGGGATTATATTTTTTCTTCTTCTGATGTCGCAGATATGGTGATATGCAAAAGCCCGGATAAGCTACAAGTATTAGTTAATGCTATAGGCCGGGATAAGCATGTGTTTTATGTAAGTGATGGTGATTGGAGTACGAATGACCTGGTGATGTGCCTGCTGCAGGAATACAAACCGGCTGAATTATTTTTCTGTACGTATGCCATCCGGGAGCTTCCTATTCGACAATTGATAATGGCACAAGACAGAGGGGAATTGACCGCTATAAATATGCTATTGGATTACAGAGCAAAAACCAGAACTCCGGAAGTATTTCAATTAGCCGCAATGAATGCCAATAAAATTGTGCTTACCAATATACATGCAAAAGTTACTGTGCTTAAAAGCCCATTTGGTTTTATAAGCATTGTAGGAAGTAGTAACTGGACGGCCAATCCCAGAGTAGAATGTGGCGTTGTAAGCCTGAATGATAAGTTGGGCAATTTTCATATTAACTGGATGCAAAAACTTTTAAGCAATGGAGAAGTGTTTGAATGATATAACAGCTGATGAATTAACCAGTGTATGCGATTTATCGGCATTGTTTTTTACACCTAAGGAAATTTCGTTACAAATGGAATTACGATATTCTGATGTAATAGAGGCCATGGAAGATGAAAGTTCAGGCTTCTATCAGCAATTTTATAAAGGCCGTTTACAAAGCGAAGTAGAATTAAGAAAATCCGTTATAAAATTGGCGAAAAGTGGTAGCAGTCCTGCACAAACGATGGCCATGGATATATTGAATAAATCAAAAGTAAAAATGCTTGAGAAATGAACAGAACAGTTATAAATGCCTTGGAGAAGAGAGCCGCTCAGGTGGTTAGCACTACAGAATTATTGATGGCCCGGGTGAATGACTGGCAACAAATAAAAGAATACTTATGTAATCGGGTGAACGATGATAGCTTTTTAAACGATGTGCAAAAAGAGAAGCTTAACCGATATCAGTATATATATAATCAGTTGGCAAGTGGAAAATTTACCGACATAGAAGTGATAAATTCCACGATCAAGATGTTCAAAATGAAATCCCGGCCGCAAGCATATGAAGATTTGAACTGTACGAGGGAGTTATTCAATTTTACATTAAACGTAAATAAGATTTTTGAGATAAATATTCAGTTACAGATCAACAGGAATATGCAGCGTAAAGCCGAAGAGTTGAACGACATGAAAGCAGTTGCAGCATTTGAAAAAAACAGGGCATTGCTATTGAAATTATTACCTGATGCAGAAGAAACACCAGCTGAGTTGTTTGAAGGTCATCAATTTGAAGTTACGTTCGATCCTACATTATTGGGTGCGCCACTAATTAATATGAAGGAAGTAATTGAATTAATAAATGAGAAACGAAAAGTGAAGATAAATACTGACATGTTTACAGAATTAGAAATTGAAAAGACTGATGGAGAAGAAAATACACTTTAATAAACCGCAATTGCGCAGTGATGTTATAGGAGCTCCATCTGAGACCGCAATATTTGGTCGTGGTACTGGAAAAACAGAAGGAATACTAGCACTTAAAACTGCTAAAAGATATTTTGGGTCTATGCCACGGGCAACCGGTGTTATCATTGCAGCTACATTTAACCAGGCTTTGACAAGAACATTACCTGCTTTAGTTGCGGGTTGGGAAAGACTTGGATATATAAATAATGTTCACTTTCTCATTGGTAAAAAACCTAGTGAAAAGTGGGTTAAGCTTTGGAAGTGGAAAGGCCCATTTCGTCCGCCGTTCAATTATCAATATTTCATTAGTTGGTGGAATGGTGCCGGTGCCCATATTGTAAGCCAGGACAGACAAGGTTCATCAAATGGTATTACAATTGATTGGGTAGTTGGCGATGAAGCCAAATTATTAAATGCAGAAAGATTTCAAACAGAATTATTACCTGCTAACCGAGGGATTATTCCAGAGTTTAGAAATAATCCATTCCATCATGGGGTAACATTAACAACAGACATGCCAGTGGGCACCGCTGGCCGTTGGCTATTGGACTATGCTAGTAAGATGGACCAGAAAAAAATTAATGAGATCTGGACCATACAGGTAGCCAGGTTCCAATTAATACATCTTATAAAAAAAGAAAAGCGTACTACTTACGTAAAAGAGTTACAAAAACAAGTTGCCGTTCTTGATGATGAACTGATAGATCTAAGGAGAAATTTGTTATACTATCATGAGGCTTCTACATTGGAAAATATTCATGCATTGGGTATCGAGTATATTAAACAGCAGCTTAGAGATACTACACCTTTTCAGTTTGATACCCAAATATTAAACTTACGGCCGATGAAGTTGGAAGATGGGTTTTACCCTGATTTTGATGAAGAGGTTCATGGATATTTTTCTAATAATAACTCTTACCTAGAAAATCTAGAGTATGATTTCAATAAGTTAAATACCATCGACTGTAGAAGAGATGCAGATCTGGACAATAGATTACCGCTGCATATGTCATTAGACTACAACCGGCGAATACATCCATTAGTAGTAGCACAGGATACAAGTACAGAGATCCGGTTATTAAAGGGTCTGTATGCGATGTACCCTCTCAAGTTGAAAGAAGTACTGCAAATGTTTATTGATTACTATAAGCCACATCAGTGTAATAATAAGATAGTGTACTATTGGTACGACCACACTGCTGTTGGTGATCAGCATGAAACAAGGATATGTGATGACGTTATTAATACATTAACTAAGGCTGGATGGGTAGTAATACGTATGTATGTAGGGCAAGCACCGGCACATGAAGTTAAGTATCGAATGTGGGGGAATCTTCTTTCAGAGAATGGTACCTATAGACGTGTATTCAGAGTTAACAGGGAGAACGCAGATAAGCTCATCATATCAATGTATCAATCACAAGCAGAGTTAAAGAAGGATGGTTTTGGTAAGGATAAGAAATCAGAAGGCGATAAGAACTTCCCTGCTGAAGAAGCACCACACTTTAGTGATAGTGCAGACAATCTAATTTATGGCATGCTAGAATCTGGACTATCTTATACTAACGAATCATCGGGAGATAATACAATAGTAATAGGTTGATGGTGTTCATTACATGACGGGCTTTAAGCTCCAATCTCTACGAGGATTTCCGCCCAATCCCTAACACAAATTTTGAATGAGATATTGCTTTAGTAGGGAGCCGCCCTGCGGCTATTATCCCTAATACGTTGCTGTGTGTGGCGCACCATAGTGCGCTATATGTGGCACACCACAGCGCACCACATATACGCATCGAAAAGAAGGACCAGCGCACGCCGCTGCCGATAGTGCGGGCGGCAGATAATTTGCGCATCTTCTTTTGAAAAAAAGAAGTGCTAAAAATTTATATTGAGTAACAATTTTGTAAAAAAAATATTTAAAATAATTATGCTTTCCTTTGTTTAATGCATTGTAAATCCGTAACTTAGATGAAATAAAACAGGAGCGCCACCTGTATAAACTCGGGTAAAAATAATATGACTTTAGTAAAAGTTCAGCCCTCAAAATCTGCCTCTAACGGCAGTACAACTCCCCCAAAAGTTGAACCAACGGAATTAAAATCTCAAATGCTTAAAATTCCTGCGGTTGATAATTCCTCCCCACTCGATGACCGTGTTTTAAAAATTCAAATGCTTGCAGACATTATCGAAAAAAGGGATAAGATAAGCAGCAGCCTAAGGAAATTGCAATCAATAAACACATCCAGCGAAGGCAGGGAGGTAACAATCACCATTGAAGATGCCAAAACAGAATGGGAGACCGCTAACAGCGAAGCCATAAAATTTTGCATTGAGAACCTGATTACAAGCCACAAGCAAAAATTGGCTGAATTAGAAACGCAAATCTGCTGGTAAAATTCAAAATAAGCCCTGCACACCCGTAGGGCTTATTATTCCCCACTATTCAATAAAAATTTATGACACATAAAGAAAAGTGTATTAGCTACTGCTTTGAGTACCTGAACCAGCGAAACGCAGCTTTTGCTTTCTGCTTCGATACGTTTTCTCATTACTATAGAAAAAATAACGGTGCATGGGGTAACTCTTACAGTATTGGCATGGGTGCCGGAGATATGATGATTCAAAATTATAATTCAAAAACACAGGAGGTAAAACATGAAAGAAGAACAACAAGCGAAGAGAGCAGCACTTCAAGAACTTTCTAAAATTGCGAAAATGGGTATTGCCGCTAATTTATGGGATACAGTTAATGAAGGTCTGGTTGAGATGTACAAAAAAGAAGGCCACGAAGAAATCCACTCTTTTAAAAAATGGCTTTCATTCGGTAAGGTGGTAAAGAAAGGAGAAAAAGCCCTTTTACTTTGGGGTGAGCCTCGTAATAAAAAAAAATCTGAACCAACAGAACAGCCAGGCGCAGAAGAAAATGAATATAAATTTTTTCCCCTGGCATATGTATTTAGCAATCTACAAGTAGAAAATTTAAAACAACATGCAGAAGCCATCTAAAACCGCTTTTGCTGACATGAAAAAAAATTTTGAACAACTCAGCATCCGACACAGTTACTCCGATACATTTAATCACTTCTTAGATTTCGCCCTTTTTATGCTTGACCCTCAAAAAAATCCTGCTACTGCCGAATATTTAAACAAAATCTACACCGGAAAGGATGAAAAATTAATGACAGAAATGTTTTGGAACTGGTCGGATGCATCCGACAACAACGGCAACGGTTTTACTGATGTGTTAGGCGATTTATTTATGGAGTGTGTAAGTCATGGCAGGAACGGCCAATTTTTTACACCGCAACCCATCTGCGATATGATAACTATGATTATTGCAGATGATAATAAAAAAACGGTGGCCGATCCTGCCTGTGGTAGCGGCCGAATGTTACTAGCAGCTGCAAAAAAAAATCGTAAAATGTTTTTTTTCGGAGCAGATAACGACCTCACCTGTTGCAAAATGGCTGCTTTAAATCTCATCATTAACACAATGCCCGGAGAAATAGCACACATGAACAGTTTAACCCTTGAGTATTACAAAAGCTATCACATACACCTAAAAAATATTGACGGTGTAATCGTGCCGCTTTATCATGTCAGCACCGAAAAAGAAAACTCAAACTTTTTCAACTAGTAGTCCTCCCGGACTACTTTCTTTTTGCTCCACTCCTATCGTCGTTCCGCAAAAAGAAAGTAGCAAAGAAAAAGGTATGGAATGATGCTTCTCATTTGTCCTTTTCACCACCGCCCTTCTCTTCTACTTTAGCAATATGGCTGTCAATTTAAAGCAAGCATTGGAAACATTACACTCAGGTAACTGGTGTTCCTTACGCTTTATTACTGCTAATCTAGCCAAAGGCACCGGTGGTAAAATAATTGAACTGGCACGGTGCAGAATTGCAAGATACAGACCGATTGACATTTCAGCACCGGCCACCAAACAGCCCTCACTTCCAGATGAAACGAAGAAAGATCCTAACCACAATCTTCATTTCACCAGGAACGTAGAAACGCAAGCTAAGCAGATCATCAAAGTGCATCCTATATTAATCACTCACATAAATAATACTGCTGTATTATGACAGAAGATATTGATCTGCCAATAGCATATCTCGAAAAAAGCGAAGCATCGGTATTATTTGCTCCATCCCTGGCATCAGCTGGTACTTTTAAATCAAACGCTAAAGGAACAGCATTACCAGTACGGCAACTTCAAAATATTTTGAATGTGGCACTTTGGGGCGAAGACAACAAATTTCCACAGAACATCGAGCAGCAAATGGCTTATTATGGCCTTGGTAAAGCAGCATTGGATTGGAAAGCCCGTGCATTATTTGGGGCCGGTATCATTCCCGGAAAAGTAACTGGATATTCAGATGAAGGAAAAGCAGAAACATTCGAACCGCTGGATAGAATAAAATACAAAAAAATTTATTCTTTCATAGAAGCCAGACGGATGTATCGGTTTTGGCTAGAGTATTTTCAAGACTGGGTATGGTATAGTAATGTTTTCCCTGAAGTCGTTTTATCAAACGATGGAAAAACAATTACTCACCTGGTTCATCAGGAATCATGCGATTGCCGCTTTCAACAAATGAATGGTGATGGTGATATCAAAAAAATATTTCTCTCCAAGCTCTGGGGTATGCCATCTACGCAATATGCAAAGTTTGATCCGGAGAAAAAGGTAAAAGGATTATTTGATAGAGATTTTGATCTGGCTAATAATCTCGATTCGTTAAAAGAGTATGTAAAAAATCTTCCTTGCATAGATCTCTACGATTCTGTAAATAGTTTAAAAGAAATTGCCGAAGAAATAAAAAATGAAAAATTTAAGTCGGCTATTCTTCCAAGCAATTATCCATCCGTTAATAAAACATATTATCAGGTACCAGCCTGGGATGGAGCAAGGCTTGCAGGTTGGTGTGAGATTGCCGCTAAATTTCCGCAGGTATATAAGCAATTATTAAATAAAGCTTTTCGCATCAAGTACCATATACAGGTGCCGGAAACTTATTTCCAAAAAGTATATGGCAATGAAACATGGACAGCCATGCAACCAAAAATGAAAAACGAAAAGCGGAAAGAGCTTACGCAAAAAATGGATGATTTTCTTTCCGGAGAAAAAAATGCTTTCAAATCCTTTGTCTCTCAATTCGATATAAACCCTCACGATTCAAAAGAATATGGCCTTTTAAAAATTACGGTGATCGAGGATAAAGCCACTATTGATAAAGAAATAATTCTTTCCTCTGCAGCCGATGCACAAATGCTTACTGCTGCACAGGTACATCCTACTCTATTTGGTGCCGGTACCATGGGATCCGGACAGCAGCGTACAGGTGGAAGTGATCAGCGAGAAGCCTTTCTGGTATACAACGCTATGCTTAATCTGGAACGCAATGTTGCACTCGAACCACTTTACCTGGTACGAGACTACAACCGTGAGGTAGGTAATGAAAAAATTTGGGAAGATGATATTGTTTTCCGCATTCGTGACACTGTTCTCACCACATTGGATAAAAATAAGGGCACTGAAAAAACTGTATCGTAATGCTATTTAAAGACACAAAAAAATTAGTTGATTATGCTGAAATTACACTCAGCACCAACTTTCATACGGTAAAGCCCTCCATTGATCGCATTGAAGAAGCAATTCTGATACCTATACTCGGTACAGAATTATATACTGAACTCGATAATGCATATACTGCCGCTACAAATGAATCTTCATTAACAGGTAATGAAAAAACTCTTTTAGATAAATGCCGAAAAGTGATCGGATCTTATCTCGGTTATTATTTTGCGCCTATCGGAGAACTTAAATTTTCTGACTCCGGCATGCGGCGCAGTGAAACCGCCAGTGAAAAGACTGCCTATCAATACCAGGTAACAAATTTTCGGGAGGCATGTCTTCGTAATGGAGAATATGCAACAGAAAGTTTGTTGGAATTTTTACAAACTAATTCATCCAATTACAGTAGCTGGGAAAATAGCTCTGCTTTTACCCGCTACAAACTACTTTTTATAAAATCCGGTAAAGAATTCAACGAATATTTTACTTCTCATACTCCCTATAGAAATTATTGGGCCATGCGCAGTAAAATGACAGATGTTGAAGAATTAAACATGCGGGCTGCACTAGGTGATGATCTATTTGATGCATTAAAAGAAAAAGACCAGGCACAGCCAGCTTCTTTCACCGATAAGGAAGAAAAGCTACTCTTCAAGCTAAAAAAAGCCATTGCAAATTTCACTGTATCATTTGCAATCCCTTTACTCGCCGTTCGTATGGATGCAAACGGTATTACCGTTGCCACTTCCGGTGCCCGTACCAGCCGGGATGAAGATGCCCAACGTCAGAATGCTACTGACAACAACATGGCCAACATCATCCGTTCCACTTCTTCTACCGGTGAAGAATGGCTGAAAGATGCAATCAAATATCTCAACCAAAATGCCGCCGATTTTCCGCTATGGCCAGCACCTGTTGTAGATACAGTAGATGAGGAAGAAATTAATAACAACTTAAACGGCACTTTTTCTTTATGAAAAAAATATTCATCATAATACTGTTGACAATTTTTGTCAAATTTTCATTTGCTCAAAATGGAGACATAAGAGGCCGACGCATTATAGCGAACGAGCAAATCATACTCAGAGATTATCGGGTAGATACCATTGCTAACGATACTACTAGATGGAATATTGGCTTTAGAAAATTACCAACTGCAAAAGCCGTGTATGATTTTGTCAACAATCGTACAATAGGAGGCGGAGGCGGAGGTACATTTGATACAACTACTATCTATTATAATCTTGCTCAGAAGTTGAATATAACAGATACCGTAGGTATGTTGCTTGTATATAAGCATTGGCTACAGGGTTATTTGAAATATGCAGATAGTGCAACCATCAGATCATTATTTACAGCTACATATCCGTTGCAGAAATTAAATGGCCTATTTTCTATTGATACCTCTATAGGAAAATGGAGAAGCGAAAATTATTATAATACAAAATATCAATTAATTGGCAACTACCTTCTTCCAAATGATACTGTAAGCCTTAGTGATAGAATTAATACAAAATGGGACGTAAATGGAAACATAACCGGAGGTACAAAAAAAATTGGTCCTACCGATGCGCAAGATTTACAGATAATTACAAATAATACTCCGAGAATAACAGTTAACAGTGGCGGTGATGTAGGAATTGGCACACCAACACCTGCTTCCAGCGCATTATTGGATGTTTCAAGTACAACTAAAGGATTTTTACCACCCCGGGTAACAACGGCACAAATGAATGCAATCCCTGCTCCTATTGCAGGATTAATGGTGTATAATACAGATAGTATTGGTTATTGTAAATACACAGGCACAGCATGGCGAAGATTGCTTGAATCTTTTCATCTTAACAATATCACTTTCCCATCAGGGGTAAGAAGACATACCTTGAGAACTAACGGAGTTGGAACTTCTTTGTTTTTAGATTCTGCACTACAAATCAATTTCCATACGTATAGAAATTTAGATAGTTCTACTGCATACATGAGGCTTCCTTCTGCTAGCTCTAATAGAGTTAGCATTGGGTACGCCCATACTTCAACTAATGTTGCAGCAGCTTTTTATATTCAACCCGTATTTCCTAGTGCTAATATAGGATTTTCGATAAATGGAACTGGGTATTCAGGTATTTCAGGGAGTAGCGATGGATTTATAAATATAGCAAGCTCAGGTAGGCTAGACTTGGGTTTTCCAGATACCGGCTATTATGCTGGAACACCTGCTACTCCTAGCACTAAAAATGGAATATTTATATCTAAATTACCTAGGTATGATAGTAACCTAGTTAATAAACTAAATGTCGTTTGGGATAGTATTTCAAAACAACTAGTGGTAGTAAGTAGTATAGTTGCTCCTACGGACTATGTACCTACCTCCCGTACTCTTACAATTAACGGAGTGCCGTATGACCTAACAGCAGATAGAAGCTGGACTATAAGCCCCGGTGCTGCTGATTCTACTTTCTACACATCCAACGGAACAGTAACATATGCCCGGCGGATAAATGCAAATGGCTTTCCTATAACAATTGATAGCGCAGCATTATTCCGCATTAGAGATACTGCCATTACCAATACAGGTGCAACGCACGGGCATATATATGATTTTAATAAAAGCATTGACTTTGTAGATTATGATTCTGTATTAACAGTAGGCTACAAACAAAATTCATTGTCCGGTATTGAAATGTATGTAAAAGACAGAAACAACTTTGACACCTCCAACTTTTTTAAAATAAATGCAGACGGAATTTCCTTGAAAGGAGTTCCACATTCAAATACAATCACAGATAAGATGCTTGTATGGGATAGTATTGATAATAAATTGCGAACAAGATTGCTACCTACAGGCAGTTCTCAAAATTTACAAAGCGTTACGGATATAGGTAATAGTACTACAAATGAAATCGTCCACGATGCAGGTTCTTCTAAATATGCAAAATTTACTAACGATGCAGGAGAACCAACGATGGAGATTTATGCACCTGGTACTCCCAACAATAGGTTGGTGTTCTTACAAGCAAATAGATTAGCTTTTGGAACATCTGCAAATCTAAAAACTATTGTTCCAGGAACAATAGCTGGAAATTACACCTACACACTTCCAAATGCTACCGGAACTTTTGCATTGACTTCAGATATACCAGCATCAGGCATCACCGTAGGAACAACAACGATTACTAGTGGTACATCAGGAGCTATTGCTTTTAATAATGCTGGAACCTACGGTGAGAAACCTGCTAAATTATTTTGGAAAAATAGCGACGACAGGTTGGGAGTTGGCACTGCTACGCCAGGTGCAACGCTACATGCCAACGGCACTTTCTATGTAGGGGCAAGTACACCTTCTATTTATCTTGAAGGAACTACCCATACCGCTGAAATTGAAGCCAGCAATTCTGCCACTCCATTAACATTGATTGGCGGGTCCAGAGTCCTTGAATTTTGGAATACTAAAGCAGTAACGAAAGCGGGAATGTTAGGATTGGGAACGAATGGCGCACCGTCTGATAACCTTCAATTTTCCACGTACAATACTTCTAAAAATTGGGTTGTAGATGCTGAAGTAGATAATGTCACGGGAAATTTTATCATCAGAAATAAATTAAGAATTGGCTCATCCTCAAATCCTACTCATGCATTAGATGTAGTGGGAAATATAAAATATTCAGGTTTTTTGATTAAAGGGGTGAACACCTTCACTTCTTCATTTGAACCGGTATCTTCTGAATCTATAATTGACCCGTCTTCTGTGGCAGCGGTTATTGATGTTCAACTTCCTGTTATTGCAGATGGTACTGTAATAAACCTACATTTTGGTGGACAAATAGCCGTAGGATCACCGGTTGCAACTTCATTAACATGGAGCTTCCCAATAGGAACAACTGCTTATGGTAGTTTACCAACTTCCGCAAACGGTGGTGATATTATTTCATTAATAAAAGTGGGAAGTCAGTATAGGAGAATAAACTTATAAATTTTTTATGCAGGGGCAGAAATACATAATAGATAATGATGGAATGAAATTATTGGGCTTGACCGATAACCTCCAGCATCTTTCTGTCATTACATCAGAGTTAAATAACGAGCAGATTGAAAAATTAAAAGCGGCTAACATTTCTTTTCACAAGGAAGAAAAAAAAATAGTCAAATTACTGGACAATAAATATGAAAAGAAAAGAACAGAATGGAAAAAATTCAGACTGAAAGGTATAACCGGTGTAGGCTGCAAAGTAGCGGTGTTAGATACGGGGTGTAATACAACGCATGTACCATGTGACGGCTATGCGAATTATACAGATTTTTCAAACGCCGACAATATAGGTCATGGAACACAGGTTACTAGTATTATAAAAAGTTCAATAGGAGTTGCTCCAGGTTGCCAGGTGCATCATATAAAAGTGATTGGTGATGATAATACATTTAATGAATCTTATTTTTTAAATGCTGTTAATTATTGCATCACTAACGGTATTGATGTAATGAACATGAGCTTTGTGGCAGGATTTACTTCTATGCAATCTGCATTAGATAGCCTGGCTGCAGCTAATTGCATTGCGGTAGCAGCATCAGGTAATAATACTACTAATACAGGCATTTCATTACCAGCAGGTTTAAGGAATTGTGTGGCGGTAAATGCAGTAGATGAGAACGGTAATGCGCAATACAGAAATAACATCATATCCGGCGATGCAGTTCATGGTGTTGATTTAGCAGCCGCCGGATGGGGAACGGAAACAATCACCAGGTTTGGTAGTATGATTTCTAACTATGGCACTTCATTCAGTTCACCATTTGTATGTGGCATGTTCGCATTGTACAAAGAAGAGTTAGGAATCGCAGATAATAAAAAAGTATTACAGCACATATACAACAAGTGTATGAAGCAAGCAGACACGGCCAATTTTGGAAAAGGAATTATAACAGCATAAAACCAAAATATGAAAAGAATATTCTTAGCAATTTTATTTATACCCGCAATTTGTTTTTCTCAAACGAGAAATGAGTTAGTAACCATGATGAGGGATAGTACTATTACTGCCAGCAATGCAGCCGCTATAAAAAATACCTTGGGGTTAAATAATGTAAGCAACACAAGTGATGTCAATAAGCCAGTAAGCCCAGCTATACAAACGGCTTTGGATGCAAAACAAAATTCACTTGGTTTTACACCATACAATGCCACCAATCCAAATGGCTACATCAGCAGCTTTACAGAAGCAGATCCTTTAGCGTTGAAAATTGCAAACAATTTCTCTGATATAAATAACGCAACAACAGCAAGAAGTAATTTAGGATTGATAATAGGAACAAATGTACTTGCTCCATCTGGTGATGGTTCTGGCTTGGTGGGCTTACTTGCTTCGCAAATAACAGCTACCGCCAATAAAAATTTTGTAACAGATGCACAGCAGACTGTTATTGGCAATACATCCGGTACCAACACCGGCGATAATGCAGTCAACAGTCTTTACAGCGGATTGGCTTCATCAAAAGAAAATGCAATTACCGCTGGTACTACTGCACAATATTGGAGAGGTGATAAATCATTTCAAACATTAGATAAAAATGCCGTTGGCTTAGCCAATGTAGATAATACCAGCGATGCCAACAAGCCAGTGAGCACAGCACAACAAACGGCATTGGATCTTAAAGCAAATATTAACAACGCAAGTTTCACCGGAACATTTGCAACAGCGGCAGGTGCCATCGGCAATGCATCATTGGCAAATACTGCGGTGGCCAATTTAAGTGGCACCAACACCGGCGATAATGCAGTCAATAGTCTTTACAGTGGATTAGTAAGTAACGCCACACATACAGGAGATGCAACAGGCAGTACTGCATTAACAGTGGTACGGATCAATGGCGTATCAATGGCCGGACTTACTACTGGTATTTTAAAAAATACAACGGGCACCGGGGCACCATCTATAGCAGTGGCGGGTGATTTTCCCGTATTAAATCAAAATACAACTGGCAGTGCAGGAACTGTATCGGGCACTAACGTAGTTACCAATACCAATCTTTCTCAAATGGCTGCGAATACTTTTAAAGCCAATAATACAGCCAGTACAGCCAATGCTACAGATATTACAACAGCACAGGCAAAAGCGATGATTGAAACAGAAGATGCATCAATAGTAGCGGCAACAGCTGCTATTAATACTACAGAAACAATAGTTGTGAAAACGCCAGCCATGGCAGCTAACAGGATGGTAGCAGGGAGCACCATTAGAATAACATTGGTTGGTACCAACACATCTTCAGCTGCCAATACTTCTACGTTTAGATTGAGATTAGGTACGGCAGGTACAACGGCAGATGCCTTGCTTGCGACAGTAACAACTGCCACGGCAGCTACCACTGGTACAGCAGTTCCATTTCGGGTAGTAATTGATCTTACGATACGAACAACCACTACCGCTTTCGCAACAGTAACAGTGTTTAACACTGGAGGTACAAGTACAGGTATATCGACCGTACCTGTACAGGTTTTATTACATACTATGAGTGCTTTGAATACCGCAACAGCGGCACAGATATTATCAGCTACCTATTTAAGTGCAGCGACTACTACAACATCAACTTTTCAAATGGGATTTATTGATTTTTTATATAAATAAAGATGACACAAGATTTTAAAACTATAATCTATGAATCATTTTGACAGCAAGAGTATTTTAGGATGTATCACCTCTTACTATTTTGCTTATATCGGCATATTCAGTTTAAATAAGCTGGCAACTATCGTGGCCATACTTGTTGGCATCTCCACCCTGGTTTATAACTACATCAAAATAAAAAAAGAACTTAAAAAGTAACCAAAATGAGCAACACCGTAAAATCAAGACTAACCAACCTTTTCACAGCATTAGTATTAATGCTTACAACATTTCAGGGCCTTATACCAGCCCTGCCAATTGGCAACACCGTAGCCATCAGTGCTATTGTAATGTTCCTGGTATCTGGCCTTACAGCCTGGAAGCAGTACCTGAGTATAGAAATAGACAATATTGGCTTAAAGCCTACTCTATTCGTCGCAATCCTTGCTACACTCGGCGGTTTTAATGATCTGCTTAATGTAATTCATGTAAATGAAACCACTGGTCAATGGATCAGGTTTGGCATTACATTCTTAGCTGCATTTATAAATCTTGCCTCTAAACTTTTGTGGCCCACTTCCAAAACTACCACTGATATATGACCGCTAATCAAACACCAATAAGGCTATACGTTGCTATGGCCTTTCTTTTCATTGCTGCCATGCTATTATTTAGCTGCAATCCTGCGGCTAAAATTGCCCGCAAAGATGATAGAGCATTGCAAAGGGTATTAGCAAAAAAAGCCTTGTTAGATAAAGCATACGTAGAAGCCGCAAAAAATACACCCTGCGAAAATGTAATTGTAAAATATGTAGCAGGGAAAAAAGATAGCATTTACATTGATAAATTATTACCTGTTACCGATGAATCTGCATTTATAAAAAAGATTGCAGACAGCCTTGGTATAAAATTCAGTAATGATTATCTGGAAGGTATGCGACAAGCTGCCGCCGCTGGCTATGCTGAGTGTGAAGCTAAATGGCGAAAAATAAAAATACCTGCACCCACAAAAGATACAGCCTGGTATGAGGATGGAAGAAAGATTGATGGCTATAGAAAAGAAACCTATCAATTGCAACTGGAGAAAGCCCAATTATCCGGCATTATTCAAGCCATGCAATCGGCAGAAAAAGGAAAAATACAAATACCGTGGTGGTTTTTATTGATCATAATCACGGTATGCTTTACTGGTGGATTCATTACCTCAAAATTTTCAAAATGAGAGATAGTATTTCTTTGCAGAGATGTAATAAGCTACACCCGAATGTAAGAGCAGAGGCTATTGCACGCATTAAAAAAGCGGAAGAAGGTTTTCCTTCTTCTATTATGATACGGGTAGTGCAGGGCCTACGCACCATTGCAGAGCAGGATGCTTTGTATGCTCAGGGTCGTAATGGAGATAAGCGGCAAAAGGTAACTAATGCCCGTGGTGGATCTTCTTATCACAATTACGGATTGGCCATTGATTTTGCCATTATGTATGATAAGAATGGAGATGGAAAATTTGAAGAGCTCTCCTGGGATACTGCAAAAGATTTTGATAAAGATGGCTTTATTGATTGGCAGGAAGTGGTAACCAGTTTCGAAGCGGCAGGTTGGTCTTGGGGAGGTAAATTCAGAACATTTAAGGATCTGCCGCATGTACAAAAATCTTTTGGGTATAGTCCATCGCAATTATTGGCAAAAGTAAAAGCGAAGCAATTTATCACTGGAACAAATTATGTAGCTATATAATTTGTCCTTTTTGAAAATTAAGTATCAAACGAAATTTACTTTATTATAATTATTCACTCTAAAAAAAAGCACATGAAAAATTTATTGATTCTATGCAGCTTCTTCGCTTTTATAGCAAGTACTGCATTTGCAGAACCGCCTCAAATTCCAAAAAATGTAAAGTATGAGGTACAAAAAATTTCCTTACCTGTTTGTCAGGATGTTTTGATTGTAGAATGTATTGAACCGGCAGCAATGTCAGACGTTCTTTGCCTGCAATCAGATTATATACTGGCTCCGGCACTTGCTACAAGTATTGCCGTAGAGTATAGTCAGTCTATCATCCTGCAAAAGCAGCGAACGGATAACCATCTAAATTATTTAGGTAAAATTGCCATCTCCACCTTTTATAACGACAGCAGGGAGGGAACGGTCAATCAGCCAACATATGTTTCAAAATTTTTCAAGGAGAGAAGCCTTGGACTTTTCGCATAAAAGTGTTTTTAGTTTTTAATGTAAGGCTGGGTTTCTACCCGGCCTTTTTTGTCCTTTTTATCTGCGAACGCCTCTGGTACTTTTAACCTACAAACTAAAAACATGGCGAACACAATTATTCTGGCAATAAAATATGCCGAACCTGAATGGCAACAAACACTTGCCTGTCTCCTCAAACAAAAAGAACCTGTTATCTTTATAGATCGTAATGGTACCGGTAGCCTGGCAGAAGCTATTAACCGTGGAATAAAATCAATTTCCGGTGATTATGATTATGTATGGATAGTAACCAATATTCTCTTCTTCCCTGACACACTACACAAGCTGCAAGAAAATATGAAGGCTAACAATTGCGATGCCATACATCCAGCCTTTGCCTCTGACCATGCTCACCTTCGTATAAATAATATAGTAAGGATCACTAAAAGGGTTCCATTTCTGGAATTTACAGCACCATTGATAAAGCTTTCCTTGTTGAAGAATTTTTTGCTGGATGAAGATATGCCATACTGGGGCCATGATCTTGATTGGGGTTACCGGGTTTCATTACACAACTACACATTAGCAGTAGATAATACAGCACCAATCAGCCATACGTATATCCGCAACAACAATTTTAATCATGATATTACACTGATCAGAAAAAAACTTCGCAAAGCCACAGATGATAACACAAGGGCAGCACTCGTAAAAAAGTATGGTGCCAATTGGTCTAACCTTTTAAAATATCCAAATGACAACAAGTGAAATAAATAAAGATTTATCAAAAACTATAGTTTGCGATTGCGACGGAGTGCTTACTGATGGTAAATTATACATGGATCATACTGGCGAAAAAATGTTTAAAGCATTTCATAGTCGGGATGTCAGAGCCATTCGGGAACTGGTAGCCAATGGATATCGCTTCGTAATCGTTACAGCAGATGAAGGAGATATTAATGCCGCATTTGCTGATAAAACAGGTGCTGAGTTTTTATACTGCCGAAATAAAGATTTGATCCCTTTTGAATATGATATCGCTATTGGCGATGATGCCTGGGATGTGCCTATGCTTAAAAAAGCAAATAAAACAATTTGCCCGGCGGATGCGGATAAAGCTGCAAAGAATATCTGCCTGGTGCACTTAGAAACCAAAGGTGGCCATGGTGTTATTGCCGAATTAGTAAGAATATTATCCATATGAAAATATTCATCCCAACGCCAGATTATTCTCTCCACGGTGGCATCCGTATAATATTAGAATGGGCCAACCGGCTTGCAGATCTGCATGAAGTGCATTTATTCAGCCTCAAAGGTGGAGAATGTAGTTGGTTCGCTATTTCTCAAAAAGTATTGATTGTACATAATACCGATACATTAAGTCAATGCGATTGCCTCATTATTACATCACCGCATAGTGTGCACCTTGCAACACACACTTACCCAAGAAAGAAATTTGCATTTATGCAAATGTGTGAGCATCTCTTCCGGCCTAAGGATACTGCATGGCAATTACTTTGTAAAAAGTTTTACACGGTTCCATTTCCATTGCTCAGTATTAGCCAGTGGAATATTGATGTCGTTAAAAAACAATACGGTCGCCAGGGCATTACTCACTACATTGGTAACGGTGTCAACCTGCAGCATTTCCCCATTTCACATAAACCGAAAGATGGTACCACCGTATTGGTAGAAGGTTGGGAAAGTGGCAACCCGTCAAAGGATCCTGAGCATATTGCGCCGAAAGTAGCCGCTATGCTAAAAGATAAAGGCTACAAAATAATTGCTTACGGAGGCTTGCCATTAAAAACAATGGCCTTTGTACCGGATGAATATTATCACCGTCCATCATTGGAGAAAATGAATGAGCTATATGAAAGAGCCACTATCCTTATCAAGGCTTCAAAATATGATGCACGAAGCTGCGCACCGGTAGAGGCAATGACTAAAGGAACCGTTACTGCAAGAGCTATATATGAAGGAGATGATGATTTAATTGATTATCAAAACTGCTATAAAGTTCCTTACACGGTAGCAGCATTATTTCAGGCAGCATTCGGACTTTTAAGAAATCATCACAAAAGAAATCAATTGTCAAAAAATTGCATCCACCACGTAGAAACATTTGGTTGGGACTATTGGATGCCTATTATAAATTATCACTTATGCAACGATTAATTCTCGGGTCCGGAAAACACTGGGCTAAAATGGCGACAGATATATTTGTAGACATCAAACCTTTCCCCGGCGTTGATGTAGTTACTGATCTCAATATTACTCCGTGGCCATGGGTAGATGATGCTTGTGAGGAAATAGCAGCCATTCACCTGGTTGAGCATCTTAAAGACCTGATCTCATTTATGAATGAGTGCCACAGAGTATTAAAGCCGGGCGGTAGTTTATATATCGAAACTCCCTGCGCCGGTATGGATGCAGATCTTGAATTTGCAGATCCTACGCATATCCGATGCTATCGAAAACATACTTTCATCAATTATTTTACCATTGCCGGTATACAAAAATTTGGCTACACAGATAAAGCATGGTGCATAATGCACCTGGAAGTAAAAGATGGCATCATCATTTTTCATGGTCAACCAATAAAAAGCTAATGGATATAGTGTATTGCCTGGGCAAAGGCAGCAAATGGCGCAATAAGGAATTAATGTACTCGCTAAGGAGTGTAGAAAAGCATTGCAGTAATGTGGGCCATGTTTTTATTGTGGGCGAAGACCCGAAATTCGTAAATGGCATTTCTATTTTACCTTACCCGGATAAAAGCAATTATAATAAAGAGAAGAACATCTTCGAAAAATTATTACATGCCTGTGAAAATGAATACCTGAGTGATGATTTTTTATTTATGAATGATGACCATTTCTTTTTACAGGATATTGATATAACTACTATCCCTTATTGGAGCAATGGGTTCTTACTACATGCTTTTCAAAGATTACAGGCAGGTAACACGTATCGTATTTCATTAAAGAATACATGGCTTACATTGAACAAAGCACAAAAAGCAGATTTTAATTTTGATGTGCACACACCAATTATTTATAATAAACATAAGCTGAAAGCACTACAACAGTATGATTGGACATTACCTTATGGCCTGGTAATAAAATCTCTGTATTGCAATCACCACCAGATATCGCCTGTAACAATTGATGATTTAAAAATAAATGCGTTTCATTCAGTAATCGAAATATTTGAAATGCTGAAGAACCGCTCTGTATTCTCTGTCGGAGATGGTGGACTAAATGATGCACTAAAGACATTGCTTGCAGAAAAATATCCTAACCCGTCCCTTTGGGAAAAATCGCCAGTATAGGGAGTAATCCCTTCCTGTTTTTAGTTTCCGGCCGCTGTTTCTACAGTGGCTTTTTCTTTTTCCGGAAAGGCCAGCTGAGCAGCCACCAAATGCCTTTACCTAATAATGTCAGAAACTCTATCCGGCTATCTTTACGCATACTCAAATATAGCTTGTCCTTTTCACCCATACACTACAACTCTACATTCGTAGAGTGATAGAGATCAATTTATACCAGCCGGGCAAAATAAATGCTACCATCCCATTCCCTTCTACCTGGAATGAGTTGTTGGCAGAAGAGTTACGCCTTATTGCAGGTATGTTTCTTTCAACGTTTGAAAATCCTAGTTCCATCCGTGCCGCTATACTGGGTGGTCTGCTTCACATTCGCAATAAAAAAAGTAAGGTTAAGCTGCCGAAAAATATTTGTCAGCAATTATGTCCGGATGATGCTGTGCTAAATGGCTATGCTGCCCTTGATTTTATTTTTCAGGAAAACACATTGACAGAGCAGCCGTTCCAATCTTTTAGCCTGCCAGGTGCATTGTGGAAGGGCCAGTACACCGTAGCTGGTCCTTCCAGCGATTTTAACTCTCTTACTTGTGGTGAATATGAAGATGCTGAAATATTCTTTTATAAGTTCAAAGAAGAACCTACCGCAGATTCATTGGCACATATCGCAGCCATTCTTTACCGTCCGGCAAATACACCCTACATTAAATTGGTGAATGGGAAAAAAGAAGAATATAAATCGGAACAACTTATTTCCCGTTTTATGGCCTTGCCTGCCTGGCAACTATACACCATCTTTTGCTGGTATAGCGGATGCAGGTTTTCATTGATCAATTTATTCCCCAATACTTTTCAGGGTGGCGAAGGTGGAGAGCCGGATATGATGGCATTTACCAAATGCATACATGCCGGAGCCGGTCCTAAAAATGGAAGCCGTGATAATATCCGTATGATGCCTCTGAAAGAATATTTATATGATATCGAATTAGAAGCGATCAAATTAAAGGAATTAAAAAAGCAACAGAAATGAGCCAGGTAACATCAGACAGTTATATCAATTACTTCCGCACATTGGCAGTAATTGAAGAGGAAATTCAGCATAATCCGGATAGTGAAAATAATGATAGTGATCCCGGAGAAAAACGCTTTACCCGGTGGAGTGCTGATGAAGCAATAACAAGTCTTCGAAATAAAATTGGTTTCCCCGCATTGCTTTTAGAAATGTATGAAGTGAATACAAAATCTGAAGTACCCTATGATGTAAAAGGAATGTACACCGGAGCATTTACTATATTGGCACATGCTGCTAATGGTGATGTGCAGCAAGAAACGGAGGCCTTAGCTTTAACAGAACGTATCTATCAAAACATACTGAAAATGATCTACCAGGATCATTACGGATATAATAAAGACAGATGCAGCACTCCCTTTACTGATTTTAGTTTTAATAACCTCGATATCCGGCCGATAGGTCCTATTCTCGATAATGAATTCGGTTGGCGGATTGAATTCAATTTCAAACCAAAGTATTTGCTAAAAATTACAGATGCACCGGAGTATGGTACCATAGAAGAAGTAGTGCCACCGGGATATTATTTGCTGCAAAATGGATTTATTGAAATCCCTGCCGGTAGGCTTGTAGAGAGAATTTATTTAAGCCCGTTGGATGAAAGTTTTTTAATTGCCGGATCTGCTGAAGGGGAAGAAGATCTGTTAAAATCGGATAATATACCAACACCTGCAGGTGGAGATCGTACCGGATTCTTTGACCTGGTATGTAAAATACCTACCCGAATTTGGATTGGCGGTATTGTATCTAAAACAAAAGTGGCTGTATATACCAGGAGATTACCATGAGTGACTTAAAAACAACCTTCATTCAAAAATCATTAGCTCAGTATATGGAACGGGTTACTGATGCTATGCGCATTACCGCCAGGCGAATGAAGATTGGAGTAACAGATGAAGGTTTAAAATCTATCAGCTACCAGTCATTGCAGCAAGGCAGTGGAGGTACAGCAAGACTCACGTTTAAAGAATATTTGCGCATGGTAGATATGGGAGCCGGCCGGGCTCATCCACTCGGTGGATTGGCTACTATGAAAACGAATTTAATAACAAGCAAGGCGCAAGGCTTGATAATAACGAAAGACAGAGTTCGTAAGCCGAAGAAATTTTATAGCAAGGTTGCGTATGGTAACTTAACCTGGTTGCAAAATCAATTGCTGTTTGGCTATACTGAAGAAACAATTGCATCACTTAAAAACGAAATGAAGTAATGAATCTGCATTTAGTACAACAACCCACACATTTTTTTTCGGGAAATCCTGTGGCCATTAAATGGGCAATAGTTCCCTTCAATGATAATATTGCTGCATTGAACCTTCATGTAGTAGCGGAACTTCGCATTGGTTCGGAAATTATTAGTACGGCAAAAATATTTCCTGATGAAAATGGTATTCTCAATTTTGATCCATCCTCCGTTGCAGATTGTCATTTAACGTATTTTACTCCACCGGCCAACCTTGACCAATTTACCCGTGCAGATGAGCAGTATAAAATTTTTCTTTGCTATGCTCAATTGTATAATGGTACTGTGCTTGTAGATACTACTTCGGGTGCAAATATTGCATATACACCTCTTTACAAAGGAGGTTTTGCCTATGATCTTCCGCCATCCAATAAAAAATATTTGCGAACAGAATTCAGCGATCTTACGTTGCCTGTTTCTAAAGATGGCTTGTGGTTTTTAAACCAGCCCGAAAGAATTTTCAAAGAAGATCTTCTTTTCCTTTGCTTTATTACAGATGGTATTGGTACCGATTATAAATTATACTATACCATCACAGCCTTGGTAAATGATGAAGAGATCAATTACTCCGGAGCTATATCGGGTTTTACCTACTCTCCTACCAGTGGACATCTTTTATATTTCCCTGCCGGTTTTGATCAGCTTGAATTGAATAGCATCATTCCGGTAGGATCTACACCTATAAAATATACATTAACCGTAAAATCAGATCATACCATATTTGGAGCACCGGTATTGCAAAATATTGTCTCTGCTTCATTCATACTCGATCAACGCAAATTTTACAATAGCACACAGTTGCTTTATCGCAATAGCTTGGGTGGACTTCAGTCAATAAGATTACTAGGACAAAAAGATGTGGAGGCTGATTATAATTATTCTCAGGCAATTAGCGTTGCGCCGCCATCGTATATGGTTAATGGTAATTTGCTATCTCAGATAAAAAATGAATGGCCTGACGAGGTTCCAAAATTTTCAGGTAACACTGGTTTCATCTCAAAATTTGAAGCAGATAGAATAAGAGATTTCTTTCTCTCCCGTGAAATATATGAGGTTCGTAAAAATGCCGGAAGTAATAATTACACCCTGATTCCGGTGGTGGTAAATAAAAGCAGTGCAAAGTTTTACAGTGTTAATGATTCGCTATTTTCTATTGATGTGGATTGGCGGCATTCTTTCGCTAATAATTTTTATTCAATACCTGATATACCGGCACCTGTATGCCCGATGCCGTTATTGCTTAAATGGTTTCAAACAGCTACGAATAAGCTCACCATACTTTGGCAGTTGCCTTTTGGATATGATTATTGTAAGCTCACCGTCAAGTACGCCTGTGATAATTCAGAACAGGATTTTTTTATTGATGGAAATTCAGGATCCACCATCGTTACACTTACACGACCGCCATGTGCAACAGGTGTAACTGCCAGTATAATTGTTTCTTTAAAAGTGGTCTGCGAAAGATATAACAGCACACCATCATTAGGTAGTCCCCTTACATTAGCCGCAGCTAATATATTGGCTGAAGTTCCTGTTGTTTGTACGGATGATTATTACCGCCTGCCAAGAGGTTATAATCCGGGCAATACTATTTATCTGTTCCCATTACTATTGGCCAATGATTTTGATCCTGATGGTGGAACACTGGAAGCGGTACCTGCTACTGGCTCAACTGCTCAGGGCGGATTATACGAGGTATTTGCTGATGGAAGTTGCTGGTATGGTCCACCATCCTCTGCATTTGCCGGAGCAGATAGTTTTCCATACCTGGCAAAACGAACAGGAGGTGTAACTACTACAGCAGCTACAGCACATGTAACAGTGTACTAACATTTCGCTTGTCCTTTTTGCCTCCATTTATGTGTACCACTTTTGGTATATGAGTGTACGTACAGATGTCGTCAACCTTAATGTAAATGTTAATGGTAATAAAGCCCAGAACGAACTTAACCAGTTGCGAAAAAAAGCAGCTGATGTAAAGTTTGAAATGGATGGCCTGCGAAAAGGTACACAGGCATACATCGAAAAAAAGAAAGAGCTAGCCACTATTACAGATGAGATGGCAAGGCTTAAAAAACAAATTGGTCTTACTGCACTTAGTGGTAAAGAACTTATACGAGAGCTAAATCAAATGAAAGCTCTTAAAAGTAGTATGCAGCCATTTACGCAGGAGTGGAAAAATCTTGATAAAGAAATCAAGAAAGTAGAAAATCGTTTGTACGATGTGAAGAATGGAGTACAAGGCTTCAGTTCTTTTTTTAGTAAAATAAAAGATGAAGTAAAACAATTTGGAATGGTAGCTGCTGGTTATCTTGGCTTCCAATTTCTAAGTTCTCAATTCTCGAATATTATCCGTGGAGCAGGGAAAATGAGTGATACCTTGGCGGACATTCGCCGGGTGGCTGGCCTCACCGATGAGGAAGTAAATAACCTGAATAATTCATTAAAGGAAATTGATACCCGTACCAGTGTGCAGGGATTGCGGGAGATTACTGTAATAGCAGGAAAGTTAGGTGTGGCCAAAGCTGATCTGTTGGGATTTACACAAGCCGTAGATGAAATGGTGGTTACACTTGGAGATGAGTTGGGTAATGCAGATCAGATTACTTCGCAACTTGGAAAAATATTAAATGTTTTTGATGGCAAAATAACCGGTGATAACATAAAGCTATTGGCGAATGCTTATATTGAGTTGGCTAACACAGGATCATCCACCGGTGGTTTTATTGCGGACTTTGATCAGCGATTGAGTGGCATTGCTAAGACGAGCAATTTTACATTAGGTAAACTAAGTGGCCTTGGCGCAGGATTAGAAGAACTTGGTGGTCGTGTAGAAAGTAGTGCTACCGCCGTACAGAAATTATTGATCTCGATTGCATCTGATTTGCCAGCCGCTGCTAAAATTGCAGGTAAGCCTATAGATGAATTCAATAAATTATTTGGATCGGATCCCGCAGAAGCATTATTGCAATATGCAGAAGGGCTTACGAAAAATAAAACTTCCTTCGCTGCCATTACTGCATCATTTGCAGATGCAGGTGAAGAAGGTGCCAGGGTAATTGAAACGCTGAGTAAGCTTGGACAGAGCAGCGACTTCTTGAGAGGTCGTATAGATTTAGGTGATAAAGCTATACAACGCACTACTGCCAGTACTCAGGCCTTTGCTTTAAAAAATGAAACATTTGGCGCCACACTAGATAAGCTGGGAAAAGAATTCAATAGATTAGTGGCATCACCTGGTGTTACTAATTTTTTGCAAGGTGCTGTGAATGGTGCTTTGAAATTTATACAGGTTCTTCGTGGCATCCCAAATTTTATTGCAGAAAATAAAGTTGCATTGCTTACACTTGTAGCTGGTCTTATCTTGCTCAACAAGCAATATATTATATCCGCAGCAACGGTAATAAAAGATACTGTTGCGAAAATTGCAAATACCGTAATTACAAGAGGAGCAGCAATTGCCACTAACATTGCTATTGCTGCGCAAGCTGCATACATTACCATTACCAATTTGCTAATTGGCAGAATAACTGCAGCTACTGCAGCCACCAGGCTTTTTAATCTTGCAATAAAATCTAACCCCATTGGCCTGTTAGTTACATTGGTTGGCGGTGCCATACTTGCTTACAACGCCTTTAAGAAAAAAGCAACAGATGTGGCTGATGCTTTAAGTAAATTGAGCATGGAACAAAGACTACTTTCGGAAGTACAAAAAACTGCGCAGGAAAGTATCAGAGGTACCCTTGCAACCATTGAAGAGCAACGCCGGGTATTAGAAGGAACTACCGCCTCTTTAGAAGCAAAGAAAATTGCATTACAAAAATTAATTTCTATCAATCCTGATTTTGTTAATACCCTCAAACTTTCAAGAGATGGCCATTTAGAAGGAGCAGCAGCCATTGATATTTATATAAAAAAGTTAAATGAAAAAGCTCTGGCCGAGGCTATCTCTGGAAAGAAAACTCAATTGTTTGGAAAAATAATAGAACAGCAGCAAGTCATTGATAGCAACCAGTTAAATGAAAAACAGGAACAGGGAATTGCAGAAAGCCTTACAGTAAAAAGAACTCCATCCGGTGCATATGTAACTGGTAAAAAAGCTCCTATTGAAGATGTACGAAAAAAGAATGCACAGCTTACGGCAAAAAATATTATCTCCAGCATTGAGTTAGAAATAAATGCTTTGGATAATCTTCAGAAAAAGTATATCGAAGTAAGCAAGGTGCAATTCCGACCAACAGTTACAGAAAATACACCTACCAACCCCGGTGGTAAAGATGATGGAGAAAGTAACCTTGATAAGTTAAAATCCGAAGCAGAAGAATTTCAAAAAGAATTATTACGACTTCGCCGTGAGTTAGAGATAGCGGGTATGAGTGCTGATGATGCAGAGATAGCACGGATAAAAGATAAGTACCAGGAACTACTGCAAAAAGCAATGAAGTACAATGTAGATCTGATGCAGGTCTACGGATTTCAAAGTACAGAGCTACAGCGGATTTATGATAAGATTCGGGCCAGGGAGTTGGCCGCCTTTAAAAAATATAATGAAGATAGAGCTAAAGAACAGGATGATGCACTGGCGAAGGAGAAGAAAAAGCTGGAAGATGCCCGCAAAAAAAGACAGGAACTATCTGACCAGGAAGCGGAGAGAAAAGTAAAGGACACTGATGAAAAAAAGAAAAAAGCACAAGAAGAGAAAGATGAAAAATTTCAACAATTAAAAGATGATATAGATATGGCAGTTGCTTATGCCTCTGCTATAAAAAACGTATTCGAATCCATTTCTAATTATCAAAAAAGCCTGGAAGATAAAGCTCTGGCCAGAGAAAAGAAAGCTAACGATGATAAGAAGAATAATTTTAAACGATTACTCGATAATAAATTATTGAGTGAGGCACAGTATAATTTAAAAGTTGCCCAACTGGACGAAGAATTTGCCGAAAAAGAAAGAGAGATCAGAAGAAAACAGGCTAAGCGGGAAAAGGCACTCAACATATTTGAATCGTTAATTAATACTGCCAGTGCTGTTGCAGCGGCTTTGCCCAACATTCCACTTTCCATAGCTGTAGGCATTGCAGGTGCAATACAGACAGCCTTTATAGCAGCTACTCCATTGCCAGAATTAGGTAAAGGAGATTGGATAAGAAGCGGAGACAAACACTCAGCCCCTTCCGGTGGCATCAACGCTAAAATAGAAAAGGATGAAGCGGTAATGAGTGCTGCCGCAATGAACAGTAATAAAATCTTTTCTGTAACAGGCAATACCGCTCAAATAACGAGTGCATTAAATGGCCGGGCCGGTGGTGCCAATTGGGCAGGTGGTGCACAGGTGGTTGAGATGGCAACCTGGAGAGCAGCAAGGCCGGTGAGTATCAATCCACAATTACCATCCGTACTAGAGCAGGGAGGTATTGTAAAAAGAATAGATGGTATGCCAACCAACAGTAGCGGTGCCATGGAGGAACTATTGCAGCAGTTGATAAAAGAACAGCAACTAAATACTGCTGAAATAAAAACGATGAAAACAAAACTGCATGCAATTGTCAGCATCAAAGAATTCAGAGAGGAAGAAGCATTATATGAAGCAAGTAAAAGAGCCAGTGGCTTAGGATAAACATATGTTATCAATTTACATACACGGAAATTCGGAATCTGGTTTTTTAGATTTAGATACCACTTCTTCTCTAAGCATGGAAGAACTGGCACCGGCATTTGATGAAGAACTGAGTACCGGAGAATACTCACTGCCATATGACGGAATTTTATGGTCGGAAAATAATCGAAGGTTATTAAACCAGGCACAAGCATTAAATAATGTAGAGGCCAATAATATTTTTACATGTTCGGTATTTGATAAAAATTTTCCCGAAATTGTTAGAGGCAAATTGACATTGCTAACCAAAAACGGTAAGCTTAATTATAGAAGTGGAAAATTTTCCGTTAGTATTTCAGGCAGTAAAGGAATGTTTGGCAGCGTAATTTCAAAAAAGAAATTGACTGACCTTACGCTTACAGGTCGAATAGAATGGAGTGGGATGGACAGCCGGGAATTTGCGCAGGAATTAATGGATGGAAATTTATCCAACGATTATTGGATGTTCTCCTTTGTGCCGGTAGCTATTGAAAGTTTTTTTAACCAGGATAGAAGCGACTACAGCGGTGAATTTTTAGCAAAGGATTGCGTAAATAATCTGGTACAGCTGGCAAGTTCTCAATATGAATTTGGAAGACCAACCAGTGCTAACCCAAATGTATCTGCGGCCATGGGCACAGCAGAATATATTGACTATCGAACCGTTCCTTTTCTGCGAATAGTGTATGTATTAAGAAAATGCTTCGAAGAGTTTGGATATCAAATTATGGGCGATTTTATCAATGATTCTGCTTTTTATAATTTGCTTCTCTTTAATAACTATAGCATTGAAAAATATAATGTAGCCCTTTTTTTAGATACCAACCGCAGTATCTCTCCGCAAAATCATGTGCCCAAAATATTGATCAGTGATTTTTTAAAAGGCTTGCTTAACCTTTTTGGCCTCTACCCTATATTTTCAGAAAATAATACCGTAGAGTTGCGCTACCGCAAAAGAAACGTACAGCAAAAGAACCCGGTAAATATTGATAAAATAATCACCGAAAATTTCGAAAGTGAATTTCCGCAGGCGGTGGCCACGAGTGGGTACAAACTCAATTACCAATGGGATGGAGCCGATAGTATTTACAGTGATCGTGTAAAAGATTTGAGCACAAAAACCATTTGCGCCACGGTGCAATTTTATAATGATCTTCTTACTTTAAATATTGGCCGCAGCTTTACTACAGATGATATTGCTTTAGTAGCTGCTGAAAATATGTATTACCAGGTAGCGGATGCTACTACAACTCCGGTAATAAAATGGGATGCTTTTAGCGATCGGCAGCATGAATATGTAAAAGGAGATGGCGAGGAACCAAAGGATTTCCCTATAAGTACTTTATGTCAGTACACTATTTTCAATGATGTAACAGGGTTGGTAGAGCGGAAAAACTTTTTAGGATGCAGACAAGGCGGCTCGTACATCAACAATAAAAATACATTGGTTACAACTGAGTATGGATTGAGGTTATTCTACGGAAAAAATTTATTGATTGATGGAGTAACGAGACCTGTTAGCTATACCCATAACAGACACCCATATACCAATGCATTGATTGAACAATACAGTATTGCCTGGCAAGGTGATGAAGGGCTGGCAGAAAATTTTCATACACAATGGCAAAATTCGCTGATGAATAAAGAACTGATTCGGCTCAGCGTATTATCTATCCGTAAAAATTTATTGGAAATTAAGGCGGGCAATATCATTGAATTAAAATCAATGCACTTTGTTTTTAAAAGATTGGAACGTACAATCCCGGCAGGTAACACTATGACTGTATTTGTGTCTTCTTTGTAGTTTCAATTCACTATTGTATATTGATTAATAATAATATTGATTATGACAGAAGACAACCAGGTGCATTGCCCAAAATGCGACTCGACACAAATCACTGCAAATAAAAAAGGCTTTAGTGGTAAAAAGGCCGTGGCCGGTGCAATACTTACAGGTGGCATTGGATTATTAGCTGGTACCCTTGGAAGTAACAAAGTAAAAATAACCTGCCTTGCATGTGGTCATGTATTTAATCCTGGTGATAGAAAACAAGAAGCAATCCCTTCTAAAGAAGATCCACTAACCGCTGGTGGTTGTGTAGTGCTTATAATCATTTTCGCCATAATAGCCTACGCCTTTTATTCCTGCTAATTACTATATTCGCAGTGCGAAGACTTTGATTACAGAGCCTCCACTTCTTTGGTGGCAGGCAAGCCGTGTGTAAGTAACGGTAGCTCTGTATGGAGTCTTCGCAGTGACCTGTCATCATTTTATGAGTAATAGCACTAAAATAAATTCCGACGGCGAATTAGAACCATCTGATGATGATGTTATGCTTATGCGCATACAACAATTTATCAGCACCAATTATTTACCTGTAGCCAAAAGGATAGATGCAGAAATTACTTTATCTACTGATGAAATTTATAATTCCCTTCAGCGATTCTATCCCTGCTTATCATTTTCTAAAGCCGACCTGGTAAACTGGTTGCACGAAAAAGGATTTACTTTTTTCGATGCCGGTCAAATGCGGTTTGAATGGATGTTTAAATCTGCTACCCTGGATTAATTTTCTATTTTGCCTTCGCCAAAAGGTAAAATAAGTTGCTCCCCGGTTAATGGCCGTCTGTAAGCTACGCTGAGTGACGGCGGCCGCCGGCTTTTCCCACTTTAAGTTCTAATTCTACTACACGTTGTTCCAGCAATTTGATATTTTCATCTTTTGAATCTATAAGCAATTTCAATGTTCGGATATACTCCTGCGGATTTAAATATTTGCCCGCATCCTCATTGACTGTATGCTCTAAGACTTCAAGATTTGTTTTATAATTACTCAACGCATTTAGAAGAGCTTCATTTCCTCCACGGGCTAATGCCTGATCGATATACTTTTCGCTATAGCCCAGATCCTTCTCAATCTCCCGCCGAGTCTTACCCATGGTTTTTAAAAGTGATAATTGTGTTTCTATGAGTTTTTTAAAATTCATCTAAAAAAAGTATTGTTTCGTTGAATTTTTTCGAAATATTGCTTTTTTACAACATAGATTGAGTTTTGTATTGCTTTTTTACAATATATTCGCAATACCAAAAACAAGCCAACAATATACCAAATAAAAACCAATCCAAATTAAAAGATTATAATATGATTACTGATATAAGACTTAAATGGATCAATGACCGGCTACAGCATGGAGACAAAAAACGCATCCGTGAAAAGGCTAATGTAGAGTATCATGAAGTGGTGGATGTATTGAGAGGTAAGTATTTAGGGAGTAATGGCGAACTCATTTTAGAAAAAGCTGAAAAGCTCATCAGAGCCAGAGAAAAGAAGATGGCCGCTGAAAAATTAAAATACTCTTAAAACCCCAATTCCCCAATATGAGAAAAATAAACTTCCCCAAAAACCACAACGGCAAGTTGTTTCTGGAGTTCTTTTCAAGCATAATGCCAGCAGACAATGAAGTAAATAAAGTGGGCGACTGTGTTGAGATATGCCTGGCTAATCAACCTTTGGGCATAGCAGAAATTGTATCAGTTAAAAAATTCAATTTTAAAAATCTAAGCGACCTGCATGCTTTTGCAGAACTAGGACGACCATTGCCAGTGCTTGCAGCTACACTCAAAAAGCAAGTTCCTGATATTGCTAATGATACGGAACTGGATCATGTAGTATTTCAATACACCAACAGGCATTTAGAAAATCAGGGTACCCTCATCATGGATTGGTGGACAAATATCTATAGCCTGCATTGCCATTTATCACCCAATAAAATTGAAGCAGATGCAGCCAAAGCATAACTACACCGAAGACTTAAATAAAGCACCGTATGGCTTATTTGTACTGCCAAGTATAAGCAAGCAATTACAAATGGCAGGGCTTACTACCAAGATCATTTTATTCTGGGATCTTTTTAAACACGGTAATACTGATGCTTATAAGCTAGGTACCTTTTTTTGGGATGCAGACGCTTATTATAAAAGTGCAGATACAATTATCAATGCCGTTTGTAAAGTAGAACGTATTCCAGCTTATTCATTACATGATATAGATTTTTTATTACCACCAGATTATCTGCTGGAAAGGAACGCAAATGGCTACACGATTTCATTAAATGGAATATGGCACCTGCGGAATGTTAGTAATAAACGATTGGCTGATTGCTATGGACTGATGCTTTTGCAAATGATAGCAAATAGATGTGTAAGTGTTTCAGAAATGAATAGCAAGATCGAGAGAAATTATTTAGAAAATACTGTGGACTAATATACCACATCACCTATCTGTTGTGTTGATATTAGGTTTCCCGGGTTTGTTTCTACTTACCCGGTTTTTAAAGGAAAAAATTAGGCAATACATACCATCCACTTTTAAATCTACAAATATTATGAGAAGAGAAATTACCAACAACGAACTTTTTGTATTGAAAAATGACATTGATAACATCGAAAGGAACTCTCCCGGACTTGCTTTTCTTTTAGGACAAAAGATAAATATGTTTCGCAGGCAAAACGCAATGGTCTTAAATATATTAAAGCTGAAATTGAAAACCATCAAAGAACAATACTGCATGAAAGATGAAGATGGTAAGGCCATAACAGTATTGGTAGATGGTAGTGAGCAATTGCAATATCCTGATAAGGAATCTGAAGAACAGTGTGCATCGGAGATAACGGAATTCCTGAACCGTTCAATAATGGTAGAAATCTGATCCTATTATTTAATTACGAATATCCAGAATGATAAAGCAACAATCAATAGACGAGGTACGGCAACGTATGGATGTGTATGATGTAGTGAGCAAGCAAGTAGCATTGAAAAAGAAAGGTGCAGGATATGAGGGACTTTGCCCATTTCATAATGAAAAAAGTCCAAGCTTTCGGGTAGATATTCCCCGACAGATATATAAATGCTTTGGCTGTGGTAAAGCAGGTGATGCTATTACCTTTTTAATGCAGCATGATAAAAAAACTTTTGTAGAAGCCATTGAACTATTAGCACAGCAGTACAACATTACCTTAGAGTACGACCAGGCGAAGCAACAGGAAAGCGAAGAAAAGAAAACAGAACGCCAGACTATGCTGGAACTTATAAGTCTGGCACATAGAAAATATGAAGATCTTCTTTTCTCCTTACCTGATGAAGCTGCGGCTATAGAATACATGCATGGCCGTGGTTATAGCAGAGACAGAATGAAGCAATGGAGCATAGGTGTGGCACCTGATGATTGGAAATTTTTAACTACTCCATTCATCAATATGGGAAAGCATGACCCATCCGTAAAATGCGGATTAGTGTATCAGCGGGATGGAAAGAGTTGGGATTTTTATCGCAACAGAATAATAATTCCTATACATGATCAGAATGGAATACTGGTTGGCCTTGCAGGTAGATTAATACCGGGTAATGCAGAAGATGATAAGAAGCAAGCCAAGTATATGAACCCATGCGAAAGCATCATTTACCAGAAAAAGAAAATATGGTATGGCTTGTGGCAAGCTCAAAAAGCTATACGAGAGGCTGGCTATGTGTACATCACCGAAGGATACATGGATGTGCAAAGTATGCAGGATGCCGGTATGGTGAATACAATTGCAAGTTCGGGAACAGAAATAGATGAACTGCAGGTGAAGATGCTAAAGCGATATACTGAACATGCCTGTATATTTTATGATGGTGATGATCCTGGAACGGATAAAGCCATGAAACAAATAAACCTTTTTTTACAGCATGGATTTAAAACATCGGTAGTACAATTAGAGAATGGACAGGATCCCGATGAATTTATAAGAGAATATTCATTCACCAAAGAAAATATAGAAGTATGAATTTTATAATTATCTCATTAAAACATTCAGAAAGCTGCAATAAGCCTTGCTTTTGGAGGAGTAATGATTGTGGTTATACTGAAAGCCCATTCATGGCTGGAATTTACACCGAAAATCAAATCCGTGAAGACCCTAACTATTACAATGACGGATTAAATAATATTGCTGTCCCTCTATCCGATAACGCAATGAGTGACTTAGGATTTAAGTGTTCATTTAATCCAGCTTCTATACCAATGTTTTTACAGTCAAAGAAACAATTTGCTCATTCACTACATAAATAATTACAAATGGAACTCAAAGAAATTTTAACCTTAATAGCAATGGCAATAATAGTTGCTTATTGTTTAAAATTTTTCCCTAGACAGAAGCCGAGAATGGTTCTCAGCTTCATTATTGATGACATCAAAATAAAAGGAGTAATTCAAATGATCCAACTCAAAGCAACCCAAAAACAGAAATTCAAAGTTGAATTTCAGGATGCAAAAGGAAATGTTGCCACGGTGCAACCAGGTACAGTATCTATTGCTGTAGAAAATGAATCGGTAGCCGCTATTGTAAGAGATGCGGACGATGAAACAAAGTTTGAAGTGTTTGGTGGGGAGCCAGGCACCACTCAGCTTAATGTTTCAGCGGATGCAGATCTAGGCGATGGAATTAAAACAGTAAGTGATTTTTCTGCTGTTGAAGTTCGTGCCGGTGATGCTGTAGGCGTTGGCATTGTAGCATTAAGTGAGCCAGAAGATTTAGATGTGCCTGAGTAAAAAAAAATAACACTGGCTGCCAGTGGTGGCCAGTGTTATTATTTGGAAACTAAAAATTTTTAACAAATAAAAATAGTAACATGCTAATAGAAAATTATAAGGGAATAGAGATATTCCACAATGCGCAAAAGGATGAGTTTTATACAACTATAATAGTTCGCAAAAGTTTAAATGCCAAAAAAGATGAAGTAATTGCTTCGCCACGTTTGCAAAGAACAAGGGATGATATTGATAAGTTTCTGAATACTGCCGCAAAAAAACCTATTGTTAAAAAGGCATGGCTAAGGGCAGAAAATAGATGGAAGGTGCTAGATACTTTTGAGAAAGTTGAGATTATTATTTACAATTCTATTTCTAGAACAACACAAATTAAAAAAGCCGATGGCACAGTGGAAACACTTAGAGGGTCAAATTATAGCGACGAAAGTCGGTTGTATTTGTGTTGCAAGGAAAATGATGCCATTGTTGCCAGGTTAATGAAAGCAAATGCAGAGGTTGAAAAAATTAAAAAAGAAATTTCTTGCACTACAGGTAAACTTCTACCAATGACACAGAAGCATTATAATTAATCTTACTCTTAGCAGCAATATTTCATTATTCAAACCCATGTACGACTTAAAATTTTCATACAACTGGAATAAAAAACTGGATTGCCATGCATTTACTGCTATTCGCAGATTCAATCCATTCCACCATATACCAGGTAATTGTGTGAATATTATTTTGAAAGAGGAAAAAATAGGTACCGGTAAAATAGAATCTGTAAAAAGAATGAAGCTGCAGCAGATCACCTCTTACATTAGTTATCTGGATACAGGCTACAGCGTAGAACAATGCCAAAATATTTTAAGAAAGATGTACCCGAATGCTAATTGGGAAATACAAGAGCTTGCATTCATATTAATTGTAAAAAGTAAAGACTAGGTGTTGTTAAATACATTGACGATATCGAATCAATTAACGCCGGTAAAAGTTTTACTTTCTCCGGAGGAGGAAAATTTGGTAGCTTTAATATCCGCTATCATGGTGGAAGAAACTATAAAACAGGCACATGAAGAAAGCAATTAAATACCTCCGATATAGCAGCGACGGCCAAAGTCAGCATAGCATTGAACGCCAGGAGATGATCACATCTTATTGGACTACACATCACAATATTGCCGTTACAGATACATTTATTGATGAAGGACATACAGCCAGAACCTTTGACCGTCCAGATATGAATGCACTAATGGCATTTGTAAAAAAGAATTACCGAGACATTGATTACCTGGTAGTTTCTGAGCTATCCCGTTTCAGCAGACAGGCTGGTGATGCTATCAACCTTGTCACAAAAATCCAACGCAACTATAATATCAGAATTGTATCAGCCAGCAGCAGTAATATTTTTGATGTGCATGACAGCAACAGCTTTCTTTTAATGGGATTGGAATTCCTGATCAGCAACAGCGAGAACATCAAACGTACTAATGATATTAATGGAGGCATTTACACAGCTAAAGCAGAAGGACGTTGGATACAGGGAGGGCCTGCTCCTTTTGGATTTACAAAAGAAGGTTTGGGAAAGGAGAGAAAATTGGTAGTAAGGGAAGATCAATCTGCTATCGTTCGATTTATATACGAAGCTTTTTTAAAAAATACTCCCGCATACATCATAGCTAATGATGCAAAGAAAATGGGACTTAAGCGAACAAGCAACAGTGCTATACAAGAGATGCTGAGTAACCCTTTGTATATGGGATATCAGCAAGTGCAGCCGTGGAAGAACCATCCGGGCGGATTGTTCCCTTTGAAAAATCATAGTAGCATAATAGATGAAGCAACCTGGTACCGTGTGCAGAATAAATTAAAAGACAAAAATCGTCCACGGGTTTCTATTGCGGACAATTTTCCGCTTCGTCAGGTAGTTCGTTGCCATTGTGGATTACCCCTTACTGGAGCTCCTAGCCGTAATGGTGCTGGTAAATATTTTGACTACTACAAATGCAAAGTGAGTGGCCACAATACGATTAATGCTGGTAAAGCTCATGGACAGTTACAGGAAATATTAAGCTTGCTGAGCTTGCCAATACATTTGATTACAGCGATTGAAAATAAAAGTGACACCCTTTTAAAAGAGAGAATGAAAACATCTGTTGCGACACTGGCTGTAAAAAGAAAAGAGTTGGAAGCAGTAGAAGTGAAAATGAAAAGTGTAGAGGAAAAATTTATCTTAAACCAACTCAATTTTGAAAGCTACAATGATTGGCATCGCCGCCTGCAGCATCAGCGAATAGACCTTTACTCTTCGATAGAGCAATTAGATAAGAATGAAAATCGGTTATACTTTTTGTTGCAGAAAAATTTAAGTCGGCTGAGCGACCTTCAACATATATACAATAGTGGGAGCACGGTGCAAAAGCAAGAACTCATCCGTCAGGTGTTCGATAGCGGCCTGTACTATAAAAACAAGTCCTATCGAACACCGTCGATGATGCGAATTTTCTCTCATAATTTATTGACCCTTAGTCAACAATCATTACTATTCATTGACGAGCCAGAAAGAAAATCCGGTGAGGTGGAGGCGACCGGAGTCGAACCGGTGTCCAAACATATTCGCCGAAAGCTTTCTACATGTTTATTTCATTATTATTTGTCGGCAATGAACAGGAAATGAGCAAACCAATTCATCGCTTAGCTGGATGGTCTTAAGCAATCAGCACAGCCTTTGATTACAGCAACTTGTTTTATTTTAATGTCGGCGGCGGGGCTTGGTAACAAATCAACCGGCCCGGCGGCCCTAATGACTACTTAATCACTGATTAGGCAGCCATGGCATACTGAGTATTGCCATTTGAGTTTTTCGTATTCAGATTCAACTGCTAATTACGCAACGCAGTACATGCTTACACTCTCAAAGATCTATGCTGTCAAAACCAAACGCCCCCTTTATTAATGAACAATAAGCAATATGCAATTGGCAAAAAACTCTTTCTATTGTACATTATTTATTGTCTATTGCTTATTGCCAATTTCTTATTTCCCCCATCCAAACCAATCGTTTCCGTTGGCATATAACATTAAACCAAATAACAAAACCATGCCAACGATTTGTGCATACTCCAAAAACTTTTCATTCGGCTTTCTCCTGGTTATCATTTCATACAAAGTAAACATTACATGACCACCATCTAGTGCAGGGATAGGAAGTAAGTTCATAAATGCAAGAATAATAGAAAGGAATGCAGTGATATTCCAAAATGCTTCCCAACTCCAATACGTAGGAAATATAGAACCCATCGATTTAAAACCTCCCACTCCTTTATATGCCCCTGTATTTGGATTGAGTATAAGCTTAAATTGATCAATATATGATTGCAGTTTCTCACCAGACTTACGAACACCTGCAGGAAAGGCTGCAAAAAAACCATACTTCTTAGTTTCTACATGATACACACCTAAGCTATCATAGTCCGCATCCTGCAATAAAGCTAACTCTAACCGGCCATCATCATTTACTTTGTTAGTAAGGCTTACCGTATCACTACCTCGTAAAACGGTTAAGGCAACATTTCCGTTTTTGTTTTTTGAACCAATCGTATTTATTTCATCAATAAATGAAACAGGTTCATTATTTACTGCAACAATCTTATCAAAAGGCTTTAATCCGGCTATCTTACCATAAGCTGTATCCTTTTCCTTGTACTCTCCCACTATAGCAGGTAGCCTTTCAGTAATAAGTATTCTTCTTTTATCTCTTCGGGTAATTAATTTATCTATCAGGTCGATAGGCAAATTAAGAACTGTATCTTTTCCATTTCTTTTCAATAAAACTTCTCTTCCACCAATTAATACTTTGGGTTGTATCTCTTCAAAATATTTAATTGAATCTCCATCAACAGCTATGATATTATCACCATTTTGAAAACCCAGTTTAATGATCACTGAATCCGCCACCCATATACCATTTTTTACTGTAGCTATTGGTGTCTTCTTATCACCCCATATCATCAGAATAAATGCATAAATAACAAAGGCTGTAAGAATGTTCATAATAACACCCCCCAGCATTACTATCAATCGCTGCCAGGCCGGTTTGCTTCTAAACTCCCAATCTTTTGGTGGTTGCTTCATGGCTTCCTTATCCATGCTTTCATCTATCATCCCCGAAATTTTTACATATCCTCCTAATGGCAGCCAGCCAATGCCATATACGGTATCGCCTATTTTCTTTTTTGCAATGGCAAACCATGGATCAAAGAATAAGAAAAACTTTTCGACCCTGCATTTAAACCATTTGGCAGTTATGTAATGACCAAATTCATGTAACACCACCAATATGGATAAGGCAAGCAACAACTGTGCAGCCTGCAATCCAACATTTGGCCAATTTATCGCTAATAGATTCATAGTTATACCCCAACCCCTAAAGGGGCTTTTAAAACACAACTCCAAAAAGTAAATCTGATTACTTATCAGAACTGTGTGAATTAAATAATTTATTTCTTTGTGATTTTATACAACTTGAAACACAATTGCACCTTATTTCCCCTTTAGGGGCAGGGGTTTTTATAGTTTAATAATATCGGCGGCAAAGTTACGGGCCTCTCCGTCGCTTTCAAAATATTCCTCCAATGTAGGATTCTGAATAAAGGGCAGCATTTCCATTGCTTTTTCAATCACATTCGTCATATCCAGGAAGTTGATACGGTTGCGCAGAAAGGCATACACGGCAATTTCATTGGCGGCATTCATAATACAGGGAAGGTTGCCACCTTTGTTTAATGCCTCTTGTGCCAGCAATAAATTTCTGAATGTTTTAACATCAGGTTCTTCAAAACTCAACGTATTCATTTTTCTGAAATCATACCGGGGAAATGTATTAGGTATCCTTCTGGGAAAAGCCATTGCATATTGTATCGGCAATTTCATATCCGGCAATCCCATTTGTGCTTTAATACTTCCATCTTCAAACTGCACCATACTATGGATGATGCTTTGCGGATGAATAACAACCTGTATCTGTTCGGGTGTAAGATTAAACAACCATTTTGCTTCTATCATTTCTAAACCCTTATTCATGAGTGTGGCAGAGTCGATAGAAATTTTAGCACCCATACTCCAATTAGGATGTTGCAATGCATGTTCTCTTTTTACATTTACCAGGTAATTGGGTTTGCGACCGATGAAAGGACCACCAGATGCAGTAAGAATTACTTTTTCAATTTTATTTCTTATTTCACCAACAAGACATTGGAAAATAGCGGAGTGTTCAGAATCTACAGGGATAATAGGTACCCGGTTCTCTACCGCTTTCTTCATAATGATATCACCAGCCACAACCAATGTTTCTTTATTGGCAAGGCCAATGGCTTTACCATTCTCTATGGCTTTTAAAGTGGGTTTTAATCCTGCATAGCCAACAATACCTGCCAGCATAAAATCGTAGCAATCCATGGCTGCTACTTCTTCCAACGCATTTACTCCGGCAAAAACTTTTACGTCAGTTGCAGCAAGTGCCTCTTTTACTTTGGCATATTTTTTTTCATCACCAATCACCACCACATTCGGATTAAACTTTAATGCCTGCTCAATCAATAACTCATCATTATTATGAGCTGTAAGTACTTCTGCAGAAAATTTGTCCGGGTTTGCAGCTATTACTTCTAATGCCTGCGTACCAATGGAACCGGTAGAACCAAAGATGGCAATACGTTTTTTTTCTGTTGTTGAATTCATGAACGTTTTTTTTAATTATTAATTAATCCGCAGGATGCTGCGCATAATTATTAATTAATAATTCTTTCTCCCGAAAATCAGCTAGCTCATTGGCTATCTTTCTATCATTACTTAATCTTGGCACTTTATTCTGTCCTCCCAATTTACCAATAGATTTCATGTAATCAATAAATCCATTTTTACGGATGGGAGTGATCTTTAATGGGCTGAGAATATTTCCTCCCACCAGGTCATCATAATAAACATTTTTCTTTCGCAGATTTTCATCCACACTGGCAGCAAATGCTTCCAGGTTGTGTGGCATATTTTCAAATTCTACAAACCATTCATGATAAGATTTACCAGCATCGCTGCTTACAAATGGTGCTACTGTAAATTCAGTGATTTGTACTTGTTGTTCTTTAGCTGCTTTCAGCATACTGTATTCAACTTCTTCACCAATTACATGTTCGCCAAATGCCGAAATAAAATGCTTTGTACGGCCGGTTACAATTAATCTATATGGATCAACGGAAAGAAATTTTACCGTATCTCCTAAATTATATCCCCAAAGCCCTGCATTACTATTAATAATGAGTGCATAGTTTTCTCCCACCTTCACCTCTTTTAATGATAACCTTGTTGGAAATTCATTAAAGATTTCTCCGGCAGGTACAAATTCAAAAAAGATACCGCTATTGGTATTCAGTAATAACCCTTCTGCCTCCTGCGAATCCTGGAAGGCAAAGAAACCTTCACTGGCAGGAAATAATTCAATGGTATCTATTTTTCTACCAATGCTTTCAAAAAGTTTTGCTTTGTATGGTTCAAAATTTACACCTCCCTGTACCATCACACTAAAGTTTGGAAATAGTTCGCCTACTTTCTTGCCACTTCTTTTTATCAGCTCATCAAAATACATCTGCATCCACGGTGGTATACCGCTGATGAGTGTCATGTTCTGATTTATTGTTTCACCAACTACTTTATTAAGTTTTGTCTCCCAGTCTTCAATGCAATTTGTTTCGTAAGAAGGCAGTTGATTAGTTCGCAAATATTTTGGCACATGATGGTTTACAATACCGCTTAATCTGCCGGTTGGTATACCACCTACCCTTTCCAGCTCTGGAGAACCGGATAAAAAAATAAGCTTGCCGTCTGCAAATTTTGTATTGCCTGTTTCAGCCATATAGCAAAGCAGGGCATTACGGGCCGTATTAATATGATTGGGAATGGATTCTTTAGTAATGGGAATGTACTTAGTGCCGCTGGTGGTACCGGATGTTTTAGCAAAATAAATGGGCTTGCCTTTCCAAAGCACATTATGCCGGCCTTCTTTAATTTTATCCACCCAAGGTCTCATTTGTTCATAATCAAGGATAGGCATTGCCTGCCTGTATTCCTCATAGGTATTTACCTTTTCCAGGCTATTAGCCTTTCCAATCTCGGTAGTCCTCCCCACTTTCAGTAGTAATTTCAGGATGTTTTCCTGGTCTGCCACCGCCGTAGACATTCCTTTACGGATACCTTTATATATGTATGAAGCAAATGGCTTGGCTAAAAAAGACTTGATTTTCATCCGAAAATGTTCGTTTTGCTATAATAATCCTGATATTACCCGGGTCTTCAATTTGATGGGGGCTACAAATATAAAGGAAGCAAAGGCAACTGGGAGGCCTCATTGGCAAACATGTTGGTAAAGCAAGGTGAAAATTGCCGCCTAAATCTTTGATTTTCGATTTGCAGGTACAAATTTAATCCCTACCTTTGCCTCCCGAAATCCGGAGCTTAAAGCATATTAAGAGCTGGAAGTGAGGGACTAAATTTTAAACGTATGATAGCAGTAGTAAAAGTAGCCGGACAGCAATATAAAGTAGCAAAAGATCAGACTTTATATGTACCCCGCTTAGAAGGAAATGCCGGCGATAAAATGGACCTGGAAGTATTGTTGGGAGAAGTTGATGGCAAATTATCTGTTGGCTCAACTTTGAAAACAATAGTAAAGGCAGAAATCGTAGACCATGTAAAAGGTGATACTGTAATTGCTTACAAGCAAAAAAGAAGAAAAGGTTTTCACAAAAAGAAAGGTCATAGAACTGCGTATACAAAAATTAAAGTAACCAGCATTGCTTAATCATTTGATTAAACAATAAAAATTATCAACTAATAAATTTTATACAATGGCACATAAGAAAGGTGAAGGCAGTGTAAAAAATGGTCGTGACTCTCACAGCAAACGTCTTGGAGTAAAAATATTTGGTGGCCAACCTGCTATTTCAGGAAACATTATTATCCGTCAACGTGGCACTACTTATCATCCTGGAAAAAATGTTGGAGTTGGAAGAGACTTTACATTATTTGCATTGAATGATGGTATTGTAGAGTTTCGTAAAGGAAGAAATGACAGAACTTTTGTGTCTGTTGCAGTAGCTGAAGCTTAATGCCAATTTTCCTGTTTTTGAATTTTGTGGAAAAAAAATTTGGGTAGTATAAAATAATTGTTATTTTTACTATCGTTAACCCATTTATTACTAACATTAAATTCTAAACAAAATGGCTACTAAGAAAAAAGCTGCTAAAAAAGCTGCTCCTAAAAAGAAAGCTGCTCCTAAGAAGAAAGCTGCTAAAAAGAAGAAATAAGTTGAAAACTTTTTTCAACGAAAACGAAAGTCCTGAGCAATCAGGACTTTTTTTTATGCCCACCTCATACCTGCCTCACTCCTGCCATTTCTTAGAGAAAATGGCTAAAGCAGGTATATTTTTCATTTTTGAAAAAAATAATTATGCACACTCAATACACAGTTGCCAATAATTAAAATGACTATATCTTTTAATACTTGCAATTGTTGCACCCACTCAACAGGTAAATTAGCGGCTAACAAAAATTCTTAATTTGCAGCTATGGACAATTCCACCATCGCCGATAGTTTTGATCTGCTCGCCAAACTGATGGACATCAATGGCGAAAATTCTTTTAAAACAAAAACATATAGTATAGCGGCTTATAATATTGAAAAGCTGACCATGCAGTTAAAAGAAACTCCCCGGGAAAAACTTTTTTCTATAAAAGGTATTGGAGACAGTGTGGGTAGAAAAGTAACAGAGCTATTGGATACCGGCACATTAGAAGTGCTGAATGAATACATCAGCAAAACACCACCGGGAGTAATTGAAATGCTGAGTATAAAAGGTATCGGTCCGAAAAAAATTAATACCATCTGGAAAGAGATGGAAATAGAATCGTTGGGCGAGTTGTTATATGCCTGCAATGAGAACAGGTTGACACTCTTTAAAGGCTTTGGACAAAAAACACAGCAAAATGTTCAGGAAGCAATAGAATTTTATTTTTCCAACCAGGGACATTTCCTCTATGCCCAACTGGATGAAATATTTCCGCAGATAGACGGTTATCTTAAAAAATTATTTTCTGCAGATAAAGTACATGTAACAGGTGCATACAGAAGGCAGGCACTTACCATTGAAGAATTAGAATTTGTGGTAGTGGATGAGATAGAAAATATTAAACCAAAATTCCTGACAGCACAACCACCAGAGTTGTTAGAAGAAACAAGTAACACTCTTTTATATAAACTTAAAAATGGATTAAAACTTCGATTGCATACCGGCGGTACCGATCTTTCTCAACGGTTATTTGAAACCACCGGTAGTCCAGAATTTTTAGAAGCCTTTCAACAAGCATTTGATGATCTTACATTTAAAGAGAGTAATCAGGAAGGCGATTCAGTTTTTTTTACTGCTGCAAACATTCCCTACATTCTGCCTTGCCTGCGGGAAAAAAATAGCATAATTGAAAAAGCCAGGAGCAACAAACTACCTGAGCTGATACAAACAAAAGATGTTTGCTCCATCATCCATAGTCATAGCAACTGGAGTGATGGCAGTAATACCATTGAAGAAATGGCCAATGAATGTATTAAAAGAGGATATGAATACATGGTCATCTCCGATCACTCACAAACTGCTTTTTATGCCAATGGATTAAAAGAAGACAGGATAAAAGAACAGCATCGCTATATTGAGGAGTTAAATGCTAAACTAAAATCTCCCGACGGATCGGGACAGGCATTCAAAATATTTAAGAGTATTGAAAGTGATATTTTGTATGATGGCAATCTTGATTATCCCGAAGAAGTTTTAAAAACATTTGACCTCGTCATTGCTTCCGTACACAGTAATTTAAAGATGAACGAAGAAAAAGCAATGTCAAGATTGATGAAGGCGATAGAAAATCGGTACACAACCATTTTAGGACACATGACTGGCAGACTATTATTAAGTCGCAATGGTTACCCAATTGATCACAAAACGATCATAGAGGCTTGTGCAGCCAATCATGTAGTGATAGAGTTGAATGCTCATCCCCGCCGGTTGGATATAGATTGGAAATGGATTGATTATGCAATCGAAAAAAATGTTTTACTTTCTATCAACCCGGATGCACATGCCCTGGATGGATTTGATGATGTGAAGTATGGAGTGCTGGCTGCGCAAAAAGGAGGAATGACCAAACAAAATAATTTGAGCAGCTATAATCTGAAAGAGTTTGACAATTTTTTACTACAGCAGAAGAAATTAAAAACCGCTAATTGATAGTGGGTAACTCTACATGAAAAATCGTTCCTTTTCCTTGCTCTGTTTCAAACCATATTTTTCCCTTGGCCTGCTCCACTATTCCTTTGCACATAGCCAGGCCTAATCCGGTGCCGGAAGATTTGGTAGTAAAGTTGGGAATGAAGATCCTTTCCTGCATGTCAGGTTCAATACCTTCCCCATTATCTTTTATACTGATGCGGATAACATTGTCCGCTTTCACTTCTGTTACTTCTAATTTACAATCATCTTTTTCTTTACAGGCTTCTATGGCATTGGTAAAAAGATTAGTGAATAGACGGTTCATTTGTGTCTTATCTGCATTCACCATTAATTTGGTATGAACGGGCCGCCATACAAACTGTACATTTTCATCTGACTTATATAATTCTTTCAGCGAATTAATAACATCATGCAGATCAAAAGTGGTGACATTGGTAGTACCTATATTGGCAAACTGAGAAAAGTCTGCTGCAATTTTTGACAAGTGATCGATCTGCTCCACCAATGTATTGGCCACACTGCTGGATAATTCTTTTACATTCGGTTGATTATTATTAATTGCCTTTTGCAAATATTGAATGCTAAGCTTCATCGGTGTCAATGGATTTTTTATTTCATGTGCCACCTGCCTTGCCATTTCCCGCCAGGCCCCTTCCCTTTCGCTTTTGGCTAATGCCGTAGCACTTTCACCGAGTTTAGCCACCATTTTATTATACTCCTGCACCAGTTCTCCTATCTCATCATTCCGATTCCAGGTTATCTGCTCATTCATTTTACCAAGATTTACTTCCCGCATTTTATCACTGATGATGGAAAATGAATTGGTGATACGATTGGTAATGAATAAAGCAATTAACCCTGCAATTAAAAATATAAAAGCATTCAGGTTGATGATGGTTACAAGGAAATTAGATATCTCTTGTCGTAGTTCCGGCTTGGAAGTAAAATAGGGGATATTAATATAGGCTTCCACTTCTCCCCTCTCATCTCTAACCGGGGAATAAATACTGAGGTAAGAAAATTTGCCGATACTTTCATCCTGCACATGCTGCACCTGTCGCAACTTGCTCAAATGATAAAAGGCCATGGGATCCATTTTTTTACTAAGCACTCCTTTTGTGTATACATTGGCTTCGGAAGAAACTTGCAGATCGCCTTTTAAATCATACACATTCACATCCACTCCATGTATATCTGAAACATCATCCACCAGTTTTTGTAGGCCATGATTTGTTACGGAGTCATACACTTTCACCACATCATCAAATGTGTTATGTTCAGCCTGCTTCTTCTGCATTTCATTCACCATGATCTTCATAGTGCGGCTTAGTTTTTCGCTGTTGCTTTGTTTATTCCGGCTTATAAAAAAAGAAATAGTGGCAATACCAATAATAACAAAGGAAAAAATACTGATGAATATAATAGTGCTGTGAACCTGCGACCGTATATTCAACTGCAGCAGTCGTCTGAAGCCCTGGCGACTGTAACTTACTTTTAGAATAAATGTTATCAGTTGTACAAATGCTACCAGGAAAAGAAATGAACAAAATATGTATGAGAAGAGAGTAATTGTTTCGATAGCCGTTTCCTTTTTCCGGGCAACCACTACTACCTTTTCGTCGCTGGCCTTATACCAAAGTTCATTATAGTCACCGTTTTCTTTTTGACGTATTTCTTCCTTTGGTATTTCGTTGGATGTAAGCCAGATGGGAAATGGATAATTACCGGGTTGTGATGTTAGTCTTCCCTTTACATACACTGCATTGGAATAGATGGGAGAATTTTCAGGATCGGTGCCTTTGGTTTGCCGGAACAATTCCGGCAATATAGCATCCCTGCTATAATTTTTAAGATTAGATACAAGAAAAAAAGAACCCACTTTCTTATTAGCGGTGTCAATTACATCCCGCCTCAATATGTAATTAAACTTATCAAAAGAAGTTTCATAATAATACAATCCTTCTGTGGCGGTAGTTTTGGATTGTACAGTAAGAATAACATTCAATGCTTCGTAAGAGGTAGGATCTTCATTATTCAATGGTTTGTTTTCAGCATCATACACATAAAACCGGGTATCATATTTATTAAGATAGCCCACATAGTTTCCGGCAATAATGCTGTCCTTTAATGTTTTACTGGTTTGCGGATCGGTAAAGCGATTAAAATTCTGGTAAAGAAAATCATTGTCAATATATTTTACTGCAATACTCATCCGCATTTCATAGGATGGATCTGTTTGTACCGCCAGTTTATCAGCTATTGATTTTCTGCGTTCCCATTCCACTTTCCTGTTTTGCGAAAGCATGATGGCAGCAATAGACAAGGAGAAAATAAATATCCAGGAGAGGATACCCGCAATATTTACTTTGATACGATTAAAAATTACACCCCGCCGGTTAACCAGCCAGGTATACCCCAGCAACCATAATAAAACCGGGAGATAAAATAATACTTCCGGGTTACCCGAACGAATTGTGAGAAACACCAAACCAGAAAATCCAATAGCGAAGTAGATAAGAATATTTCTTCCGGCAAACAAAGGAAAAATAAGCCGGAATAATAACTGCGAAAAATAATAATACGATAGCGATAAACAGGCCAATACAAAAAAACCTACGATGGTATATCGATTGAGGCTAAAAAAATTCGTTACATCAAATGATATTTTAGAATCTGCCACCAGGCTTCTGATAACTGTAGCAAGAATAAAAGTGGAGAAGATCAATAGACATAATGCAACAATACCTGCCAACCATCTTATCTTTTCTGGAAACCTTGCGGCAGGCTGCTCCACATATCTCAACTTTGACCAGGCAAAAAGCACCACCCAGCAAAACAAAATAGAGTTGATCAATAGATCGCCAAGCGACCGTTGAATAGAATTAGAACCATATATTATCGGGCTGAATAATTCAAACTGGCGCAGATTTAATAAGGCTGGACTTAAATAAGTAAGCAATCGCAGTGAAAATAATATACCTGTTAATAAACCTATTGCCCACCAGGCTCCTCTCTTTTTCTCCTGCCTTTCTATCATCAGGTGGATATAAAGAAAGAGCAATAACATACCGGCAAACCGTAGAAGAATAGTTAGCCTGTCGTTATACGCAACAGTGATCGTTGTTTTTTTATCCAGGTAAAAAAAGGTAGCCCCGGTTACAGACTTTACAGGATAGTCCGTCACCTTTTCACTAATCTTTACTCTTTTATCTGCAAGACTGCTGTAGTGAAAACTTTCGGGTAAATATTCCGTAGAGATAAAAAATTTAGAACGAACAGGAATCACCGCAAATGCCACAAAATTATTTGAACTGCTTACGTAGGGTAATGTTTTTTTTATAATTACATACCATCCGTTTGATAATTGTCTGAAATATTCTCCATCCTCTCTACCCAGCAAATCATCTGGAGGAACTGCAAGATGATCACTCCAGAATTTCATAGTCGTTTCGCCAAACTGGCTAACTGTATAAAAGAAGATACCATACTTTTTAGCAGTAACTTTTGAAAACTCATCCAGGCTTTCCTTATTTGTCAGTAGATTTTTTACCAATGACGAATCTTCAATAAAATTGGTAAAGTTCTTTTGATGGCGGTGTATATAATCTTCAGCCAGCTTTACTTCCCGGCTTATAGAAGAATGATTAGTATAAAGCTTATTGAATGCATACGAAAAAATAAAAAGTAATGCTGCCAGCAACAGCAGCATATTTTTTCTCAACCATGTATTTAATATAGGTGGCTTCACTATTCTTGTCGCTGTTTTTTTATGATGTTCCAGATCTCATCCATCTCCTGCAGCGACATATCGTTTAAATTTTTACCGCTTTTTAATGCCTCTTGTTCCATCAGCGTAAAACGGTGGATGAATTTTTTATTGGTTCGTTCCAGTGCATTTTCGGCGTCTACCTGCAAAAACCGTGCATAATTGATCAAAGAGAATATTACATCACCAAATTCATCTTCTACCTCTGCCTGCAGTTTCTCCTTTGGCTCACTTTCATGTACAGCTCCGAGGTTTTGTATGGCGGTCTTCAATTCTTTTATTTCTTCTTCTACTTTATCCCATACCTGTTCTTTATTATCCCATTCAAAGCCCACTTGTTTAGCTTTTTCCTGCAACCGCATCGCTTTTACGGTAGCAGGTAATGATAGAGGTACTCCACCTATCACAGATTTCTTTCCTTCCTTCAGCTTTATCTTTTCCCAATTTCTTTTAACATCTTCATCATCATTCACCTTTACCATTTCACCACCATTGGCCGGATCACCATAGATATGCGGATGACGGGCAATTAACTTTTCACAAACACCATTGATCACCTCCTCCAGTTCAAACTGTTTTTGTTCGCTTCCAATCTTTGCATAAAAAACAATATGCAATAACAGATCTCCTAACTCTTCCTGTATACCTTTCCAATCCGACTCTGTAATGGCATCAGCTAATTCATAGGTCTCTTCAATCGTCATCTGGCGAAGCGATTGTATAGTTTGCTTTTTATCCCATGGACATTTCTCTCTTAACTCATCCATTATTTTTACCAACCTGGAAAAAGAGGCATCAGTAGTATTCATAGTAATTTTCATTAAATATTAGCAACAGAAAATATAAGGAATATAACAAACAAGAGCACCATCATCAATAAAGACAGAAGAGACACCAGCAGAAATTTTACAAAAGTCTTAAACCAACCTTGTTTATAAAACTTACGCATCGCCACATACAGGTAACTTACCAGCCAGATAAACAATACAGCGGTAATGAATTCCATAAATTTCCAACCAGTAATTTCTTTCAGTTTATCAATGCCAAAAACAACCATCAACAAAATAAAGGAAAACACATACAGATGAATGGTAAACACACCGTGGTCTGCATAGTAGTATTGTTTTCTCCGAACATACACCAACTTAAGAATTAATGCAAACAGCGGTAGCGATACAAACAGCAGGTAAGGCAACCGGTGAAAAAAAACTCCAAATAGTTTTGTTATTGCTTCATCAGGGTTGTCTTTATACTTATTGTTTATCTCAATACCTCTTTTTATGATACGTCGTGAAAGCCAACCATTTCTTTCAGCAGGCGGTAAAGTTTGTTGTACCGAATCATATACGGCAAAAGTTTTATAGTCCTTATCTCCAAAATTGATAGAAAAATTCTCGGGTTTCTTTGTTAATGTATCACTTACTTTAAGAATCTTGCTGCTGTCTTTTGCCCTGGCAAATTTTTCCTGCAGAATTGTGTTTCCGGTATCTTTTTTCAATCGGTTTTGCAACGAAATAAGATAGACAGCCCTCTGTGTAGAGTCCAGTGGTAGGTCGGTATTTATATCCTCCGCATCACCAGGTTTGAATAAGCTAAAGAAAAGCAAAAAAAACAGGGCTGATGAAAATACATACATCTTTATGGGGTGAGGATAACTGGCTCGGCGTCCAATCATATATTCCTGCGATAAGAAGCCGGGGCGAAGAATAAGATGATGAATAGTATGAAAAAAACTGGTGTCGAAATGGGTGATATCGTAAAAGAAATGAGTAAACATATGCCAGAAGGTTTCCTTTGGCACTATATTTTCTTGGCCACAGTTTTGACAATAACGGCCTTGTACGATGGTGCCGCAATTCAGGCAGTTCTTTTCTTTACGTTCTGCAGTATGAGACACAGTAAAATTTTACTTAAAAATAAGTACAAAAAAATACAAGAATGCTTTCTTTTTCGTTACTGAACAATAAATGTAATTTTGCATATTAAAAACAATATCACCGGCATGAAGATCCTTTTATTTTCACTCTCCTTCCTTCTTTCCCTTTCTATCCAGGCGCAGTATTATTATAACGACATTATTGGCACCAGGGAAACAAATAACCTGATGAAATCATATCTCGATAATAAGGTAAGAACGGTAACAGCCACCGGCATTGATAGCCGTGGTACCAAAGCCACCGACTTTTCTGAATTTCATGAAGTAAAAGATAATGGTAAAACACTAAGAAGTACTTCCATCAATAATTTTAACAGGACCGTTACTATTTCAAAATTTGATAATGAGGGTCGCCTTGCAGCGATCATCGATTCTTCTTCCGCCATACAAAATACTACTACCTATTTATATGATGCTATGGGAAGAGTGCAGCAGGTAGAAAATAAAGTAATTGATTCCGCCAGCGATTTTAATCATACCGAAACACACCAGTGGTTTTATAAAAATGATGGCACAGCAGAAAGAATGTGGCGTATTATAAAAAGTACCGGTACCGAAAATGATAATGACAGTACCGAAATAAGATTTGTTACTGATACCGATGGCAATGTAGGTGAAGAAAGAACTTTTAAAAAAGGAAAAGAAATAAACTATCTCTATTATTATTATGATGATCAGAACAGGCTGCTGGATATTGTGCGATACAATACTATGTACCGAAAATTATTACCTGACATTATGTTTGAGTATGATGAAAAAGGGAATGTAGCCCAAAAAACAACCACCAGCTCCAAGCTCAACCTCGGTTATCTTATCTGGAGATATATCTATGATGCAAAAGGATTGAAAACTAAAGAAGTGTTATTCAACAATGAAAAAGAGATCACCGGTAAGATCGAGTATAGTTATGTGTATGGGAAGTAAAAAAGTGACGGCAGTTTCATTTTTGAACGACTATATTTTACACACTCACTAACCTATTTCAACGCTCAACATATAAGCGGGGGCTGTGCTGGGTTCATCTCCTCAAGAAGAGGACTAGGAGAGGTCTCCATTCCTCTCTCAACATCACTAATCACTTTCAAAACTCACCACCTAACCCGAGGCTATGGCCGGTTCCTCTCCTCAAGGAGAGCTTAGGTGAGGATCCTTTCAATCTCTTCTACATTTTTATTTTTTTTATTTTATCGTTTCATTTTTCTATTAACGAGCACCAATAAAAAAACCCCAGCAATCTAGCTGAGGCCTTTGTGCCCGAGACTGGATTCGAACCAGCACACCGTTTCCGGCGCCACCACCTCAAGGTGGTGCGTCTACCAATTTCGCCACCCGGGCAATTATTTAAAAGATCGTAGTAATAATTATATTGAGATGTTGCATTCCCATTATTACCGACGGGATGCAAATGTAAGTCGTTTTATTTTTTCAACACAATTCTAAACGTAGTTCCCTTTCCTACTTCAGAATGTTTTACGAATATTTCTCCTTTATGATATTGTTCTACTATTCTCCTGGATAAACTTAAGCCCAACCCCCATCCTCTTTTTTTAGTTGTAAAGCCCGGCTTAAATACAGAACCAATATTTTGCTTGGCAATTCCTTTTCCACTATCTGTTACTTCAATACCAATACTATTTTTTTCATCTTTTATATCTACCATTATAGTTCCTTTACCTTCCATAGCATCCAATGCATTCTTTAGTAGGTTTTCAATCACCCAATCAAATAATGGTGCAGATATATTGGCCGGTATTACCTGCATTCCATTTGTATTCACCGTAAAAATAATTTTACCCGTTGCTCTCTTCCGCATATAATCTACCATACTTTTTATTTGTCCTACCAGGTCCACTGATTCCAGGTGCGGAGTGCTGCCTATTTTTCCAAACCGGTCAGATATTAATCGTAGCCTGTTTACATCTTTTTCTAATTCTGAAGTTATCTTTTCCGTACCCGGTTTATCCCGCAGCATTTCCACCCACCCTTCCAATGATGATACAGGTGTGCCTAACTGATGGGCCGTTTCTTTCGCCATGCCTGCCCACACCTGGTTTTGTATAGACCGGTAGCTGCTTCGCAAGGAAAGAAAAATAATAACAATAAATAATGCCACAATACATAACTGGATGATGGGGTAATAGCGAACCTCATTCAACAATCTTGTATGTCCATAATAATAGCGGTTCACTTTATTTGAGTCCAATGGATCGGCATGTTCAATTGGTTGGTTAATGGACCGCAACTTTTCCAATTGTTGTTGTAGATAATTCTTATCGTTTTTTGCTTTTGAAGTATCCAGGTTTACATAATCAAGAATCTTATCTTTTTCATCGGTAGCAATAATGGGAATGTCATCATTACCCTTAATAATTTCAAAAGGCAGCCGGGCATCCTGGTTATTAGGATCCAGTAATGATTTTGTTGCTTCTACCCACAGCTCCACTTTTTGCCGTTCTTCCTTTGCAATTTTATTCGCCAGGTATTGAGAATAAAGAATGGTGCCGCTTACAATCAATATAGCCACCAAAGCCAGCCCCGTTCTCCAATTTAAAAATTGTTTAACCATGTTTCGAATTTAGCGAGGATAAACCGGCTTCCCTTATTTTTGAATAAATATTTTCTCCCATTGAACGGAACACCAAAAGTTGCTATTGTAATACTTAACTGGAACGGACAGAAACACCTGCAGCAGTTTCTTCCTTCGGTACTATCCACCACCTTGTCTCAGTATGATGTGGTAGTAGCAGACAATGGATCTACTGATAATTCAATTTCATTTTTACAGGAAACCTATCCATCCATCCGCATCATTCGATTTACACAAAATTTTGGTTTTGCCAAAGGATACAATGAAGCACTTAAACAAGTAGATGCAGATTACTATGCTATATTAAATTCTGATGTGGAAGTACAGCCCGGTTGGCTGCAACCAATGATAGAGTTGCTGGAGCAAGATAAAAACATTGCAGCCTGCCAGCCAAAATTGCTTTCGTACCACCATAAAAATATGTTTGAATATGCCGGAGCTGCCGGTGGCTGGTTAGATAAATATGGTTATCCATTTGCCAAAGGCCGTGTGTTTGATATTAATGAAGAAGACCATGGACAATATAACCAGGCTGAACCCATTTTTTGGGCAAGCGGTGCCGCCTTATTTATTCGTAGCACCATCTTTCATCAACTCAAAGGTTTTGATGAATACTTTTTTGCACACCAGGAAGAAATAGATCTATGCTGGCGCATACAACTGGCAGGGTATAAAATTTATTCCTGTCCTTCCTCTACGGTTTATCATGTAGGTGGTGGCACATTGCCCAAAGGCAATTCATTAAAAACATATCTCAACTTTCGCAACAATAAAATAATGCTGTCGAAAAATTTACCCTTTGCAAAAAAAATATGGGTAATGCCGGTAAGAAATTTTTTAGATGCAGTATCTGCTTTCAAGGGATTGCTATCTGGTGATGGTGGATATTTCATTGCCATCACCCGGGCACAGTTTGCATTTATCAAGTGGTGGTTATTTCATCAAAACAAAAGTGTATTCCCCGCCAGCAAAAAAGGAACACTATCCGGCTATCTGCAAAAGAATATGGTATGGCAGCATTTTGTAAAAAAGAAGAAATATTTTACTGAAATAGTGGATAAAACAACCTGATAATCTATAACGAACCCTTATTTTTGCAGCACAAAATTGGACTATGAGTAACACTCAGGAATACAATCAAGAACTCGAAAAAATACAGGACAGAGATTTCACCCACAACTGGGTTTCATCTTCTGCCTTTTTATTTTATCTGCAAGTGGCCTGTATTGTAGCTTTTGTATTAGGCGGTTGTTATATGCTTTCTACCAAAAGATATAATAAAATAGACGTACCTGTTCAGGAAAGCTCATTAGCAACTCCCAAGTACAAATAAAAGACGTAAAATTTTTTTCAAAAGGGCCCATGCCCTATTTTTGCAACCCCGTACTACAATTGTGGTGTGGAAAACTGACCAAAGTTCTTTAATAGCTTGACAATAAATCAGGCAATCGTTTTGCGGAAGTAGCTCATTTGGTAGAGCACGACCTTGCCAAGGTCGGGGTGGCCGGTTCGAGCCCGGTCTTCCGCTCAGCAAATCCTTCCTCGTTCGGTGGAGGGATTTTTTTTGAACCCAGCTGCATTGCTACTAGGATCATCGTTGCGTCAGTCTATCCCGATAACGATAGTGTATCGGGACACTCTTGAACGTCCGGTAATTCTACTCAGCAATAAATCAAAGTTCACAACACCTTGCCCTGGTGGTGGAATTGGTAGACACGCAGGACTTAAAATCCTGTGACCCGCAACGGTCGTAACGGTTCAAGTCCGTTCCGGGGCACTTATTACAAAGGCGTTCCGACTTTATGTCGGAACGCCTTTTTTATTTGTAGATTTGAAACAAAGGAATAATTAAATGCCTACAGAAATAAAATGTCCTAATTGCGGTCACCAGTTTGAGCCCAACGATGCTATCCGTGAAGAAGTAGAAAAAGAACTGCGTACAAAAGCAGCCGACTGGCAAAAGAAAAAGAATGATGAGTTCCAGGTAAAATTAGAAGAGGAGAAAAAAAAGCTGCAACAATCATTAGAAGAAAACATCCGAAAAAATATAACCGGCGACTTTGAAAACAAACTTCGCCAGTTAGAACAAAATAATAAAGACAACGAAGAAAAATTAAAACTCTCCCGCCAAAAAGAAGCAGATTTTCTTCGCAAAGAACAAGAGTTAAAAAATAAAGAAGCAGAAATAGAATTAACCGTACAAAAGCAATTACAAAAAGACAGGGAAAAATTAAGTGAAGACATCCGCAGAATAGAAGAACAAAAAGTAGCAGCAAGAGATACGGAATACCAGATGCGGTTGAAAGAGCTGGAAAAGCAATTAGACGATCAAAAAAAGCTGGCCGAAGAAATGCGTCGCAAAGCAGAGCAAGGTTCCATGCAATTACAAGGTGAAGTACAGGAAGTAGCACTGGAAGAATTGTTAAGAATTGCTTTTCCATTTGATGTAATTGGTGAAGTAGGGAAAGGTGTTCGTGGTGCCGATTGTATTCAAACCGTTCGTAACAATCTTGGACAAGAATGTGGTAAAATTATTTTTGAAAGCAAACGAACAAAAGACTTTACCAAAGACTGGATTGAAAAACTAAAAATTGATATGCGAAGCCAGGGAGCTGATGTAGCAGTGATCGTTACCCAGGCTTTACCAAAAGATATGGAACGGTTTGGGGAAAAAGATGGAGTTTGGATTTGCTCTTTCGCCGAAGTAAAACCCATTGTGCAAATGCTGCGGGATGGAATTATAAAAATTTCTTCGGCCTTAAAAAGTCAGGAGAATAGAGGTGATAAAATGCATTTACTATACGACTATCTCACCAGTCGTGAGTTTGCCGAGCAGTGGCAGGCGATCCGGGAAGGCTTTATGAGTATGCGGCTCTCCATTCAAAGAGAACGGGATGCTATGGAAAGATTATGGAAAGCAAGAGAAAAACAATTGGAAAAAGTATTGACAAGTGCAGCTCATGTTCGTGGCTCCATAGAAGGTATTTCGGGTAGTGATGTTGATCTGAATTTGTTGGGAGATGATATTGATGACAAACTATTAGATTAACTAAATACCCAGGCAAGCACCAATCCATCAAACTGCCGATGATGCACAACCAGTTCTGATTCATTTTTTGAAAAGAAACAATCTATAGTTTCTTTTTCATGCTGATAATTGAATAGCTGAATATGTTTTTTAAAATCGACCCCCCCATCTCCGTACCATTTGAATACCGCTTCTTTGGATGACCAGAGTAAAGTGAGTAATTGGCTATGGGCAATAGGCAAATCATTTTTAGTCACAACATCTTTCCTATTTTCAATTGCCTGTTGCCAATTGCCCATTGAAAATTCTTCTTTGCTTAAAAACTTATCCGCTATGTTCAAAATCTTCTCCTTCGGTTCTTCTACATCCACCCCCACCCTGTGTTTACTGCTTACGATTGCTGCTGCATAATCGCCGCAATGAGAAATAGAAAAATGATATTGCTCACCAGGCAAATAAGGCTTTCGGGTATCCGCAATTTGTACCAGCTCATAAGGGAAATCAGGAAAAAGAAATTGCAATAAAAAACGGCCTGCCAAATGTTGCAGTCGCTTGTGAGGATGTGTTACATCCCGATGCAGTGGCACATTACCTTTAAAGAATTCTTCCGTCTCTTCAATCTTCCACACACCCAGCCGGGTGTTTTCGTTGATTTGTTGTTGAAAAAAAATTGGCATTAGTTACTGTTTCATCATTACTTTGGCACTTCGAAAATGCTGAGCCTGCCTGTCGGCAGACAGGTAAAGATATGCAGTACAAGAGTGTCCCGATACACTATCGTTATCGGGATAGACTGACACAACGAAGATCCTAGTAGTAATACAGCTGGTTAAAAAAATAATTATGATTTTATCTGACACAAGAATTCTGGAAGAGATAGAAAAAGGCACCATCAAAGTAGTTCCTTATGATAGAGAATGCCTCGGAAGCAATTCTTATGATGTGCATTTGGGAAAAACATTGGCTACCTATAAAGAGCATATGATTGATGCGAAGAAGCATAACCAGATTGATTATTTTGAAATTCCGGATGAAGGCATTGTATTATATCCGCATATTTTTTATCTCGGTGTTACGGAAGAATATACTGAGACCCATGCTCATGTTCCTTTCCTGGAAGGCAAATCATCTACGGGCCGCTTAGGTATCGATATACATGCTACTGCGGGCAAAGGAGATGTTGGTTTTTGTGGCAACTGGACCCTGGAGATTTCGGTGAAGCAACCTGTGAAAGTGTATAAAGGAATGCCTATAGGTCAGTTAATTTATTTTCCGGTGGATGGAGAGATTGAAGTTTCTTACGATAAAAAGAAAAATTCTAAATACAGCAATCAACCAGATAAGCCGGTGGAGAGTATGATGTGGAAGAATACATTTTAAACCCCAACCCATAAAGGGGCTTTTCCAGTCGCAATTATAAACCGAGTGATGAATCCTGGAAATTACTTATTCAGTTGCCAGATTGTATAGTTAAGTATTGTTGCAAAACTCACCCAACTGATATAAGGCACCAATAGCCAGGCGGCTAATTTATTTACATTGGCAAAAGCAAAGATGGTAAGCAATATAAAGATCCACATCACTATTATTTCTACTAATGCCCAACCGGGTTGTTGATTATAAAAGAAAATAAAAGACCAGAAAAAGTTGAGCAGTAATTGCACAGCAAAAAGAATAATAGCTATTCTCTTAAGTTCCTTTCCTGTAGCTGATTTCCAAACAAGGAATAGAGAAATACCCATCATGATATACAAAGTAGTCCAAACGGGTCCAAATATCCAGCTTGGAGGGTTCCAGGTTGGCTTATTAATAGTTTGATACCAGCTATCAACTCCTGTAGTGGTAAAGAATCCGCTTGTTCCACCTACTATAAGTGGAATGGCTATCGAAAGAATTAGTTTGAAAGTGTTATTCATTGTTTAACAACAAGACCAACAGGCATTTGTTCAAAGTGAATCTACACCATATTTTTTGTAGTACGCAATTAACCAGGCCACCACTTCATTATAGCTGTTTAATCCGCTTGGTTGGTTATTTGCTTTTAAAAATTCTCCATAGCCTTGCATAACCATTTGCCCTAATGGATTTCTATATCGCCTATAGAAGATCCTATTTTCCCGTTGGTCTTTTGCCAGTTGTGGATGTTGAGACTTGACAAAGAACATTCCTTTTGTAGTATCTCTTTTAAAAACTTCACCCATAGCATATTTATACATGTCATAATATGCAGAATACCTGAACGCATTATTATCTATACTTAAGGAAGCAAGAAAGCCAACAAAGTTAGCTTCATTTTCACGGGCATACCCCAGTTGATGAGCCACTTCATGCAGTGTAACAAATGGTTCTAAAAATCTTGGTACCGTAGTGTTTACCTGCGCCTCTCCGGAAAATGGATTATAATACCCCTGGAAACCAAGATAGTTTCCCAGGTAACTGTAAAGCGATGGCTTAATTGACATAGAAGAGTATTTGAAAAAAGGATACTTTTCATCTGCCATTTTAAAAGCATCATTTGAAAAACTAAAGAGTCTGCTTTTTTTATCAAAAGAATCTCTCTGTGCTTCTGTTACAAATTGAGCATAGTAATTCACTTTTGATTGAAGTACTGATGTAAGAGTATCTAAATCAGCAAGGCTGTATTGCTTTACATCTAATTGCAATTGATTGGCTATTCCTTTTCGATTATAATTTAGGCCCCAGAAAAGATTAAACAAAACATACATAAACAACATAAAAAATATTGCCTGCTGCAGCCCCACAACAAAATAACTCCTGTTGAGTTTCTTTTTAAAAAGCAGTTTAAAAAACTTGCCCGTTTTAAATAATATAATAAGAATGAGGAATGCATAAAACAAATCGCCGATGCTGAAAGGAATCCAGCCAAATAATACCCGCTGTACTTTGGAGATAACCGGGTAAATACCCCGACTGTAATTTCTCTCTACCCATTCAGGATACCAGGAAGCCCATTTGATAAGAATGGTAAGAACGATAATTAAAACCCAACTCCAGCTTTTCATGAGACGGGCAAACAGGCGGGCAAGAAATTTTTGCAAGTGATTAGTAATTAGGAATTAAGAACTCAAAATTGTGAATAAGTCCAGAAACACTCATTTAAATATTTACCTCCAATGATGTTTGTTTTTTGTAAGGCTTAAATTTGGCTAAAATTAGGAATATCTGGCTAAAAAGATACAATTTCCTGTTTCCCGATAGCTTAAAACCCCTACCTTTGCACACTCTTAAAAAGTTGATAAATGAGTCGCCGCCGGGAGTTCGAGATAGCTTTTGTGGGATTAAAACCCGGAATTCATGAATTCAACTATGTAATTGATGAGAGGTTCTTTGAGACATTTCCGCAGCAGGACTTTCGCAGCTGTAAAGCAAACGTAAAATTATCGCTTGATAGAAAAAGCAGTTTTATGTTGCTGAAGTTTGAAATCGGCGGAAGTATGGAAGTTACTTGCGACCGTTGCAGCAGTAATCTGCCATTAGATCTTTGGGATGAGTTCATTCTTACCATAAAAATGGCGGAAGAACCTGACCTGATGAACGAACAGGAAGAAGATCCCGATATGTATTACATCGGACAAGGTGAAAGCCATATTGATGTAGCTAACTGGATTTATGAATTTATCATCCTCACCATTCCCATGCAAAAGGCATGTGATTTTGAAGATATGGATGGCCCACATTGCAATAAAGCGGCGATGGATGTTTTAAAAAAACTGGAGCCTGAAAAGAAAGAGACCAAACAAACAAATGAAAATCCAATCTGGAAAGGATTGGAGAAATTTAAAGATTTAGAATAAAATAGATTGACAATTAATATTTGAGTTTATGCCAAATCCCAAACGCAGACATAGTCAGCAAAGAAGTGCAAAACGCAGAACGCATTATAAAGCTACTGCTGCCACATTAACAACAGACAGCACTACCGGTGAAACACATGTTCGCCACAGAGCTCATGTAAGTGAAGGTAAACTTTACTACAAAGGCAAAGTGGTATCAGAAAAAGCACCATTAAAGGCACAATAATATTTGCCTGGTAAAAGCATTTAGTTAATTCCAAATCCGTTTGACTAACCGTCATACAAGGGTTTGGAATTTGTTATTTTTAGAATTCATATCTTGTTATACCAATGGTAATAGGCATTGACATGATGGGTGGTGACTTTGCTCCGCTGGAAGCAGTAAAGGGAGTACAAGAATACCTTGCTACGCATAACACCCCCGCTGAGCTTTCACTAATAGGCGATAAAGAAAAAATTGAAGGTCTTCTAACAGAGTACGATATTCCCGCAGAAAAAATAACAATCATTCATGCAGAGCAGGTAATTGGTATGCAGGAGCATCCTACTAAAGCCTTACGGGAAAAACAAAAATCTTCAATCGCAATTGGTTTTCATTTGCTGTCTACTGGTAAATTAAATGCCTTTATGAGTGCAGGCAATACCGGCGCCATGCTGGTAGGTGCTTTATTCAGCATTAAAGCCGTGGAAGGTGTGATTCGGCCAACTATTTCATCCATCATACCAAAAATAAATGGCGGTACCGGTTTGTTACTGGATGTTGGTTTAAATGCAGATTGCAAACCGGAGCAGCTAAACCAGTTTGCAATAATGGGTTCTGTGTATGCCCAGTTGATCCTGGGAATAAATAATCCAAGAGTTGGATTGATAAATGTGGGTGAAGAAGAAGGAAAAGGAAATCTTCTGGCGCAAGCCACTTATCCATTATTAAAAGAAAATAAGTACATCAATTTTGCAGGTAATATTGAAGGCCGTGATGTTTTTATGGACAAAGCAGATGTGATGGTATGTGAAGGATTTACCGGCAATGTTATTTTAAAAATGGCTGAATCATTTTACGATATCAGCCTACAACGAAATGTAAAAGACGATTACTTAGAACGATTCAATTTTGAAAATTATGGCGGTACACCGGTGCTTGGTGTAGCAAAGCCTGTAATAATAGGCCATGGAATATCTGGTGCCAAAGCCTTTATGAATATGATACACCTGGCACAGCAGATGCTTGAAAAAGATGTAATGCAAAAAATGAAAGAAGCAATTTCTGCTTAGATCTTGCCTGAAGCCATCCCACAAAATACCTCTTTAAGGGTATTTCTTTTTTTCAATGCTCTCCCTATCTTTAAAATTAATTACAAGTATTGAAAGTTCCATCCACCATTATTGCACTATTGCTTTTAGTAACATATGTAACCGCACAGCCGGGGAATAATGTTACCGAAATCTCCAGCTCATTATATGTGCCTGTTGAAAAAACTGTGTCGTTTAAAATTGCGAACAGAACCATTCCGGTAAAAGTTTTGCAGTATGGCGAAAGTCGTAATCTTGTTTGTATCAATTTACACAGCAATGAACAAACATCTGTAAAAGCAGCATTATCTGTGCTGGAAAGAAAAGGCGGCACATTAATTAAAATAGAAAACAATGGGCAAAGGGTAATTCGTTTTAAACTAAATGGTATCAACTATTCCTTTGACCCAAACAGAATGTTTTCTAAAATTGGAATACAACAATCTCTTTTGGAAAATAGCAAACCAGGTAAAGCAGCAGTAGAAGAAATAGAAAAGTTTGCGGCTAATGTACTTTCACTTATACCAGACAGTACATCTTGTGTGGTAGCACTGCATAATAATACGGAAGAAGCATTCTCTATCCGAAGCTATATGCAGGGAGGCAATCGGCAAAGTGATGCAAAAGCAGTTTATGCAGATAGTTTGCAGGATGTGGACGACCTTATTCTTACAACTGATAGTCTCTTATATCAGAAAATGGCAGATCTTGGCCACAACAGCATTTTACAGGATAATGAAAAAGCAAAAAAGGATGGCTCGTTAAGTATTTTTTTTGGGGAAATAAATCGCCGGTATATCAATATAGAAACTCAGCATGGGAAAGTAAATCAATATGTCATCATGTTGGAGAAGCTACTCACTATTCTTGCAGAAGATACAATCGAAATAACAGGCTTAATGAACCGGCCGAATCAGTAATCCCCCAATTTTCTCTAAAACCTGTTGATAATTAATGTAAAAAGTTTTGGCGCAAAGGGTCTGAGACTGTATTTTTGCACTCCCAAATCTGAAAAGATAAGGGACATGGTTTGATCTTGTAGCTCAGTTGGTAGAGCATCCCGATTTTATCGGGAGGGCACTGGGTTCGGAAAAAATAAAGTTCTTAAAATAATTTTGGTTTGATCTTGTAGCTCAGTTGGTAGAGCATACATAT
>JANNMN010000037.1:0-19584 GCA_031397865.1 Chitinophagaceae bacterium
AATGAAACAGGTTTTGATGCCGATGGGAAAAAGTCAACTAAGTCAGATAATAATCCTTGTGCCGCCAAAAAATACTTAGTATCCAATTTTCAAACGAATAGCAAGTGCATTGAAGGAAGGGATAAAATCGAAAGTTTATTAAAGAAACAAAAAGGTGTAATCGGTGCTTACCTTGACATTAACACCGGCAAATTAAAAGTAGAACATACTAACGAGATAAGCGATGCACAATTGCAGCAATTAATTCTTGGTGCAGGCATTGATGTAGATGGTAAAAAAAATACCTATCCATATGCCAATCCCTGTAAAGAAAAAATTGTTAAAAATGAAGACAAGCCTTTTGAAGTAACACCGCCCAAAAAAGTAAATGAAGAAGTACTGAAATCGAAATTTACTACCATTAAAGGCAAATTATTTTACCGCTATAAAAAAGAAAACGAACAACCTGTAAACAGTGATTTAGGCTTGCAAACAACCTATAAAAAAATACCAGTTGGCCCTTCATACAAACTCGTAGAAGACAAAAATTCTTTCCCTTCTATTGCTGCTGCACAACGATGGCCCAAAACAAATGACAATGGGACGCAGCCGTTGAAAAAAACAAGTGTACGGATGATTTATACCGTGTTATCATCAAAAGAAGAATCTCCAAAACGTTATGAAGATTTCATTTTTCCAATAGAAAAGCCCAAACCGGGGGATGATGCAGGTCTGTTTGAAAAAACCATGATGAATAGTTACGAAATCGGTCGTGGTGAAACAGAAGCAGATGGAAGTTTTTCTTTTACTTTTTATAATCAACTATCCTTAGGCTACCTGGGCAGTTTCGAAGGATTTAAAGAAGTCTTCGCCGGCGTTAATGATGGAGCCTGGAAGCCAAACACAAAATATGTGAGCACTGGCAACTTTCATATGTATGGTGCCATACGAATTCATGTAAACGATGGAGAATTTTACAGTCCCGACATTCTATTATTTCCAAAACCAGGCGCAACATTGCAGTTGCCCGATGAAGTAGCATTAGTAAATTCTTTCGACCTTTCTGTTATAGTAAAAACAGACCCGGCTATTTATGACCAGGTAATTGCACAAAATGCACCGATGAGTGGCTATCCGGTAAAAGTGGGTCGCCTCCAGGAAAATATTGCCAAAGAATATGGCTTCTTTCCTTTCGAAGCAAAACAACAAGAGAAAAAAGGAATGTCAGGAACAACAGCCGACGGAAAAATTTACAAAATATTTGATGAAAATGAAACAGGGGGCGATGGCAGTTATGAATTTAAAAATCTCTGCTACGCCAACGAACATATGATACAGGCACCGGAAAGTAAGTATGATGGCAGTTTTGTTTACAAACTGCAGGACAAATCAATTAATGCTGAATTAGGCGACCCTAACAGAATTCGTTTTAACACATCATTGAAAGTTAAAAAAATAAAAACAGAAATACTCCTGGTACCAAAGCTTCCCGAGTTGTACGTTAGAGCAATTGCAAAAGTAAAAGGCGATACCAAAGGGATTGGTGGTGTGGCAATTAATTTATCAAAAAAATGGTTGGGGCAGTACTTGGAAGAAGCCAAAACAGTAACTAAAGATGATGGATACTGGCAGGTAAAAGATTTGCCGGTAAGATATGTGCAGGAAATGGATGCCAGCAAAAAAATGATAACAAGGGTAAAAGGGCCTGGACGAAGATTAAAATTCTCGAAACCCGGCTACTCAGATGTGTATGTTCCTGCAAAAGATAAAGTAGATTCATTGCAACTCGGACAACGATGGCCAAAACCCACCGAAGTAATAATGACGGGCAACGCCTCACTAATGGGACATGTGCAGAATGAAGAAGGGAAAAGTATTGTCAGCGAAATAAAAGTAGCCGATGGTCCGTACATAAAAACGAAACGGGTTTTTAATCATGATGGTGCTTTCTTCATTGATAATTGTGAGGCAGGCACTAAAATAAAAGTAATTGTTCTTCCGGCAGCTGGCCAGTATTTTTCAGACACTTTATTCGTAGATATTCCGGCTGGCAAAACAACTAACCTTGGAGCTATTGTATTAAAAGAAAGATTGCACCGGGTATTTTTTAAAGTAAAGGATGAAAGTAATAAACCTGTTGCCAGTGCAATTATCAGTTTTAATAACAGCGTTGATACGTACAGCACAGGCAAAGATGGTCTGTCGGGTAAAATTGAAATACCGAGCCCCGGTGATGAATTTCATGTGGTAGTAAATGCAGCAGGCTTTAACCGTTATGATGAATATGTGATAGTGCCAGAAAGTAAAACCGCTATTACCATTCCACTAACATTGAAAAAAGGAAAAATTGTTAGCGGCTATGTAAAAGATGCGATAACAAAACAACCGATCAATAATGCCAGGGTGTACACCACGAACGGCTACAATGAAGATGGTACCATAGAAACAGAAACCTATACTAATAAAGATGGTTACTATGAAATTGCTGGTGTTCCCCAACCGTTTAAAAAATTAAATCCTGCTACTAATAAACTTTCTAACAGCCGCATCATAGTGTATGCAGTAAAATCAGGAAATCCTGCATACTTACAACAACAGCAATCTGCTTACGATAATGAAACCAGCAATATAAATTTTGAACTGGAACCTTTTAATTGTAAAGCAGAAATATGGGGCTTACCAATTGAGGTTACATCTGTTGATAAAACAACCAACGGCTATAAAATAAGCGGTGCCTTTGTAAAACTACCCGCCAATGCTACTTTCAAAGCAGCTAACAGTAATGCAAAAATTCCATTTAAAAATATTGCAATAAAAATTGCCACCCAAAAGGATTTGATTGATACAAAACTTGCAGGCAATAATTGCACCATTGAGCCTTTAGCGGATTTCATTACTACGGAAGCAAGTGCTGTAAAAATAATCCTGTTCGATAAATTTAATTGTGAGCTAACCGGGGCCAAACAAAACCGGGGCTTCGAAAACCTTGTGGTAACAAAGACTAAAGGTTCTAACTGCGGAGTAGTGAAAGGATTGGTACAAAGCAAATTGGAATCGTTCAACTTCAGCTACCAATATGATGGCAATTTCTTACTCCAAACATTGTACAAAGACAAATTGAAAACCATTGCCAATACCACTGAAATGATTGATGTTTTTGGTGCAGGCAGTTGCATTTCCGTTGCTGATAAGTATCGCCTGTCTGTTACAGCAGGAAAAGAAACTTTCAATTTATTAGATTTCAAAGCGAAGTTTATAAGTGGCAGTAGTTATGTAGTTCGAGATACTTTTTCACTGAGCATCGCTGTTGATTTGGATGTTCCTTTGGTAAAAGATAAAACGTTGAATGCAGGTACAATTAAAGTAATGCAAAACAATTTTATCTGGAATGAATACAAAGGCAATGTAAATATACCGGTAGAAACATGGACAATAAAAGGAAGTGGCTTGCAATACGATAAAAACCAGGGCGGCTTCCGGGTGTTGGATGCGGCATTACAAACTAATTTGCCACAACTTCCACTAAAATCATTAATCATTAAACCTTATTCCCTTGACCTGGCGCAGGAAAGCATTGATGCCGCCAAAACAATTTCTTTGGCTGGTGTAGAACCATTGTATTTAAATAATGCAAAACCTGCCTTGGTGTATGATGAAGTATCACCGCATGACCAAAAGCCCCATTGGAGACTCAATCTTTTTAATGGCACAAATGAACCTGTCGCCTTTTTACAAAATATTCCGGGATTGGCAGCTAATGATAAAATTAATATTACCTTATTCAGCAATTTCAGTGATAGTACTAAAAATTTACAAATAGAAAAAGCATTTCATTCCTTCTTTAATGTAATGAAGCAGGAAGTAACTGGTATAGAAATGAGCAGCAATTCTTTTACTTTAATTGGTGTTACAGATTTACAGATACCCGGCTCCAGCAGTATTATTGGGCGGTTCAAATACATGAAAGAAAATGGAAATACTATTTGCATACCAGAGAAATTGAATACTGATGTAGAAGGAATTGGCAAAGTATCTTTCAGTGGTAAACAATCTTTAAATGACTATGTATTAAAAGAAAACTATTTCTCTGCAAATGGTACAGCTACCATTTATGAAACAAATAAGAATGACAAGAACAATGTAATCCCATTATCTGCACAGATAATTAAAGAAAATGGCACTACCCGGTTAGAACTGGTAAAGCAAAAAGAATTTCCATTGGGTGCCAATAGCAAACAAAAAATGATAATAACAGAAGGGCAGGCACTGGTGACTAATGGGAAGTGGGAAAACCTGAAGTTTACCACCCAGCTAAAAGGCTATGATGTTATAAATAAACCAGGTGGAGATATGCTTGCTTTTGAAGTAAAAGGAGCTATTGAAAACGACCCGTCCAAACATAAATTAGAATTGGACGGGATCAACACACCATTTGGAGATTTAAAAATCACTTTTGACTTTGCGAAGAAAAGTTTCAACGGACAGTTACATATTGAAGGTATTCCTATTGTAATACCTCCGGGATTATTTACCATCAATGCCGGCGATGCAGAAGTGCAGTTGGACAGTAAAGGTTTTATTATTGCCGGTGCATTTACTGAAGTGGATTTTAATCCTATACCTGTTTTAAATCCGTTTAAATGTGGGATGGCCGTTGGTTGCTATACAGGACCACTTCCTGCAAGTATGGTTAGTAAATTGAGGAATGTAACCGTCCAAAAACAAATACCAGAAGGCTTAAAAACCGGATTGATTGGAGCTTACATCAGCATTTCAAAAGACTATCATGATGCCATAGGCATTCCTGGTGTTGAGGACTTGATTCCTCCTGGTGCACCAATTCCTAAAGCCGAAATAAATGCCGGACTCGACATAAGGGTGATGGTAAACTTTAATGAAGGCTTTAAAACACTTGCTGATGGCTATGGCTTTATTAATGCTGAATCATCAGTAGGTTGTTTTGGGTTATTTGGAAAAGCAGAACTCAATCCCATATTTTCATACGATTCAGAAACAAAGAAACTTAATTTAAGTAGTTATCAATCTATTGAATTAGGCATAAAGGCTTGCATAGTTGAGCCAAAATTAAAATTAGGATTGTTGATTGGTGTTACGGGTGATAACAAATTCACATTCAGTCCTACAATCAATTAACCATTAAAGCTATACAATGATACAGTTGCAAAAAATATCAATCCTATATTTTTTCCTCATAGGCGCACAAGTTGCCGCTGCACAAGTAAAAAGAGTAAACTCAAATCCTGTATTTACCGCAAAAGCTGTTGGCAACAAAGTAATTAATCAATTTAGTTTTCCAAAAACAGCTACTGAAGAAAAAGGAACAATGAATGTAATTCTTTACCGAGGCAATGAAAAGAATGAAAACATAAAAGCTATTCACCAACTAAATAATATCTCCGTATCTTCTTACTATTACCATATTGATTCTACGCTGCCGGGTCAGGGTACTTATCAATACACCATTGAAGTAATAAGCAACGATGCAGTGGTGTTGCGGGAAAGCAAAATTGTTTACGCCTACCCCGCCGGTCTTAGTCCTGTTATAAAGACATTCGATGCAAAAGCAAAAATGCAAAGCAATGAAGTAATATTGAAATGGGAGTTGACTAACACTTTTCTTGCCGGCAATATTACCATTCTTCGTAGCAGAAAAAGAGAAACAGGATATACCACTATTGCTACTGTAAAAAATACTGATAAAATATATCTTGATATTGTTGATGATGCCAATGAACCTTTTTTCTACCAGTTGCAGGTACTTGACTTATCTAAATCTGAAAACATCTACACTCCTACTATTTATGTACTTGCCGATTTTTTTATAAAGCCTCAAGCAGCAAAAAATATTCGTGGCTTTACAAGGAGAAGCAAACCCATCATTAATTGGGAAAGTACAGATGCCGCCAGCCGTGGTTTTTATATCTATAAAAGAAGTAGCGGAGATGATAAATTTTATCAGGCCACCAGCATTATTATTAAAGATAGCAGTGAAAGTTTTTCCTGGACAGACACTAGCAATTATCTAAAGCCAGGACAAATCTATGAGTACTTTCTATTAGCAGAAAGCAATTCGTACACAAAAAGCGAACCGTCTGATACAGTAAGAATAAGTATTGAGAAAGAACAGGCAAAGATTATAGTACCTGCACCGCTTGACATCCGCATTATCCCAAACAACGATGCCACCATCAACATTGTATGGGATGCAAATAATAGCAATGAGGACATAACTGGTTATTCTGTATATCAAAAGAAAATAACTGAACAGGAGTTTCGCTTATTACCAAACGGCATTACCAGTTCTGATATCAATTACATTACTATCAATAATCCTGAAAATGGTAACAGCTACATCGTAAAATCAAAAATAGGTGATAAAGAAAGTGCTGCCAGCCGTGCAGTACAATGGAACAATAAAGAAGTTAAAGCTTTTGGTCCAAAACATCTCAAAGGAGAAATAATTGACAACGAACTTACATTGAGCTGGCTGGCAAATGATAATTCCAATATCAAAGAATACAAATTAAATAAATGGACAGGCAGAGATTACTTAGTAGTACAAACGATTGACAAAAATGCAAGTACTGTTATCGTAAAAAACTATACAGCTGGCGAAAAAAATCAATATATACTGACAGCCATAAATTTGAAAGGAATAGAAAGCGAAGGAACAACAGCCATAACAGTTTATTAAGTTGACATGAAAAAAACAGCAGTGCAAATAATTTTATTTCTTATTTCTTTCATCAGCTATGCTGAAAGTTATGCTGCAATAGATTCCACCTTGCCCCTTTGTATCAAAAATCAAATGGATTCGAACCGGCTGAATGTAACCGAGTATGAATACAAAGGCCAACGTTGGTTTTCATTGACTTCAGAAGAAAAAGAATCAAAAGTTTCTGACAAAATGATAAGAACCACGTTTTACGATATGCATTGCCAATTAGTTGGTTATTGGGTAAGAGGAGGAATAGCAGGCTTGAATAAATTAACTCCAGACACTATTGAAAAAGCGAAGATTATAATAATCCAGACGATCAAATTTGATACTGTACAAAAAAAAGATACTAACTATCTCCCAGAGCCTGTTATTAAAATAGCCAATTTACTACACGGCATCTCCATTCAAGAATATTTATATAATGGCGAGAAATTATATTTAATAAATGTTCCTCTCACCATTGCCAGGCGAAACGAACTGCTCAACAAAGGAATTGCAACAATAGATGAACCTTACTATAATGAAAAGGGGAAGATAATTATATTTTACAAGAGAGCACTGCTGGGGATGTATGCGAGGGCGGCTCAATGGGTGCCAGCTTCGGTAAAACAAACTAATGTCATTAAAGTAATGGATGGATACTGGTATAGAAAAAATGATGTATTTAAAAATAAATTCTAAAAAATAAAATATGAAAAAAACATTCCAAATCGCTTTTACAATCGCTATAACCGCTTTGCTAGCTTGCAATAACAACGACAGTAAGGGTACAAAAAGCGAAATGTCAACAACAACCAACAACGCCAGTAACAGTGACCTGTACTTTGATTTTACCATAGATGGTAAAGAAATGCATATTGATTCAGATGACATTTCAAGCACCTATACCGAAAGTGTAGATACAAGCCTTCTTATTTTTGCTGGTAAAGAAGATGCTACTAAAATATCATTAGCTATACCGTATCTCATCTCAAAACCTTCAACAACCCCCTCCGGATCTACTAATCCTTCAAGTAAAATAAACCATGGTAGTATAGAACTATCAAATTACCCGGAAAAAAATTATACGTCAAGGAGCCACGACGGCGTCTATCCGGAAAAAACACCTATCACTCCAGATGCCATTGTAATTACTTCGACAGAAAAACTAGACGAAGAAACAAGAATAATTACGGGAACATTCAATGCAAAAACGTATAGCAATAACAATGAAACTGACCCTAAAAACACAGACCATATTATAAAAGGAAAATTCAGGATAAAACATAAATCCAGCAACAGTCATTTGTTTAATCCAACAAAAACACAATAACATCTTCAAATTTTATATTTCAATTTAGGAATCATGAAAAAAACTATAATCATAAAATTTATCCTTGTCATTTCACTCATCTTCGTGGCACCTGCCGCCGATGCACAGTTTGGCAAACGTCTAAAAGATAGAGCCAAAGAAGCTGCTGAACGAAAAGCTGATCAAAAAGTAGATGAAGCCGTGAATAAAAGTGCAGATAAAATTGACAGTGTCATAACTGGTAAAAAAAGGGATAAGAAAAATAAAACCCCAACTGAAACAGAAACATTACCTACTGCATCGGACAATTCCGGTTCGACAGATAATGGAGCTAGTGACAATGGAGCTGAGAGCATTTATAAAGAAGTAACTATAAAAACCAATATCCGCTGCGAAACAGGTAAGAAAAAAATGGAAACTCTTTTGCGGGATACAGATGGAGTTAGCAGTGCGATGATTGATAATGATAATGGCAACCTATACCTCTCTACAGAAAATCCTGAGGTGGTTAATAAAGTAATTGAATTGATCCGGCAAAATGGTTTTACCGCAAACGGTAAAAAACCAACTAAACCTATTTCTGACCCCTGTAAATAAGCAAAAAATGAAAACTAAAATATTGGTTGTCCCCTTTTTTCTAACGCTGCTATTTTTATCCACTCATGTTTGTTCGCAGGATAAAACAGAAGGATTACCTATTACAGTAAAGGTAATTACGACAACAAGTTATGTAGACGGTGCAGTAGAACTTGCCGGCGTTAGCAACAGTTTAAATGATGATCCTGGGCAGGTACATATCGAAGTTATTAAACCTAAAGGTGGCACCGATAACCTTACAACAAGAGCCGATAAAAAATCAGGAGAGTATGCTGTAAAATATATGCCCGTAGAAATGGGGACATATAAAGTAATTGCCTACGCATCCGACAAAAAACAAACAGCTAATACCCAATTCACCGTTACTGCTGAGTTAGATGGGGCCAATGATGAAGTAGATAAATTTGACAAAGCCATTGATAAAACAGTAACAAAAATTGAAACCGCTCTTCTGGCCGCTATTACTGCCGATGTAAGCACAGAAGATAAAGAACAAACAAAAAAAGAAGTACAAAAAGTAAAAGGTAAAGTTGTAAAATATAAAGAAGCTAGCAGGCAATTGAAAGAGGCAATAAAAGATGCCATAACACTGGCAAAAAAATATCCTGAATTAAATAAAAAATTAGCTGCCCCATTGGGAAAATTAACCAGTATGGTGGTGGAGAAATCAAAAGAGCTGGAGCAGGTTGAAAAAACATTGGGTGCTAATAAAGAAAAAGAACCTAACATTTGCAATACGGCCTATGTCATTGCAGAGGCATGTTCATTACTTTCCACAGTAATGAATTTCGCCACTAAGAGTATAATAACCATCATTGACAATGTGATGATAGATAAACTATGGCCAAAAGCTGCAGAAACCCTTGCTCCCAAAAAATTTGATGATAACGATAAATTTCTGCTTACTCAATCTGGTAAGGGCTTTATGAGTGCAAAGGGAAGCTTACAAAATCTCGAAAGTACAAGCTTTGGTATAGGTATGGCAGGCGATCTCACACAGCATATCATGCTTCAATTAATCAAAACATATTGTACAGAATATAAAGGGCCTTTAACAGGCGATTATACATTAGAATTCAGCAATAATGGGCAAATGTATATGCGGTATAAAATCACTTATAGTGCAAAAATTTCGGTGATGTGTAAGACGACTGCATTGAATGGACCAAAACCAAAGCTGAGCGGTTACATAGAAGGCAACGTTACCAAAATGGAATTTACGGATGATGTTTGGGTAGTAGAAGATAAAGCAAACTGGGATGTTTTAAAATACAAAAGAATGCCAGCCATTGTGCCTTCTGTAAATCTGGCCGAAAAAGACCCCGGCTTTGGTGCAGTAGCCCGAAGTATAGTTCCGGGCTCATTTTATTTCCCATTAGAAGCACAAATAGTAGATGGTAAAATGGTGATACGGTTGATGCCGGCACATGTTGAATTTGATCAATCATTAACCAACAGAAGCCTTGTAATTGTTCAGCAGAAAAACAACCCGTTAAGTTTACAGGCCGAAGTATTCAGTTACCCTCTCACTACAGCAAGGTTTATTCTTACCAGATCTATGCGTATGGCAGATGCTTCTCCTACCATTACACTAGATATGATAAAAAAAGATCAGGTTACTACATTGGAAAAATCATTTACCCGCACAGAAACACCAGCAGATACTAAAGTGGACTTCAATCTAAAATTAACTATGTCAAATGCTAAAACTGATTGATACCATTATGTTACCGGCTGTAGTAACACGGATGAGCACATTGCAGCTAATAATAAAATATGAACAATGAATAATAAGACAAAACTTTTACTCCTACTATTATTACTCTTTATCGCCTTTGGAGTTTGGTATTTTTATCCGGGAAATAAAAAGATGCCACTCTCCACTTTTACACAACAAGGGCAAACAGAAATACAATCTGGCAATATAGTAATGAAAGTATGGGATAATGATGCAGAAGACGGAGATAGCATTCAGGTATATTTTGAAGGAAAATTGATTGCCGATTCCTTGGCTATTTTAAATACACCTATTGAATACAAACTGGGTAATCTTTCTGCCGGAGATTATTTTATAGGGGTAAAAGCCATCAACGAAGGTATGACATCACCTGCCTCTGCTTATGTAAGTTTAAGTGATGGAAAAAATAAAAAAGAATTTTCTATGAATGCCTGGATTGATTCGGCAGCTTTCTGGAAAGTAATAGTTAAATAAAAACCTCAAAAAAGTAAAAAATGAAAAAAACAATCCTTGTATTTGTAGCAGCAACCACTTTACTAATCTCTTGCGGCGACAAAAAGAAAACAACTACAGATGGCTCAACAACAGAAACAAGCAGCTCATCCAGCAGCGAAAGCAGCGATGAAAAAACTGGCGAATTTTCTTTTGATGGAAAATCTGTAACCGGAAAAGCAACCACACAGTATTTTGGCAGCGATAAAGAAAAGTCAAACTTTTCTGTATTATGTCAGCATGATGAAAGTGCAACCAGTGCAAACTTTGAATTGCTTCAGGCAGTATTTGTGAATGAGAAAGATGCGACTACCAATCCCAATCTAAAAATATATAGTGGTTCCATGTTGCCAATGACAGAGCCAGAACCAGGAATTGTTGCTGTTGCTTTATCTGGTGTAGGCAGCGATTTAGGTGATAAGCAATTTACCGGTTCCAGCAAATCAACCGGCAGTATTACTATAAGTAACAGGACACTTACTATCAAAGACCTTACACTTTATGACAGCGATGGAAAGATGAAAACTGTAAATGCAAAAATTCCTTTTTAAACCCGTTAATCATTAAACACTTATTCCAATGCAAAAGAGGTTATCAAAACGATAACCTCTTTTTTTGCATTACATATTAATCCGTGTTAATCAGATTTTAATCTTTCAATCAGCGATTATATACTAAAAGCCGTCTCCACAATTTCCTGCTGCTCCTGCTTATGCACCTTATTATAACCAGTAGCTGTAGAAGCTGAAGATTGGCGGCTGATTATTCCAAAATTAAGATTCTTCAAATTCATTTGTAAGAATGATGCGGCTCCCATGTTCTGCGGTTCTTCCTGTACCCAAAACCAGGTGGCCAATATATATTTTCTTTGCAAGGCATCTAGTTGCTTATACGGCAATGGATATAATTGTTCAAACCGTACAATAGCAACATCATCTCTGTTTTCTTTTTGCTGCCTCTCAGCCAAGTCAAAATAAATTTTACCACTACAGAATAAAACTTTTTTCACTTTAGAAGCATCTGCAGTAGCATCATCAATTACTTCTTTAAATCCACCGTTGGTAAACTCTTCTATTCTTGAATAACTTCCTGCATGACGAAGGTTTGCCTTTGGTGTAAATTCAATTAAAGGCTTGCGGAAAGGCCATGCTAATTGTCTCCGTAGTGCATGAAAGAAGTTGGCTGCTGTTGTTATATTAGTAACCACCATATTCAACTCTGCACAGGATTGTAAAAAACGTTCCATCCTTGCACTGCTATGTTCCGGCCCCTGCCCTTCATATCCATGTGGCAATAGCATGGTAACACCATTCATTCTGTTCCATTTTTGTTCACCGGCAGCAATAAATTGGTCAATCATTATCTGTGCACCGTTTACAAAATCACCAAACTGTGCTTCCCATAATACCAATGCATTCGGATTTGCTAGTGCATAGCCATATTCAAATCCTAATACACCGTATTCACTCAATAATGAATTATAAATTCTGAATTCCCCAGTTGCACCATCAATTCTGCTTAGCCTGTTGTATGCTTCATCATTTTCATCGTCTCGTAATACTGCATGTCGATGAGAGAAAGTTCCCCGTTGCACATCCTGTCCACTCATTCTTACATTTTTTCCATCCAGTAATAAACTTCCGTAGGCTAATAATTCGGCCGTAGCCCAATCCACCTTCTGTTCTGTTTGAAACAATTTTAATTTATCCTGTAATATTTTTTCCACTTTGCGAAGCGGCTTAAAGTTCTCCGGCCACTTCATCATAGCATCAAATACTTTTTTAAAATCATCAGTACTGATTGCTGTTACAGGTGATTCGTCAAAATCTGTTGCCGTAGCTCTTCGTAATTTTTTCCATTCTACTTCTGGCGCCTGGTAATGATAAGGTAATGGATTTTGTTTTACTTCATCTAAACGTTCCTGTAAATCAGCCCAGAATTTTTTCTCCATTTCCTTAGCCAGCTCTTGTGCATCCGGTTCTCCGTTTTCCAATAAATATTTTACATACACTTCTCTGGGATTAGGATGCTTATCAATGAGTGCATATAAATGAGGTTGAGTAAATTTCGGATCATCGCCTTCATTATGTCCATGCTTGCGATAGCAAACCATATCAATAAAGAAATCAGCATTAAATTCCTGCCTGTATCTGGTGGCTATCTCCACACATTTTACCACTGCTTCAGGGTCATCACCATTTACATGAAATACCGGTGCTTGTACTGCTGCTGCTAATGAGGTGCAATAGTCGGAACTTCTTGCATCATCAAAGTCTGTTGTAAATCCAATTTGATTATTGATAACAAAATGTATAGTACCTCCAGTATAAAAACCATCCAGGTTACACATCTGCAAAACTTCATACACTATTCCCTGCCCTGCCACGGATGCATCACCATGAATTAATATCGGCAATATTTTATCAAAATCACTTTCATACATCACATCGGCCTTGGCCCTTGCAAAACCAACCACCACAGGATTCACTGCTTCCAGGTGAGAAGGGTTTGGCATTAGTTTCAAATGAACAGTTTTATCATTCATTGTCTGCACTTCACTACCATAGCCCATATGATATTTCACATCACCACTTCCCATTGTCTGGTCAAGCTTAGCAGTGCCTTCAAACTCACTGAAAATTTGCTCATATGTTTTACCCATTATGTTGGCCAGCACATTCAGTCTTCCTCGATGCGCCATTCCTATCACCACTTCCAGTACATCATTATCCGCAGCAGTATTAATTATTGCATCGAGGGCAGCTATGGTTGTTTCACCCCCTTCTAAAGAAAATCTTTTTTGCCCTACATATTTTGTATGAAGAAATTTTTCGAACATCACACCCTGGTTCAGCTTCTCCAGGATTCTTTTCTTTTTATTTAATGGCAGTGGCTCCTGCATTTTCTTTTCCACTTCATTGGTTAGCCAGTCTATCTTTTTCTGATCGCTGATATATTTAAATTCAATACCAATATGCGATGCATAGCTTTTTTCAAGATGAGCTAAAATATTTTTTAAAGAAGCTCTCCCAAGTCCAATCAAATTACCTGCATAAAATTCTTTATCAAGATCTGCATCAGTAAATCCAAAAAATGATAATTCAATATTGGCTCCCCTGTCTTTTCTTTTACGAATTGGATTAGTCTTGGCAATTAAATGGCCTTTATTCCTATACCCAAGTATCAATCGATATGCTTGAATTTCCCTCATCCAATCCACACCGGCACTTACTGGCTTATCCGTAACTGCAGCAGTGGTTGTTGGGGCCGTCGTAGCTTTTCCATTACCATTGGCCACCGCAGTGCCCATGGCAAAATCAAAGCCTTCAAAAAATTTTTTAAAGTCAGGATCTATACTGTCCGGATTTTTAATAAAATCCTGGTACATACTTTCTATAAAAGCGGGGTGCTGACTGGTGATATATTGGATATCCTTCATAAAGAAATTGACAACAATTATAGGGAATTTGAGTTCGCAAATCTACACTATTTAGACCAAAGGGGATTCCAGATTTCCCTGTTTTAACATCCACTTTCTTAGTACTTTCGGCCAAAGCTCCGTTATGCAATTATTCATTTTCAAGTCTGCATTTTTCTTGCTCCTTCTTCATTTAAACCTGCCAGCACAAGCTCAACCTGATAGCCTCGATATCAAAATCGGCCAGATGATAATCTTTGGTTTCTATGGAACCAAGGTTGATAAAAAAGATGCCGTTTACAAAGCAGTAAAAGATGGAAAAGTCGGCAGCATCCTTTTATATAGAAGAAACATTGCTGAAACAAATACCAGCAGTCAACTGCAAAAACTTATAAAAGATTTTCAATCCGCAACTCCCATTCCACTTTTTATCAGCATCGATCAGGAAGGTGGTCTTGTCAATCGCTTTGATGGCTTACCTGGTTTTCCGTCCATGCCATCAGCATTTTTTCTGGGCAATAAAAATGATATTGAAACAACAAAATATTACAGCGACAACATAGCTTTCACATTATCACGGCTCGGCGTCAATCTTAATTATGCACCCGTACTAGATGTTTACAATCCCAACTGTCCGGTACTTGGCGCAAGAAACCGTTGCTTCTCCGCCAATCCGAAAGAGATTAGCAAACATGCCGAGCAGGTAATTTTATCGCACAACTATTTTCAGGTGCACACTATGGTAAAACATTTTCCCGGCCATGGCAATTCACTTTCCGATTCACATCTCGGCGTAGCAGATGTTACTAAAACCTGGAAAAAGGAGGAACTCGAACCCTATCGCCAGCTCATTCAAAAAGGTTTGGTAGATGCGGTAATGACGGCACATATTGTTAATGGTAGATTAGACGAATCCAAATTGCCAGCCACTCTTTCCAAAAAAATTATCACCGGCCTGCTTCGGGATAGCCTCGGTTTCACTGGCCCCGTTTTTTCAGATGATATGATGATGCAGGCCATCAGTAGCCAGTATGGACTCGAAGAATCTATACGCCTGGCATTGGAGGCTGGAGTTGATGTACTCATGTTTAGTAATAATATCAAAGGGATTTCTAATTATTCCCCCGACAATATCCATAAAATCATTAAATCGTTGGTTCTCAAAGGAAAAATAAGCGAAAACCAAGTAAATAACTCCTACCAAAGGGTAATAAAAATGAAGAAAAAATGGTGGCCGGTGCAGTAAAATTTTTAATTATTAATTACTCATTTTTAAATGCATTGCCCTACCTTTGCCTCCCGAAATTACCGGGACAAAAAAGAATAAAAAATGGCTAATCACAGCGCAACAAAAAAGGATGCCCGTCAGGCTGCAAAGAGAACAATCAGAAATAAGTATTACGGCAAAACCACCCGTAATGCCATCCGTGACCTTAAAGTTTTGAAAGGAAAAGAAATGGGCGACAAGTTTCCAGATGTAGCCTCCATGATCGATAAATTGGCAAAACGTAATGTAATCCACAAGAACAAAGCCGCTAATCTAAAAAGCAAGTTAGCTAGAAAAGCCAATGCAGCCGTAGCAACAAAATAAATTGTTTCAATAAATTATTTGAAAGGCATTCCATTTTGGGATGCCTTTTTTAATTTAGATAAAATTATTATTTACCCAACTTCAGTACCTTGATTGAGCTTTAGTTGCGTCGCACTCTTCATCGTCCGGTAATTCTAATCATCAATTATGCAAAAGTCATTCAGCCTTTTACTAATACTTTTATTTGTTACTCAATATTCTTCCTCTCAAAGCATCACCACAAAATTCGAACAATCAAACGGCACCCAAACCCCCACCTATTTTGAAATAATCGACTGGTGGAAAAAACTAGATGAAAAATCAGGTAAAGTAAAAATGCTCACAATGGGCATGACAGATGCAGGTTATCCATTGCATTTAATAGTTGTATCAAACAATGGTGATTATAATTTTGAAAACATTCGTAAAAAAAATAAACGGGTTATTCTAATAAACAATGGCATACATCCCGGCGAACCAGATGGTGTAGATGCAAGTATGCTATTAGTGAGAGATATTATTACCAGTAAATATAAAATTCCTGACAACGTTGTTCTCGCATTTGTTCCTATTTATAACATCGGTGGCTGCTTAAACCGAAGTGCCAATTATCGTGTTGACCAAAATGGCCCAGAAGAATTTGGTTTCCGTGGTAACTCTCAAAACCTCGATCTTAATAGAGATTTTATCAAATGCGATTCAAAAGAAGCAAGAGCCTTAACAGAAATATTTCATCTCACCGACCCGGATGTTTTTGTAGACAATCATGTAAGCAATGGTGCCGATTACCAGCATGTGATGACTTTGCTCACCACGCAGCATAATAAACTCGGCGGGGTGATGGGAGAATTTCTTAGCAAACAATTTGAACCAGCTTTATATTCTTCTATGAAAGAAAAAGGTTATGACCTTGTTCCTTATGTCAATTCATTCGGTGACACTCCTGAAAATGGCTGGCCGGAATATTGGGACAGTCCCCGCTACACCAGCGGCTATGCTGCTCTATGGCAGACATTTTCTTTTGTACCAGAAACACATATGCTCAAGCCCTATGATCAACGGGTTAAATCTACTTCTGCACTCATGCAATCATTTATAGAATTCACTTCAAAGAATAGTGAGACAATAAAAAATCTGCGCAATCAAACAAAAAAATCCGTGCAATCAGCGATAGAGTTTCCAATTAGCTGGTCATTAGATAGGTCACAATTCAAAGAAGTATTGTACAAAGGATATGAAGCTGGCCGCAAACCCAGCGAAGTATCTGGTTTACCAAGATTGTATTACGACAGAAATAAACCTTTTGAAAAAACAGTAAAAATATTCAACTATTTCGCTGTTAAAAATGTGATTACAAAACCAAAAGCCTACATCATTCCGCAAGGTTGGTGGAAAGTAATTGATTTACTGAAATTGAATAAAGTACAGATGAGTCAAATAAAAAAAGACACCACTATCCAAGTGGAAGTATATAAAATAGAAGACTATAAAACTTTACCCCGTCAGTACGAAATGCACCATCTGAATAGCGAAGTAATAGTTTCTACTTCCATTCAAAAAATCAAATTCTTTAAAGGAGATTGGTACATCCCCATGAATCAGGTAGCCAATCGTTTCCTTATAGAAACTCTGGAACCACAAGCTGAAGATTCTTATTTCGCCTGGAATTTTTTTGATGCCATTCTTGGTCAAAAAGAAGGCTACTCGGCATATGTTTTTGAAGATATTGCTGCAGAGTATTTAAAAAACAATTCCGATTTAAAAAACAAACTGGAGCAGCAAAGAGCATCAGATACAGCCTTTGCAAAAAATGGAAGAGCACAATTAAATTTTGTTTATCAAAATTCTCCTTGGTTTGAGCCATCACTCAATCGTTATCCCGTATATAGAGTAAAATGATCAGGCAGTTTCTTGTATCAATTCATTTTCCTTTACTAGAGATTCTTTTTCAGCCACATCTATTTTGCGAAAGATCCTTCTGCCGTATAATAAACTAGCCAATAATACGAGTATACTCAAATAGCCAACCCAATTATAATTCACAATCTTTCCCGACTTTTCTGTTGAAACGATAAGTCCGGCAAACAATGCTGCAAGTCCGCTACCTAGTTGCTGCACACTTCCATTAATACTCATAAAGCTACCACGTTGTTCCTGACTTACTACTTCACTTATCATGGCCTGTGCAGTTACAATTCTTCCTGTAGCCACTATAAACCAAACAGCAAAAAAGATCAGGACAATTACAAAAGGAACAGTAGGCATTCTTGTTATTATCAGCACCATAAAAAGAGAAAGAAATACCGAGGTTGAGAAAACGGTAAGTTTACCTAATTTATCTGCTTTGCGGCCCAAAATAATTGCAGCAAATAAGGAAGCTATTCCGCCAACTAAGTAGATCATTGGAGTAAGTTCTTTAGAAAAGCCTTTATTAAATTCTAGGTAAGGATTAATAAACGGAATAATCAAAAAATGCCCCATCATCAACAACAAAGAAAATATCATAGCAGACCGCTGCTCTTTTCTTTTGTAAACGATGGTCAATCTGTCAAGCGGAAATTTTTTTTTATCCCCAGATTGAATATGTTCCGTCATCTTGGGAATATAATAGATTATAAACGGAATTAAAATAATAGCAAAAGAACCAATCAATAAAAATGGAACATGCCAATTGTTTTCAAATAGATTAGTGAGGTATAAAGAAAAAGGAACCCCAAGAATAGATGCACCAGCAAATCCACCCATCACAATCCCCATAGCTCTCCCTCTTCTTTCATAAGAGAACATATCTGCAACAATAGACAATACTTGTGCACCAATAATTCCTCCAAACAGTCCAGCCACAATTCTTGCACTTAATAATAAAACATATGAGTTTGCGAAACCACAGGCAAAAGTTCCAACTATAAATCCTGTATATGCAAATAGTAAAGATTTTTTTCTATCAAATCTGTCAATAAACATAGCTATCACCAACCCAGAAAAAAAAGCACTGATAGAATAAGAAGCAACAAGCAAACTAAAGCGGAAAGGAGTTACCAATAAATAATTATCTAATGGCATCATGATCATGAAGTCAAGAATATGAGTAAAGTTCAATCCCGCAAGTAGAAACAATATTATCTTCTCCTTTCTTGTCATATTAAAATATTATCGATCAATGCTTACATAAGTACTATTGACTTTTGTAGCATTGATTAATAGAAATTCCTTTCTAGTGGAAGAAATTATTAGACTCTAATTTTCAATCAGAGCAATATTCCCCTCTTTTAAACTAGTAACTACCAATTATGTATTAAAATCAAACTTATAATTATCAAATATATCTTTCTATCCTAAACAAATACAATCAAATATTTTGTAGTCAAATACAATAAGGTAGGCACAATAAAAAAGCCTTTCAGAATTAACTGAAAGGCTTTTTAAATAAATATGGCAGCTACCTACTCTCCCGCATTGTGGTGCAGTACCATCGGCCATGAGGGGCTTAACTTCTCTGTTCGGTATGGGAAGAGGTGAACACCCTCGGAAAAACCACCATAAGAATGTAAATCCTATTATTAATAATAGGACAATAAGATCATATTGGGAAATGTTAGAAGACTCACTAATAAACCATTTTTAGAAAATGATTAAAAAAATTAAAGCGTACGGGCAATTAGTACTACTTGGCTTTACTGTTACCAGTTTTACACCTATAGCCTATCAACGTCATAGTCTTTGACGGCCCTTAAAAGTAAACTCATCTTGAGATAGG